>NZ_JNGH01000001.1 GCF_001188485.1 Trabulsiella odontotermitis
GAAAGGCCAATCAAACCGGGAGATAGCTGGTTCTCCCCGAAAGCTATTTAGGTAGCGCCTCGTGAACTCATCTTCGGGGGTAGAGCACTGTTTCGGCCAGGGGGTCATCCCGACTTACCAACCCGATGCAAACTGCGAATACCGAAGAATGTTATCACGGGAGACACACGGCGGGTGCTAACGTCCGTCGTGAAGAGGGAAACAACCCAGACCGCCAGCTAAGGTCCCAAAGTCATGGTTAAGTGGGAAACGATGTGGGAAGGCCCAGACAGCCAGGATGTTGGCTTAGAAGCAGCCATCATTTAAAGAAAGCGTAATAGCTCACTGGTCGAGTCGGCCTGCGCGGAAGATGTAACGGGGCTAAACCATGCACCGAAGCTGCGGCAGCGA
>NZ_JNGH01000008.1 GCF_001188485.1 Trabulsiella odontotermitis
GAGAAAGGAAACGGTACCTGGCAGAACGAAACCACGGTAGATGCCGGTCATCAGGTCACCATCAACAGCGACAGGGATACCACTCTTGCCGGTGCGCAGGTCAGTGGTAATCAGGTTACGGCTGATGTTGGTCGCGATTTAACCATCACCAGCACCCAGGACAGCGATCACTACGACAGCAAACAGAGCAGTATCAGTGGTGGCGTAGGCTACACCTTTGGTGCCGGTACCGTCCAGGCAAGTGTCAGCGCCAGCCGTGACAAAATGAAGAGCGATTATGACTCGGTGCAGGAGCAGACGGGTATCTTCGCAGGAGACGGCGGTTTTGATGTAACGGTCGATAGCCACACCCAACTGGATGGCGGTGTGATAGCGTCCACTGGTCCGGCAGATAAAAACCGACTGGATACCGGCACGCTGGGTTTCAGCGACATTCACAACAAAGCCGACTACAAAACCGAGCACCAGGGGGCTGGCTTCAGTACGGGCGGCAATATCGGCAAAGAGTTCGCCGGGAACATGGCAAACACCCTGCTGGCAGGCGGTGGCAACAGCGGTCATGCAGAAGGCACCACGCAGGCAGCGGTAAGCGACGGTACCATCATCATCCGTGACAAGGCAAACCAGAAGCAGGATGTGGCAGACCTGAGCCGCGACACGGAACATGCCAACGGAAGCATCAGCCCGATATTTGACAA
>NZ_JNGH01000082.1 GCF_001188485.1 Trabulsiella odontotermitis
GCCGGAATGGCAGGCTGACGCCGTACCAGCACCGGAAGACGAAATCAAACCGCAGCGTCCGCCGCTCTATTACTTCGAAGAAGTTGAAGAGAAGCGTGCGCGCGAACGTGAACAACTGGCGGCGTGGTATCAGCCGACGCCAGAACCTGCGCAGCCTGTATCAACCCCTGCGCCTTCTGTGCCGCCGGTGGCTGACCCACTGTCAGCCATCACGCCTGCCGCCGCCAGCGTAAANGAGGGGATTGGCCCGCAGTTGCCGCGTCCGAACCGTGTACGGCTTCCTACGCGCCGTGAGCGTGCTTCTTACGGCATCAAGCTGCCGTCCCAGCGGATGGCGGAAGAAAAAGCACGTGAAGCAGGACGTTATCAGCACTATTCCGACAGCGATATGACCGATGACGAGGCGGATGCGCAGCATCAGGACGAACTGGCGCGCCAGTTTGCCGCTTCGCAGCAGCAGCGCTACAACGGTGAAGAGCAACATCACTATGCGCAGCCGCAAGATGAGTATGACGAAGATGCTGAAGCGGAAGCCGAGCTGGCACGTCAGTTTGCGGCCACGCAGCAGGCGCGTTACGGCGGATCGCCGCTGGATGATGTCGATTTCTCGCCAATGAAAGCGCTGGTGGATGAGTCGCCGAGCGAGCCGCTGTTTATGCCAAGCCCGATGCAGGAACCGCCTGCCGTGGCGCCGCAGCACGCTCAGCCGCAACCGTCGTATCAGCAGCCGCAACAGCAACCACCTGTACAANACGCCGCCGCCGACGGAAATCGAGCCGGTGGATACCTTTGCGCTGGAGCAGATGGCGCGTCTGGTGGAAGCGCGTCTGGCCGATTTCCGTATCAAAGCGGACGTGGTGAACTATTCGCCGGGTCCGGTGATCACCCGTTTCGAACTGAACCTGGCACCTGGCGTGAAGGCCGCGCGTATCTCTAACCTGTCACGCGATCTGGCGCGTTCGCTCTCGACCGTCGCCGTGCGTGTGGTAGAAGTCATTCCAGGCAAGCCGTACGTCGGCCTCGAACTGCCGAACAAGAAACGCCATACCGTGTACCTGCGTGAAGTGCTGGACTGCGCGAAGTTCCGTGAGAATCCGTCACCGTTGACCGTGGTGTTGGGGAAAGATATCGCGGGCGATCCGGTTATTGCCGATCTGGCGAAAATGCCGCACCTGCTGGTAGCGGGGACTACCGGCTCCGGTAAGTCGGTGGGCGTGAACGCCATGATCCTCAGCATGCTCTACAAAGCGCAGCCGGAAGATGTGCGTTTCATCATGATCGACCCGAAAATGCTGGAACTGTCGGTGTATGAAGGCATTCCGCATCTGCTGACGGAAGTCGTGACGGACATGAAAGATGCGGCCAACGCCCTGCGCTGGAGCGTTAACGAGATGGAGCGCCGCTATAAGCTGATGTCGGCGCTGGGCGTGCGTAATCTGGCGGGCTACAACGAGAAAATCGCCGAAGCCGCGCGGATGGGCCGTCCGATTCCGGATCCGTACTGGAAACCGGGCGACAGTATGGACGCCACCCATCCGGTACTGGAAAAACTGCCGTACATTGTGGTGCTGGTTGACGAATTCGCCGATCTGATGATGACGGTCGGCAAGAAAGTGGAAGAGCTGATTGCGCGTCTGGCGCAGAAAGCGCGTGCCGCCGGTATCCACCTGGTGCTGGCAACGCAGCGTCCGTCGGTGGACGTTATTACCGGTCTGATTAAGGCCAACATCCCGACGCGTATCGCCTTTACCGTGTCGAGCAAAATCGACTCCCGCACTATCCTCGACCAGGGCGGCGCGGAATCGCTGCTCGGCATGGGGGATATGCTCTATTCCGGCCCGAACTCAACGACGCCGGTACGCGTCCACGGTGCTTTCGTGCGTGATCAGGAAGTCCATGCCGTGGTGCAGGACTGGAAAGCGCGTGGTCGTCCGCAGTACGTCGAGGGCATCACCACCGATACCGAAAGCGAAGGTGGCGGCGGTGGCTTTGACGGCGGCGAAGAGCTGGATCCGCTGTTCGATCAGGCGGTGAATTTCGTCACCGAAAAACGTAAAGCATCGATTTCCGGCGTACAGCGTCAGTTCCGTATCGGCTATAACCGTGCCGCCCGCATCATCGAGCAGATGGAAGCGCAGGGCATCGTCAGCGAGCAGGGCCATAACGGCAACCGCGAAGTGCTGGCGCCGCCGCCTTTCGAATGATTGCAAAGATGGGTAAATAAGTCATAAATCAGTATTTTCTTCTGTCACCCTGTGGGGGATATGCCTACAGTGGTGGCAGAAGCATGACGTACACTAAGGATGAACTGAACAATGAAAAAACTCGCAATCACCTGTGCCTTACTTTCTGGTCTGGTCGCCAGCAGCGTGTGGGCGGATGCCGCCAGCGATCTAAAGAGCCGTCTGGATAAAGTCAGCAGTTTCCATGCCAGCTTCACGCAGAAAGTGACCGATGGTAGCGGCAATGCCGTGCAGGAAGGTCAGGGTGACTTATGGGTAAAACGACCGAATCTGTTCAACTGGCACATGACGCAGCCGGACGAAAGCATTCTGGTTTCTGACGGGAAAACGCTGTGGTTCTACAACCCGTTTGTCGAGCAGGCGACCGCGACCTGGCTGAAGGATGCGACCAGCAATACGCCGTTTATGCTGATTGCCCGCAACCAGTCCAGCGACTGGCAGCAGTACAACATCAAACAGAATGGCGATGACTTCCTGCTGACGCCGAAAGGCAGCAGCGGCAACCTGAAGCAGTTTACGATCAACGTCGGCCGTGATGGCACTATCCATCAGTTTAGCGCCGTTGAGCAGGACGACCAGCGCAGCAGCTATCAGCTGAAATCTCAGCAGAACAGCGTGGCGGATGCGTCTAAATTTACGTTCACCCCACCGCAGGGCGTGACGGTAGACGATCAGCGTAAGTAAAAAAGAGGCGAGTGTGAGCAACCTGTCGCTCGATTTTTCCGAGAATGCGTTTCAACCTCTGGCCGCCCGTATGCGGCCAGAAAATTTAGCGCAGTATATTGGGCAGCAGCACCTGCTGGCGCCGGGCAAACCGTTGCCACGCGCCATTGAAGCCGGTCATCTGCATTCAATGATCCTCTGGGGACCGCCAGGAACCGGGAAAACGACGCTGGCAGAAGTGATTGCCCGCTACGCCAGCGCTGACGTCGAGCGCATTTCCGCCGTCACTTCCGGCGTGAAAGAGATCCGAGAAGCCATTGAACGCGCCCGGCAAAACCGTAACGCCGGTCGCCGCACCATTCTGTTCGTCGACGAAGTTCACCGTTTCAACAAGAGCCAGCAGGACGCCTTTCTGCCGCACATTGAAGACGGCACCATTACGTTCATTGGCGCGACGACAGAAAACCCCTCCTTTGAACTGAATTCGGCACTGCTTTCTCGTGCTCGCGTCTATTTGCTGAAATCGCTGACCGTTGAAGATATCGAGCAGGTGCTCGATCAGGCGATGTCAGACAGCGCGCGCGGCTACGGTGGTCAGGATATCGTCCTGCCTGATGAGACGCGCCGGGCGATTGCTGAACTGGTGAACGGCGACGCGCGTCGGGCGCTCAATACGCTGGAAATGATGGCCGATATGGCCGAAGCGGATGACGCCGGGAAGCGCGTGCTTAAGCAGACGCTGTTGACGGAAATCGCCGGTGAGCGCAGTGCGCGTTTTGATAACAAAGGCGACCGTTTTTACGATTTGATTTCGGCGCTGCATAAATCGGTACGCGGCAGCGCGCCGGATGCGGCGCTCTACTGGTATGCGCGCATTATCTCAGCCGGGGGCGATCCGCTGTACGTGGCGCGCCGGTGCCTGGCGATTGCTTCTGAAGATGTCGGTAATGCCGATCCTCGCGCGATGCAGGTGGCGCTCGCCGCCTGGGACTGCTTCACCCGCGTCGGCCCCGCAGAAGGGGAGCGCGCTATTGCGCAGGCGATTGTCTATCTGGCCTGTGCGCCGAAAAGCAACGCTGTTTATACCGCCTTTAAAGCAGCGATGGCCGATGCCCGCGAGCGCCCGGATTACGATGTGCCGGTGCATCTGCGCAACGCGCCAACCAAACTGATGAAAGAGATGGGCTACGGGCAGGAGTACCGTTACGCCCATGACGAGCCCAATGCCTATGCCGCCGGGGAGGAGTATTTCCCCCAGGAGATGGCACAAACGCGCTATTACCAGCCGACAAACAGAGGTCTTGAAGGGAAGATTGGCGAAAAGCTCGCCTGGCTTGCCGGACAGGATCAAAATAGCCCTATAAAACGCTACCGCTAAGCCTGGCGTTGCGGTAATGTTGTCACTTATATCTGTGGCCGCAGGCTGCGGCCTTTTTCTCCTTTTTCAATTCGATAAGCACAGGATAAGCATGCTCGATCCCAATCTGCTGCGTAATGAGCCAGACGCAGTCGCTGAAAAACTGGCACGCCGGGGCTTTAAGCTGGATGTAGATAAGCTGCGCGCTCTTGAAGAGCGTCGTAAAGTTCTGCAGGTACAAACTGAAAATCTGCAGGCAGAGCGTAACTCGCGATCGAAATCCATCGGCCAGGCAAAAGCGCGCGGGGAAGACATTGAGCCATTACGCCTGGAAGTGAACAAACTGGGTGAAGAGCTTGATAAGGCGAAAGCTGAGCTGGATGTTCTCCAGGCAGAAATTCGCGATATCGCGCTGGCCATTCCGAACATTCCTGACGACAGCGTGCCGGTCGGTAAAGACGAAAATGATAACGTTGAAGTCAGCCGCTGGGGCACGCCGCGCCAGTTTGATTTCGAGGTTCGCGATCACGTCACCCTGGGCGAAATGCACAGCGGTCTTGATTTTGCTGCGGCTGTGAAGCTGACCGGCTCCCGTTTTGTGGTGATGAAAGGGCAGATCGCCCGCATGCATCGCGCGCTGTCTCAGTTCATGCTGGATCTGCACACCGAGCAGCACGGCTACAGTGAAAACTACGTCCCGTACCTGGTTAACCACGATACGCTGTACGGTACCGGTCAGTTGCCGAAATTCGCCGGTGACCTGTTCCATACGCGTCCGCTGGAAGAAGAGGCGGACAGCAGTAACTACGCGCTCATCCCGACTGCGGAAGTGCCGCTGACCAACCTGGTACGCGACGAAATCATCGACGAAGACGATCTGCCGATCAAAATGACCGCCCATACGCCGTGCTTCCGTTCTGAAGCGGGTTCGTATGGTCGTGACACGCGCGGTCTGATCCGTATGCATCAGTTCGACAAAGTGGAAATGGTGCAGATCGTTCGTCCTGAAGACTCTATGGACGCGCTCGAAGAGATGACCGGTCACGCAGAAAAAGTGCTGCAGCTGCTCGGTCTGCCGTATCGCAAAATCATCCTGTGCACCGGTGACATGGGTTTTGGCGCTGCTAAAACTTACGATCTCGAAGTCTGGGTGCCGGCGCAGAACACCTATCGCGAAATCTCTTCCTGCTCTAACGTCTGGGATTTCCAGGCGCGTCGTATGCAGGCTCGCTGCCGCAGCAAGTCCGACAAGAAAACCCGCCTGGTGCATACGTTGAACGGCTCTGGTCTGGCGGTTGGGCGTACGCTGGTGGCAGTAATGGAAAACTATCAGCAGGCAGACGGCCGCATCGAAGTGCCGGAAGTGCTGCGTCCTTACATGAACGGCCTGCAGTACATCGGCTAAACCGGTTTTGTTCCTTTGAAAAACGCCAGCGTCCTGTGATGCTGGCGTTTTTGTCTGTTTTTCTATCCATGAAATTTTTCAACCGATCTTTCCCGTCAGTTTTCCTGATTAATTAATAAAAACAAAGGAATAAGCGGGAGAATAATTCCTGCCGTGAGTAATTGAATAAGAAACATCAATCGATGCTCTGAAAACCGCGTCATTGCTGAATTCTGGTGGATTGACAATGTTTACAGCAATGGCATGATGCGCACGAAATATGAACTCGCTCACGGTTTTTTGTACCCATGTCCACCTATTCCCGGCCAGTGCTTTTGTTACTCTGTGGCCTGCTTTTATTGACGCTGGCGATCGCAGTATTAAACACGCTCGTTCCGCTCTGGCTCGCTCATGAAAATCTTCCTACCTGGCAGGTGGGGATGGTGGGCTCATCCTATTTTACCGGTAATCTGGTCGGCACGTTGCTCACCGGGCGCCTGATTCAACGCATGGGTTTCAACCGTAGCTATTATCTCGCCTCGCTGATTTTCGCAGTCGGCTGTATCGGCCTGGGTTTCATGGTCGGTTTCTGGAGCTGGATGACCTGGCGTTTTATCGCTGGCGTCGGCTGCGCCATGATCTGGGTTGTCGTAGAAAGCGCGCTAATGTGCAGCGGCACCTCGCGTAATCGTGGCCGCCTGCTGGCGGCGTATATGATGGTCTATTACGTCGGTACGGCGCTGGGCCAGTTGATGGTCAGCAAACTGCCGACGGACCTGATGAGCGTTCTGCCGTGGGCCGCGGCGTTGACGCTGGCGGGCATTCTTCCGCTGCTGTTTACCCGCATCATCAGCCAGCAGCAGGAATCGCACGAGGCTAATCACGTCTGGTCGATGTTCAAACTGCGTGGCGCGCGTCTGGGCGTTAACGGCTGTGTGATTTCCGGTATTGTGCTGGGGTCGCTGTACGGCCTGATGCCGCTGTGGCTGAACCATAAAGGCGTCAGCGATTCGAGCATTGGTTTCTGGATGGCGGTGATGGTCAGCGCGGGGATCGTCGGCCAGTGGCCGGTTGGTCGTCTTGCCGATCGCTACGGGCGTTTGCTGGTGCTGCGGGTGCAGGTTTTTGTGGCCATTCTTGGCTGTGCGGCGATGCTCAGTCAGGCAGCCATGGCACCCGCGCTGTTTGTGCTGGGGGCGGCGGGTTTTACGCTTTATCCGGTGGCGATGGCCTGGGCCTGTGAAAAAGTTCAGCATCACCAGTTGGTCGCCATGAATCAGGCGCTGCTGCTGAGCTATACCATCGGCAGCCTGCTGGGGCCGACCTTTACGGCGATGCTGATGCAGAATTACTCCGATAACCTGCTGTTCATCATGATTGCCGGGGTATCGTTCATCTATCTTCTGATGCTGCTGCGCAAAGTGGAACATCATCCGACGCCAGTGGCGCATGCCTGATACAAAAAAGCCCCGGTGGCGTTACGCGCTCCCGGGGCTTTTTGCTGTTCTGACAGTGTCAGTACATCACTTTGTGACCATACTGCTCAAGAATGCCCTTAACGCGTTCCATGGTCTCTTTTTTCGGCGGCTTCACGCCGTCCAGCTTGTACTCTTCGCCCATCGCCACCCACTTATGTTTGCCCAGCTCGTGGTAAGGCAGCAGTTCGATTTTTTCCACGTTCCCCATGTCACGGGTAAACTCACCGAGTCGGTGGGCGGAATCATCATCGTCTGACCAGCCCGGCACCACGACATAGCGGATCCAGGTGTTAATGCCTTTGGCGGAAATGTATTTCGCGAAATCCAGCGTGCGGTGGTTAGACACGCCCACCAGATTCTGGTGAATCTCGTCGTTCATCTGTTTAAGATCCAGCATCACCAGATCGGTTACTTCCAGCAGTTCATCAATCACCGGATCGTAGCGACGGACGAAACCGTTGGTGTCGAGGCAGGTGTGTATGCCTTCTTTTTTGCAGGCGCGGAACCAGTCACGAACGAATTCGGCCTGCAGAATGGCTTCACCGCCGGAGGCCGTCACGCCGCCACCGGAGGCATTCATAAAATGGCGATAGGTCACCACCTCTTTCATCAGCTCATCAACGGTGATTTCTTTGCCGCCGTGGGTATCCCAGGTATCGCGGTTATGGCAATACAGGCAGCGCATCAGGCAGCCCTGGAAGAAGGTAATAAAGCGGATGCCGGGGCCATCGACAGTGCCACAGGATTCAAAGGAGTGAATGCGACCAGTTACTGACATTGCGGTGTTTTCTCCAGATGTGGCCCATCCAGGGCCTGGGTATGTGCACAGCTCAGTCGGCTGTGTCGAGTCTGTTTTGGCGGTTATCCATTGAGTATAGATAGCGGACAAAAGAGACTGCGGCGGGGAAGGTGTTAAAAAGGCCCCACTGACGTGGAGCCTTTGATTGTACGCTTTTTAAATCGCGATTTCAGTCAAAACCAGTTACATGGTCTGAGTGAAAGTACGGGTGATAACGTCCTGCTGCTGTTCTTTCGTCAGGGAGTTAAAACGTACTGCGTAGCCAGATACACGGATGGTCAGCTGCGGATATTTTTCCGGGTGTTCCATCGCGTCGAGCAGCATTTCGCGGTTCATCACGTTCACGTTCAGGTGCTGACCACCTTCGATGGACGCTTCGTGATGGAAGTAACCATCCATCAGACCGGCCAGGTTGGTTTTACGAACGTCGTCGTCTTTACCCAGTGCGTTCGGCACGATAGAGAAGGTGTAAGAGATACCATCTTTAGCGTAAGCAAACGGCAGTTTTGCCACGGAAGTCAGAGAGGCAACAGCACCTTTCTGGTCACGGCCGTGCATCGGGTTAGCACCTGGTCCGAACGGAGCGCCTGCGCGACGGCCATCCGGGGTGTTACCGGTTTTCTTACCATACACAACGTTAGAGGTGATGGTCAGAACAGACTGCGTCGGGATAGCGTTGCGGTAGGTATGCAGTTTCTGAATTTTCTTCATGAAACGTTCTACCAGGTCAACCGCCAGATCATCTACGCGAGCGTCGTTGTTACCAAACTGCGGGTATTCGCCTTCGATAGCGAAGTCGATAGCCAGACCGTCTTCATCACGAATCGGTTTAACTTTCGCATATTTGATAGCCGACAGGGAGTCAGCAGCAACGGACAGACCAGCGATACCACACGCCATGGTGCGGATAACGTCACGGTCATGCAGCGCCATCAGAGAGGCTTCGTAGCTGTACTTGTCGTGCATGTAGTGAATGATGTTCAGCGCGGTGACGTACTGTTTAGCCAGCCAGTCCATGAAGTGATCCATGCGTTCCATCACTTCGTCAAAGTTCAGGACATCGCCTTTGATCGGTTCAGATTTCGGACCCACCTGCATTTTCAGTTTTTCATCAACACCGCCGTTGATAGCGTACAGCATGGTTTTCGCGAGGTTTGCACGCGCACCGAAGAACTGCATTTGCTTACCAACGATCATCGGGCTTACGCAGCATGCGATAGCGTAGTCGTCGTTGTTGAAGTCCGGACGCATCAGGTCATCGTTCTCATACTGCAGAGAAGAGGTGTCGATGGACACTTTTGCGGCGAATTTTTTAAAGTTCAGCGGCAGTTTTTCAGACCACAGTACGGTGATGTTCGGCTCCGGAGACGGCCCCATGGTGTACAGGGTGTTCAGGAAACGGAAGCTGTTTTTGGTGACCAGCGTACGGCCGTCAACGCCCATACCGCCGATAGATTCAGTTGCCCAAATCGGGTCGCCAGAGAACAGTTCATCATATTCAGGTGTACGCAGAAAGCGAACCATACGCAGTTTCATGACCAGGTGGTCAATCATTTCCTGAGCGTCTTTCTCAGTGATTTTGCCTGCTTTCAGGTCACGTTCAATGAACACATCCAGGAAGGTAGACACGCGACCAAAGGACATTGCCGCACCGTTCTGAGACTTAACTGCAGCCAGGTAACCGAAGTAGGTCCACTGGATAGCTTCCTGAGCGTTGGTTGCCGGTAAAGAGATATCGCAGCCGTATTTTGCTGCCATTTCTTTGATCTGACCCAGCGCACGATGCTGTTCAGCAATTTCTTCACGCAGACGGATTGTCGCTTCCAGCGTTTCACCGTTTTCCAGATCGCTCTGCAGAGAAACAAACTGTGCGTATTTGTCTTTCATCAGGAAGTCGATACCGTACAGCGCGATACGACGATAGTCACCGATGATACGGCCACGGCCGTAAGCGTCAGGCAGACCGGTCAGAACACCGGATTTACGGCAGTTCAGGATGTCTTTGGTATAAACATCGAATACACCCTGGTTATGGGTTTTGCGGTATTCGGTGAAGATTTTTTTCAGCATCGGGTCCAGTTCGCGGTTATACGCTTTGCAGGAACCTTCAACCATTTTGATACCACCGAACGGGATGATGGCGCGTTTCAGTGGGGCTTCAGTTTGCAGACCAACAATTTTCTCCAGCGCTTTATTGATGTAGCCCGCGTCGTGAGAAGTGATGGTGGAAGCAACAGAGGTGTCAAAATCAACTGGCGCGTGAGTGCGGTTTTCCAGTTTAACGCCTTCCATCACGCTGTCCCACAGCTTGGTGGTGGCATCGGTGGCACCGGCCAGGAAGGTTTCATCACCTTCGTACGGGGTGTAGTTTTTCTGGATAAAGTCACGGACGTTGACGGCATTCTGCCATTCACCTTTCGCGAAACCTTCCCACGCAGTGGCTAATTTTTCATTAAGCTCGGACATGTAACACCTACCTTCTTAAGTGGATTTTTTATTTACTGCCTGAGAAAACCATCAGCAATGATGATCGTCGCCACGCAGGTAAATGACCCAGTATGTCAACCCGACTAACAAACCCCCGCCAATAATGTTACCGATAGTCACCGGAATCAGGTTATCAGTGATGAAGTTTATAACAGTCAGGTGAGAAAAACTGTCAGGAGTTGTACCAACTGCGGTCCAGAACTCCGGAGTTGCAAAATGTTTGATCACGATACCCATCGGGATCATAAACATGTTTGCAATGCTGTGCTCGAAGCCGCTGGCGACAAACATCGCAACGGGCAATACCATAATCATGGCTTTATCCATCAGACTGCGACCGGAGTAGCTCATCCAGACCGCAAGGCAAACCATCAGGTTGGCCAGGATACCCAGGCTAACGGCTTCAACAAAAGTATGATGCATTTTATGGTCGGCGGTTTGAAGAACGTTAAGCCCCCAGCCACCATTCGCGGCCATATATTCGCCAGACAACCACATCAATAAGACAAACAACAGGCAGCCAATCAGGTTGCCGACATACACGTTGAACCAGTTGCGTGCCAGCTGGCACCAGGTAATTTTTCCGCTGGCTTTTGCGACCACGATAAGCACCGTTGAGGTGAAGAGGTCAGCGCCGCAAATGACGCAAAGGATCAGGCCGAGTGAGAAGCAAATCCCCCCGATCAGTTTAGCAATGCCAAAGGGCATCGAGGCTGTGCCGGTCGTCGCGGTGATATAAAAGACAAAAGCAATAGAGATGAACACGCCCGCGGTAATTGCCAGATAAAGGGTTTTCAGCGGTTGTTTAGTTGCTTTATAGACACCTGCTTCTTCAGCGACTTTCGCCATGGCTGCAGGAAGTAATAGATCAAAAGGGTTGTCAGCTTTCACACTAACTCTCTCTTTATTAAGTCGGCGACGAGATACTAACAAAGCATTATAGAAGAGAATTTGATGTAGATCATATCTCGCCTGGCTTATAGGCCCGTAAAACGCATGGATTTCCAGCAAATACGGCGTAACTGTTTGATTATCCAATTAAAAATAAATTTTAAAAATTACTAATACAGTTGAATTTTTTCTCCACCCCCTTGCTGAATCGGTTAATTAAAATGGAGTAAATTACATTTTAATTAACATTACCGGTGATTTAATAAAAATATATTTCACCCATATTTAACTTTACTATCACATTTAAAATAATAAGCGTGAAAATAAAAAACGGGGCCTTCTGACTGGCCCCGTAATATATAGCAGAGAAATCGTTAAGCCTACCAATTATGCAGCTTTTAAATGCTATTTAGCCCACCAGGTCGCTTTGGCGCGCTGAAGTTTCTCATAGGCATGCAATAAAGTCTGATGTGCCGGGAAGGCGTGCAGATCGCCATCCACAGGCTGCAAACCGTAGAATGGCGCTTCGCCACTCAACGCGGCGCTGGCCGCTTCCACCGCGTCCGCACCGTACATCCGCACGAAGGCGTTCAGGTANNCGCTCCTCTTCCTGCGCCAGCAGCAACAGGGTCTGCAGGCAGCGGTAGTAATTCGCCCGTTCCGCGCTAAAGATGGAGGCGTTAAATTCCATCGTCCATTCGGTCCAGATCAATGCCTGCTCCAGGTCACCGCCCGCCAGCGCCAGCATCGCTTTCAGCTCGCCAATGCGCAGGGTATACCAGCCATTGTCTTTACCGGTCGCCAGGCCCAGCAATTCGCGAACGCGGGTAAAGTCGTCGTGACCTTCTTCATCAAGCTGCTCAATCAGCGCCAGGTATTCTTCTTTTTCCCACTCGCTGCCCGGCAGGGACAGCAGCGTTTCGCGCAGATGGCTGCCCATGTTGTTGTTCGCCAGCCACAAATCTTCCGCCGGATAGATATCGGACATGCCCGGCACCAGAATACGGCAGGGGGGNNGTACACGCCCAGATGTTCGTAATCGGCGATGTAGACTTCTTTATCTTCTGCCTGGAAAATAGCCATCAGCGTGGCGAACTCTTCCTGCGTGGTGCCTGAGAAATCCCAGTCCACGAACGGATAGTCGGCGTCCTGCTTGAACATGTCCCAGGAGATCAGACCGCTGGAATCGATGAAATGGGTTTCAAGGTTGGCATGTTCCGCCACTTCTTCATCATCAAAGGTTGGCGGCGTGAAGACGTCGAGATCCTTCAGGCTGCGGCCCTGCAACAGTTCCGTGACGGTGCGCTCCAGCGCCACGCCGAAATCCGGGTGCGCGCCAAACGAGGCGAAACAGGTACCGTTTGCCGGGTTGAATAGCACCACGCAGATCACCGGGTATTTGCCGCCCAGCGAACCGTCGTAGGCAAAGATCGGGAAACCTTCCGCTTCCAGCTTGTTGATAGATTCCACCACGCCCGGGTAGCGCGCCATGACCTCTTGCGGAATTTCCGGCAGGCTGATGCTTTCCGCAATAATGCGATTTTTGATATGACGTTCGAACACTTCCGACAGCCCCTGAACCCGCGCTTCGTCAGCGGTATTGCCCGCAGACATCCCGTTCGACACGTACAGGTTGCCGACGATGTTCATCGGGATATAGATAGTCTGGTTGTCGGACTGGCGGGTGAACGGCAGACCGCAAATGCCACGCGCGTCGTTACCGGACTGCAGATCAACCAGCATGCTGGCGGTCAGTTGGTTATCGGGATCGTAAAAAGCGCGCAGACGCGTGTCGAGCAGGCCTGCCGGGACTTCGTCGTCATCGGTCAACGGGAACCATTTTTCGTTGGGATAGTGAACGAAAGGCCCGTTGGCGAGGGTTTCGCCCAGCCAGAAATCGGCAAAGAAATAGTTGGTTGAAAGACGCTCGAAGTATTCACCGAGCGCGGATGCGAGCGCGGCTTTTTTCGTTGCCCCTTTACCGTTGGTGAAGCACAGCGCGCATTCTTTGTCGCGAATATGCACAGACCAGACGTGCGGTACCGGATTCAGCCACGAGGCCTCTTCGATATCAAAGCCCAGATCGAGCAGTTTTTGCTGAAAGCGAGCGATGGAATCTTCCAGCGCGGCATCTTTGCCGGGAATAAATGTTTGAGTCATGGCGATCACTTAGTTCGTACGTAAAGCGCGCAATGATACGGGTTTTGCCTGACTGGCGCTATCGTCGCAGCGCTGCCGACGAAAATAAACAACCAGGCTACGCTTAACAGCAATGACAAACGGGACGGGAGAAAAAATGAAAGCATTTGACTGGCAAAGAATGGCGCTGGACAAAGTGCCGGTCGACTTTCTCGGGGAAGTGGCCTTGCGCAGTATCTACACCTTCGTACTGGTATTCATTTTCCTCAAAATTACCGGTCGGCGCGGCGTTCGCCAGATGTCGCTGTTTGAGGTGCTGATCATCCTGACGCTGGGTTCGGCGGCGGGGGATGTGGCGTTTTATGACGATGTGCCGATGCTGCCGGTGCTGGTGGTGTTTATCTCGCTGGCGCTGCTGTACCGGCTGGTGATGTGGATGATGTCCCGCAGTGAAAAACTGGAGGATATTCTCGAAGGGAAACCGGTGGTTGTTATTGAAAACGGCGAACTGGCGTGGGAAAAACTGAACGCCGAAAATTTAACCGAGTTTGAGTTTTTCATGGAGTTGCGGTTGCGCGGTGTGGAGCAACTGGGGCAGGTTCGCCTGGCAATAATGGAAACCAATGGTCAGGTCAGCGTCTATTTCTACCCTGACGATCAGGTGAAAAAAGGGCTGACGATTCTGCCGAAGTATTGCAACGAGCGGTTTAAGGTCATACCCGAACATGACGACTACGCCTGTGTGCGCTGCAGTGCCGTCCGGCAGATGGAGACCGGCGATAAGCTGGTTTGTCCGCGCTGTGGTCATCCTGAATGGTCTAAAGCCAGCCGGGCAACCCGGATAACCTGATAGCCATTTTGTCGGTTTTTCACCGCCGTGCTGGTCGATCCTGTTGTGTGAAGTGCGCCACATTTCCCCGGGCGTCGCTATTAGCCATTGCGGCGCGTGTCACTGAATGATAAAACCGATATCCACAGGATTTTTTTATGGCAAATTAGCGTGGTGAGGGGAAATGACTCAGGTCTACAATTTTAGTTCTGGTCCGGCAATGTTACCGGCCGAGGTGCTTAAACTGGCGCAGCAGGAACTGTGTGACTGGCATGGTTTAGGTACGTCGGTGATGGAAATCAGCCATCGCGGAAAAGAATTTATTCAGGTTGCGGAAGAGGCAGAAAAGGATTTTCGCGATCTGCTGAACATCCCCTCGAATTATAAAGTTTTGTTCTGCCACGGTGGTGGTCGCGGCCAGTTCGCCGGTATTCCGCTGAACCTGCTGGGTGATAAAACCACCGCTGACTACGTTGATGCGGGCTACTGGGCGGCAAGCGCGGTCAAAGAAGCAAAAAAATACTGCACGCCGAACGTTATTGATGCCAAAGTGACCATTGATGGCCTGCGCGCCGTCAAGCCCATGCGTGAATGGCAGCTCAGCGATAACGCTGCGTATCTGCACTACTGCCCGAACG
This sequence comes from Trabulsiella odontotermitis, assembly GCF_001188485.1. Taxonomy (GTDB): domain Bacteria; phylum Pseudomonadota; class Gammaproteobacteria; order Enterobacterales; family Enterobacteriaceae; genus Trabulsiella; species Trabulsiella odontotermitis_A. The sequence goes on from NZ_JNGH01000082.1 coordinate 14,909, forward strand.
AAACCATTGACGGTATCGCTATTCATGAAACGCCGGATTTCGGCGACGCCATCGTCACGGCGGATTTCTCTTCTTCTATTCTTTCTCACCCGCTCGATGTCAGTCGCTACGGCGCTATTTACGCTGGCGCGCAGAAAAACATCGGCCCGGCGGGGCTGACGCTGGTGATCGTGCGTGACGATCTGCTGGGCAAAGCGCAGACCGCGTGCCCGTCAATCATTGACTACACCGTGCTCAGTGAAAATGACTCTATGTTCAATACGCCGCCGACCTTTGCCTGGTATCTGGCGGGCCTGGTATTCAAATGGCTGAAAAAGCAGGGCGGCGTGGCGGCAATGGACAAGATCAACCAGCAAAAAGCGGAGTTGCTGTACAGCAGCATCGACCACAGCGATTTCTATCGCAACGACGTTGCCCCCGCTAACCGTTCTCGCATGAATATTCCGTTCCAGCTCGCGGACAGCGCGCTCGACAAACTGTTCCTTGAAGAGTCGTTTGCCGCAGGTCTTCACGCGCTGAAAGGCCACCGCGTGGTTGGCGGTATGCGCGCCTCCATTTATAACGCGATGCCGCTGGAAGGCGTAAAAGCCCTGACCGACTTTATGCAGGATTTCGAACGTCGTCGCGGGTAATCGATCGCCTTTTCACCCCCGTAGCCCTGCTGCGGGGTTTTTATTGACCTGTTTTGAGAGCTGAGTTTCATGGAATTCCTGACGTTACAACCCATCGCGCGGGTGGATGGCACCATCAATCTGCCAGGTTCGAAGAGCGTTTCGAATCGCGCCTTGCTGCTGGCTGCATTAGCCAATGGCACCACCGTGCTGACCAACTTGCTGGACAGTGACGATGTGCGCCACATGCTGAATGCCCTGAGTGCGCTGGGAGTTCATTACACGCTTTCTGCCGACCGTACCCGCTGTGAGGTCACCGGCAACGGCGGGGCCNAGCCAGTTCCTGACAGCGTTGCTGATGACGGCACCGCTGGCACCGCAGGACACCACCATCACCATTAAAGGCGAACTGGTATCAAAACCTTACATTGATATCACGCTGCATCTGATGAAAACCTTTGGCGTGGAGGTTGAAAACCAACGCTATCAGCGCTTTGTCGTACGCGGCGCGCAGCAGTACCAGTCGCCAGGCGAATATCTGGTTGAGGGCGACGCCTCCTCGGCGTCCTACTTCCTCGCCGCCGCCGCTATTAAAGGCGGCACGGTGAAGGTAACCGGGATCGGCCGCAACAGCGTGCAGGGTGATATTCGTTTTGCCGATGTGCTGGAGAAGATGGGCGCGGCCATCACCTGGGGTGATGATTTCATTACCTGTACTCGCGGGGAACTTAACGCCATCGATATGGACATGAACCATATCCCGGATGCGGCAATGACCATCGCCACTACGGCGCTGTTTGCCAATGGCTCGACCACGCTGCGTAACATCTATAACTGGCGCGTGAAAGAGACGGATCGTCTGTATGCGATGGCAACAGAGCTACGGAAAGTCGGCGCTACGGTGGAAGAGGGCGAGGATTTTATTCGCGTAACGCCGCCGGTTGAACTGACTTTCGCTGAGATTGGCACTTATAACGATCATCGTATGGCGATGTGTTTCTCGCTGGTGGCGCTGTCTGACACACCGGTCACCATTCTCGATCCGAAATGCACCGCGAAGACTTTCCCTGACTATTTTGACCAGCTGGCGCGCATCAGTACGCCAGCCTGACTGCTCACACAGCGCCGGCCCCAGGGTCGGCGTTTTCATGTCTGCTTATGAACTTTTTTGCCTTCCTGCCGGGTGCTATCTTCACCGCTGGTTCAACCTGTTGATTTATATATTTTAATTATGGTTATCAGTGGATGATATATATATGAAGAATACAAAACTTGTACTGGCGCTGGTGGCTGGCGCCGTTCTGCTGGCGGGATGCAAAAACGGCGTCAACGGTGAGCTGATTGCCAGCTCAGGCATGTCGGCCTACAACGCAATGACACTCTCCGATGCCGACGTCAAAACGCTCAGCAACAATAGCTGCAAACAGATGGACAGCGAAAACCAGTTGGCAGGCGCTTCCAGTAAATATTCCAAACGGCTGAAGAAAATTGCTAAAGCGTTGGGTAATAACATCGACGGTACGCCGGTCAATTATAAGGTCTATCTGACCCGTGACGTTAACGCGTGGGCCATGGCTAACGGCTGCGTGCGCGTCTATTCTGGCCTGATGGACATGATGACCGACAACGAAATCGAAGGTGTGTTGGGTCACGAGCTCGGTCATGTGTCGCTGGGGCATTCCCGTAAAGCGATGCAAACGGCATATGCCACGCTTGCCGCTCGCGACGCAATCTCCGCCACCAGCGGCGTTGCCGCGCAACTTTCGCAATCGCAACTGGGCGATCTGGCCGAAGGCGTTATTAACTCAGCGTTCTCCCGCAGTCAGGAATCCGATGCCGATGACTTCTCCTACGAACTGCTGAAAAAGCGAGGCGTCAAGCGAGAGGGCCTTGTCAGCGCCTTCGAAAAACTCGCCACTATGGACGCCGGACGCGCCAAATCTTTGATGGATTCTCACCCCACCTCAGCCGATCGCGCTCAGCATATCCGCGATCGCATTGCCGACGATAAATAGGAAAATCTGTCATCTTTTGGGCTGGCGCGGCGTCAGCCCACTATACTTGCTTAATTCTCATACAATTCGCTGCCAGTAGTCTGCATTTTGCAAGCAGTAGTAACGGTCTGATGCTTTGGCGAGTATAATGCGCGGCGTTTATGTAACTATGCCTTGCTGAAGGAGAAAAAGATGACGGCAATTGCCCCGGTAATCACCATTGATGGGCCTAGCGGTGCGGGTAAGGGAACCCTGTGCAAGGCAATGGCGGAAGCGTTGCAGTGGCATCTGTTAGATTCAGGCGCGATATACCGCGTTCTGGCATTGGCGGCATTACATCATCACGTGGATGTGGCATCGGAAGAAGCGTTAGTCCCGCTGGCGGCGCATCTGGATGTCCGCTTTGTCTCCACTGACGGCAATCTGGAAGTGATCCTCGAAGGTGAAGACGTCAGCGGCGAGATCCGCACGCAGGAAGTGGCAAACGCCGCGTCGCAGGTGGCCGCGTTCCCGCGCGTACGTGAAGCGTTGCTGCGCCGTCAGCGCGCATTTCGCGAAGCCCCGGGTCTGATTGCGGACGGTCGTGATATGGGAACGGTTGTTTTTCCTGACGCGCCGGTGAAAATTTTCCTTGACGCCTCGTCGGAAGAGCGGGCGCACCGCCGTATGCTGCAGTTGCAGGAGAAGGGCTTTAGTGTTAACTTTGAGCGCCTTTTGGCAGAGATAAAGGAACGCGACGACCGTGACCGCAACCGTGCGGTGGCGCCTTTGGTTCCTGCGGCCGATGCTTTAGTGCTGGATTCCACACGATTAAGCATTGAGCAAGTGATTGAAAAAGCGTTACAATACGCGCGCCAAAAACTGGCCTCCGCTGAATAATCAGCGAGACGCCTCAGAATTCTTGCAGTACCCCCGCAGCAATGGAGTGTTAGCGGGTATGTGAAACAACCCCATCCGGCATGAAGCCAGGTGGACGTTAATATTAACCTGAAGATTAAACATGACTGAATCTTTTGCTCAACTCTTTGAAGAATCCTTAAAAGAAATCGAAACCCGCCCGGGTTCTATCGTTCGCGGCGTTGTTGTTGCTATCGATAAAGATGTCGTACTGGTTGACGCCGGTCTGAAATCTGAATCCGCCATCCCGGCAGAGCAGTTCAAAAACGCCCAGGGCGAGCTGGAAATCCAGGTCGGTGACGAAGTTGACGTTGCTCTGGATGCAGTAGAAGACGGCTTCGGTGAAACTCTGCTGTCCCGTGAGAAAGCGAAACGTCACGAAGCGTGGATCACGCTGGAAAAAGCTTACGAAGACGCTGAAACTGTTACCGGTGTTATCAACGGCAAAGTTAAGGGTGGCTTCACTGTTGAGCTGAACGGTATTCGCGCGTTCCTGCCGGGCTCCCTGGTAGATGTACGTCCGGTCCGTGATACCCTGCACCTGGAAGGCAAAGAGCTTGAATTCAAAGTGATCAAGCTGGATCAGAAACGCAACAACGTTGTGGTTTCTCGCCGTGCAGTTATCGAATCTGAAAACAGCGCAGAGCGCGATCAACTGCTGGAAAACCTGCAGGAAGGCATGGAAGTTAAAGGTATCGTTAAGAACCTCACTGACTACGGTGCATTCGTTGATCTGGGTGGCGTTGACGGCCTGCTGCACATCACTGACATGGCCTGGAAACGCGTTAAGCATCCGAGCGAAATCGTGAACGTGGGCGACGAAATCACTGTTAAAGTGCTGAAGTTCGACCGCGAGCGTACCCGTGTATCCCTCGGCCTGAAACAGCTGGGCGAAGATCCGTGGGTCGCTATCGCTAAGCGTTACCCGGAAGGTACCAAACTGACTGGTCGCGTGACCAACCTGACCGACTACGGCTGCTTCGTTGAAATCGAAGAAGGCGTTGAAGGCCTGGTACACGTTTCCGAAATGGACTGGACCAACAAAAACATCCACCCGTCTAAAGTTGTTAACGTTGGCGATGTAGTGGAAGTGATGGTTCTGGACATCGACGAAGAACGTCGTCGTATCTCCCTGGGTCTGAAGCAGTGCAAATCTAACCCGTGGCAGCAGTTCGCGGAAACCCACAACAAGGGCGACCGTGTTGAAGGTAAAATCAAGTCTATCACTGACTTCGGTATCTTCATCGGCCTGGACGGCGGCATCGACGGCCTGGTTCACCTGTCTGACATCTCCTGGAACGTTGCAGGCGAAGAAGCAGTTCGTGAATACAAAAAAGGCGACGAAATCGCTGCAGTTGTTCTGCAGGTTGACGCAGAGCGTGAGCGTATCTCCCTGGGCGTTAAGCAGCTGGCAGAAGATCCGTTCAACAACTGGGTTGCACTGAACAAGAAAGGCGCAATCGTAAACGGTAAAGTGACTGCAGTTGACGCGAAAGGCGCAACCGTAGAACTGGCCGACGGTGTTGAAGGTTACCTGCGTGCTTCTGAAGCTTCCCGTGACCGCGTTGAAGATGCCACTCTGGTTCTGAACGTGGGTGACGACGTTGAAGCTAAGTTCACCGGTGTTGACCGTAAGAACCGCGCAATCAGCCTGTCTGTCCGTGCGAAAGACGAAGCTGACGAGAAAGATGCTATCGCTTCTGTTAACAACAAACAGGAAGAAGGCAACTTCTCTAACGCAATGGCTGAAGCTTTCAAAGCAGCTAAAGGCGAGTAAGTTACTCTGAAACTTCGGGCGTAACCGCCTGAAGTCTAATGAGTACACTTGACAGATTGCAGGTTTCGTCCTGTAATCAACAACAAAGGGCGGCTACGGCCGCCCTTGTTTAAGCTGTTAGCCAACTTTCCTGAAAGGAAACCGGAGGAATCATGACCAAGTCAGAGCTCATTGAAAGACTTGCAAGCCAGCAATCTCACATCCCTGCGAAAGCGGTTGAAGATGCTGTGAAAGAGATGCTGGAACACATGGCTACGACCCTGGCCCAGGGTGAGCGCATTGAAATCCGCGGTTTTGGCAGCTTCTCTTTGCACTATCGTGCACCACGCACCGGGCGTAACCCAAAAACGGGCGATAAAGTGGATCTGGAAGGTAAATACGTTCCGCACTTTAAGCCGGGTAAAGAATTACGCGACCGCGCCAATATTTACGGCAGCTGAGTTAGTTTGTAACTTGACTGAGAAAAGCACCTTTGGGTGCTTTTTTAATGCCTTCTTTCGATGCGCTGGAATCCTGCTCGCAAAACCGTTGCGGCGTGAGTGCAACACCTCCTGTTCCTTCCGTAGCTCGCCGCATTGTTAACATGCGCTCTCTGACATTCATTGCTTTTCTGCGTCACACTCCCCAAAAACAGGGAGGTACTGATGCGTTTGCCACAAGTCGCCTGGTGTGTCGTACTCGGGATATTGCCGCTTATCGGGCTGCCCCAGTTGCCGGGACTGATGCTGATAAAGGGCGTGATTGTTCTGGCGGTTTTACTGCTCTTCTGTCATGCGTCAGCCATAAAATATAGCGCGCTGACGCTACTGTTCTTCTGCTGGGGATGCCTTGCAGCGCACCAGACGCTGTGGCCGGTCAACGCTTTGACCGGGAAAAACCAGCAGGCGGAAGTCGTTATTACTACCACTGACGGGCAAACAACACATCAGGGTAAGATCGTTCGCCTGAACGGTAAGCGGCAATTTCCGTCTATTGCGGTTTCGCTCTATGGCAACTATCTTCCGCAACCGGCCTGCGCCGGGCAACGCTGGGATATGACCCTCCGCATGCGGCCCGTTCACGGGCAGCTTAATGAGGGCGGGTTTGACAGTCAGCGTACCGCGCTTGCCCGGCATACGGCGATCTCCGGTCGCTTTCTGTCGGCGACGGCACTGGACGCCACATGCAGCTGGCGCGCTCGTTACCTGTCATCACTGACGGAAAGCCTTGCGCAACGTCGGTGGCAGCCCGTCATTCTGGCGCTCGGTGCCGGTGAACGTACGACGCTTCCGGTTGAGGTGAAGCGGTTGCTGCAACAAACCGGCACCTCGCACCTGATGGCGATTTCCGGGCTGCACATTGCACTGGTCGCCTCACTGGGATGGTTGCTGGTGCGCGCCCTGCAGTTTTTTCTGCCATGCCGTTATATCAACTGGCGGGCACCGCTTGTCGCGGGGTTCGGATGTGCGCTGTGTTATGCCCTGTTTACCGGGCTACAGCCGCCCGCATTACGCACCATCGCCGCGCTGGCGATCCTTTACAGCTTACGACTGCGCGGGCGACGCTGGTCGCCGTGGTCGGTCTGGATCTGTTGTGTCGGCGCGATAGTTTTCAGCGATCCGCTGGCCATACTGTCTCAGAGTCTGTGGTTGTCTGCCGTCGCAGTCGCCGCGCTCATCTTCTGGTATCAGTGGATGCCTTTCCCGGCGCAGTCGTTACCGCTATGGGGCCGATGGCTGGCAGGGCTGCTACATTTGCAACTGGGGCTGATGTTGTTGTTGATGCCATTGCAGGTGGCGCTGTTTCATGGCATCAGCCTGAGTTCGATAGTGGCAAATCTGCTGGCGGTGCCCGTCGTCACCTTTGCGGTTGTTCCCCTGATCCTCACCGGCATGCTGTTGCACCTTATCGGACCTGCAATCGCCGAAACGAGCGTATGGTGGCTAACTGATCGCATACTGGCGCAGCTGTTTGGCTTCCTTGCCCGTTTACCCGATGGCTGGCTGAGTCTGGATGCCCGGTGGCTACCGGCACTGATATTGCCATGGCTCGGGCTGATCGCCTGGAAACTGGGTGGCTGGAAGTCGGTGCCTGCTATCTGCCTGACCGTGACTGCCGTACTGACGTATCCGCTCTGGCCGCATAAACCGTCTGATGACTGGCGGGGCACGATGCTGGACGNCGATGCTGGACGTTGGACAGGGACTGGCGATGGTTATCGACCGTCATGATAAAGCCATTTTGTATGACACCGGGCTGGCGTGGCCGGGCGGTGACAGCGGGCAACAGCTCATCATTCCCTGGCTTCGCTGGCATCATCTGCAGCCGGAGGGGATTATTCTCAGCCACGAACATCTCGATCATCGTGGCGGGTTAGATTCGCTGGCCCGCGCCTGGCCGCAGGTGTGGATCCGCAGTCCACTGGGGTGGAGTGGTCATCAGTCCTGTTTTCGCGGAGACAGCTGGCAGTGGGAAGGGCTGACGTTTCGCGTGCTGTGGCCGCTGACAGGGGCGCAAACGCAGGGGAACAACCGTTCCTGTGTTGTTCGGGTGGATGATGGCAAATACAGTATTTTGCTGACCGGAGATATTGAATTGTCAGCCGAATTTTCTATGCTCAGCCATTACTGGCAACATCTTACGTCTACACTTATCCAGGTGCCGCACCATGGCAGTAGTACCTCATCCGGCATCGCGCTGTTGCAGCGGGTCGGTGGGCAGGCGGCGCTGGCATCGGCATCCCGGTATAACGCCTGGCGTCTGCCCTCGGTAAAAGTGGTAAAACGCTACCGCCAGCAGGGTTATCAGTGGTATGACACGCCTCATCAGGGGCAGATTTCGGTGCTGTTTCAGCACGACAACTGGCAAATCCGCAGCTTACGAGATCAAATTTTCCCTCGCTGGTATCATCAGTGGTTTGGCGTGTCTCGTGATAACGGGTAGAATATGCGGCTATTTCAACATAAGCTGGTTTTTTGAATGCAGAACGACAAAGATCTCTCCACGTGGCAGACCTTCCGCCGACTCTGGCCAATGATTGCGCCATTTAAAGCAGGGCTGATCGTGGCGGGTGTTGCGTTAGTCCTCAACGCAGCCAGCGATACCTTCATGCTATCGCTCCTTAAACCGTTACTGGACGACGGTTTTGGTAAAACGGATCGCTCAGTGCTGCTGTGGATGCCACTGGTTGTGATCGGGCTGATGATCCTTCGTGGCATAACCAGCTATATCTCCAGCTACTGCATCTCCTGGGTGTCGGGAAAAGTGGTGATGACCATGCGTCGTCGTCTTTTCAGCCACATGATGGGCATGCCGGTGGCGTTCTTCGACAAGCAATCCACCGGGACATTGCTGTCGCGTATCACTTACGATTCTGAACAGGTGGCATCGTCCTCTTCCAGCGCACTGATTACCGTCGTGCGTGAAGGGGCGTCGATCATCGGCCTGTTCGCGATGATGTTCTGGTACAGCTGGCAGCTGTCGGTGATCCTCATCGTGCTGGCACCCATTGTTTCGATTGCCATTCGCGTGGTATCGAAGCGTTTTCGTAACATCAGCAAAAACATGCAGAATACGATGGGGCAGGTGACCACCAGCGCGGAACAGATGCTGAAAGGGCATAAAGAAGTGCTGATGTTTGGTGGCCAGACGGTGGAAACCAAACGCTTCGATAAGGTCAGCAACAAAATGCGTCTGCAGGGGATGAAAATGGTTTCCGCCTCTTCCATTTCTGACCCGATCATCCAGCTCATCGCGTCACTGGCGCTGGCATTCGTGCTGTATGCCGCCAGCTTCCCGAGCGTTATGGAGACCCTGACCGCCGGTACCATCACCGTCGTCTTCTCTTCAATGATCGCCCTGATGCGTCCGCTGAAATCGCTGACCAACGTCAACGCCCAGTTCCAGCGCGGGATGGCCGCTTGCCAGACGCTGTTTGCCATTCTCGACAGCGAACAGGAAAAAGACGAAGGCATGCGTGTAATTGAACGTGCGAAAGGCAATCTGGAATTCCGCAACGTCACTTTCACCTATCCGGGCCGTGAAACGGCCGCGCTGCGCAACATTAACCTGAATATTCCGGAAGGAAAAACCGTTGCGCTGGTCGGGCGTTCGGGATCCGGGAAATCCACCATCGCCAGCCTGATCACGCGTTTCTATGATATTGACGAAGGCGAGATCCTCCTCGACGGGCACGACCTGCGCGAATACAAACTCACTTCCCTGCGTAATCAGGTCGCGCTGGTGTCGCAGAACGTGCATCTGTTTAACGACACGGTGGCCAACAATATCGCCTACGCTCGTACTGAAGAGTACAGCCGCGAGCAGATCGAACAGGCCGCACGTATGGCGTATGCAATGGACTTTATCAACAAGATGGATAACGGTCTCGACACCATTATTGGAGAGAACGGCGTTCTGCTCTCAGGCGGCCAGCGCCAGCGTATCGCTATCGCCCGTGCGTTACTGCGCGACAGCCCGATTCTGATCCTCGACGAAGCGACTTCCGCGCTGGATACCGAATCGGAACGTGCAATTCAGGCCGCGCTGGATGAGCTGCAGAAAAACCGCACCTCGCTGGTGATTGCGCACCGTCTCTCCACCATTGAACAGGCAGATGAAATTGTGGTGGTGGAAGATGGCCAGATCGTTGAGCGCGGCAGCCATGCGGATCTGCTGGCTCACCGGGGCGTTTACGCCCAGCTGCATAAGATGCAATTCGGCGAATGATTTCACGTATCTGGTCCGGCGAATCGCCGCTCTGGCGGCTGCTGTTACCGCTCTCCTGGCTTTATGGCCTGGTGAGCGGGCTCATTCGCCTGAGCTATCGCCTGGGGCTGAGAACGTCCTGGCGCGCGCCGGTACCAGTGGCAATCGTCGGAAATTTAACAGCAGGGGGTAACGGTAAAACGCCGGTGGTGATCTGGCTGGTGGAGCAGCTGAGCCAGCGCGGGATCCGTGTGGGCGTCGTGTCGCGCGGCTATGGCGGCAAAGCGGCACACTATCCCTTACTTCTTTCTGAAAACACCTCTACGGCGGAAGCGGGCGACGAACCGGTGCTGATCTTTCAGCGAACCGGGGTGCCGGTGGCGGTTTCTCCACGGCGGCGCGATGCGGTCAGCGCGCTGCTGGAAAAACACGATCTTCAGCTCATCATCACCGACGATGGTTTGCAGCATTACCGTCTGGCGCGTGACATGGAAATCGTGGTGATCGACGGCGTTCGTCGTTTCGGCAACGGCTGGTGGCTACCGGCTGGCCCCATGCGGGAACGCGCCTCACGGTTGAAAACCGTCGATGCGGTGATCGTAAACGGCGGTGTTGCGCGGCCCGGTGAAATTGCGATGCAGCTGCGCCCGGGGAAAGCTGTAAACCTGTTAACCGGTGAACCGCGGGATGCCCGCGAACTGACGCAAGTAGTGGCGATGGCGGGTATCGGCCATCCTCCCCGTTTTTTTGCCACCCTCGAAAGCTGTGGTGTGCACCCGATCAAAACGGTCGCGCTGGCCGACCATCAGGCGCTTACTGCCGCTGATGTCGACGCGCTGCTGGAACAAGGGCAAACGCTGATCATGACGGAAAAAGATGCCGTTAAATGCCGTGCGTTTGCTAAAGAAAACTGGTGGTATCTGCCGGTCGACGCCTGTCTTGAGGACGACCGTGCTCAGCAATTGCTCCAGGCGCTGGTGGCGCTGACGCAACGACAGTAATGCAGCCGTAGCGCGTCTGCGGCTCTGAAGAGGGACTGCTATGCCCGAAGTGCACCTTTCGCTTACCGCTGCACGACATCTGCATCTTGCCGCTCAGGGGATGCTCAAAAGACCCCGCCGCCGCGCACAACCTCAGGATGTGCTCAGTACCATTGAACGCATGTCTTTGCTGCAAATTGATACCATCAACGTTGTCGCCCGTAGCCCTTATCTGGTGCTGTTCAGTCGCTTAGGCGATTATCCGCAGACCTGGCTTGATGATGCCCTGCGTCGCGGGGACCTCATGGAATACTGGGCGCATGAGGCATGCTTCCTCCCGCGCAGCGATTTCTCGCTGGTACGCCATCGCATGCTGGCGCTGGACAACATGGGCTGGAAGTACAACAAGGCGTGGATGGACGCCCACGCCCGCGAAATCGAACAGCTCATCGCTCATATTGCTGACAACGGCCCGGTACGTTCGGCGGATTTTGAACATCCGCGAAAAGGCGAATCCGGCTGGTGGGAATGGAAACCGCATAAGCGCCATCTGGAAGGGCTGTTTACCGCCGGAAAGGTGATGGTCATTGAACGACGCAATTTTCAGCGCGTCTACGATTTAACCCACCGGGTGATGCCACACTGGGATGATGAACGGGATCTGCTGGCGAGGCCGGAAGCCGAAGCGCTCATGCTGCAAAACAGCGCCCGCAGCCTGGGGATTTTTCGCCCGCAGTGGCTGGCCGACTATTATCGCCTGCGCCAGCCATCGTTACCTGCGTTGCTGGGCCGCTGGCTGGAAGAGAAGCGCATCATTCCTGTCGAGGTGGACACTCTCGGTGAAATGTGGCTCGACAGCGATCTGCTGCCTTACCTGGACGCGGCGGTGGACGGAAAACTGACCGCTACGCACAGCGCGGTGCTGTCTCCCTTCGATCCCGTCGTCTGGGACAGAAAGCGAGCCGAGCAGTTGTTTGGCTTTACCTACCGACTGGAATGCTACACGCCTGCGCCGAAACGTCAGTACGGCTATTTCGTTTTGCCGTTGCTGCATCAGGGCAAACTGGTGGGGCGCATGGACAGCAAAATGCATCGAAAAGAAGGCGTTCTGGAAATCTTTGCGTTATATCTGGAAGACGGAATACGCCCCAGCGTCTCGCTGGCGAAAGGGCTAACCCAGGCCATTAACGACTTTGCGCACTGGCAGGGGGCAACCCGCGTCCGGTTGGGGCAGGTGCCGTCGTCCTTGTTTGCGACGAAGGCTGAAGGTTGGGAAATTGACGCCGACTGACGCGTCACTGTGATATGCTGGCGGGATGATTTAGCCAGCCCATCTGGAGGAAATATGGATCACCGTTTACTGGAAATTATCGCCTGTCCGGTCTGCACCGGGAAACTCTATTACAGCCAGGACAAACAGGAACTGATTTGCAAAATCGACAGTCTGGCGTTTCCGCTGCGTGAAGGCATTCCCGTATTGCTGGAAAACGAAGCGCGTACCTTAGCTGCTGAAGAGAGCCATCCATGAGTTTTGTCGTTATCATTCCCGCCCGTTTTGCCTCCACGCGTTTACCTGGAAAGCCGCTGCAGGATATCAACGGCAAGCCGATGATAGTCCATGTACTGGAACGTGCGCGTGAATCAGGCGCGGAGCGGATCATCGTAGCGACCGATCACGAAGACGTCGCCCGTGCCGTTGAAACCGCCGGTGGGGAAGTGTGCATGACGCGCGCCGATCACCAGTCCGGCACCGAGCGTCTGGCCGAGGTGGTGGAGAAGTGTGGTTTCAGCGACGACACTGTGATCGTCAACGTTCAGGGTGATGAGCCGATGATCCCTGCGGTGATCATCCGTCAGGTTGCGGAGAATCTCGCCAGCAGCCACGCCGGTATGGCGACGCTGGCGGTGCCGATCCATGAGGCGGAAGAAGCGTTCAATCCAAACGCTGTCAAAGTGGTAATGGACGCCAACGGCTACGCGCTCTATTTCTCTCGCGCCACTATTCCGTGGGATCGCGACCGTTTTGCGAAAAGCCGCGACGCTATCGGCGACACGCTGCTGCGCCACATCGGTATTTATGGCTATCGTGCCGGTTTCATTCGCCGCTACGTCAGTTGGGCGCCGAGCCCGCTGGAGCAGATAGAAATGCTGGAGCAGCTGCGTGTGCTCTGGTATGGCGAAAAAATCCACGTTGCCGTTGCGAAACAGGTGCCTGGCACTGGCGTGGACACCCCTGAAGATCTCGAACGCGTACGTGCCGAATTGCGCTAATCCCCGTTGCCCCGAATACCCGGGGCAACTGCTACCGCCTCGTTTTTACTCACTTTTCTGCGTCACTTTTGATCTTATCAGGGTGACATATCCCCTTGCGGCGCTCATTATAAAAGCAGTAGTCATTGTGAGGGTAAACACGTATGGAACAACTGCGCGCCGAACTGAGCCATCTGCTGGGTGAAAGACTAAGCCGGGTGGAATGCGTAAGCGAAAAGCCAGATTCGGCAATGTGGTCGCTCTATGACTCTCAGGGAAATCCCTTACCATTGCTGGCGCGGAGCTTCTCTACGCCGGGTCTGGCGCGTCAGCTGGCGTACAAGGTGTCCATGCTGTCGCGCAGCGGCACGGTGCGAATGCCGATTGTGTATGGCGTGATGACCCACGAAGAACACCCTGGCCCGGACGTGCTGCTGATTGAACGCCTGCGCGGCGTTCCGGTTGAAGCGCCTGCCAGAACCCCCGAGCGCTGGGAACAGTTAAAAGATCAGATCGTCGAGGCGCTGCTGTCCTGGCATCGTCATGACAGCGGCGGGCGCGTTGGTCAGGTCGACAGCACGCAGGAAAACATCTGGCCGCACTGGTATCGCCAGCGGGTTGAGGTGTTATGGGGCACGCTGAATCTCTATCAGAATACCGGTCTCACCATGCAGGATAAGCGTATTCTGTTTCGCACCCGGGAGTGTCTGCCCGCGCTGTTTGACGGTTTTAACGACAATTGCGTGCTGATCCACGGTAATTTTACGCTGCGTAGCATGCTGAAAGATGCGCGCAGCGATCAACTGCTGGCGATGGTCGGCCCGGGGATCATGCTATGGGCACCCCGGGAATATGAACTGTTCCGCCTGGCCGATGGCACGCTGGCGGAAGGGCTGCTGTGGCACTATCTCCAGCGCGCACCGGTGGCAGAAGCGTTTATCTGGCGGCGCTGGCTCTACATGCTATGGGATGAAGTCTCGCAGCTGGTCAACACCGGGCGGTTTAACCGCGCCAATTTTGACCTGGCCGCAAAATCACTCCTCCCCTGGCTCTCCTGATACCCCTTTCAGCCACTGCCACACGCGACCGAGCGTTTCATAACCCACGCGATCGCTGTGCATCAGCCAGACGGGCGAGGGAATCGCGCGTTCCCAGGGATTTAGCGGCGACGTAATCGCCAGCTGATTCGCTGGCGCAGGCAGCGGGTTGAGGCCGGCGTGCTGAAAGAAGATCATTGCCCGCGGCAGATGTGAGGCGGAGGTCACCAGCAGGAAAGGCGCGCTGCCCACGGTTGCTTTAACCGCAGCGGCTTCCTCTTCGGTGTCTTTAGGTTGATCCAGCACGATAATCTCACTACGCGGTACGCCGAGGCTTTCGGCGACGCGGGCGCCCGCTTCACCGGTGCTGACCGGGTTGGTTTGCGCGGCGGCGCCGGTGAAAATCAGCTTCGCGCCGGGGTTGGCCTGCCATAAGCGGATGCCTTCGGTGAGGCGCGGAAGACTGTTGTTGATCAGGTTCGAACTTGGCGCCCATGCCGGGTTCCAGGTATATCCTCCGCCCAGTACCACCACGTACTGCACGCGCTCGCTGCCACGCCAGGTCGGATACTTATCCTCAATGGGTTTTAACAGTCCGTCGGCGACCGGTTGCAGGCTCAGCAGCAGCAGGGCAAGCCAGCCGACGGCGATGAAACTTTTACCGGTTTTCTGAAAGCGGCTGAAAACGATCAGTAACAGACCGAAGCCAATGAACATCAGTAACAGCGGCAGGGGGAACATCAGGCNTTTTTCAGCGTGAAAAGCATGCGGAATGGGTCCTTTTTTAACCATTTAACAGGCGGAATGCCGTGATATTACACCAGATGGCTCCATTCTCGTCGCGTCTGTGACAAAATACGCCTTTTGCCTGGATCGCGGAGTGAGCCATGCGGGATCGCAATTTTGATGACATTGCAGAAAAATTCGCGCGTAACATTTACGGCACGACCAAGGGTCAGTTGCGTCAGGCGATCCTGTGGCAGGATCTCGACCGCCTTCTGGACGCTTTCGGCTCGCAACCGTTGCGAGTTCTGGATGCCGGTGGCGGAGAGGGGCAGACCGCGATTAAAATGGCGCAGCGCGGGCATCACGTCACCTTATGCGATATTTCTGGTGAGATGATTAGCCGGGCGACGCAAGTGGCAGCGGAGAAAGGTGTGAGCGGCAACATGCATTTTGAACAATGCGCCGTACAGGACATTACGCAGCATTTGGAAAGCCCGGTTGATCTGATATTGTTTCATGCTGTGCTGGAGTGGGTTGCCGCTCCGCAAGAGGTTTTACAGACGTTGTGGTCGGTGTTACGCCCCGGCGGGGCATTGTCGCTAATGTTCTACAATGCTAACGGCCTGTTGATGCATAACATGGTCGCCGGGAATTTTGATTATGTCCAGGCAGGCATGCCGAAGAAAAAAAGACGTACACTTTCGCCGGATTACCCGCGCGAACCGCAACAGGTTTATGGCTGGCTGGAAGAGACCGGCTGGCAAATCACCGGCAAGACCGGTGTGCGCGTGTTCCATGATTATCTGCGCGAAAAGCATCAGCAGCGCGATTGCTACGAGACGTTGCTGGCGCTGGAAACGCGCTATTGCCGCCAGGAGCCGTATATCAGCCTGGGGCGTTATATTCATGTCACCGCGATTAAGCCGCTGGTAGATACAAGGAAAAACGATGAGTGAATTTTCCCAGACAGTCCCCGAACTGGTTGCCTGGGCCAGAAAAAATGATTTCGCCATTTCGCTGCCGGTCGACAGACTCTCGTTTTTGCTGGCCGTCGCTACGTTAAACGGCGAACGGCTGGAAGGGGAGATGACGGAAGGCGAACTGGTCGATGCGTTTCGTCACGTGAGTGATGCGTTTGAGCAAACCAGTGAAACCATCAGCGTTCGCGCCAACAACGCGATCAACGACATGGTGCGTCAACGTCTGCTGAACCGCTTTACCAGCGAACTGACGGAAGGGAATGCCATCTACCGCCTGACGCCGTTGGGCATCGGCATTACCGACTACTACATTCGTCAGCGCGAATTTTCGACGCTGCGCCTTTCTATGCAGTTGTCTATCGTGGCGGGCGAACTCAAGCGCGCCGCCGACAGTGCGGACGAAGGCGGCGATGAATTCCACTGGCATCGTAACGTGTATNNATATTCCGTGGCGGAGATTTTCGACAGTATCGATCTCACCCAGCGCGTGATGGATGAACAGCAGCAGCAGGTGAAAGACGACATTGCCCAGTTGCTGAACAAAGACTGGCGCGCAGCAATTTCCAGCTGCGAAGTGCTGTTATCTGAAACCTCCGGCACCCTGCGCGAATTGCAGGATACGCTGGATGCGGCGGGCGATAAGCTGCAGGCGAACCTGCTGCGCATTCAGGATGCGACGCTGGCGCATGATGATTTGCACTTCGTCGACCGGCTGGTGTTCGATCTGCAGAGCAAGCTTGACCGTATTGTCAGCTGGGGCCAGCAGGCGATCGACCTGTGGATCGGCTACAAATTCATTCGTACCGCCATCGACATGGATAAAAACCGCGTCTTTGCCCAGCGTCTGCGCCAGTCGGTACAAAGCTACTTTGATGCGCCGTGGGCGTTGACTTACGCCAGCGCCGATCGTCTGCTCGATATGCGTGACGAAGAGATGGCGCTGCGCGACGAAGAGGTCACCGGGGAACTTCCTCCGGATTTAGAGTACGAAGAGTTCAACGAGATCCGCGAACAGCTGGCGGCGATGATCGAGCAACAGCTGGTCATCTACAAAGACAAATCGCTACCGCTGGATCTCGGCCTCGTAGTGCGCGAATACCTCGTGCAATATCCGCGCGCGCGTCATTTCGACGTGGCGCGAATTGTCGTCGACCAGGCCGTACGCCTGGGCGTTGCACAAGCAGACTTCACCGGACTGCCGCCGAAGTGGCAGCCGATTAATGATTACGGAGCCAAGGTACAGGCGCATGTCATTGACAAATATTGAACAAGTGATGCCGGTTAAGCTGGCGCAGGCGCTGGCTAACCCGTTATTTCCTGCCCTCGACAGTGCTCTGCGCGCGGGGCGTCATATAGGGCTTGATGAGCTGGATAATCACGCCTATCTGATGGACTTTCAGGAATATCTGGAAGAATTTTATGCCCGCTACAACGTTGAGCTGATCCGTGCGCCGGAAGGATTTTTCTACCTGCGCCCGCGCTCAACCACTATCATTCCTCGCTCGGTGCTCTCTGAGCTGGACATGATGGTTGGCAAAATTCTCTGCTACCTGTACCTCAGCCCGGAACGACTGGCGAACGAAGGTATCTTCACGCAACAGGAGCTCTACGACGAACTGTTGACGCTGGCCGATGAACCCAAACTGCTGAAGCTGGTGAACAACCGTTCCACCGGTTCTGATCTCGATCGGCAAAAACTGCAGGAAAAAGTGCGTTCGTCGCTGAACCGTCTGCGCCGTCTCGGCATGGTCTGGTTTATGGGGCACGACAGCAGCAAATTCCGCATCACTGAATCGGTCTTCCGCTTTGGCGCAGACGTTCGCTCTGGCGACGATCCACGCGAAGCACAGCTGCGCATGATCCGCGACGGCGAGGCGATGTCGATTGAAAACCATCTGCAACTCAATGATGAGAACGAAGAAGAGAATCAGCCGGATAGCGGGGAGGAAGAATAATGATTGAACGTGGTAAGTTTCGGTCGCTAACGCTGATTAACTGGAATGGCTTTTTCGCCCGTACCTTCGATCTCGATGAGCTGGTTACGACGCTGTCGGGCGGTAACGGTGCCGGTAAATCCACCACCATGGCGGCGTTCGTGACGGCGCTGATCCCTGACTTAACGCTGCTGCACTTTCGTAACACCACGGAAGCCGGGGCGACCAGCGGTTCCCGCGATAAAGGCCTGCACGGGAAGCTGAAAGCGGGCGTCTGCTACTCGGTACTGGATGTGATGAACTCTCGTCACCAGCGCGTGCTGGTTGGCGTTCGTCTGCAACAGATTGCCGGTCGCGATCGCAAAGTGGATATCAAGCCGTTTGCCATTCAGGGGCTGCCGATGTCGGTTCAGCCGACGCAGTTTCTTACGGAAACGCTGAACGAACGTCAGGCACGCGTGCTCTCGCTTCAGGAACTGAAAGACAAGTTCGAAGCGATGGAAGGGGTCCAGTTTAAGCAGTTCAACTCCATCACCGATTATCACTCGCTGATGTTTGATCTGGGCATCGTCGCGCGTCGTCTGCGCTCGGCGTCGGATCGCAGTAAATTCTACCGTCTGATTGAAGCATCGCTGTACGGCGGGATCTCCAGCGCCATCACGCGTTCACTACGCGATTACCTGCTGCCAGAAAACAGCGGCGTGCGCAAAGCCTTCCAGGACATGGAAGCCGCGCTGCGTGAGAACCGCATGACGCTGGAAGCCATTCGCGTTACCCAGTCTGACCGCGATCTGTTCAAACATTTGATTTCCGAAGCGACCGACTATGTGGCCGCTGACTATATGCGTCACGCCAACGAACGCCGTATTCATCTTGATAAGGCGCTTGAATACCGTCGTGAGCTGTTCAGTTCTCGTCAGCAACTGGCGTCTGAGCAGTACAAACACGTGGACATGGCGCGTGAACTGCAGGAGCACAGCGGCGCAGAAGGCGATCTGGAAGCGGATTATCAGGCCGCCAGCGATCACCTGAACCTGGTGCAAACCGCGCTGCGTCAGCAGGAAAAAATCGAACGTTACGAAGCGGACCTCGAAGAGCTGCAAATCCGTCTGGAAGAGCAGAACGAAGTGGTGGCCGAAGCGACCGAGCAGCAGGAAGACAACGAAGCGCGTGCCGAAGCCGCCGAGCTGGAAGTGGATGAACTGAAAAGCCAGCTTGCCGACTACCAGCAGGCGCTGGACGTGCAGCAGACTCGCGCCATTCAGTATACCCAGGCGTTGCAGGCGCTGACCCGCGCCAAAGAGCTGTGCCACCTGCCGGATTTAACCCCGGACAGCGCGGACGAGTGGCTGGACACTTTCCAGGCGAAAGAACAGGAAGCGACGGAAAAACTGCTGTCGCTCGAGCAGAAAATGAGCGTGGCGCAAACCGCGCACAGCCAGTTTGAACAGGCATTCCAGCTGGTCACGGCGATTCACGGTCCCGTTGCCCGCGACGAAGCGTGGGAGGTGGCCCGTGAGCTGCTGCGCGACGGCGTCAACCAGCGTCATCAGGCGGAGCAGGCAAATGCGCTGCGTGGTCGCCTGAACGAGCTGGAACAGCGTCTGCGCGAACAGCAGGAGGCCGAGCGTTTGCTGGCGGAATTCTGCAAGCGTCAGGGCAAACAGTACGATGCGGAAGAACTGGAAACCCTGCATCAGGAACTGGAAGAGCGCATTGCATCGCTTTCCGAAAGCGTCTCAAACGCCAGCGAAAAACGCATGGAACTGCGTCAGGAGCTGGAGCAGCTGCAGGGCCGCGTTCAGGTGCTGATGCAGCGCGCGCCGGTCTGGCTGCAGGCGCAAAGCAGCCTGAGCCAGCTATGCGAACAGAGCGGCGAGCAGTTCGAATCCAGCCAGGACGTGACCGAATACCTGCAACAGTTGCTGGAGCGTGAACGCGAAGCGATTGTTGAACGTGATGAAGTGGGCGCGCGCAAGCGGGCGGTCGATGAAGAGATCGAGCGTTTAAGCCAGCCGGGCGGTTCTGAAGATCAGCGTCTGAACGCGCTGGCCGAGCGCTTTGGCGGCGTGCTGCTGTCCGAAATCTACGATGATGTCAGCCTCGAAGATGCGCCGTACTTCTCTGCGTTGTACGGTCCGTCGCGTCACGCCATCGTGGTTCCCGATCTGTCGCTGATCGCCGATCAACTGGACGGTCTGGAGGACTGCCCGGAAGATCTCTATCTGATCGAAGGCGACCCGCAATCCTTTGATGACAGCGTGTTCAGCGTTGATGAGCTGGAAAAGGCGGTGGTGGTGAAAATCGCCGATCGCCAGTGGCGTTATTCCCGCTTCCCGTCCGTGCCGTTGTTTGGTCGCGCGGCGCGTGAAAACCGTATCGAAGCGCTACATAAAGAGCGCGAAGATCTCTCTGAGCGTTTCGCAACGTTGTCGTTTGACGTGCAGAAAACCCAGCGTCTGCATCAGGCCTTCAGCCGCTTTATCGGCAGCCATCTGGCGGTGGCGTTTGACGACGATCCGGAAGCGGAAATTCGCAAACTGAATACCCGTCGCAGCGAGCTGGAACGTGCGCTGAACACGCACGAAAACGACAACCAGCAGAGCCGGGCGCAGTTTGAACAGGCGAAAGAGGGCGTAGCGCAACTGAACCGCCTGCTGCCGCGCCTCAGTCTGCTGGCGGATGACACGTTGGCTGACCGCGTTGGTGAAATCCAGGAACGTCTGGACGAAGCGCAGGACGCCGCGCGCTTTATTCAGCAGTTCGGTAACCAACTGGCGAAACTGGAGCCAATTGCGTCGGTACTGCAGAGCGACCCGGAACAGTTTGAACAGCTACGTGAAGATTACGCTTATTCGCAGCAGGTGCAGCGCGATGCACGTCAGCAGGCGTTTGCCCTGACCGAAGTGGTGCAGCGTCGTGCTCACTTCAGCTATTCCGACTCCGCAGAAATGCTGAGCGGCAACAGCGATCTGAACGAAAAACTGCGCCAGCGTCTGGAGCAGGCCGAAACAGAACGTACCCGCGCCCGTGAAGCGATGCGTAGTCATGCCGCGCAACTCAGCCAGTACAGCCAGGTGATGGCGTCACTGAAAAGTTCGTACGACACCAAGAAAGAGCTGCTGAGCGATCTGCATCGCGAACTGCAGGATATTGGCGTGCGTGCCGACAGCGGGGCAGAAGAACGCGCCCGCCAGCGCCGTGATGAACTGCATACGCAGCTCAGCAACAACCGCGCGCGTCGTAATCAGCTGGAAAAAGCGCTGACCTTCTGCGAAGCAGAAATGGACAACCTGACCCGTAAGTTGCGAAGCCTGGAGCGTAACTATCTCGAAATGCGTGAGCAGGTAGTGAGCGCGAAAGCGGGCTGGTGTGCGGTGATGCGTCTGGTGAAAGACAATGGCGTCGAACGCCGTCTGCACCGTCGCGAACTGGCCTACCTCTCTGGCGATGAACTGCGTTCGATGTCGGATAAGGCGCTGGGTGCGCTGCGTCTGGCGGTGGCGGATAACGAACATCTGCGCGACGTGCTGCGCATGTCGGAAGATCCGAAACGGCCGGAGCGTAAGATCCAGTTCTTCGTCGCGGTGTACCAGCATCTGCGCGAGCGTATTCGTCAGGATATTATTCGTACCGACGATCCGGTGGAAGCCATTGAACAGATGGAAATCGAGCTGGGTCGTCTGACGGAAGAACTGACCTCGCGCGAGCAGAAGCTGGCCATCAGCTCCCGCAGCGTGTCAAACATCATCCGCAAAACCATTCAGCGCGAGCAGAACCGTATTCGCATGCTCAACCAGGGGTTGCAGAATGTCTCCTTCGGCCAGGTCAACAGCGTTCGACTTAACGTTAACGTGCGTGAAACCCATGCCACGCTGCTGGAAGTGCTGTCTGAACAGCACGAACAGCATCAGGATCTGTTTAACAGCAACCGTCTGACCTTCTCCGAAGCGCTGGCGAAATTGTATCAGCGCCTGAATCCGCAAATCGATATGGGGCAGCGCACGCCACAAACCATCGGTGAAGAACTGCTGGATTATCGCAGCTATCTCGAAATGGAAGTGGAGGTTAACCGAGGCTCCGACGGCTGGTTGCGTGCGGAATCCGGCGCGCTGTCCACCGGGGAGGCGATCGGTACCGGTATGTCCATCCTGGTGATGGTGGTGCAGAGCTGGGAAGATGAAGCGCGTCGTCTGCGCGGCAAAGATATTTCGCCGTGCCGTCTGCTATTCCTCGATGAAGCGGCGCGTCTTGATGCCCGCTCAATCGCCACGCTGTTCGAATTGTGCGAACGTCTGGAAATGCAGCTGATCATTGCGGCGCCGGAAAACATCAGTCCGGAAAAAGGCACAACCTACAAGCTGGTGCGTAAAGTGTTCCAGAACCAGGAGCACGTTCACGTCGTGGGTCTGCGCGGCTTTGCGGCTCAGTTGCCGGAGACGTTGCCGGGCACAGCTGACGCTTCTTAGAAATAGAATCTGAAAATGCAAGGGCGACACTGGTGTCGCCCTTTTTGTTATCGGGTTTGCCCTAAGAATATAGTATTATCTTTAAACTTCTTTACGTTTGGTCAGGCAAAAGAATTTTTGTCTTTATATACTGAGAGTAAGGCCCGTTTTGAGAGGCCTGCAATGCCAACAGGGGGCAAGGGATGTTGCTTAAGAATGCCGTATGTCGTCGATTGTCAGCATTGAGCGTGTGTCTGGCTTTCGTATTTGCTCCACTGTTTAGCGTACAGGCCGATGAGCCTGAACTGGTGCCGGCGGACAGCTCCGCCACGATGGGCGAAAACGCGACAGCGCTGGCGCAGCCGGGCACAGAATCTGACACGGTGGCGATGATGGCGGGCATCAAGCCCATGCCTGAAGGCGCGGCAGAAAAAGCGCGCAGCCACATTCAGGGTTTGCTGCCGGCAGGCTACAAACCTGTTTATATGAATGTGCTGACGGCGATGTATGCCGCGCGCGACATGAAACCGATGTGGGAGAGCCGCGAGGCGGTGCAGGCTTTCCAGCAGCAACTGGCCGAAGTCGCTATCGCAGGCTTTCAGCCGCAGTTCACCACCTGGGTTGAGCTGCTGACCGATCCCGCTGTCAGCGGCGATGCGCGCGATGTGGTTCTGTCTGACGCCATGCTCGGTTATCTGCATTTCATCAGTAATATTCCGCTGCAGGGCAACCGCTGGTTATACAGCACGAAGCCCTACACGCTGGCTACGCCGCCGTTGTCGGTGATCAATCAATGGCAGGGGGGGCTGGNATTCCTTGCTGAACTCGCTCCGCAACATCCACAGTATGCTGCGATGCATCAGGCGCTGCTGGCGCTGGTGGCGGATTCCCGTCCGTGGCCGGAAATGACCTCTACCGCAAAACTGAGCCCTGGTCAGCGGAGCAAAGATGTGCCTGCGCTGCGTGAAATTCTGCGCCGTACCGGCATGACAGAGACCACGCCGGATATCGCGCTGCCGGGTGATAACGCGGTGGTAAGCCCGTCAGCGCAGTCTGCGAGCAAAGCCAAAACCGAATCTCAGGTTTACGACAGGGCGCTGGTCGAGGCGGTGAAGCGCTTTCAGACCTGGCAGGGGCTGGGCGCTGATGGCGTCATCGGGCAGGGCACACGCAGCGCGCTGAACGTATCCTCAGCGCAGCGGGCAGGGGTGCTGGCGCTGAATATCCAGCGTTTGCGCTTGCTGCCGGGCAAACTCTCCACTGGCATTATGGTGAATATTCCGGCGTTCTCTTTGGTTTATTACCAGAACGGCGATCAGGTACTGGCCTCGCGCGTTATCGTGGGTCGCCCGGATCGCAAGACGCCGATGATGAGCAGCGCGCTGAATAACGTGGTGGTGAACCCGCCGTGGAACGTGCCGCCTACGCTGGCACGCAAAGATATTCTGCCGAAGGTCTGGAACGATCCGGGCTACCTTGAGCGTCATAACTACACCGTGCTTCGTGGCTGGAACAGCAAAGAGGCTATCGATCCGTGGATGGTGGACTGGTCAACCATTACGCCGTCGAATCTGCCGTTCCGTTTCCAGCAGGCGCCGGGCGCGACCAACTCGCTGGGTCGCTATAAGTTCAATATGCCGAGCTCTGAGGCTATCTACCTTCACGACACACCCAACCACAACCTGTTCCAGAAAGACGTGCGTGCGTTAAGCTCAGGCTGCGTACGCGTGAATAAAGCTTCTGAGCTGGCCAACATGCTGTTGCAGGACGCAGGCTGGAACGATACGCGGATTTCCGACGCGCTGAAGCAGGGCGATACGCGCTACGTGAACATTCGGGAAAATATTCCGGTGAACCTCTACTACCTGACGGCCTTTGTCGGCGCGGACGGGCGCACGCAATATCGTACAGATATTTACAATTATGACCTCACGGCGCGATCTGGCGCACAAATTCTGTCAAAAGCAGAACAATTAATCAGATAAATGAAGTAGTTCAGGCCATTTAGTTGTCGTATGAAACAGGGAAAGCGCGCCCGGAAGTCAAAAAGGGCCGTTTTTCCTGGGATAGGGTGCCTTGACGGCAGTGGTGTAGCCCGGTAAGGTTCCCTTCGTGCGCCAGAAGTGCATATATAACGACCACTTTACCTGTAGACCTGATTATCATGGACAAATTTGACGCTAATCGCCGCAAGCTGCTGGCGTTAGGTGGCGTTGCCTTAGGCGCGGCTGCCATCTTACCTACGCCGGCGTTTGCCACCCTCTCGACGCCCAGACCGCGTATTTTGACGCTGAACAACCTGAATACCGGCGAATCAATTAAAGCGGAGTTTTTCGATGGCAGAGGCTATATTCAGGAAGAATTAGCAAAACTAAATCATTTTTTCCGTGACTACCGCGCGAACAAAATGCGTTCCATCGATCCCGCTCTCTTTGATCAGCTCTACCGCCTCCAGGGCCTGCTTGGCACCCGTAAACCCGTTCAACTGATTTCGGGTTATCGTTCACTGGATACTAACAATGAAATGCGTGCGCACAGTCGCGGTGTTGCGAAACAGAGCTATCACACCAAAGGCCAGGCCATGGATTTCCATATCGAAGGCACGTCGTTAAGCAATATTCGCAAAGCCGCGTTATCTCTGCGCGCTGGTGGTGTAGGATATTACCCACGGAGCAACTTTGTGCATATTGATACCGGTCCGGTTCGGCACTGGTAATTAAGCAGGAGCATCATGAACTATCGAATTATTCCGGTTACGGCGTTCTCCCAGAACTGTTCACTGATCTGGTGTGAACACACTAAACTGGCCGCGCTGGTCGATCCGGGTGGCGATGCAGAACGAATCAAACAGGAAGTGACCGCAGCAGGGGTGACCTTGATGCAAATTCTGCTGACCCACGGGCATCTCGATCACGTTGGCGCCGCGGGAGAGCTGGCGCAGCATTACGGCATCCCGGTAATCGGTCCGGAAAAAGAAGATGAGTTCTGGCTTCAGGGCTTACCCGCTCAGAGCAAAATGTTCGGGCTGGGCGATTGCCCGGCGTTAACCCCCGATCGCTGGTTGAATGAGGGTGATACGGTCAGCGTTGGCAACATTTCGCTGCAGGTGCTGCACTGTCCTGGCCATACGCCGGGGCATATCGTGTTCTTTGATGACGCCTCCCGCCTGTTAATTTCCGGCGATGTGATTTTCAAAGGCGGGGTTGGCCGCAGTGATTTCCCACGTGGCGATCACGGTCAGCTTATCGACGCGATTAAACGCAAATTATTGCCACTCGGCGATGATGTGACGTTTATTCCCGGACACGGTCCACTCTCGACGCTTGGCGAGGAACGCCTGCATAACCCTTTCCTGCAGGATGAAATGCCTGTCTGGTAAAAAGCAAAAAGGCCGCGAAAGCGGCCTTTTTCATCATGATGGTGCGCTTACAGCACCGCGACAATCGCTTCGCACAGCGGCGCCATGTTATCCGGCGTCATCCCGGCGACGTTAACACGCCCGGACGCGACCGCATAAACCCCAAACTCTTCACGCAGACGCAGCACCTGCTCTTTGGTCAGGCCGCTGAAGGAGAACATGCCGTTCTGTTTGGTGATGAAGCTGAAATCGCGATCGGCACCTTTCTCCTGCAGCGTATTCACGAACAGCAGACGCATGCGCTGAATGCGCTGGCGCATGTCTGTCAGTTCCTGTTCCCAGATGGCGCGCAGGGCGTCGTTGCTGAGAATGGTCGCTACCACAGAGGCCCCGTGTGCGGGCGGGTTAGAGTAGTTGGCGCGAATCACTGATTTCATCTGGCTGAAGGCGCGATCAGCCGTTTCGCTGTCTGCGGCAACAATCGTACAGGCACCAACACGCTCGTTGTACAGGCCAAAGTTTTTCGAGAACGAACTGGCAACAATCAGCTCTTTATGCAGCGCAGCAAACGCGCGCAGGCCTTCCGCATCTTCTTCCAGACCGCGGGCGAAGCCCTGATAGGCGAAGTCGAACAGCGGCAGCCAGCCTTTTTCGACGGACAGATTTGCCAGCTGCTGCCACTGCTCCAGCGTCGGATCGATACCGGGAGCGCATGGTTAGCCGCATCGTAGTATGCATATTCACGCACTTCCAGACCGGCGGCATTAAACACGCCTTTATGGTTTGGCCAGCTCGGATTGCTCACCCATACGCGTTTTGCGCTGGTGTTTTTGGCAATGAAATCTGCTGCGATACGCAGCGCACCGGTACCGCCCGGGGTCTGAGCCGTACGCGCACGTTTGTCGTTAATCAGCGCGCTGCCTTTGCCGAACAGCAGCTCCTGGGTGCAACGCCCGAACTCTGGAATACCGTCGATGCCGAGGTAATTTTTGGTGGTCTCATTTTCCAGCAGATACTGCTCGGCTTTTTTTACGCTGGTAAGAACCGGGGTTTTTCCTGTTTCATCTTTATACACACCGATTCCGAGGTTAATTTTGGTCGGGCGGTCATCGGCACGAAACAAATCGGCCAGCCCCAGAATAGGGTCGGCAGGCGCAGCGGTAATGTTCTCAAACATGACGAGGTTCCATTGTGGTTACAGAAGGGAATTCCGATATCAGGTTAACGGGAGATTTCTAAATTGCCAACAGTCTTTAAAATAAAAAAAATAAGATAACATAAAAAATAAATACTTTTTAACACACACTTTACATCATTAACACAATATTTAGATGTACATTGACGGTGTTTTTGTGCATCTTTAATATGATTGATCAGAAAACCGTATATTAGTTTGGCTAATATCTTAAAAGTTATAATACCTTGAAATATTATCGAAGGAGTATTGGTAACATCAATGTTTATGGTGCCTAAACACACACTATTGTTGGGTATTACTTTATTTTGTAATAATATAAAAAGCATACAACAATAACGACTGGGATACAGCGTTTTAATGTATCAGCGTATTCCAGATTATCTATGTAACTGGTAATAACAGGCACATGTTTGACCTGCTGCTTTGCCAAAAATGTGCCCTTTTGATTATTAATCCAGCTCTTATCCGATGGAGTAAAATATGAAGATGAGTTTAACAAAGATGATCATATCTGGTCTCATCCTCGGCATGATTGCCGGGGTAGCGATTAACCATATGGCATCCGTTGAAACAGCAAAAGTCTATGCGCAGGATATATCTATTTTTACCACTATATTTTTACGTCTGGTAAAAATGATTATTGCTCCACTGGTTATTTCTACACTGGTTGTTGGCATTGCCAGAATGGGGGATGCAAAAACATTAGGCCGTATATTTTCTAAAACGTTATTCCTTTTTATTTGTGCCTCTTTATTGTCTATTGCATTAGGCTTAGTCGTTGTTAATATTTTTAAGCCTGGTATGGGGATTAATTTTGTCCCGCATGACGCAGGTGCAGTTTCTTCTATCAAGTCTGAACCGTTTACGGTGTCCGTATTTGTTTCACATGCAATCCCGACCAGCATCATTGATGCCATGGCACGTAACGAGATCCTGCAAATCGTTGTATTCTCCATTTTCCTTGGTTGCAGTCTGGCAGCAGTTGGAGAAAAAGGTGCCCCAATTGTTAAAGCACTTGATGCACTCGTGCACGTCATGCTGAAACTGACTGGCTATGTCATGCTGTTTGCGCCGTTGACTGTTTTTTCTGCCATTTCGGCGCTGATTGCTGAACGCGGTCTCGGGGTAATGATAAGTGCTGGTATTTTTATGGGGGAGTTCTACCTGACGCTGGGTATGTTGTGGGCTATCCTGATTGGACTGTCCGCTATTATCGTTGGACCATGCATTGGTCGACTGGTCAGGAAAATTACAGAACCTGCATTACTGGCTTTCACCACGTCCAGTTCTGAAGCCGCTTTCCCGGGAACCCTTAATCAACTGGAAAAGTTCGGTGTTTCTTCCAAAATTGCCAGTTTTGTCCTGCCAATTGGCTATTCCTTTAACCTCGTTGGGTCAATGGCTTATTGCTCATTTGCCACCGTGTTTATCGCGCAGGCATGCAACATTGAGCTGAGCATGGGTGAACAAATCACCATGCTGTTGATTCTTATGCTGACCTCAAAAGGTATGGCAGGCGTACCCCGGGCTTCTATGGTGGTTATTGCCGCCACGCTGAGCCAATTTCACATTCCGGAAGCAGGGCTGATCCTGTTGATGGGTGTCGATCCATTCCTGGATATGGGACGTTCCGCAACCAACGTCATGAGTAACGCCATGGGGGCAGCCATTGTCGGTCGCTGGGAAGGTGAACACTTTGGTGCAGGTTGCCACGGGAAAGCGTTAATTAATAAACCTGAAAAAGAAAGTGCCGAGTTAAATATTCCTCTTTTTTAATTCGTCAGAGGGACATGGTGTGGATACGGCTATGTAAAAACGTCTAACCTTTTGAAGTGCCAAGGCTAACTGAAGATAAATTTACTATCAGTTAATCAACTTTATGCTGTAGTATACAATTCTATTTTTGCCATTATCATGTTTCAGCACCTGCTGCGCGCAGATTAAGGCCTGCTGGTACAATGGCGAGTACTTACATAACTTCGTCATTGTACCAGCAGGCCTGACACAGCATACCCACACACAACGTGTTTTGCTGTTAGTGGGGCCTGCTTTATGTATTCATATCGGTTACAGGCCAGCTTCGGGTGCACCGTTTCAATAAACTTAAAGGCATTGCGGATGATTTCTAGTTGCTCAGAGATACTGGTGTTAAACGGTTTCAGCTCACCGCCGTGCCAAGGACTAGCAATTTTAGCGTGTTCAGAACCGGAGAAGTCAGCCTGTAGAACCCATTACGCAGGTCGGTGATGCCAGCGATGCGCCAGATACGGCTGCTGGCTGGAAGTGTAATCATGTTGTGTCCCTGTCAGCGAGTTCCTGGAAGGTCAGAGTAGCATCATAAGGTCAGGATTGTAGAGCGTGGGGTACCTTCCTGATATCGCTTCTTTCACTTTAACAGTAGACTGAGATGGATACCGTGCGAGCGTGCGACGTAGGAGACATTCATGCTAGTCTCCATCATCTGCTGTATAATGGCGTTTTTCTCATAAGGGGTCTTACGCTTATGTGCTTCTTGCTCCGACACTTTTTTGAGTGGGATTAGCCAGTGTTTTTCCTCTCCCGATGACTGCCAGTTGTGCGGTAATATCAACTTCACTGGTTGCTGATACGCTACCGAAAGCAGTTCCTGTCAGGAAATGGCTGGTGACCTCCATCTGCCAGACCATGCGAACTTGAGGCCATTCAGAGTGAGAGATGGCATTCGCCGTTCGACCGGAGGCGACATCATTTTCAGGGGTATTCGGCGTTCACTACAGGGTACCATCTATCACCATCAGGGTAAGTCCGTTCCAGTGCGATAGTGGTGTTTTTTCAAACCAGAGCTGGCGTGTTTTTTCGAAGACCTGCTGGATAACATTAGCGCCCGGCAGCTGACGCGCCTGAACGACCGCACAGGGAACAACAAAAGACCGTTTACCTGGAAGCAAAGTAAGTGCACCACCAAGGACGTCCGGATAAGCTGAC
This sequence comes from Trabulsiella odontotermitis, assembly GCF_001188485.1. GTDB lineage: Bacteria > Pseudomonadota > Gammaproteobacteria > Enterobacterales > Enterobacteriaceae > Trabulsiella > Trabulsiella odontotermitis_A. The sequence continues at coordinate 44,749 of NZ_JNGH01000082.1, forward strand.
TCATCCGGGTAACAATAATGTCTACTATTTTTCCATATAATGGACACAGAGCATTGAATAATCGGGCATGGATTAACGAAGCTCTACATTTTCGCTTTGATAAAAAAGTTCATGGGAAACAGACAAGTAAACGAATCAGTATTCCCAGAACCACCCTGCATAACCTGTTCCGGCGCTTTGCCTGCTCAGGTCTGAACTGACCCGTTCCCTAAAACATATCACCTGAACAACTTGAACGGTTTATCTACCCCTGGAAAAGCCAACAATACGGACCTGTTCCTACCAGAGAAATACCCGAAAAACGCCGGCGACCTAATTTCTCCACAAAGTTCAAACTTCACCTCGTCGAGCTGTTAATGCAACCTGATATCAATGTGGCTCGTCTTGGCCGTGAACACGGTATTAATGACATTCTGCTGTATAACTGGCGCCACCAGTATAAACAGGGAAAACTGAACCGTGCGGATAATCTGCCAGCTGAACTGCTACCGGTAAGTATCGTAACGCCCTCAGTCGCTCCGGCCCCTTTGACACCACCATTATCTGCCGATGTACTCTGTTGCGAGGTGGCATTCCCCGGTGGAACGGTAAAACTATATGGCACTATGACTCCGGCCTTACTGCGAGTATTACTTGGCGAGTCGAAAGACGGCTCCTGATGATAACGCTGCCAACCGGAACCAGAATCTGGATCATCACTGGCGTCACCGATATGCGTTGTGGCTTCAACGGTCTGGCCTCGAAGGTGCAGAACACGCTAAAAGATGACCCGTTCTCCGGGCATATCTTCGTCTTCCGTGGCCGCAGTGGCAAAATGGTGAAAATACTGTGGGCCGATCGTGACGGCCTGCGCCTGTTCGCCAAACGTCTCGAACGGGGACGCTTTGTCTGGTCGGTGACCCATGAAGGGAAAGTACATCTGACGCCCGCCCAGTTGTCCATGCTGCTGGAGGGTATCGCCTAGCAGCATCCAAAACGAATGGAACGGTCTGGTATACGAATATACCCTGTAATAAAACAGGGGAATGAACAGTGTACTTCCCGACGACATCGAGCAACTGAAAACGCTGCTGGTCGCCCAGCAGGCGATTATCATTAGGCTGTCCGGTGAAATAACCAGCTATGCCCGCGAGATCAACTCACTCAGGGCGCTGGTCGCTAAACTACAGAGAATGCTGTTTGGCCGCAGCAGCGAGAAAAACCGCGAGAAGATAGAAAAGAAAATAGCTCAGACTGAAAAGCGTATTACCGAGCTCCAGAACAGGCTTGGCGAAGTGCACTCGCAACTCACCTCAATGGCCGGAGATGCAGTACCAAAAACATCAGACTCTCCCGCCCACAAAGCGCTTCCGGCAACACTCCCCCGTGACAGGCAGGTTATCTCCCCGACAGAAACCGAATGCCCTGTCTGCAGTGGCAAACTGAAGCCGTTGGGAGAGAGCATCGCTGAACAGCTGGATATCATTAACACCGCGTTCAGGGTCACCAACACCTGGCCTTCCAACCGTGTGAAAGAGTTACTACCCTGGAACGTCACCCTCTCTGTAAACTAATTTTTACACCACGTACTTCACGGGGCTCTTACGGATTGTTACGGTGCCGGTATCAGCGAGGCGTTCATCAATAAGTTCAGGTGACAGAAGGTCAGAAAGAGCAGCAAATCCTTTCGGAGTGAATTTACAAACGATGTTAAGAACCTGACAGAGAAGCATAAAAAAATCCGTAATCCTTGTGCGATTACAGATTCTTACATAACTACCAAATCGTTCAACTGATCCTTAGCTGATCGACATTACGCTTCTGGCGTCGGTTTTCAGTGGTTAGTTATCGGTCAGCGCATTCTGGTATTTGTTCAGCATACCCACCAGCCACCTGACCGGTTCGGTCACCTGCGGCGGCGCGTCCCAGGTTCGCAGTTTTTCCTGATAGATGTCGAGCTCTTCCAGCAGTTGCGTAAAGTAGCGGCGACGCTTCACATCGTTATTGGCGGCAATCACCTGATCAGCAGTGCGACGCAACTGACGGTGAAACGCCGAGAGATCGTCATTAACGGGCACCGGCGCATCGCGCAGGCGCTGATGGGCAATAATCAGCGTCAGTGCGAGACGGAATTTCGCCAGATCGCCGGGGAATTTATTCAACAGCAAAAAAAGCTGTTGATACAACGCCGGAAGCCGGTTTTCTTTTCGACGCGCCGTATTGGTGGTCATCGCCGACACCGCNGTTCAGCAGCAAAAACAGTTGTTGATACAACGCCGGAAGCCGGTTTTCTTTTCGACGCGCCGTATTGGTGGTCATCGCCGACACCGCCGCCGATACAAACTGGTTCAGCAGCACACGACCGGTGCGCGCCTGCGAATTATCGCGGATCAGCAGGATCACCATAAACGCCAGGAAACAGCCCACCAGTTGCCCCAGCGCGCTGTCGAGGAACTGGCTGAAATGGAAGGTCATCGGGTTATCCAGCGCAATAATGTTAATGGTATTTGCCAGCGCCCCCAGCGCCCCCGGCCGCCGTTTCTGCACCTCGATCCCAATAAAGAATGCCAGCACCGCAAGGCTGATACACAGCAGCAGCATGCTTTGCTGCGTCGAGGGGATGATCACCAGGAAAAACAGCGATCCCAGCGGCAGGAGCACGATAATGTTAATGGTACTCGCCAGCGCCCCCAGCGAGCCCAGCCGCCGTTTCTGCACCTCGATCCCAATAAAGAATGCCAGCACCGCAAGGCTGATGCACAGCAGCAGCATGCTTTGCTGCGTCGAGGGGATGATCACCAGGAAAAACAGCGATCCCAGCGGCAGCGCAGCCAGCGTGCCGTAAATAAAGTCAATCGCCACCATGCGTGGGTTCGGCAGACGCATCACCAGCGACGTCACCACGGCAATCATCACCATCACACCGCTACCTGATGTCCAGCCTGTCCACAGCCAGAACAGCGTACCGAGCACACAGGAAATCGTGGTACGCCAGAAGTTGACCATTGCATGGTGGCGTTCGGCGGATTCCGCGCGCACCACCACTTCCCCCTGCAAAATCTCTTCTTCGCGGACGCTGACTTTGGCATTGCTGATCACGCCGCGCTTAAGCAACTGATAACGCGTGGCCGCGCCAATCCAGCTGTAAATCGTTACCGGCGTATCGTGCTCACCCGTCCACACCAGCACGCGACGCATGCGTTTGAGCTGTTTATGTACATCCTGCGGTGTGTCGGCCGGCTCATCAAACAGCTCTCGCCAGGCGTCGGTGATCAGTTCCGGGCGGGTATTCTGAATCAGGTAGGTTTCGCACGCCTGAGTGATAAGCGTCAGCGAAAGGGTGTTCAGCGCTTTCAGGCGACGGTTGGCTTTGGCCCAGCGCGAAGATTCCATATGCAGGTTGCGGCGCATCCCTTCCAGTGCCTGAGTGCGGCGCACCAGCGCACTCCAGGCTTTGTCCACCTCTTCGCTGTCGCCGTGACGGATACACAGCTGCATCAACCGATACTGCGCCACCAGCAGTGCGTCGAGTTCGCGGTCGATCTCCTGTTTGATCGATCGCGGGGAAAACAGCAGATCGGCGACGATCGCACAGACAATGCCGATCACAATCTCGCTGCAGCGCTCCACCGCGAACTGCGGCGTCAACAGCGGCTCGGTCTGGATGGTGATCACAATAATGAGCGCGGTGTACCCTGCCAGCCCCCAGGCGTAAGAGTTTTCCACGCGCACCAGGGAGGAGATCCAGGTACAGAAACCGGCCCAGACGCAGCACACCAGAATCATCAACAACGGAGCACGGATCATCAGAATGATGATGGTCAGCGCAGCGATACAGCCTATAAACGTCCCGATAATACGCAGCATGCCGCGATAACGGATGGCGCCGGAATACGGCTCGCCCCCGGCGGCAAACGCCGGGCCCGCTGCGACAATCGCCGCGGTCAGCACCGCCCAGCGCGGCGTTTCCAGTTCGAAGTGAAAGCCGACAAACAGCGCCAGTACAATCGCGCAGGCAAGCTTAAGCGCAAAGCGAATATGCTGGCTGGCGATAGAAAAAATGCCCATGACGATTAACCGAACTCACGCAGGCGCAGCGCCAGTTTCTGGAAAAACGTCATCTGACGCTCGTCGCGGTCTTTGGCACCGGTAATCACAACCGTGGCAGTCGTCCCGGCAGGCCACAGATTGCCGCGCTGCTGATCGAGCTGAATACGCACCGGCACGCGCTGCGCCAGGCGAACCCATTCGAGGTTGGAGTCGACGGTTGCCATGCCTTTAGCGTCATTGCTGCTGCTGGCGTTGGTTACGCCTGCCGCCACGCTGTTTACGGTGCCTTTCAGCACCACCGAGCCGCCTAACGGGGTGATTTCCGCGCGATAGCCCGGGCGCACACCTTCCAGTTTGGTCTCTTCCATGTAGGCCATGACATAAAACGAGCCTTCTTTTACCAGCGCCACTGCCGTCGAACCGCGGGTGATAAACTCACCGGTGTAGACGTTCAGGTTNNCGCCATGCCTTTGGCGTCATTGCTGCTGCTGGCGCTGGTTACGCCCGCAGCCACGCTGTTTACAGTGCCTTTCAGCACCACCGAGCCGCCTAACGGGGTAATTTCCGCGCGATAGCCCGGGCGCACACCTTCCAGTTTGGTCTCTTCCATGTAGGCCATGACATAAAATGAACCTTCTTTTACCAGCGCCACTGCCGTCGAACCGCGGGTGATAAACTCACCGGTGTAGACGTTCAGGTTAGTGATCCAGCCGTCCGCAGGGGCGCGGATGGTGGTGCGTTCCAGATCCAGACGCGCCAGATCGCGCGAGGCCTGTGCTTTCGCCAGCTGATACTGGACGGTTTGCAGCACGTTGTTTGCCTGATCAATCTCTTCCCGCGACATCGCCTGAATACCTAACTGATTACGACGACCCGCCTCCCGGCGTTTCTCGTTAGCCAGCGCCTGGTAATAGGCGACATCCGCTTCAGCCTCTTCCAGCTCCAGATCAAGACGCGCCAGATCGCGCGAGGCCTGTGCTTTCGCCAGCTGATGCTGAACGGTTTGTAGCACGTTGTTTGCCTGATCAATCTCTTCCCGCGACATCGCCTGAATACCTAACTGATTACGACGCCCCGCCTCCCGGCGTTTCTCGTTAGCCAGCGCCTGGTAATAGGCGACATCCGCTTCGGCCTCTTCCAGCGCTTTCTGGTAGCGCGGCTGGTCGATGACAAACAACACCTGGTTTTTCTTCACCAGTTGGTTATCTTTGACATTCACCTCAGTGATGAGACCGGCGACGTCCGGGGCGATGGCAACGACGTCAGCGCTGAAGCGCGCGTCACGCGTCCACGGCGATTCCGTGTAATAGACCCAGGCACGGAAAATAGCCATAAACGCCAGGATAACCAGTATCAGTGTGATGGCCGTACGGGAGATTTTTCTTGTTAGTGTTTTCACAGCGACCTCAAACGAACAAACGCGATATCAGATAAAAAAGACAGCAGTACAGCGCCGTATTGAACAGCGCGGGGTGCCAGACAAAATCATAGATTCCGGTGGGGATAAGCACCCGGCGAAGCAGCCAGAAGATGGCGAGCGACAGCAGTAATTCAAAGAAGATCGGCGGAAATGACAGACCGAAAATCACAATGACGGGGAACAGACTCATGTTGACCTTGATTTGGGAGCAGGTGAGTAGCGATGCTTTTTATTATTCAGCTAACAGTATATTAACGTAACTGTTATCCTCTTATCTACGATATGTGATCTAAATCACTTTTAAGCCAGAGTGAATAATGGAAAGACTAAAACGCATGACGGTGTTTGCCAAAGTGGTCGAGTTTGGCTCCTTCACTGCGGCAGCACGACAGCTACAAATGAGCGTCTCCTCTGTCAGCCAGACGGTGTCGAAACTGGAGGATGAGTTGCAGGTGAAGCTGCTAAACCGCAGCACGCGCAGCATTGGCCTGACAGAAGCGGGTAAAATTTACTACCAGGGCTGCCGACGGATGCTGCACGAAGTGCAGGACGTGCACGAGCAGCTTTACGCCTTTAACAATACGCCCATCGGTACCCTGCGCATCGGCTGTTCTTCAACGATGGCACAAAATGTGCTCGCCAATATCACCGCAGAAATGCTGAAAGAGCATCCGGGACTGACCATCAATCTGGTCACCGGCATCCCCGCGCCGGATCTCATCGCCGACGGTCTCGACGTGGTGATCCGCGTCGGCGCGCTACAGGATTCCAGCCTGTTTTCCCGCCGCCTTGGCTCAATGCCAATGGTGCTCTGCGCCGCCAAAAGCTATCTGCAACAAGCCGGTACGCCGGAGAAACCCGCCGATCTTGCCAGCCATTCATGGCTTGAATATAGCGTGCGTCCGGACAATNCGCGGGCATTGCGTACGTGCCGCTGATGTGGGTGATCAACGAGATCAACCAGGGCGTGCTGGAAACACTGCTGCCGCGCTATCAGTCTGACCCGCGACCGGTGTATGCGCTGTATACCGAGAAAGATAAGCTGCCGCTGAAAGTGCAGGTTTGCATCAACGCGCTGACGGATTATTTCGTTGGGGTGTCGCAGCTTTACCAGGGAATGCACGGGCGAGGGAATTTGCAGCAGGGGGGGGGGGNNCCGACGGTCAGGTTATCGACCTTCAGCGTCGGCTGGCCCACACCCACCGGCAGACTCTGCCCTTCTTTGCCGCAAACGCCGACGCCGTTGTCCAGCTTCAGGTCATTACCGACCATCGAAATCTGCTGCATGGCTTCGATACCGGAGCCAATCAGCGTCGCACCTTTCACCGGTTTGGTCACTTTGCCGTTCTCGATCAGATACGCTTCTGAGGTAGAGAAGACAAATTTGCCGGAGGTGATGTCCACCTGACCGCCGCCAAAGTTCGGCGCGAAAATGCCGTATTCAACGGATTCGATAATTTCCTGCGGCGTGGATTTCCCGGCGAGCATATAGGTGTTGGTCATGCGCGGCATCGGCAGATGCGCGTAGGATTCACGACGACCGTTGCCGGTCGGCGCCACGCCCATCAGACGCGCGTTGAGCTTGTCCTGCATGTAGCCTTTCAGCACACCGTTTTCAATCAATACGTTGTACTGCCCCGGCGTACCTTCATCGTCAATGGCGACGGAACCACGGCGATCGATCATCGTGCCGTCATCGACCACGGTACACAGCTCAGACGCCACCAGTTGCCCCATCTGACCGCTGAATACCGACGTGCCACGGCGGTTGAAGTCGCCTTCCAGGCCGTGACCGACCGCTTCATGCAGCAGCACGCCAGGCCAGCCCGCGCCCAGCACGACCGGCATGGTGCCTGCAGGCGCCGCAACAGCGGAGAGATTCACCAGCGCCATGCGCACCGCTTCTTTCGCCCAGGCGTCGGCACGCACGTCGCCGTTGAGGTCGGCGAGGAAATAGTCATAGCCAAAACGACCGCCACCACCGCTGGCGCCGCGCTCGCGTTTACCGTCCTCTTCCACCAGCACGCTGACGGAGAGACGCACCAGTGGACGCACATCGGCGGCCAGCGTGCCGTCCGCCGGTCAGGCTGGCAGACACTTCCTGCACGCGGTTATCCGCCGCACGGGCGGTTTTGTCGACGCGGCGCAGAATGTCCAGCTTCTCTTCACGGCTCATGCTCTGCAGTGGATCAAGGCAGGTATAAAGCGGCTGATGTTCCACGGCACCAAGGGTATTCACTTTGCCGTCGCCATGCTCGCGCACAATGGTACGTGCGGCTTCGGCACTGTTTTTCAGCGCCAGTTTGCTGATCTGATCGGCATAGGCGAAACCGGTTTTTTCGCCGCTCACGGCGCGGACGCCGACGCCCTGATCGATGTTATACGAACCGTCTTTAATGATGCTGTCTTCTAAAACCCAGGACTCGTGATAGCTCGACTGGAAATAGAGATCGCCGTAATCGAGACGACGCTCCGTCAGTTGACCAAGAATGGCAAACAAATCCTGATGATTCAGGCCATTTGCCGATAGTAGTTGTTCACTTACCAGGTTCAGACTCATCGTTATGCTACTCTTCGGTTGCCGCTCAGCGCGACGGTATGAAAGATTTTATCTATTGAGAGTGAGGCAATTCAAAGCTCACGTCAAATCATTGCGTTGTCTCGCTGCGCGCCTGGCGCAGCACTTCGTTGATCTGCGGTTTATCTACCGGGCCGGTGATGCGGTAGCGCAGAATGGAGACTTTACTCCACAGCGGACCAAGCACTTTACTGGCGGCAAACACCGCGGCACCGATGATCGGATTGACGGCAAACGCGGCGGCAACGCCGACGGTGGCGGAGATTTCAGGGGCGACGACGGCTTCCATATCCAGCTCTCGACGCACCAGATTCACCGAGCCTTTCATCGCGATGTCAGCCTCGAGGCCATCCACCAGCGTGTCGTCGGTATGCAGAATGCCGTCTTTAATCCACGCGGTGCTGCGAATCGAATCAAACCAGAAGCCTTCGCTGAACGTATCGCTGAAGTCGAAGCGCAGTTTACGCAGCAGCGCATCGACACTGAGCAGACGCAACAGTTGCCCGGCGTGGCCGCTGCTGAGATCGGTGAATTCCCCTTTCCCGAGCCGCGCTTTAATAATGCCGTTGAGGGAGGCGACGTCCGGTTTCCACGGCTCTGCACGCCAGTGGAGATCATAATCGGTGGTAAACGAGGAACCGCGGATCGGCGTCTCGACGCCAAAGAAGTTCGTCGCGGCGTCGACTTTATCGCCACGCACTTTGCCCTTCAGCGAGGTGCGCTGGCCCGTCTGCCCGTTGACCCATACGCCGCTGGCGGTGATGTGACCAAAACCGGTGTCCAGCACGCCGCCCGTCAGGCTCAGCGTGTCGCCATTGACGCTAAAGTCACCGTCAATGCGACCATATTTTTGCCCCCACAGCCAGCATTCCGTACAGCGGAGCTGAAGCGCGGGCCAGTTCTGGAAGTTAACACGTTGGCCGCCCAGCAACGTGCTCTCGGGGGAATCGCCCTTCGCTGACGATGGGTTGTAATAGAGATATCGAATCG
>NZ_JNGH01000083.1 GCF_001188485.1 Trabulsiella odontotermitis
TCCACGGGGAGCGTTTTACCAGCCGTGAAATAATGAGTACGACGGTATTTAATTATATCGAGTGTGATTACAACCGATGGCGTCGTCACAGTGCCTGTGGCGGTCTCAGTCCGGAACAATATGAAAACAAAAACCTCGCTTAGGGCTGTGCCCACATTACGCGGGTAGGATCACACAACTATGTACACGATAAATGTGCGCTGTATTGAGATCGTGTGAGATTCTATGGCATTAGAAAAGCCCGTTATTACACGGGCTTGTTGGTATCGGTGAGATATTGTGAGACTTAAAAAGTTTGTCTGAAATTTTACTCTATGTTTTGATACTGGACAGTGCTGTTTCTACTTGAGTGGGTTATTGATTTTGGCATAGTCAAAAGGGCTGACACTCTGTTCCCTGTTAGCATCCAGAAAATCAGCCCACCATTGCAGCATCAGTTTACGTTCGTCGATGAACTCTGCCTTATGGACATAGGCTGCCCGAACACCATTTCGTTCCTGGTGACTCATCTGGCGCTCGACAGCATCCCTTGACCATAAGCCTGACTCGATCAAAGAACTGCAGGCCATTGCCCTGAAGCCGTGACCACAGACTTCAACCTTTGTATCGTAGCCCATCAGGCGCAGTGCGTTATTTACTGTATTTTCACTCATGGGTTTCCACGGGTTGTGGTCGCCAGTGAAAACCAGTTCATGCTGACTGCTGATAGTTTGGATCTGTTTCAGAATATCCAGTGCCTGAGCTGATAGTGGAACAAGATGCTCTGCACGCATTTTTGCGCCACGGTGCGAGTGTTTGACACCTTCAATAGGTTTTCGCTCAGGAGGAATGGTCCACATGGATTTTTCAAAGTCAATCTCTGGCCATCTGGCGAAGCGTAATTCACTGGAACGGATGAAGATAAGCAGAGTGAGTCTGGTTGCCAGTCGAGTGAGGGGCTGTCCCCTGTAGCTATCCAGTCGTTTAAGAAGCTCTGAAATGCAATTTAAGGCGAGGGCAGGGCGATGCTGGCGTTTCACCGTCGTTAAAGCTCCCGCCATATCGACAGCAGGGTTATAGCTGATTATGCCGGACTGGGCGGCAAATCGCATAATTGCAGTGATGCGTTGCTGAAGGCGGGCTGCTATCTCGTATATCTCTCTAGTTTCAGCAGCTTTGACAGGAACAAGCAGGTCAGGTGTTTTCAGTGCGGTGATATCGCGTGAGCCTATATAGGGAAATACATGCCCTTCAAGGCTTTTGAGAACTTTCTCGCTGTGAGCTTCAGACCATTTTTTATTGCTCTTATGCCACTGACGGGCAATGAGCTCAAAAGTATTTACGGCATCGGGTACTGCTTTCTTTGCTCTTCGTTGCTCACAGGGGTCAATACCATCAGCAATGAGTTTTCTGGCCTCATCGCGTTTTTCACGTGCCTCAGAGAGTGACACTTCAGGGTACTGACCAAGGGCCAGAGTTTTCTCTTTACCGAGATGACGATAGCGCAGCCGCCAGTACTTCGACCCGTTAGGGTGAACGAGCAAAAACATGTTGCCACTGTCGGCAAGTTTATATGGCTTTTCATCCGGTTTTGTTGCGCGGATTTTTGCGTCAGTAAGTGCCATAGCTGGTTTCCTGAGTGATTTGAGGGTACAGGATTTTATCGAATCAGACTATACCCTCAATTGTACCCGCACAAGGGACTTGACGCGGGTAGGATTTGACTGAGTTCAGTTGAAGTGGGCAGGCAGTGGTGTGTTGATTTTTCTGGGTATATACAAACAAAAACGGACCTCACTGGAGGTCCGTTGATATGAATTTGGTGCCCGGACTCGGAATCGAACCAAGGACACGGGGATTTTCAATCCCCTGCTCTACCGACTGAGCTATCCGGGCAACGGGGCGCATTAAACCGTAATCAGCGGCCTCCGTCAACCCAAATTCAGCAAAAACAGCGCGTTTGCTTAACTTTGCGGCAGTTTGACCGTAAACCGCGCATTTCAGGTAAGTGCACCACCCTGACGGCACTGGGCGAAGCGCAAAATGTCTTCTGCAAGACGTTGGGCGGTATCGACATCCGCCTGGCTGCGCTTCACCAGCATCCGGCTTAAACAGCCTTCCAGGATGAGCTCCATTTGCCTGGCGACCATCGCCGGGTCATCGACTTCAAGCTGCGTCAGCAGCTCATGCGTGTAGTCGTGTGCGGCCCGTTTTTGCTGATCTGCCAGTTGATGGATCGGGTGTTCCGGATCCGGATAGTACGTACAGGCGGCGATAAATAAACAGCCCGGATAACGATGATTGCTGACACACTCGGTCAACGCGGCGTAGCGCGCCATCAGCTTTTGCTCAACGCTCATCTCTTCATTCAGCAACAACTGGCGTCGCCAGATTTCTGCCTGCTGGCTGAGGTAGCGCAGCGCGTCATACAGCAGCGCTTCTTTGTCGGGCCAGAAACGCATAAGCTCATCAAGCGGATAGTTAACGCGGTCGGCTACCATTTCAAGCGAGGTGTCGGCAATCCCTTTTATCTCAAGTAATTGCAGGGCTTCTCCCAGCACATCTTCACGTTGCACGGCGTATTCCTCCCTATATCTCACTCACAGTGTCGTTTACTGGGGCCGTTTCTGCAAATGTGCGCGAAATGCCCCGGCATCCATAAATCCGGTGACGCGCTGCCCGTTAAGCTCCTTGCCAGCGCCATCAAAGAACAAAATGGTGGGCAGCCCCAGCACCTGTAAATGCCGCAGCAGCGCCGCGTCCTGCGGTGTATTTTTAGTGACGTCGGCTTGCAGCAGAACCGTGTTTTCCAGTGCCTGCTGAACGGATTTATCGCTGAAGGTGTATTTCTCAAATTCTTTGCAGGCCACGCACCAGTCGGCATAGAGATCCAGCATCACCGGTTTACCCTGCGCCTGAGCCAGTGCCTGATTGAGATCCTCAACCGTACTGATGCGCGTGAAGTTCAGGTGCGCCTGCTGTTGCACGGCAGTGGTGCCAAACGCCCAGTCCTGCAACGGCCGCGCGCCCACCAGCGCGGCGGCCAACAGTACAATTTGCAACACGCGAACCCACGGTTTGCTGATGCTCAGCGAGGTGATAAACGCCCAGCCGAAGAAGGCGACGCCCAGCATCGACCACAGCCGCAAGCCCCAGACATCACCAATGACGCGTTCGAGCAGGAAAACCGGCAGCGCGAGGATCACAAAGCCAAACGCGGTTTTGACGTGTTCCATCCACGGGCCGCTTTTCGGCAGCAGGCGGTTGCCAAACACGGTAACCAGTATCAGCGGCAAGCCCATGCCGAGCGCGTACAGATAAAGCGTACCGCCGCCGAGCCACATATTTCCGCTCTGGGCGATATAGAGCAGGATCGCGCTCAGCGGCGCGGTGGTGCACGGCGAGCAGATAAGCCCGGCGATGGCACCCATGGTGAAAACGCCGCCCAGAGAGCCGCCCTGACGGCGGTTACTCAGCAGCGTTAAGTGGGTTTGCAGCGACGAGGGCAACTGCATCGTGAACAGGCCAAACATTGACAGCGCCAGCAGGATAAACAGCACTGACAGCCCAACCAGCACGTAAGGGGATTGCAGCGCCGCCTGGAACTGCAGCCCGGCCGCCGCGACGATCAGCCCGAGCAGGGTGTAGGTCAGCGCCATTCCTTGTACATAGATAAACGCCAGCAGCAGCGCGCGGGCGGTGGAGAGGCGCGTTTTGCCGCCGAGCACAATCCCGGAAATCAACGGATACATCGGCAGCACGCAAGGTGTGAAGGCGATACCGATGCCGATAATCAGCGCCCATAAGGCAGAGAAGGGGAGTTCGGTTTTCACCGCTGGTTGCGGCTGTGGTTGCGCCCCGGCGGACGGAGTGACGGACAGCGGCGCCACATCGCTCAGCGGCACTATTTTGGTCTCTGGCGGATAGCAAAAACCGGCGTCGGCGCAGCCCTGATACGTCACCGTCAGCGTGCCGCCTTTCGCGGCCTGGGTGAGGGTCAACGGCAGGTTCAGTTGCTCGCGGTAGATCTCACTTTTACCGTAGAACTCGTCTTCATGCCACTCGCCCGCAGGCAACTGCGGCGGCGCGATGCTGGCGTTGACTGGCTCGATGTTGATTTGTTTGCGGTAGAGGTAATAGCCGTCTTTTATCTGCCATGAGAGCGTCAGGTCGTGCTGGTTCTGCTGAAAATCAAAGGCGAACGCCTGATCGGCAGGCACGAAATGAGAACGGCCGGGGCCGTCAAACAACCCGGCTAAAGAGGATGTGCTGCACAGCAGCAGGATCAGCGTAAAGATGCGTTGAGCCATGAGAGGTATTCGTTATCTCCGTGGGTGACGGGCAAAACCAGTAGTTCAGGGGTTTGATACGGGTGATGAGATTTCAGGCAATCGAGCAGCGCCTGCTGATGTTCGATGTTGGTCTTGAGCAGCATCTGGACTTCGTATTCCTGCTCCAGCTTCCCTTCCCAGTAATACAGCGACGTGGCACCCGGCAGGAGCGTGACGCAGGCGGCTAGCTTCTCAGTCAGTACTTTGGCCGCCAGATCCTGAGCGGTGGCTTCATCGGGGGCAGTGCAGAGAACAACAACGACGGCAGTACGATTGCTTTCATCAAACATAGACACCTCATCAGAGCAAACAGCCTGAAAAAGAACAGGGGATTACTATAACAGCGTGAGGGGGAAACCACGAAGCGGTGACGTGTAAAGCTGAGAAAACGGGACGCCGGAGCGTCCCGTGGGGTGAGATTACAGCATGACGCTTCCGAGCAGGAAGCCAAAGCACACGGCGAAGACCACGCCCATGGTGCCAGGGATAAAGAACGGATGGTTAAAGACAAAGCGTCCGATGCGAGTGGTACCGGTGTCGTCCATCTGTACCGCCGCGACCAGGGTCGGGTAGGTCGGCAGAATGAACAGGCCGGAAACCGCTGCGAAGGATGCCACTGCCGTCAGCGGCGTGACGTTCAGCGCCAGCGCCATCGGCATCAGGGCTTTCGCCGTTGCTGCCTGAGAGTAGAGCAGCGCAGAGGCAAAGAAGAAGATCACCGCCAGCAGCCACGGATGGCCCTGAATCACGGAACCTGCTGTGTCTTTGATCCAGTCAATGTTGTTGGAAACGAAAGTATCGCCCAGCCATGCCACGCCCAGAATACAAATACAGGCGCTCATACCGGCTTTAAAGGTGCTGGAGTTCAGGATGCCGTCAGTTTCTACACCACACAGGATGGTGGTCAGGGTTGCCACGCTCAGCATGATGATCAGGATCGCGTTGGTGGTGTTCATCAGCGGCGTCGCCACCAGTCCGAGGCTCGGGCTGTTGATGATCGCGTAAATGACCACGCCGACCACACCCAGCAGGAACAGCAGCACGGAGAGTTTAGCGCGCGGTTTGATAACCAGCTCTTTTTCGCCACGCAGCTCGATCAGCCCTTCTTCCAGGCGCTTCAGATACACCGGGTCGTCAGACAGTTTAGAGTTGAACAGCACGGTCACCAGGAAGGACATCAGCAGCACTGCCAGCAGCGTGGACGGAATGACCACGGACAGTAAATGGATGTAGCTGATGCCGTGACCTTCCATAACGGAGGACATGTACACCACGGCTGCGGAGATCGGCGACGCGGTGATCGCGATCTGCGCCGAGACCACTGCGGTGGAGAGCGGACGGCAAGGTTTGATCCCTTGCTCCTTCGCCACTTCAGCGATAACCGGCAGCGTTGCCAGCGAGATATTACCGGTACCGGCAAAAATCGTCAGGAAATAGGTGACGATCGGCGCCAGAATGGTGATGTATTTTGGATTCCTGCGAAGCAGTTTTTCGGTCTGATTAACGAGGTAATCCAGACCCCCTGCCACTTGCATTGCCGAAATAGCCGCGATAACGGCCATGATGATGGAAATAACGTCAAACGGAATGTTCCCCGGTTTTACGCCAATGGCCGCCAGAACTAAAACCCCTAGTCCTCCTGCGTAACCTATGCCAATACCCCCCAGCCGGGCGCCGACAAAGATTGCCGCTAACACGATGATGAGTTCGATGACTATCATAACTGCTTCCTTGATTGTTGAACGTTGGATAATTAAATGTTGTGTTTTGGTATCCAATAAAAGCGAAAAAGGCATGCCATTTCTGACATGCCTTTCTCATTTTACTCTGAACTACACTTACTGTTCATTTTCATCTGTATAACGTTTCGCTTTATAGGCCGGATGCATCAGGTTCTGCGGAGAGAAGATGTCATCCAGTTCGGCTTCGGTCAAAAGACCGCGTTCCAGTACCACTTCACGTACGCTCTTACCGGTTTCGGCGCAGATTTTACCAACAATGTCGCCATTGTGGTGACCGATGAACGGGTTGAGATAGGTGACGATACCGATAGAGTTGTAAACGAAACCTTCGCACACCTCTTTATTCGCGGTAATACCGTTAATGCATTTTTCCAGCAGGTTGTAGCAGGCGTTGGTGAGGATGTGAATGGATTCAAACATCGCTTCGCCAATCACCGGCTCCATCACGTTCAGCTGCAGCTGACCGGCTTCAGAGGCCATGGTGACGGTGGTGTCGTTACCGATGACTTTAAAGCACACCTGGTTCACCACTTCCGGCACAACCGGGTTCACTTTCGCTGGCATGATAGAGGAGCCTGCCTGCAGTTCCGGCAGGTTGATTTCATTCAGACCGGCACGCGGACCCGAAGAGAGCAGGCGCAGGTCGTTACAAATTTTGGACAGTTTCACCGCCAGACGTTTCAGCGCACTGTGTACCATGACGTAAGCGCCGCAGTCAGAGGTTGCTTCGATCAGATCTTCTGCCGGAACCACTGCCAGGTTGCTGACTTCAGCCAGTTTCTGCACTGCCAGATGCTGATAGCCTTCAGGGGTGTTCAGACGGGTACCGATAGCCGTTGCGCCGAGGTTAACTTCCAGCAGCAGTTCGGAGGTACGCAGAATGTTTTTGGTTTCTTCGTTCAACAGAACGTTGAACGCGTGGAATTCCTGACCAAGGGTCATCGGAACCGCATCCTGCAACTGGGTACGGCCCATTTTCAGGATGTCCTGGAACTCTACGGCTTTGTTCTGGAAACCGTCGCCCAGCTGATTCACCGCGTCAACCAGTTTCAGGATGGACGCGTAAACGGCGATACGGAAGCCGGTCGGGTACGCATCGTTCGTCGACTGGCATTTGTTGACGTGATCGTTTGGATTCAGGTACTGGTATTCACCTTTCTGGTGCCCCATCAGTTCCAGACCGATGTTTGCCAGCACCTCATTGGTGTTCATGTTCACGGAGGTTCCTGCGCCGCCCTGGTAGACGTCAACCGGGAACTGATCCATGCATTTTCCGTTATTCAGAACTTCGTCACATGCGGCAATAATGGCGTTCGCGATGCCTTTAGGAATGGTTTGCAGTTCCTTGTTAGCCAGCGCAGCGGCTTTCTTAACCATCACCATGCCACGTACAAACTCAGGAATGTCGCTGATTTTGCTGTTGCTGATGTAGAAGTTTTCAATCGCTCTCAGAGTGTGGACCCCATAGTATGCGTCCGCTGGAACTTCCCTGGTGCCCAACAAGTCTTCTTCGATACGAATGTTGTTTAACATGTGAACCTTCTTTTTCAAGCTGCCAATGAATTCACCAAACACACAAAATTAATGGGAGTATGTGCGTTTTCTGACCGACGATTATTTCCTTAATCGGTCTGGTGGCCATGATCATATGCTGATGATAGCGAATTGCAGTAATCTGGATCACTTATTGTCGCTTGTTTCGCATAAGAATCATTAATCTGTGAAATGAGTCACCGCTTTGTGATTTTCGGCAAAAATAACGTTGCGAACCGCTTGAAATGCGACGTTTCACCACCACAACACCTTTATGCGAATCGCAAACCCATACCGGCAGTGGCAACATCGCCCCTGTTTTTAAAGGAGACGCCAGTGCGCTGGATACCGTTTATTGCTTTCTTTCTCTATGTTTACGTTGAGATCACTATTTTCATCCAGGTGGCGCATGTGCTGGGCGTTCTGCTGACGCTGGTGCTGGTGATTTTCACCTCGGTCATCGGGATGTCGCTGGTGCGCAACCAGGGCTTCAAGAACTTCATGCTGATGCAGCAGAAAATGGCGGCAGGCGAGAGTCCGGCAGCAGAGATGATTAAAAGCGTGTCGATTATCATCGCTGGTCTGTTGCTGCTGCTGCCTGGTTTCTTCACCGACTTGCTCGGTCTGCTGCTGTTATTGCCGCCGGTGCAGAACCATCTGACAGTGAAGCTGATGCCTTACCTGCGTTTTTCTGCCATGTCTGGCGGGGGTTTTAGCGGTGGGAATGCTGGCGGAAATACCTTTGATGGCGAGTATCAGCGTAAAGAGGATGACCGCGATCGCCTTGATCATAAAGACGACCGCTAACCGTAACGGCCCGGCAACCCGCCGGGCTTTTTTCTATGCGTCTGCTGTTTTGCGCTTCGGCAACGCGAACCACAACACGACCAGCATAATAATGGCGTAGAGACTCTTCCAGCCCACCATCACCAGCAACAGCAGGCACAGCGCGCCGCCAATCGCCGCCAGCAGTTTGTATTTCCCTTTCAGCAGTCGACAACCCGCCAGCATGCACAGCAAATAGATCATAATAAAAATACCGTTGGCGTAGACGATGAGCGCATCGAGATTAATATTCAGCCAGTAAACGCACAACGAGCTTAGCGCGCAGCAGGCCAGTACGGCGTTCAGCGCATTAATCGGCAGATGGCGGCGGGAGAGTTGGGCGAGGCGGCTTTGCGGCGTGTACATCGCCTGCGACCACACCAGGCGGGCGAAGCTTTGAATATAAATGTTCAGGCTGGCGAAGCAGGCGAGATAACCGATTACACAAGCAATCCACAGCGCTTTGACGCCAAACAGGCCGACCACGATCCCCGGCAATGACGCTGCTGCGGCGCGATCCGCGCTGTAAGCGTTGAAATGCAGTACCACTACGGTACAGACCCAGTAAACGGTGCCCGCCAGTAGCAGGCCAATCATCAATGCGCGGGGAAAGTCCCGTTCCGGATTTTTAAATTCTGACGCCAGATGAGCGAATGCTTCCAGCCCGACAAAGCACCAGAACATCACCGACAGCGCGGAAAACAGTTGCGGAACGTCAATCTCGTTGATCGCAGGGAAGGGGATATTCGCAACGGAAAGGTCGCCCGACCACCAGATCGCGACGACAAGCGCCACAATCAGTATCGCCACCACCGTCTGCAAATTGGCGCTGGAGCTGGCGCCGCGGGAGCCCACCCACCAGACAATCGCCAGCGTGCCAAATTCCGCAAGCAACAGTTGTGCACCATGCCAGCCAAACAGCGCCTGGCCAAAGCCGGTCGCGATATGCAGCGCTGCAGGTAAACCAACGGGGATCACCGAGAGAAACAGCCAGCCGGTCACCCTTTCCATACGCGGGCCGAACGCCAGCCCGACGAAATGCGCTACGCCGCCCGCGCTGGGGAAATGGCGCCCAAGGATAGCGAACACAATGGCGACGGGGAAAACCAGAACGATAAGCGCTGGCCAGGCCCACAGGCTGTTATCGCCGGCGACCAGCGCCGCCAGCGCCGGAACAGCANACGCCGGTACCCAGCAGCGATGTCGCCAGTAAACCAATCCCTTGCGCAAGGCCAAGCTCCTGCTTTAATCCACCCATGCTTATCGACCCACCCAGGCCTGACAAAAACAACAGAAGGCAAAGGGTATCACATCCCGTTGGCCTTAGGCTTTAAGCGGATATTGCTTTCTTTGGCACAGCGAAACGGGATCCCGGAGACAGTAAGAAAAATTTTTTTCTTACTCCCCCTTGAAGGCCTAAAAACTTATCCCCATCTCTCTGGTCACTAGCCGGGAAACCGTTTACGGGCCGGCGCCATCCATAACTGATAATGACTTTCTCAAAGGAGAGCTATCAATGAGTATTCGTCCGTTACATGATCGTGTGATCGTCAAACGTAAAGAAGTTGAGTCAAAATCCGCTGGCGGTATCGTTCTGACCGGTTCTGCAGCAGGGAAATCAACGCGTGGCGAAATCATCGCTGTCGGTAAGGGCCGCATTCTGGAAAACGGAACTGTGCAGCCGCTGGACGTGAAAGTCGGTGACATCGTGATTTTCAATGATGGCTACGGTGTGAAATCTGAGAAGATCGACAATGAAGAAGTGTTGATCATGTCTGAAAGCGACATTCTGGCAATTGTTGAAGCGTAATTTCGCGCGCGAAACTGAACGAATTTGAGGATATAAGAACATGGCAGCAAAAGACGTAAAATTCGGTAACGACGCCCGTGTAAAAATGCTCCGTGGCGTAAACGTACTGGCAGATGCAGTGAAAGTTACCCTCGGCCCGAAAGGCCGTAACGTGGTTCTGGATAAATCTTTCGGTGCACCGACCATCACCAAAGATGGCGTTTCCGTGGCACGTGAAATCGAACTGGAAGACAAGTTCGAGAACATGGGCGCGCAGATGGTGAAAGAAGTTGCCTCTAAAGCGAACGACGCAGCAGGCGACGGTACCACCACCGCCACCGTTCTGGCGCAGGCTATCATCGCAGAAGGGCTGAAAGCCGTTGCTGCAGGCATGAACCCGATGGATCTGAAACGTGGTATCGACAAAGCGGTCGTTGCTGCGGTTGAAGAACTGAAAGCGCTGTCCGTACCGTGCTCTGACTCTAAAGCCATCGCTCAGGTGGGGACTATCTCCGCTAACTCCGATGAAACCGTAGGTAAACTGATCGCGGAAGCGATGGACAAAGTCGGTAAAGAAGGCGTGATCACCGTTGAAGACGGTACCGGCCTGGAAGACGAACTGGACGTTGTAGAAGGTATGCAGTTCGACCGCGGTTACCTCTCTCCTTACTTCATCAACAAGCCGGAAACAGGCGCCGTAGAACTGGAAAGCCCGTTCATCCTGCTGGCTGATAAAAAAATCTCCAACATCCGCGAAATGCTGCCGGTTCTGGAAGCCGTTGCGAAANTTAACACCATGCGTGGCATCGTGAAAGTGGCTGCGGTGAAAGCACCGGGCTTCGGCGACCGTCGTAAAGCGATGCTGCAGGATATCGCCACCCTGACTGGCGGTACCGTTATCTCTGAAGAGATCGGTATGGAGCTGGAAAAAGCAACCCTGGAAGACCTGGGCCAGGCGAAACGCGTTGTGATCAACAAAGACACCACCACCATCATTGATGGCGTGGGCGACGAAGCTGCTATTCAGGGCCGTGTTGGTCAGATCCGCAAACAGATCGAAGAAGCCACTTCCGATTACGACCGTGAAAAACTGCAGGAGCGCGTAGCGAAACTGGCAGGGGGGGGTGGAGGCANGTTGCAGTCATCAAGGTGGGTGCGGCGACTGAAGTGGAAATGAAAGAGAAGAAAGCCCGCGTTGACGATGCCCTGCACGCGACCCGTGCGGCGGTAGAAGAAGGCGTGGTTGCTGGTGGTGGTGTGGCGCTGGTTCGCGTTGCAGCGAAACTGGCTCACCTGACCGCGCAGAACGAAGATCAGAACGTCGGTATCAAAGTTGCGCTGCGCGCGATGGAAGCACCGCTGCGTCAGATCGTTTCCAACGCCGGTGAAGAGCCGTCTGTTGTGGCGAACGCCGTGAAAGCCGGTGAAGGTAACTACGGTTACAACGCGGCCACTGAAGAATACGGCAACATGATCGACTTCGGTATCCTGGATCCAACCAAAGTGACCCGTTCTGCACTGCAGTATGCGGCGTCTGTGGCTGGGCTGATGATCACCACCGAGTGCANTGGTCACTGACCTGCCGAAAGGCGACGCGCCTGACTTAGGTGCTGCTGGCGGCATGGGCGGTATGGGTGGTATGGGCGGCATGATGTAATCATGCCGGCACCCGGAATGATTTGGGTGCTCGCTTTGTCACACCGATTGAAAAACCCCCGGTCAGAAATGGCTGGGGGTTTTTCTTTTGGTCATCTTTTTAGTATAACGTTCAACACGGACAAGTTGTGTCCAGCTCATTGATAACGAGGAATAACATGCGCGTAAAAGTCTGTGCAGGGATCGTCGGTGCCGCTTTGCTGCTGGCAGGTTGCAGTTCCAGCAGTGAACTGACCGCGGGCGGACAGAACGTTCGCTTTGTTGAAGATAAACCGGCGGCGGATTGTCAGCTACTGGGTACGGCGACCGGCAAGCAGAGCAACTGGCTCTCTGGTCAGCATGGCGAAGAGGGCGGCTCTATGCGCGGTGCGGCAAATGCGCTGCGTAATCAGGCCGCGGCAATGGGCGGCAACGTGATTTATGGCGTCAGCAGCCCAACGCAGGGCATGCTCTCCAGCTTTGTGCCGACCGACAGCGAAATGATTGGTCAGGTTTATAAGTGCCCGAACTGATCTACGGGTCATGAAGAGGCTGCGCCCTCTCAGATTTGAGGGCGCATCGGTTGCTGTTCGCCGTTAGTTTTGCGGAATGCTGGCCCGCAGGTGATGCAGTGCGCGTAAACACTGCTCCAGGCTCAATGCCTGCTGTTGTGCGTGAGGGATCGCGCGAATAAAGACCTGGCAGGCGCGGCCTTTCAGTTTGCCCAGCCGTGGGCTGAAATTCATCAATCGTCGCGAGATGGCTTTTGCTTCTTCGGAATCCGAATTGCTGCGCGTTTTAATGACCGCGCCGCAGGTGATGTCCTTGCCGTCATTGTCAGAGAACCGGTATATCAATGCCAGATAATGGCTGAACAGGGTTTGTTTCCAGTCGGGCTGATCGTAGCTGTCATATTCCAGCTCGCCCGTTTCGCGGCAATCCACATCATAGAGCGGCAGGAAATCAAGCAACGAAGAAAGGCGTATCGCAAGTTCATGCATACCCGCATTATTAATCGCCTGCACAATGGCAATTACCAGCAATTCAATTTGATTTTCTTCAACCTGTAATTGTGTTTGCGTTTTGTCATTCATCGTTAACGTGAATAATAAACAGCTTTCGCTATTTTCCGTCAGCGCAACAGTTTCCACGCGGCGAGAAATATCCGCCTGCGCCAGCTCCTGTTCGGTCAGTTCAGGAATATGCGCACGCAGCTTTTTCATGGCGCTGCGCTTTGCCCTGTTCAGCTGTTCCTGCGGTTGTCCAGAGAGGCTGGCGTGCTGAAACAGGCGATGTTCAAGGGCAATCAGCACGTCTCTCAGAACCAGCGGCGGAAAGAAAAAAAGCGCCTCTTTATTTCTTTGATATTTAACTTTGAGCGCAAGAGCCAGAAAGTTATTATCGTGACGAATAACACCAGTGTTAATTCCTTTTATCATGAGCGGCATGGTTACTCCCTGAACATTATTTAAATAAATAATGTAGGCGTTATATATAGATTGAATTAATGAAGTGGAGCTGTATTACAGCGACGGTAAAATAGCATATTGAAACGGGATGCAAAATAAATTCATGGAAGAATTTTCCATGAATTTATTTTTGCTAAAACGATTATTGCTGACGAAGCTGGAGATCGAGCGGCGTTTTGCTTGGCTCACCGCCAATTTCACGCGCCAGTTTGGGCACCATATAGCCTGATACCAGCGTCAGCAGTTCGCGGACGATGCGACGCGCTTCTTCATCACTCACCAGGAAATGCGCCGCGCCCTGCACTTTATCGAGCACATGCAGGTAATAAGGCATCACGCCAGCATCAAACAGCGCGTTACTCAGGTCTGCCAGCGTTCTGGCGTTGTCATTCACGCCGCGCAGCAGCACGCTCTGGTTCAGCAGCGTCACTTTCGCGTCACGTAGTCGCGCCATGGCGACACGGAAGGTGTCGTCAATCTCATTGGCGTGGTTGATATGGTTGACCAGCAACACCTGCAGCGAGGAACGCGCAAAACGGGCAACGAGGGCGTCCGTAATGCGTGCAGGGATCACAATCGGCAGGCGCGAGTGAATACGTAAACGCTTCACGTGCGGAATAGCTTCCAGCTGCGTCATCAGCCAGTCCATTTCATGATCTTTCGCCATCAGCGGATCGCCGCCGGAAAAAATAATCTCGTCCAGTTCCGGATGCGCCGCGATATACGCCATCGCTGTCTGCCAGTTGCGCTTGTTTCCCTGATTTTCAGCGTAAGGGAAGTGTCGACGGAAACAATAGCGGCAATTTACCGCACAACCGCCTTTCACCAACAGCAGTGCCCGGTTCTGGTATTTATGCAGCAGTCCGGGCACCACGCTATGCTGTTCTTCCAGCGGATCGGTGGAAAAACCGGGTGCCACGACAAACTCCTCTTCGGAGGTAAGTACCTGACGTAGCAGCGGATCGTTGGGGTTGCCCTTCTCCATACGGGCGATGAACGCGCGCGGAACACGCAGCGGAAACAGGCGTTTTGCCTCCCGACCTGCCAACAACTGTTCATCAGCGTCTACATTTAAAAGATGCAGGAGTTCATCCGGATTGGTCACAACATCGGCAAGTTGCGATAACCAATCTTCTCTGGAAAGGGTGTTTAGGGTTACAATGTCTGCCATTTTTTGGCTAAGCTACCAAGTTTTCAATTTCAGAGGGCCTTATGGCGACTTACTATAGCAACGATTTTCGTGCCGGTCTTAAAATCATGATGGACGGCGAACCTTATGCGGTCGAATCCAGTGAATTCGTGAAACCGGGTAAAGGCCAGGCATTTGCGCGCGTTAAGCTGCGCCGCCTGCTGACCGGCACCCGCGTAGAGAAAACCTTCAAATCTACGGATTCCGCCGAAGGCGCAGACGTTGTCGATATGAACCTGACCTTCCTGTACAACGACGGCGAGTTCTACCACTTCATGAACAACGAGACTTTCGAGCAGCTGGCTGCAGACGAGAAAGCCGTGGGTGATAACGCGAAGTGGCTGCTGGATCAGGCTGAATGCATCGTGACCCTGTGGAACGGTCAGCCTATCTCCGTGACTCCGCCTAACTTTGTAGAGCTGGAAATCGTTGAGACCGATCCAGGTCTGAAAGGTGACACCGCAGGTACCGGCGGCAAACCGGCGACCCTGAGCACCGGCGCCGTGGTGAAAGTTCCGCTGTTCGTACAGATCGGCGAAGTCATCAAAGTGGATACCCGCTCCGGCGAATACGTGTCCCGCGTGAAGTAATTCATGTGATGTCAATTCAGGCGTGGCGTCGTGCCGCGCCTGGGTTATTCCAGGTTCCTCATTCCCCACGCCGTCAGCCGATGGCTTCTCGTTCTCCTAAAATCCATACTTTTCTCTTTCCTTTCCGGGATTTTGTCTATGCTTATAAAGCACAAATAACACGGGCTATAAAAGGAAGATATTATGGTTAAGAAAACAATTGCAGCGATCTTCTCGGTTTTAGTGCTTTCTTCACTCTTGACTGCATGTAATACAACGCGCGGTGTCGGCGAGGATATTTCGGACGGCGGGAGCGCGATCTCTGGGGCCGCGACGAAAGCGCAGCAGTAATACTGGCAGCAAGCGGTGCGGCGTCTGCCGTACCGTTATCCTCTTCTTTCGGCGGCGGAGAGAAACGGTGAAAACCGGTTTTCTACTTTCAGCTTGAGCCGAATGTTGCGTTTATAGGTGTAAACCGTTTTCCCGTTAATGTTCAGCATCCGGGCGATGGTGCCGTGACTCGTTCCTTCCATCCATAACGACAGCACTTTCTCTTCCTGCCGCGTCAGCAGCGGGGCTACCGTGCGCGCGTGGTTAATACCGGGGCTTGAGCGCAGCGCGCCATCGAGAATGTTCATCATCTCGGTCAGGGCGATTTTCTTGTCGAGGATTGCCCACGAGGCGTCGTGCAAATCCGTCGAGGTGAAATTATCGTACTGCAACAGCACCAGCCGCGAGCGAGGGGAAGAGCTGCGGATCAGCGAAGAGATCAGCGGGATCTGATGACGCTCGGCCGCAAAACCGCTGAGATCGGCAATAATTAAATGCGGTTGCCAGCCTTCAATATGCTCTTTCGCCAGCAGCAAACTGCCCAGGCTGGTAATGGAAAGCGGGGCCGCAAAAGCATTGACCTGCATCAGCCATGATTCCAGCCCCTGACGGCTGAAGTGGCATCGATCAAGTAATAGAATCTTGTACATTCTGGCTTCGTAATGGGATGAATGAGGCTGACTGACGAAGTTTCCATCATAAAGAAGTCGATGATGAATAAAGGCAGAATCTAAGCCGCTAAACAGGCCCATTTCCGGGTATAACGCACAAATTGTGTGACTTAAGGCAAACGTCTTGAATCCCGACGTTGACGAGGTAAAATAATGCACTTCAACCACCTTACGGGACGACCCGTAAGCGTATCTCACAACGGGGACGGCCCCACACTGGAGCCATAATGTCCTGGTTAATTCTTGTTGTTGCAGGTCTTCTCGAAGTCGTCTGGGCCATCGGCCTGAAATACACCCACGGTTTTAGCCGCTTAATGCCAAGCGTCATTACCGCCGTGGCGATGATTGCCAGCGTCGCGCTGCTCTCCTGGGCGATGAAAACGTTGCCGGTCGGCACGGCCTATGCGGTCTGGACGGGCATCGGTGCCGTCGGCGCGGCGATCACCGGCATTATCCTGCTTGGCGAATCGGCGAGCGCGGCGAGAATCGCCAGCCTGGTGTTGATTGTCGCCGGGATTATCGGGCTGAAGCTCAGCACGCACTAAGGCGTCTGTCTTACCCAGATAAGCTTGCTCACGTCAAAGCCCTGCCGGGTCGCGGCGTCCAGCATCTGCTGTTTCATCTCTGCTGAAAGGGTGGGCGTTCGGGCGAGGATCCACAAATAGCCGCGATCCGGCCCGCACACCAGCGCATGCTGGTAGGTTTTATCCAGTGCAATGATGTTATAGCCGCCATAGAAAGGTCCGAAGAATGATACCTTCAGTGCGGCTCTGTCCGGCGATCCGGTGAAGTACGCCACGCCATCCGTTTTTTGCCACATGCCGCGGTCGGGGTTATAGCCTTTGTTGATCACGTTCAGCCCGCCGTCATCGCGCAGGCTGTAGGTGGCCGTGACCCTTTGTAAACCGCTTTCAAAACGGTGGTCGAAACGGGCGATTTCATACCAGGTGCCCAGATAACGCTGAGCATTGAACGGCGTAACGACGGTGACGCCGGGCGGCGGTGTTGGGGTACTACAGGCAACCAGCAAAAACGCAACGGCAACGGACACGATGGCGGGGAGCACACGCATGATTTCTTCCTTGCTAGGTTTTTAGCTAAGTGTAGAACGCAGCGAGGAAAAAGGGGCGGGAGCAGAAGAAATTTGCCCTCTTACGGAGGCGTAAGAGGGCAGGGAGATTACAGGAAGATAACGCCGACCAGCGTTACAACCGTCAGGATGGCCGCCAGACCGTAGAAGACCCATTTACCGCTCGGCACATGGATTTTCAGGTCGTGCATCGCGTGATGGATACGATGTAAGCCACACCACAGCGGCAGCACGATCATCACGAAGAGGAACACGCGGCCGATGAAGCTCTGGGCAAACGCCAGCACGCGCTCATAGCCCAGTGCCTCGCCCGGATAGAGTCCCAGCGGAAGCAGGATCCCCACCAGCAGCACCATTACCGGCGCGACAATTGCGCTCCACATGCCGCCTGCGCCGAACAGACCCCAGAATACGGGCTCGTCAGAGCGTTTTGGATTTGGATTGATCACGTTAGCCTCCTTACCAGTACAGGGCGACAAATAGCACGACAACGGTGACCACCGCCGTTACCACCCAAAGCCCTTTAATGATTGGCTCTGGCCCCATTTTTTCGTTTTTTACGATGATATTCGCCGCTTTTGGCGCCAGTTCAAACCAGGTTTTGGTGTGCAGCAATGCGCCAGCCAGGGCGATGAGGTTGAGGATCACCACCACCGGGTTTTGCAGAAAGCCCACGAAACCTGCCCAGGATTCAGGGCCATTTTTCAATGCGAACAGGCCGTAAATCAGGACAATACTGAACCAGACTGCCGGTACCGCCGTCCCTTCACGCAGCATATAGAAGCGATAAAACGGCAGATTTTTCCACCAGGTGGACGGCATCGGCCGTACATAGGCTTTGCGTTTAGTCGTCATAATGCACTCCTTAGCGTGGTTTCAGGGTGGCGATAAGAAAGTCTTTCGAGCTTTCCACTTTACCCTGCTGAATGGCAGCAGCCGGATCGACATGCTTCGGACAAACTTCGGAGCAGAAGCCCACGAAAGTACAGGTCCAGACGCCGTTCTGGCTATTCAACTGCGCCATACGCTCTTTTTTACCGTGGTCGCGGCTGTCTTCGTTGTAGCGATGCGCCAGGGTAATCGCCGCCGGGCCGATGAATTCAGGATTCAGGCCAAACTGCGGGCAGGCTGCATAGCACAGACCGCAGTTGATGCAGCCGGAGAACTGGTGATACTTCGCCATCTGCGCCGGGGTCTGGGTGTTTGGACCCTGATCCGGCGTACGCGGGTTGCCGATGATATACGGCTTAATCGCTTCCAGACTTTCGATAAAGTGGGTCATGTCGACCACCAGATCGCGTTCAATCGGGAAGTTCGCCAGCGCTTCGACCTTCAGTCCTTTCGTGTAGTCACGCAGGAACGTTTTACAGGCCAGCTTCGGCACTTTGTTGACCATCATGCCGCAGGAACCACAAATCGCCATACGACAGGACCAGCGGTAGCTCAGATCCGGTGCCAGGTTATCTTTGATGTAGCCCAGCGCGTCCAGCAGCGAGGTCTGCTCATCGTAAGGCACTTCATAGAAAGCACTGTGCGGAGCGTCATCCACTTCAGGGTTATAACGCACCACCTCAACTTTCAGGTTTTTCATCTCAGCCATTCGCCGTCTCCTTCTTCTCGGCTTCTTCCGCTTCTGCACCGTATACGCGTTTCGCCGGTGGCAGGGTGGTGATCTTCACGTCGCTGTACTCCAGGCGGGTGGTCCCGTCAGCGTCGCGGAAAGCGAGGGTATGCTTGAGGAAGTTGACGTCGTCACGCTCGGTGCAGCCTTCGTCGAGACGCTGATGCGCGCCGCGCGATTCTTTACGCGCGATGGCGGAGTGCGCCATACACTCAGCAACGTTCAGACCATGGCCCAGCTCGATGGTGTACAGCAGGTCAGTGTTAAAGACGCTGGACGTATCGGTGATGCGAACGCGCTTGAAGCGCTCCTGCAGCTCCGCCAGCTTGTCGATGGTTTTCTGCATCAGTTCCGGCGTACGGTAGATCCCGCAGCCTTCTTCCATGGAGATACCCATTTCGTCGCGGATCTTCGACCAGTTTTCGTTGCCTTCCTGGTTAACCAGCGCTTTCAGGCGGTTTTCTACATCAGCGGCCTGCGCATCAAGTGCCGCGCTGTTGGCAGGCGTAGCGGTCGATGAACGCTCCATCGCCTGTTCACCGGCCAGACGGCCGAACACCACCAGCTCGGCCAGCGAGTTGGAGCCCAGACGGTTGGCACCGTGCAGACCGACAGACGAACATTCGCCGACGGCAAACAGCCCTTTGATACGGCTTTCGCATTTCTGATCGGTTTCGATACCGCCCATGGTGTAATGCGCGGTCGGACGCACCGGAATCGGCTCTTTCACCGGATCCACGCCGACGTACGCTTTTGCCAGTTCACAGATGAACGGCAGACGTTCAAGCAGCTTCTTCTCACCGAGGTGGCGCAGGTCGAGATGGACCACGTCGCCGCGCGGCGTCGAAATGGTGTTGCCTTTACGCCACTCATGCCAGAACGCCTGAGATACTTTGTCGCGCGGGCCGAGTTCCATGTATTTGTTCTTCGGCTCGCCCAGCGGGGTTTCCGGACCCATGCCGTAATCCTGCAGATAGCGGTAGCCGTTCTTGTTGACCAGAATACCGCCTTCACCACGGCAGCCTTCCGTCATCAGGATCCCTGAGCCCGGCAGCCCGGTCGGGTGATACTGCACGAATTCCATGTCGCGAAGCGGAACGCCATGGCTCAGCGCCATGCCCATCCCATCGCCGGTCACGATGCCGCCGTTGGTATTGAAACGGTAAACGCGACCCGCACCGCCAGTAGCAAGCACGACGGCGTTCGCGCGAATCTGCACCAGTTCGCCTTCCATCATATTCATCGCGACCAGACCACGTGCCTGACCGTCATCCACCAGAATATCGAGGACGAAGTGCTCATCGAAACGTTGGATCTGCGGGAACTGGAGGGAGGTCTGGAACAGCGTGTGAAGCATGTGGAAGCCGGTTTTATCGGCGGCGAACCACGTACGTTCAATTTTCATACCACCAAAGCGGCGCACGTTGACGGAACCGTCAGGACGGCGACTCCACGGACAACCCCATTGCTCAAGCTGGGTCATCTCGGTCGGGCAGTGATGGACAAAGTAATCGACGACATCCTGTTCACAAAGCCAGTCGCCACCGGCAACCGTATCGTGAAAATGATACTCAAAGCTATCGTGATCCTGCGCAACCGCTGCAGAACCGCCTTCAGCGGCCACCGTATGACTGCGCATCGGATAGACTTTTGAAATCAGAGCGATTTTAGCGTTAGGATTCGCCTGAGCTGCTGCGATAGCAGTCCGTAATCCTGATCCGCCAGCGCCTATAACGGCAAGATCGGCTTGAAAGGTTTGCACGACATTCCTCCAGTTTATTGTTTTTTCGCAATGCGCCTGACCAAGGGTAGTTCACCTGTCACAAGCCGCCATTGCGAAAGCGTATCCACGACTCCTTTTATGGGATGGCAGTATAACCGCATGGGGAAAGGGGAAATTTGATGTGTTCGATTTTTTTGCGGATCCGTGCGGGGATTTATCACACGTTTTGATGTATTTCGTACGGCAATCATCTGCACTAATGGATTTGCTGCGCTTTGCTGGACAAAATTTGTCTCCCTGAGCGGTTGCGAGTAGACTTCGTGCCCTTATCACCAATCGGAGAGAAACTCATGAGCGAAACGGCAACCTGGCAGCCGAGCGCATCCATCCCTAACCTGTTAAAACGCGCGGCAATTATGGCGGAGATTCGCCGCTTCTTCGCCGATCGCGGCGTGCTGGAGGTGGAAACGCCCTGTATGAGCCAGGCGACGGTCACAGACATCAACCTGTTCCCGTTTGAGACCCGTTTCGTCGGCCCCGGACATTCTCAGGGGATGAACCTGTATCTGATGACCAGCCCGGAATATCACATGAAGCGTCTGCTGGCCGCTGGCTGCGGGCCGATATTCCAGTTGTGCCGGAGTTTCCGTAACGAAGAGATGGGCCGTCACCACAACCCGGAATTCACCATGCTGGAGTGGTATCGCCCGCACTTCGACATGTATCGCCTGATCAATGAAATCGACGATCTGCTGCAACAGGTACTCGAATGCGCGCCGGCGGAAAGTCTCTCCTACCAGCAGGCGTTTCAGCGCCATCTGGAAATTGACCCGCTGTCGGCGGATAAAACCCAGTTGCGCGAAGCGGCGGCCAAACTTGATGTCAGCAACATTGCCGACACCGAAGAAGATCGCGACACGTTGCTCCAGTTGTTGTTTGTCACCGGCGTGGAACCGCACATCGGTCAGGATCGCCCGACGGTGATCTATCACTTCCCGGCAAGCCAGGCGTCACTGGCGCAGATCAGCACCGAAGACCATCGCGTGGCCGAGCGCTTTGAGGTTTATTACAAGGGGCTGGAGCTGGCGAACGGTTTCCACGAACTGACCGATGCCCGCGAACAGCAGCAGCGGTTCGAGCAGGATAATCGCAAGCGCGCCGCACGCGGCTTACCGCAGCAGCCGATCGACCAGAATCTGCTGGATGCGTTGAGCGCCGGGATGCCGGACAGCTCCGGCGTGGCGCTGGGCGTGGATCGTCTGGTGATGCTGGCGCTGGGCGCAGAAACGATCGGCGATGTCATCGCCTTTACGGTCGATCGGGCGTAATCCAGACGAAAAAATATACGGAGGTTCTATGAGCTGGAAGCGCTTTACTCTGGTTTTTATATGGACCTTGTTTTCCGTGTTGTGGATTCTTTTGCTGACGGTTCATGATAAAGAGTGGTGGATTGGCACTAATAATATCAATAACTTCTGCGATCTGATAAGCGCTGTTGAAGACGATGATACCCGCGATGTAGGGATCCTCGTAACGCTACCGTTATTTTTCCCGGTGCTTTATGCGCTATTTATCAAAAAGAAGCGTTTTGCCTTGCTCTACATTGCAACATTCGCGGTGGCTGGGTTCTGGTTGTGGCGTTTTTATTTCCGCTATCAGTGGTGCTTCTGAAAAAAGAGGCCGGTCAATTTTTAGTGACCGGCCTCTTTTGTTACAAACTCCCCGGCGTTCTTGGGCGTCTGCCTGCCGACGACAGCGTTTTCCCTGACGGTTTACCGCCCATCGTTTCGACGCGCATCTGGAATGGCGGGAATGGCAGCTCGATACCGTGCTCGCGGAAGCCAGCCAGAATCAGCTGGTGGATCTCATGACGCAGCGGCATGCGATGGCCCATTTCGGCGGCGTAAATACGCAGCTCGAAAATCTGGATCCCCTGTTGTAAATCCACGAGGAACACTTCCGGGGCCGGGTTGTCGATCACCAGCGAGCAGCGCTCGGCGGCGGTATAGAGAATTTGCGTCACCTCTTCGCTGTTGGCATCCGACGGCGCGGGCACCGTCAGCACAACACGGGTCACCGAATCGGACAGCGACCAGTTGATAAACTGTTCGGTGATGAACGCCTTGTTCGGCACGATGATCTCTTTGCGATCCCAGTCGCTGATTGTCGTCGCGCGGGTGTTGATCTTCGTGATGCTGCCGGTCAAATCGCGGATCGTCACGGTATCGCCAATACGGATCGGTTTTTCAAACAGAATGATCAGGCCGGAGATAAAGTTGGCGAAAATCTCCTGTAAACCAAAGCCAAGACCGACACCGAGCGCGGCCACCAGCCACTGCAGTTTTGACCACTCAATACCAATCATCGAGAAGCCGACCAGCCCGCCCACCAGCAGCAACAGGTATTTGGTAATGGTGGTGATGGCGTAGCCCGTTCCCGGCGTCAGATCCAGATGCTGGAGGATCGCCAGCTCCAGCAGGGCAGGAAGGTTCCGCACCAGCTGCGTGGTGATAATCAGCACCAGAATCGCAATCAACACCGCGCCGAGGGTTATCGGCTCAAGGCTTTCCACGCCCTGCACCGTCGATGTCACATCCCACAGCGAAATGTTTTCCAGGAAACCAAAGGCGGAATGGATTTCAGACCACAGCACGATGACCGACACCAGCGCAATCAGCATCAGAATCGAACGCACCAGTCGCAATGACTGCACGCTGATAGCGTCGAGATCGATTTCGCTGACTTCCACTTCGGCGGAGCCTTCCAGGCTGGAGGCGTGGTGCTCGTCCTCGCCACGCGCGCGCTGCGCCAGCATCTCAGCACGGCGATGCTTCGCACGGTCGAACGCCAGACGGCGTCGCTGGATCAGCATCCAGCGGCGGATGACGTGGTAAATCACCAGCAACAGGAACCAGATGGCGACAGACGTTTCCAGACGCGCCAGTAACGCCTGAGACGTTGCCAGATAACCGACGCCTGCCGCCAGAATTGCCGCCAGCGGCGCGCCCATCAGCAGGTTCCAGAGCAGGCGGTTAACCATGTTGTCGCCTTCACCCTCTTTATCGAGATAGAGAGGAATACCTGCCCGTTTGAGGCTCAGCGTCACCACCGCCAGCGCGCCGCAAATCAGAATAAAACAGAGCCTGCCGAGCGAAGCGGAAAACTCACGATCGTTCAGGTTATCGAACATGATCAGCGCCATGATGAGCGGTACAATCAGCCCGATGCTCATCAGGTAGTAGCGCATCGCCCGCAACACGCGATCGCGCGGCCAGCCAAAGTGCGTAATGAACAAACCGTTGGGGCGGGCAAAGGTGGCGCAAATCATGACCACCCACAGCAGCGGCACGGTGGCGGTCACCCCATCACCAATCGCCACCGCCAGCGGATAAGGCCAGGCTTCCTGCAACCCGTAGCCCAGCGTCATCCACAGCACGGGTAGCGGCGAGGCCACCAGAATCGACCAGAACACGGTGCGCAACGTTAGCCAGAAATGGTCCTGCGTCACTTTGCCGACGCGGGCGCTGGAACGCTCCAGAAAACGGGTGAAATGCTTGCGCGAGCTGATGCTGAACCCGACCAGGATTAGCGCGCCAAACAGCGGGAACAACGTCTCTTTGCTGGTGAGCATCATCACTGACGCTTTGCCTAACTGGCTGAAGGTGTTGAGTGAGATCAGCCGACGCAGATCCTGCACGATTTCAATCGGCCAGCTAAAGGTGATGGGGCTGACGTCCGAGGTCCAGAAAAGATAACGGTGCGTGGCTTCGTTGACCTCTTTCAGCGCATCCTCCAGTTGACCGTTGGAGACTTTCAGCTTGGTCAGTTCGAGGATCAGCGTATCGCCGCCCTGTAGCAGGGAATTCAGCAGTTCGCGTTGGGTGCGCAGCTGCGCGTCCAGAATGCGGGTCTGTTCACTGGTGAGTTCCTGACCATCGGCCTGACGGATTTGCTGGAGCTGCGGCTGCTTGTTGAGCTGCTCTTCATAGCGCAAACGCTGCACGCGCAGTTGCGCCATTTCGGTATCCAGCTGCTGCGGTTTGGGCATCTCCGGCAGACGGGCCACCTGCGCGCGCAGCGCTTCACCCAGCAGGTTCGAGGAGCCCAGCCATTGCGACTGTTCGCGCAGCGTATTCAGCGCCTGACGAACCTGTAGCGTCTGATTGGTCGCCTGACGCTGCTGTGAGGCCACCAGATCCATCCGCTGCGCCTGTTGATTTAACGCCTGCGACAGCTCGCGGTTCGTTTTGAACTGTTTAACGATACCTTCTGGCAGGTTGGCGCTGTTTTCCGCCAGCAGTTCGGTGCTTTCGAGCGCGCGCTCCGCTTCGCGTTGACGCTGGCTGTTGAGCTGGTTACGCAACGCCTGCAGGTACGCATCAAGCTGTTCGCTCTGTTTTTGCGCCAGTTCGGAGCGCATCCGCGACAGCTCCTGGCGGTTGTTGGCGGACAGCTGCGCCAGCTCCAGTTCATCGACCAGCGCTTTCAGGCGGGCGGATTCAGCCTGTTGGTTGAGATTCTGCGCCTGCGCCAGCGAGGAGTTGCCGCCAGGGGCGTTGACGCGCCTCTCCACCTCGTTCAACTGACGACGGGCGTCGGTTTGCTGTTGCGGCAGTTGGCTCAGGGAATCGGCGATTTCGCGGGCGCGATCCTGCTCCTGCTGCGCCAGGCGGCTTTTTTCCAGCAACTGGCTGCTGACCTGCAGGATTTCCTGGTTCAGTGCATCGCTGGTCAGCCCGACCGGCACCTGGCGTGGTTCGGTGCTCTGATTGCTGAGCTGGGTGCGCAGCGTCTGGGAAAGTTTGGGGAAGTTGTCGATAACTTGCTGATATTGCTTCGCGCGCTCAAGGGAGCCTTTTCGCTCCTCAAGCGCGTTCAGCGCAGCCTGGAGCGCCTCGACGACCTCCGGCTGAGCGGGTTTTGCCGCTTTCGCCTGCTCCAGTTCCTGGGCGATGTGTTTTGCATCAGGGGCCGTCGCTGCGTACGCCCCCAGGCTGAGGCTCCAGGCCATCAGGAAAGTGATAATCAGGCGCACGGGATAACCTTTTGTCAGGACTTAACCTTCGTCATTCTTTTCATCAACCAGCGGGCTGGCGTCGTGTTCGGCTTTAATTTCTTCCGCAGACAGCGGCGCAGGCTCGGCGTCCGGCGTAACCATCGTTTCGGTGGAGTACGCCAGCGGCTGACCCAGTTTGGTGACCGACAGGCTTTGTAGTTGCTCAACCAGCGCGACTTTACCTGGCGCAAACAGATTGATGACGGTAGAGCCCAGTTTAAAGCGGCCCATTTCCTGGCCTTTCAGCAGAGCAACAGACCCTTCGCTTTCGCCTGCTGGCCACGTCCAGCGCTTGATAATGCCTTCGCGCGGCGGCGTAATGGTGCCTGCCCAGACGGTTTCAATGCTGCCAACAATGGTCGCGCCAACGAGAATCTGCGCCATCGGGCCGAATTCCGTATCGAACAGGCAGATCACGCGCTCGTTGCGGGCAAACAGATTCGGCACGTTCTGCGCCGTCAGGTGATTCACGGAGAACAGATCGCCCGGCACATAGATCATTTCACGCAAAATACCGTTGCACGGCATGTGGACGCGATGATAGTCGCGCGGCGACAGGTAGGTGGTGGCAAAGGTCCCGTTGCGGAACAAGTCTGCCATCTGATAGTTGCCCGCGAGCAGCGCTTCCAGCGTGTAGTCGTGGCCTTTCGCCTGCAGAATTTTGTTGTCTTCGATGTTGCCAAGCTGACTGATCACGCCGTCGGCAGGCATCACCAGCACGTTCGGATCGGTATTCAGTGGGCGCACTTCATCGCGCAGCGGGCGAACGAAGAAATCATTAAAGGTGCGATAGCTGGCGGTATCCGGCTTTTGCGCCTCTTTCATGTCGACCTTGTAGTACTTTACGAACATATCGATGACCAGTTTGGTCAACCAGCCTGCTCGTTTGCTCGCACCCCAGCCTGCCAGGCGAGTGAGCCACAGTTTCGGCAGAATGTATTGCAGAGAAAGTTTAAGATCGTTTAACAAGGTAGCCTCCAGGCCATGATTTTGTCATTCCCAACCCGCCACGTTTTCAGCGGATCTTACAGAAAAGTGGCCGATTTTAACGATGGCGAACGTAAATGTCAGTCATCGCAAGCATAATTCTCAGTTATCGGTTTCCGAAAAGTTTTTACGCGTTTTTACCTGCGACATACTTTCAAGGATTCGGTGATAATTATCGAAGCGGCTCTGCGCGATTTTACCGTTTTCTACCGCTTCGCGGATGGCGCAGCCGGGATCGGTGTCATGCTTGCAGTCGCGGTATTTGCAACTGCCCAGATAATCATGGAATTCGACAAAGCCGTTGGTGATTTGTTCCGGTTCGAGATGCCACAGACCGAATTCGCGAACGCCAGGTGAATCAATCACATCACCGCCGTGCGGGAAGTGATACAGCCGGGCGGCGGTAGTGGTGTGCTGCCCCAGACCGGAGTTGTCGGAGACGTCGTTGGTCAGGATCTGATCGTCATGCAGCCCCAGTAGCGCGTTCAGCAGGCTGGATTTGCCGACGCCGGACTGCCCGGCAAAGATGCTGATGCGGTCCGTCAGCGCCTCTTCCAGCGGTGTTAACCCGTTCTGGGTGCGGCTCGAGACCATCAACACGCGATAGCCGATGTGGCGATAGATATCCATTTGCGCATTGACGAAATCCATCCCGTCATCGTCCAGCAGGTCGATCTTATTCAGTACGATCAGCGGTTCGACGTTGAGGGTTTCGCAGGCCACGAGATAACGATCGATAATATTCAGCGACAGCTCCGGCAAAATGGCGGAGACGATGATCACCTGATCGATATTTGCGGCGATCGGTTTTACGCCATCGTAGAAATCCGGGCGGGTCAGTACTGACGTGCGCTCGTGCACCGCTTCGACGATGCCTTTGACGTTTACCCCTTCCGCCGCGGTTTTGCCTGGTCGCCAGACCACGCGATCCCCGGTCACCAGCGAGCGGATCGTGCGGCGAATATTACAGCGGTGAATGTCGCCATCGGCGGACTCCACGTCAGCATGCATGCCAAAGCGACTAATGACGACGCCTTCCGACGGTTCGCCAAACAGGTTGTCATCGAAATCGATCTTCTCCGAAGTCGTTTTGAGACGGCGCTGATGATTCGCTTTCACGCGGCGCTGCTGACCTTTGGAGAGTTTATTTTTACTCAATCGTTCTGGCTCCTGGTCGCCCTGTACGGGCAAAACCTCTATGATACACGCTATCTTAGATCAATATCGACCCGTCATCTTTCATGATGCTGGTGGGTCCGGATGGTGAAATTATGGTGGAAAATAGCATGAGTGCAGATGAAAACAACCTGATTTGGATCGATCTTGAAATGACCGGGCTTGATCCAGAGCGCGATCGTATCATTGAAATCGCGACGCTGGTGACCGATGCGAATCTGAACATTCTGGCGGAGGGGCCGACGATTGCGGTTCATCAGTCTGACGATCAGCTGGCGCTGATGGACGAGTGGAACGTGCGGACTCACACCGGCAGCGGGCTGGTGGATCGGGTCAAAGCGAGTACCCAGGACGATCGCGCGGCGGAGCTGGCGACAATCGAGTTTCTCAAGCAGTGGGTGCCTGCCGGTAAATCCCCTATTTGCGGCAACAGCATCGGTCAGGATCGTCGTTTTCTGTTTAAATACATGCCGGAACTGGAAGCTTATTTCCACTATCGCTATCTCGACGTCAGCACGCTGAAAGAGCTGGCGCGCCGCTGGAAACCAGAAATTCTCGACGGTTTTAAGAAGCAGGGCACCCATAAAGCGATGGACGACATCCGCGAATCGGTGGCTGAGCTGGCGTACTATCGCGAGCATTTTATTCAGTTGTAAGACAGGTGAACAGCGGCCCGGTAGGCTTGCGCCTCCGGGCATTTGGCGCTAAATTGTGCATCTTGCTGATAAAATCATCACTCAAACGGAAAAGGTAAAAAATTGCGGTTGAGGGGGTTGCAGCTCCACGGTTTTCTCGTATAATGCGCCTCCCGTAACGACATAGTTTTGTTGCGTTACGGCAGCTTCAGATTTTGCGGGAATAGCTCAGTTGGTAGAGCACGACCTTGCCAAGGTCGGGGTCGCGAGTTCGAGTCTCGTTTCCCGCTCCAAATTTGAAAGTATCGAAAGATACGGACCATCCTAATCACAGGATTTCAGGTTGCAATGAATGGCAGCATGAAAGACGAAGATTATGCGGGAATAGCTCAGTTGGTAGAGCACGACCTTGCCAAGGTCGGGGTCGCGNGAAAGTATCGAAAGATACGGACCATCCTAATCACAGGATTTCGCGTTGCAATGAATGGCAGCGTGAAAGACGAAGATTATGCGGGAATAGCTCAGTTGGTAGAGCACGACCTTGCCAAGGTCGGGGTCGCGAGTTCGAGTCTCGTTTCCCGCTCCAAAATTTCTTTTCTTCACGATTATCCACAACGCGTTTCGCGGCTGGGGACGTTTTATGTCGTGCCTGAAACACTCTTGTGAACAGAGTTATCCACAGAAATTTGAATTCGGCCCGTTACAACCAATCGTTAGCAGGGTGAATTATATCTTATTAGTTTATTGATATATAAAGAGAAAATTTGATTGCAAAGTGTTACTGGGATCACTTGACGATTTTCTGTGCATTGAATCGCAATGCCTTTTTAATTTTATTCACATGCTGTGAATGAATCAGGCGTCACGCGGCAAACCTTTTTCTATGACACGAACCAACCGCAGTTTTTTCGGCGGCTGCACCTCGATAACGCAGGCATTTCGTTTCTCGATCTGCTTAGCGATCGCCCACTCAATATGCTCATCAAGAAGGGGATGTTCACCCCGGCGGCTTTCCAGCGCGCGCATGTTCGCGTCACCCCAGGGCGCATTTCCCAGCGCGACTGCAATATTGCGCAGCCAGCGCAGATGTCCAATCCGGCGAATGGCCGATCCTTCCGTTACTTTCAGGAACCGCTCCTCGCTCCAGCCGAACAGTTCCACCAGTTCCGGCGCATGCAGGGCTTTGCGCGGGTTGAAGTCGTCTTCATCGGTGACCTGTGAATACCGATTCCACGGGCAGATGAGCTGACAGTCGTCGCAGCCGTAGATGCGGTTGCCAATCAGCGGGCGAAACTCTTCCGGGATAGCGCCTTCGAGTTCAATGGTCAGATAAGAAATGCAGCGGCGAGCGTCAACGGTGTAGGGTTCGACGATAGCGCCGGTCGGGCAGATGGTCATGCAGGCGACACAGCGACCGCAGCCTTCTTCGACAGGTTTATCAACGGGTAAGGGGATATCCACCAGCAATTCGCCGAGAAAAAAGAAGGAACCCGCGTCCCGGCTGAGAATAAGTGAATGCTTACCTGTCCAGCCAAGCCCGGCTTTTTCCGCCAGCGGGCGTTCCAGAACAGGCGCAGAATCCACAAACGGTCTAAAATTGAGCGAAGTATATTGTTCCTGAATCATTTCGCCGAGCTTTTTGAGTCGGTTGCGTAAAAGCTTATGATAATCACGCCCAAGAGCATAACGGCTGACGTAACCGAGTGCGGGATTTTTCAGGGTACGGGCAAAGGCTGCATTCGCAGGCAGGTAGTTCATACGCACGCTAATCACGCGTAACGTACCGGGTAAGAGTTCATGGGGGCGGGCGCGCATCATGCCGTGACGCGCCATCCACGCCATCTCGCCGTGGTATTGTTTATCCAGCCACGCCTGCAGTTTTGGCTCGCTGGCGCTGAGATCGGTATCGGTAATACCGACCTGCTGAAAGCCGAGTTCAGTGCCCCATTGTTTGATTTTTTGCGCTAACTGATTGAGATCGAGGGGCTGTGACATGACGGACCATACATTGACGAGGAACCTCGCAAGTATACCACATTCCATTTGGCCTGCGGATGACCTGCGTCGTGCCGAAAAAGCGGCAGCAGACAGTCTGGGGCTGACGCTGCACGAACTCATGTTCCGCGCGGGTGAGGCGGCGTTTTCCCTCGCTCGCGACACCTGGCCTGATGCGCGGCACTGGCTGGTGCTTTGTGGTCACGGCAATAACGGCGGCGACGGTTATGTGGTCGCGCGACTGGCGGCCGCGCAGGGCATTCGCGTGACGCTGCTGGCGTTGGAGAGCGACAAACCACTCCCCGAGGAAGCCCACGACGCGTGTGACGCCTGGCTGAACGCCGGTGGCGTGATCCACGCCCCGACGATCTCCTGGCCGGAGGACGTCGATCTGATTATCGATGGTCTGCTCGGCACCGGTCTCAATAGCGCGCCGCGTGACGAGGTGGCAGATCTTATTGAGCAGGCAAATAAATACCCTGCGCCGGTCATGGCGCTCGACATTCCTTCCGGGCTTATCGCACAGACTGGCGCGACGCCGGGCGCGGTCATTCACGCCGCGCATACCCTGACCTTTATCGCCCTGAAACCGGGGTTGCTCACCGGTAAAGCGCGCGACGTGGTGGGAAAATTACACCACCATTCACTGGGGCTGGACAGCTGGCTTGCCGCTCAGCCGATCGTCATTTCCCGTTTTGATGCTTCACAGCTGGCGCACTGGTTACCGCCGCGTCGCCCGACGTCACACAAGGGCGACCATGGGCGGCTGGTGATCATCGGTGGCGATCACGGCACTGCCGGGGCGATTCGCATGACCGGAGAAGCCGCCCTGCGCGCGGGAGCCGGGCTGGTGCGCGTGCTGACGCGGGCCGAAAATATCGCGCCAATTATCACCGCCCGCCCGGAATTGATGGTACATGAGCTGACGCCGCCAACGCTGGAAGAGAGCCTGGAATGGGCCGATGTTGTGGTTATTGGCCCGGGGCTTGGGCAGCAATCCTGGGGGCAACAGGCGTTGCGGAAGGTCGAAAACGTTCGCAAACCGATGCTCTGGGACGCCGATGCGCTGAACCTTCTGGCAATCAATCCCGATAAACGTCACAATCGGTTATTAACCCCGCACCCCGGCGAGGCCGCCCGTTTGCTTGGCTGTCGCGTGGCAGACATTGAAAGCGATCGCGTAAATGCCGCGCAGCGTCTGGTAAAACGATACGGGGGCGTGGTGGTGCTGAAAGGCGCAGGCACCGTGGTCGCTGACGATGATGGCCACCTTGGAATCATTGATGCCGGAAATGCCGGAATGGCCAGCGGCGGGATGGGCGATGTGCTGTCAGGCATTATCGGCGCATTGCTGGGACAGGCACTGACGCTTTATGATGCCGCCTGCGCAGGCTGTGTGGCGCACGGCGCCGCCGCTGACAAGCTGGCTGGTTCTGGCACGCGCGGCATGCTGGCGACCGATCTTTTTTCCACGCTGAGGCGTGTTGTTAACCCGGATGTGATTGACGTAAACCATGATTAATCGAGTGATTTCTTTACCCGACGAGCAGGCCACTTTAGCACTGGGTCACCGTATCGCGCAGGCCTGCACTGGCGCAACAGTGATTTATCTGTACGGTGATTTAGGCGCGGGTAAAACAACGTTCAGTCGCGGCTTTTTGCAGGCGCTGGGGCATAAGGGTAACGTAAAAAGCCCAACGTACACGCTGGTCGAGCCGTA
Organism: Trabulsiella odontotermitis; assembly: GCF_001188485.1. GTDB lineage: Bacteria > Pseudomonadota > Gammaproteobacteria > Enterobacterales > Enterobacteriaceae > Trabulsiella > Trabulsiella odontotermitis_A. Next base: position 32,066 of record NZ_JNGH01000083.1, read on the forward strand.
TGCGCTTGAGCAGTTGAACGTGTACCACTTTGATCTATATCGACTTGCGGATCCAGAGGAGCTCGAATTTATGGGGATCCGCGACTATTTTGCCAATGATGCCATCTGCCTGGTGGAGTGGCCGCAACAGGGCGCGGGTGTGCTGCCTGACCCGGACGTCGAAATTCACATAGACTACCAGGCACAAGGGCGGGAGGCGCGCGTGACCGCCGTCTCCTCGCTGGGTGAGTCATTACTGGCGCGTTTAGCCAGTTAATTTAAAAGGGATGGCGGGATGATGTATCGCGTTAAAAGTGCGTTGATGGCTGCACTGATGCTGTTGACCCTGCAAGCAACCGCGGCCAGCTTATCCGACATTCAGGTCTCGAATGGCGACAAACAAGCCCGAATCACCTTCAGTTTTATGGGCGATCCGGAATATTCCTTCAGCCAGGACGGCAGGCGCAGTGTGGCGCTCGATATCAAACAGACCGGGGTGATCCAGGGGCTACCGTTGCAGTTCAGCGGTAATAACCTGGTCAGAAGCATCCGTTCGGGAACGCCGAAGGATGACCAGTCCCTGCGGCTGGTGGTCGACCTGACCGAAAACGGTAAAACGCGCGTCGCAAAACAGCAGAACGGCGCGAACTATACCGTCGTCTTTACCATTAATGCCGATGCGCCGCCGCCACCTCCGCCACCGCGTGTGGTCGCGAAGCGCGTTGATGCGCCTGCGGTCGTCTCTCGTCCGTCGGAACCGGCGCGGAACCCGTTCAAAGCCAATAACGATCGTATTACGGCGGCGACCAGCAGCAATACGGTGACGCGCCCTGCGGCATCTGCTCGTGCGGTGGCGCCCGGCGACAAAGTCATTATCGCGATTGATGCGGGCCACGGCGGTCAGGATCCTGGCGCGATCGGCCCTGGCGGCACGCGTGAGAAAAACGTCACTATCGCCATTGCCCGCAAACTGCGTACGCTGTTGAACGCCGACCCGATGTTTAAAGGCGTGATGACCCGTGACGGCGACTACTTTATTTCGGTGATGGGCCGCTCTGACGTGGCGCGTAAGCAGAACGCCAATTTCCTGGTGTCGATTCATGCGGACGCGGCGCCAAACCGCGGTGCCACCGGCGCCTCGGTGTGGGTGCTGTCTAACCGTCGCGCCAACAGCGAAATGGCGAGCTGGCTGGAACAGCATGAGAAGCAGTCAGAACTGTTGGGCGGCGCGGGCGACGTGCTGGCAAACAGTCAGTCCGACCCGTATCTGAGCCAGGCGGTACTGGATTTACAATTCGGCCATTCTCAGCGCGTCGGGTATGATGTTGCGGTTAATGTGCTTGGGCAGATGCAGCGGGTGGGTAACCTGCATAAGCGTCATCCGGAACATGCCAGCCTCGGGGTGCTGCGTTCCCCTGATATCCCCTCGATCCTCGTCGAAACCGGGTTTATCAGTAATACCAGCGAAGAACGCCTGCTCGCGAGCGATGATTTCCAGCAGCAAATTGCCGAAGCAATTTATGGCGGCCTGCGTAAATATTTCGAGGCCCACCCGATACAGTCCGCGCCGCAGGGCGAGAGTGCGCAAACCGCCNAGCGCCGCATCGCCGGGTGGGGCGCTGGTGAATTAAGGAGAGATCATGCCGATTCAGATTCTGCCGCCGCAGCTCGCGAATCAGATTGCCGCAGGCGAAGTGGTAGAGCGACCTGCATCGGTAGTGAAAGAGCTGGTAGAAAACAGTCTCGATGCTGGCGCCACGCGGATCGATATCGATATCGAACGCGGCGGCGCGAAGCTTATCCGCATTCGCGATAACGGCGGCGGTATTAAAAAAGACGAGCTTGCACTGGCGCTGGCGCGACATGCCACCAGTAAAATCGCCACCCTTGACGATCTGGAAGCCATTATCAGCCTCGGTTTTCGTGGTGAAGCACTGGCCAGTATCAGCTCGGTTTCCCGTCTGACGTTAACCTCCCGCACCGCTGAACAGCAGGAAGCCTGGCAGGCCTATGCGGAAGGGCGCGACATGGACGTGACGGTAAAACCCGCCGCGCATCCGGTCGGCACGACGCTGGAAGTGCTCGATCTGTTTTACAACACCCCGGCGCGCCGCAAGTTTATGCGCACCGAAAAAACCGAATTTGGCCATATTGATGAGGTGGTTCGTCGCATTGCGCTGGCGCGTTTTGACGTCACCATTAACCTCAATCATAACGGTAAAATGGTGCGCCAGTATCGTGCGGTGCCGCAGGGCGGTCAGCAGGAACGCCGTCTGGGCGCCATTTGTGGCACCACGTTTCTTGAGCAGGCGCTGGCGATTGAATGGCAGCACGGCGATCTGTCGCTGCGCGGCTGGGTGGCCGACCCGAAACACACCACGTCAGCGCTGGCGGAAATTCAGTACTGTTATGTGAATGGCCGTATGATGCGCGACCGCCTGATTAATCATGCGATTCGTCAGGCGTGCGAAGATAAACTGGGCGCGGATCAACAGCCTGCGTTTGTGCTTTATCTGGAAATCGACCCGCATCAGGTGGATGTCAATGTCCATCCGGCTAAGCATGAGGTGCGTTTCCATCAGTCGCGTCTGGTGCATGATTTTATCTACCAGGGCGTGCTGAGCGTGCTGCAACAGCAACTGGACGCGCCGCTACCGCTGGCGGAAGAGAACGCGCCTGCGCCCCGGCCAATCCCGGAAAACCGGGTCGCCGCCGGGCGTAACCAGTTTGCCGAGCCGATTGCCGCCCGTGAGCCTGCGGCACCAACTTATAGCGCACCGTCGTCTGGCGGTGCGAGTCGCGGGCAGGGTGGGGCAGCGTATCCGCACGCGCAGCCGGGGTATCAGAAACAGCAGGGGGCGCTCTATCGTCAACTGCTGGAGACGCCCGTCGCCACACACAAAGCGCCTGCTCCACAGCCGGTGCAGGCCAGTCTCGACGGTCACAGCCAGAGCTTTGGTCGGGTGCTGACGATTGTGGCGGGGGATTGCGCGCTGCTGGAGCGGGATGGCCGGTTGAGCCTGCTGGCGTTGCCGGTGGCGGAGCGCTGGCTGCGCCAGGCACAGCTGATGCCGGGCAAAGAGCCGATGTGCGCACAGCCGTTGCTGATCCCGCTGCGGCTGAAAGTCTCCGGGGAAGAGCAGCAGGCGCTGAAAAACCATCAGGCGGCGCTCACCGAACTGGGGATCGACATTCAACCCGATGCGCAGTATGTCACCGTAAGAGCAGTGCCTTTACCCTTAAGACAACAAAATTTACAAAACTTGATTCCTGAACTGATAGGCTACTTAGCGCAGCAAAAAACGGTGGTCGCGAGCGATATTGCCCAGTGGATGTCCCGCAATCTGGCGAGTGAACATGACCACTGGAATATGGCGCAGGCAATCGCCGTGCTGGCCGATGTGGAGCGTTTATGCCCGCAACTGGTCAAGGCGCCGCCGGGTGGCCTGTTACAATCCGTTGATTTGCATTCGGCGATGAACGCCCTGAAAGATGAGTGAAGTAGCAGAAACCAGCCTGCCAAAGGCAATTTTTTTGATGGGGCCAACGGCCTCCGGTAAAACCGCATTAGCGATAGAATTGCGTAAAGTTTTGCCAGTAGAGTTGATAAGCGTCGATTCTGCCCTTATTTATCAGGGGATGGATATCGGAACGGCAAAGCCAGACGCAGAAGAGCGTCGTGCGGCGCCGCACCGGTTGCTGGACATCCTCGATCCGGCGCAGGCGTATTCCGCGGCAGATTTTCGCCGCGATGCGTTAGCTGAGATGGCGGAGATCACCGCGGCGGGTCGGATCCCGTTGTTGGTGGGTGGAACCATGTTGTATTTCAAGGCGTTGCTGGAAGGGTTGTCGCCGTTACCGTCGGCGGACCCGGAGATCAGAGCCAGAATTGAGCAGGATGCCGCAGAGCGCGGATGGAATGCCCTGCACGAGCAGCTTCAGGCGATAGATCCGGTAGCTGCCGGGCGTATTCATCCGAATGATCCGCAAAGACTTTCCCGAGCACTGGAAGTTTTTTTCATTTCGGGTAAAACTTTAACGGAACTGACGCGAACGTCAGGAGACGCTCTGCCGTATCAGGTGCATCAGTTCGCCATCGCCCCGGCGAGCCGTGAACTGCTCCATCAACGCATCGAGCAGCGTTTTCATCAGATGTTAGCTTCAGGTTTTGAAGCAGAAGTGCGGGCGCTTTTTGCCCGTGGAGATTTGCATACGGATATGCCTTCCGTTCGTTGTGTGGGATACCGCCAGATGTGGTCTTATCTTGAAGGCGAGATTTCATATGATGAAATGGTTTATCGAGGTGTTTGCGCCACGAGACAGCTCGCGAAGCGCCAGGTGACCTGGTTGCGCGGTTGGGACGGTGTTCACTGGTTAGACAGCGAACAACCGCAACAGGCGCTCAACGAAGTGTTACAGGTAGTTGGTGCGAGTGCAGGCTGAATGTGTACAATTGAACCGTATCGTGCGCAATTTTCAGAACCGCAGGGTTCTAAGTACAAAACAAGCATATAAGGAAAAGAGAGAATGGCTAAGGGGCAATCTTTACAAGATCCGTTCCTGAACGCACTGCGTCGGGAGCGTGTTCCGGTTTCTATTTATTTGGTGAATGGTATCAAGCTGCAAGGTCAAATTGAGTCTTTCGATCAGTTCGTGATCCTGTTGAAAAACACGGTCAGCCAGATGGTCTATAAGCACGCAATTTCTACCGTTGTTCCGTCCCGCCCTGTTTCTCATCACAGCAACAACGCAGGTGGCGGTACCGGTACCGGTAGTAATTACCACCATGGCAGCAACGCGCAAGGTTCTAATGCGCCACAAGACAGCGACGAAACCGAATAAGGTTTATGGCTGTTTTTCTATGTCGGGGAGCCAGGTTTTCTGCGTTCCCCGCTGATCTTTTTTGAGGGTTGACGCTTGTTTGACCGTTATGATGCCGGTGAGCAGGCGGTACTGGTACACATCTATTTTTCGCAAGACAAAGATATGGAAGACCTCCAGGAGTTTGAATCTCTGGTCTCTTCCGCCGGTGTCGAAGCAATGCAGGTGATTACCGGTAGCCGTAAAGCACCGCACCCTAAGTATTTTGTTGGTGAAGGTAAAGCTGTCGAAATTGCGGACGCCGTAAAAGCGACGGGCGCTTCCGTCGTCTTGTTTGACCATGCATTGACCCCGGCCCAGGAACGTAACCTGGAACGCCTTTGCGAATGCCGTGTGATCGATCGCACCGGCCTGATTTTAGATATTTTTGCTCAGCGTGCGCGAACCCACGAAGGTAAGCTGCAGGTTGAACTGGCGCAGCTGCGCCATCTGGCAACGCGCCTGGTGCGCGGCTGGACCCACCTTGAAAGGCAAAAAGGCGGGATTGGTTTGCGCGGTCCGGGTGAGACCCAGCTTGAAACCGACCGTCGTTTGCTGCGCAATCGCATTATGCAAATCCTCTCGCGGCTTGAAAAAGTGGAAAAACAGCGCGAGCAGGGGCGCCGTTCGCGAACCAAAGCGGATATTCCGACCGTCTCGCTGGTGGGTTACACCAACGCCGGAAAATCGACGCTGTTTAACCAAATCACTGAGGCCCAGGTTTACGCGGCAGACCAGTTGTTTGCCACCCTGGACCCGACGCTGCGCCGTATTGATGTCGCCGATGTGGGTGAAACGGTGCTGGCGGATACCGTAGGGTTTATTCGCCACCTGCCGCACGATCTGGTGGCGGCGTTTAAAGCGACGCTGCAGGAAACCCGGCAGGCGACGTTGCTGCTGCACGTTATCGATGCCGCCGATGTGCGGGTGCAGGAAAACATTGATGCCGTGAATACGGTTCTCGAAGAGATCGACGCGCACGAGATCCCGACGCTGTTGGTAATGAACAAAATCGATGCGCTGGAGAATTTCGAACCGCGCATTGATCGTGATGACGAGAATAAACCGATTCGGGTCTGGCTCTCTGCCCAGACCGGAGTGGGTGTACCACTGCTTTTCCAGGCTTTAACTGAGCGTCTTTCCGGGCAAATTGCGCAGCATACGCTGCGTCTGCCGCCGAAAGAGGGGCGTCTGCGAAGCCGGTTTTATCAGCTTCAGGCGATAGAAAAAGAGTGGTTGGAGGATGACGGTAGCGTCGGCATACAGGTGCGTATGCCTGTCGTCGACTGGCGTCGCCTCTGTAAACAAGAACCGGCACTGGCTGACTACATCGTCTGAAAGGTCTGACAGTGCAGCTTGCCTGAAGATATTAACCCTGTTTAGGGTACCCAATACAAATATGGAGCATAAACATGGCGTGGAATCAGCCCGGTAATAACGGACAGGACCGCGACCCGTGGGGAAGCAGCAATAATCAAGGCGGCAACTCTGGGGGAAATGGAAACAAAGGTGGTCGCGATCAGGGGCCACCGGATCTGGATGATATCTTCCGCAAACTGAGCAAAAAGCTTGGTGGTTTTGGCGGCGGTAATAAAGGTGGCCAGGGCGGCGGCAGTAATCCGCAAGGGCCTCGCGTTCAGATGGGCGGTCGCATTGTCGGTATCGTTGCCGCAGCCGTGGTCATCATCTGGGCCGCGACAGGGTTCTACACCATTAAAGAAGCAGAACGTGGTGTGGTGACGCGCTTTGGGAAATTCAGCCATCTGGTTGAGCCGGGCCTGAACTGGAAACCGACGTTCATTGACGACGTCACGCCGGTTAACGTCGAAGCGGTGCGTGAACTGGCCGCGTCCGGCGTGATGCTGACCTCCGATGAAAACGTGGTGCGCGTTGAAATGAACGTCCAGTACCGCGTGACCGATCCGCAGCGCTACCTGTTCAGCGTGACCAGTGCTGATGATAGCCTGCGTCAGGCGACGGACAGCGCCCTGCGCGGCGTTATCGGTAAATACACCATGGACCGCATCCTGACCGAAGGTCGTACCGTTATTCGTAGCGATACCCAGCGTGAGCTGGAAGAGACCATTCGTCCGTACAACATGGGCATCACCCTGCTCGACGTGAACTTCCAGGCCGCGCGTCCGCCGGAAGAGGTGAAAGCGGCGTTTGATGATGCGATTGCGGCGCGTGAGAACGAGCAGCAGTACATCCGTGAAGCGGAAGCGTACACCAACGAAGTTCAGCCGCGTGCGAACGGTCAGGCGCAGCGTATCCTCGAAGAGGCGCGCGCGTACAAGACCCAGACCATCCTGGAAGCACAGGGTGAAGTGGCTCGCTTCGCGAAGATCCTGCCTGAGTATAAAGCCGCGCCGGAAATTACCCGCGAGCGTCTGTATATCGAAAGCATGGAAAAAGTGTTGAGCCATACCCGCAAAGTGCTGGTTAACGATAAGGGCGGAAACCTGATGGTGCTGCCGCTGGATCAGATGCTGAAAGGCAGCAACGCGTCCGGGGCAAAGAGTGACAGCAGCGGCGCAAACAATCTGCTGCGTCTGCCGCCTTCGTCCTCATCCAGCAGTGGAGCAAGCAATTCATCATCCACCAGTCAGGGCGATATTATGGACCAACGCCGCGCCAACGCGCAGCGTAACGACTACCAGCGTCAGGGGGAATAACGATGCGTAAGTCAGTTATTGCGATTATCATCATCGTGCTGGTAGGGCTGTATACGTCTGTTTTTGTTGTTAAAGAAGGCCAGCGCGGGATCACGCTGCGTTTCGGCAAAGTCGTTCGTGACGATGACAACAAACCGCTGGTGTATGCGCCGGGCCTGCATTTTAAAGTGCCCTTTATTGAATCGGTTAAAACGCTGGATGCGCGCATTCAGACCATGGATAACCAGGCCGATCGCTTTGTCACCAAAGAGAAAAAAGACCTGATCGTCGACTCCTACATCAAGTGGCGCATCAGCGATTTCAGCCGTTACTATCTGGCGACCGGCGGCGGTGACGTCTCCCAGGCCGAAGTGCTGCTGAAGCGTAAATTCTCTGACCGTCTGCGTTCTGAAATCGGTCGTCTGGATGTGAAAGACATCGTCACCGATTCCCGTGGTCGTCTGACCCTGGAAGTGCGTGATGCGCTGAACTCCGGTTCTGCGGGCACTGAAGATGAAGTGACCACGCCTGCTGCTGATGACGCGATTGCCAAAGCTGCAGAGCGCGTTCAGGAAGAGACCAACGGCAAAGTACCGGTGGTGAACCCGAACAGTATGGCGGCGCTGGGTATCGAAGTGGTGGACGTGCGTATCAAGCAGATCAACCTGCCAGCGGAAGTGTCTGAGGCTATCTATAACCGTATGCGCGCCGAGCGTGAAGCGGTTGCCCGTCGCCACCGTTCACAGGGTCAGGAAGAAGCGGAAAAACTGCGCGCGACCGCAGACTATGAAGTGACCAAAACGCTGGCGGAAGCCGAGCGTCAGGGTCGCATCATGCGGGGTGAAGGCGATGCCGAAGCCGCGAAACTGTTCGCTGACGCTTTCAGTCAGGATCCGGATTTCTACGCCTTTATCCGTAGTCTGCGCGCGTATGAAAACAGCTTCGAAAGCAACCAGGATGTGATGGTGATGAGCCCGGACAGCGATTTCTTCCGTTATATGAAGACGCCGGGTAACGCGACGCGTTAATATCGGTGCCGTTGTCCTGTCAAACCACCGCCTTCTCTGGAGCGCGGTGGTTTTCTTTTGTAAGGAATAAAAATGAACTCAACAATCTGGCTGGCGCTGGCTCTCGTGCTGGTACTTGAAGGGCTTGGCCCGATGCTCTATCCGCGCGCCTGGCGGCGGATGGTGGCGACCATGAGTCAGTTGCCGGATAACCTGTTGCGTCGTTTTGGCGGTGGTCTTGTGGTCGCAGGGATTGTGATCTACTACATGTTGAGGAAAACGATTGGCTGATCAATTTACAGTCAGATTTGCCTGATATTTGGGTCAAAAAGTGCTGTAACTCTGAAAAAGCGATGGTAGAATCCATTTTTAAGCAAACGGTGATTTTGAAAAATGGGTAACAACGTCGTCGTACTGGGCACCCAATGGGGTGACGAAGGTAAAGGAAAGATCGTCGATCTTCTGACTGAACGGGCCAAATATGCTGTACGCTACCAGGGCGGACACAACGCAGGCCATACTCTCGTAATCAACGGTGAAAAAACCGTCCTCCATCTTATTCCATCAGGCATTCTGCGCGAAAACGTCACCAGCATCATCGGTAACGGCGTTGTGCTGTCGCCTTCTGCGCTGATGAAAGAGATGAAAGAACTGGAAGACCGTGGTATCCCGGTTCGTGAACGTCTGCTGCTCTCTGAAGCTTGCCCGTTGATCCTCGATTATCACGTTGCGCTGGATAACGCGCGTGAGAAAGCACGTGGCGCGAAAGCCATCGGCACCACCGGTCGTGGTATCGGGCCGGCTTACGAAGATAAAGTCGCTCGTCGTGGTCTGCGCGTTGGCGATCTGTTCGACAAAGCCACCTTCGCTGACAAACTGAAAGAAGTGATGGAATATCACAACTTCCAGTTGGTGAACTTCTACAAAGCGGAAGCGGTTGACTACCAGAAAGTGCTGGACGATGTCATGGCCATTGCCGACATCCTTACCGCGATGGTGGTTGACGTCTCCGATCTGCTGGATCAGGCGCGTAAGCGTGGCGATTTCGTCATGTTTGAAGGCGCGCAGGGTACGCTGCTGGATATCGACCATGGTACCTATCCGTACGTGACCTCGTCCAACACCACCGCGGGTGGCGTGGCGACAGGTTCTGGCCTTGGCCCGCGTTATGTTGATTACGTGCTGGGTATCCTGAAAGCTTACTCCACTCGCGTGGGCGCAGGTCCGTTCCCGACCGAACTGTTTGATGACATCGGTGAGTTCCTGTGCAAGCAGGGTAACGAATACGGTGCCACTACCGGCCGTCGTCGTCGTACCGGCTGGCTGGATTCCGTCGCCGTACGTCGCGCCGTACAGATCAACTCTCTGTCTGGCTTCTGCCTGACCAAACTGGACGTCCTGGACGGCCTGAAAGAGGTGAAAATCTGTGTGGCTTACCGTCTGCCGGATGGCCGTGAAGTGATGACAACGCCGCTGGCTGCCGACGACTGGGAAGGTATTGAGCCCATCTACGAAACCATGCCGGGCTGGTCTGAATCGACCTTCGGTGTGAAAACGCGTAGCGGCCTGCCGCAGGCAGCGCTGAATTACATCAAGCGTATTGAAGAACTGACGGGCGTGCCGGTTGATATTATCTCCACTGGTCCTGACCGTACTGAAACCATGATCCTGCGCGATCCGTTCGACGCATAATCATGCCGGGGCACGCCTGCCGTGCCCCCTTCTTATCTGCTTTTTTACTTCCCCGTTCGAATTAATTAGCCCGTTACTATCTGGCTGGTTTATCATCAATAGTAATAATCTCCGCTTTTCCCCTGTTTTGAGGTTGATGTGCAGTTAACGAGTTTTACGGATTACGGATTACGTGCGCTGATTTACATGGCGTCGTTGCCGAACGGACGAATGACCAGTATCTCTGAAGTGACAGAGGTCTACGGTGTGTCCCGTAATCACATGGTTAAAATTATCAACCAGCTTAGCCGCGCGGGCTACGTTGCTGCTGTGCGCGGAAAAAACGGCGGGATCCGTTTAGGCAAACCGGCTGCAATGATTCGTGTGGGAGATGTCGTACGCGAATTAGAACCGCTTTCGCTGGTGAACTGCAGCAGTGAATTTTGCCATATTACCCCTGCCTGTCGACTCAAACAGGCCCTTTCTAATGCCGTGAATAGTTTCCTTAAGGAACTGGATAACTACACACTGGCTGATTTGGTTGAAGAGAATCAACCGCTTTATAAATTATTGCTGGTGGAAGAATGATAACAGAAGGCTTTCACCAGAGATGACAACGGAGGAACCGAGATGTCACAAGATCCTTTCCTGGAACGCGAAGCAGAAAAATACACCAATCCTATCCCGAGCCGGGAATTCATCCTTGATCATTTATCTAAACGCGAAAAACCCGCCAGCCGTGAAGAGCTGGCGGTTGAGCTGAATATTGATGGCGAAGAGGCCGTCGTCTGCGTGCCATGGAGCGCGACGGACAACTGGTCTTTACCCGCCGCCAGTGCTATGCGCTGCCGGAACGTCTCGATCTGCTGAAAGGGACCGTCATTGGCCACCGTGATGGCTACGGTTTCCTGCGCATCGAAGGGCGCAAAGACGATCTCTATCTCTCCAGCGAGCAGATGAAAACCTGTATCCACGGCGACGTGGTACTGGCGCAGCCGCTGGGTGCCGATCGTAAAGGCCGTCGCGAGGCGCGCATCGTGCGCGTGCTGGTGCCGAAAACCAGCCAGATCGTGGGCCGCTATTTTACCGAAGCCGGTGTCGGCTTTGTCGTCCCGGATGACAGCCGCCTGAGCTTCGATATCCTCATCCCGCCGGAAGATATCATGGGCGCGCGCATGGGTTTCGTGGTGGTGGTTGAGCTCACCCAGCGTCCGACGCGTCGTACCAAAGCCGTCGGTAAAATCGTCGAAGTGCTCGGCGACAACATGGGGACCGGCATGGCCGTTGACATGGCGCTGCGCACCCATGAGATCCCCTACGTCTGGCCGCAGGCGGTGGAAAAGCAGATTGCGGGCCTGAAAGAGCAGGTGCCGGACTCGGCAAAAGCCGGGCGCGTCGATTTGCGCAGCCTGCCACTGGTGACCATTGATGGCGAAGACGCCCGCGACTTTGACGATGCGGTCTACTGCGAGAAAAAACGGGGTGGCGGCTGGCGTTTGTGGGTGGCGATTGCCGACGTGAGCTATTACGTGCGACCAGGCACCGCGCTGGATGACGAAGCGCGCAGCCGCGGCACGTCCGTCTACTTTCCGTCGCAGGTCGTTCCGATGCTGCCGGAAGTGCTCTCCAACGGCCTGTGCTCACTGAACCCGCAGGTAGACCGCCTGTGTATGGTCTGCGAAATGACGATTTCGACCAAAGGGCGTCTGACCGGTTACAAATTCTACGAAGCGGTGATGAGCTCTCATGCGCGTCTGACCTACACCAAAGTGTGGCATATGCTGCAGGGCGATCAGGATCTGCGCGAGCAGTATGCGCCGCTGGTGAAGCACATCGAAGAGCTGCATACCCTCTACAAAGTGCTGGACAGCGCCCGTGAAGAGCGCGGCGGCATCTCCTTTGAGAGCGAAGAAGCGAAGTTTATCTTCAATGCCGAGCGCCGCATCGAACGCATCGAGCAAACCCAGCGTAACGACGCGCACAAGCTGATTGAAGAGTGCATGATCCTGGCAAACATCTCTGCGGCGCGTTTTGTGGAGAAAGCCAACGAGCCTGCGCTGTTCCGTATTCACGACAAACCGAGCAACGAGGCGATCTCCGCGTTCCGTTCGGTACTGGCTGAACTGGGCCTTGAGCTGCCTGGCGGTAACAAGCCGGAGCCGCGCGATTACGCCGAGCTGCTGGAATCCATCGGCGATCGCCCTGATGCAGAAATGCTGCAGACCATGCTGCTGCGCTCCATGAAGCAGGCGGTGTATGACCCGGAAAACCGTGGTCACTTCGGCCTGGCGCTGCAGTCTTACGCTCACTTTACCTCGCCGATTCGTCGTTATCCTGACCTGTCACTGCACCGCGCCATCAAGTATCTGCTGGCAAAAGAGCAGGGGCATAAGGGCAACAGCACCGAGACCGGCGGGCACCANGCGCCGTGCCGACGAAGCCACCCGTGAAGTTTCCGACTGGCTGAAGTGCGACTTTATGCTGGATCAGGTAGGTAACGTCTTTAAAGGCGTGATTGCCAGCGTCACCGGCTTTGGCTTCTTTGTTCGTCTTGATGAGCTGTTTATCGATGGCCTGGTCCACGTCTCCACGCTGGATAACGACTACTATCGCTTTGACCAGGTCGGTCAGCGTCTGATTGGTGAATCTGGCGGCCAGACTTACCGTCTGGGCGATCGCGTTGAAGTGCGCGTCGAAGCGGTCAATATGGACGAACGTAAGATCGACTTTACGCTGATCTCCAGCGAACGCGGCCCGCGCAACGTCGGCAAAACGGCGCGTGAGAAAGCGAAAAAAGGCGGCAACGGTAACGCGAGCGGCAGACGTCGTCAGACAGGCAAAAAGGTGAATTTCGAGCCGGACAGCGCGTTCCGCGGCGAGAAAAAACCGAAGCCAAAGGCGGAAAAGAAAGACGCCCGAAAAGCGAAAAAGCCTTCCGCTAAAACGCAAAAAATCGCGGCCGCCACCAAAGCGAAGCGCGCAGCGAAAAAGAATCCTGCGCAGTAAACGTCCTCATATAACCCCTTCCACCCGGAAGGGGTTATTCTTTTTCGCCGCAAGCCATTCCAGAACAGAATATATCTTGTCCCGCCATCCGCTTTTCTCCTGCTTATACGTTTTTCAGTAATCGTTATTGAGTATTCTTGATTAGCCCCATCTGCCAGATGTGTATAGTGAATTTCACTTTTATAAAGCCCTTTTTATTAGCAAGGAGCGTATATGCATCTGGCCCGGTTTCCTCGAATTTCACTTGGTCATTTTCCGACGCCGCTGGAACCGCTGAATAATTTAAGCGAATTATTAGGCGGCCCCAAAATATGGATTAAACGCGACGACGCAACCGGTCTGGCAACGGGCGGAAATAAAACCCGCAAGCTGGAATTTCTGCTGGCGGATGCGCTGGAGAAAAAGGCCGATGTGGTCATTACCCAGGGGGCGACGCAGTCTAACCATGTGCGCCAGACGATCGCGGGTGCCGCGCGTCTCGGGCTGAAAGCGAAAGCGCTGCTGGAAAAGCGCGTTACCGATTTTGGTGAGGATTACCAGCGTTCCGGCAACGTGCTGCTGGATAACCTGCTCGGCGGCGATATCGTTGCCCATCTGCCGGGCGGTACTGATATGCAGCAGGCAATGGAAGAATACGCGGCGACGCTGCGCGAGCAGGGGCACAATCCCTATATCATCCCCGGCGGTGGCTCGAACCCGACCGGCGCGCTGGGCTACGTGGCCTGCGCGGAAGAGCTGCTGTACCAGTCATCAGAGCGCCGTCTGCGCATCGACCATGTCGTTCACGCCACCGGTAGTACCGGCACGCAGGCTGGTTTAGTCGCCGGTTTTACCGCCACCAATAGCCATATTCCGGTGCTGGGCATTAGCGTGCGGGCGCCAAAAGCGAAACAGGAAGAGAACGTCTGGAACCTGGCCTCGCGGACGCTGGATCTGCTTGGCGTGCCGGGGGAACTGTCGCGGCATGCGGTGGTGGCGAACAGCGATTATGTCGGCGACGGCTACGGTTTGCCGACGGAAGGCACCCTGGAAGCGTTGACACTGCTCGCACGCCATGAAGGCATTCTGCTCGATCCGGTCTATTCCGCGAAAGGCATGGCCGGGCTTATCGATCTCATCCGCAAAGGCCATTTCCGCCAGGATGAAAATATTGTGTTTATCCATACCGGCGGCGCGGCGGGTCTGTTTGGTTATCGTCAGGTGCTGGAACATGGCTAAGCCTTTTCTGCTTGGCGTACTGGGCGGTATGGGCCCGCTGGCGACGCTGGATTTTCAGCGCCGCCTGCTGGACGTCACCCCCGCGCAAAGCGACCAGCAGCAGATCCCCACGGTGGTCTGGAATGTGCCGCAAATCGCGGATCGTCAGAAAGCGCTGGCGGGCACCGGACCGTCGCCCTTGCCGCAGTTGCTCCACGGTATTGAGAAGCTGAATAAGGCAGGCGCGAGCCATATCGCCATCCCCTGCAATACGGCGCACCACTGGTACGACGCGCTCAGCGACGCGAGTGAGGCGCCCATTCTGCATATCGTGGATGCCACGCTGGATGCGCTGGCACAGTCGGCGCAAAGACCGCAGCGGGTAGGGGTGATTGCCACCAAAGGCACGCTGGAGGCGGGCTGGTATCAAACCCGGCTGGCACAGCAGGATATTGAGGTTGTCGTGCCAACGGAAGAGGAACTGGCGCAATGGTTTGTGCCGGGCTGCTACGCGGTCAAACGCGGGGCGCTGACGGAAGGGGGCGAGTTGCTGTCTCTGCAGGCCAACGCGCTGTTTGCCCGTGGTGCGCAAAAACTGGTGCTGGCGTGTACCGAGGTGCCAGTGGCGCTTGAGGCTGTCAATGCGCCGTTCCGCCATCTTACTTACGACCCGGCACACGCGCTGGCCGAACGATGTTCGCAGTTATGGCAATTAACCAGATAAACGGTCCGGTCTGGTATCGGGCGAAATAATGGGTTTCATCAAAGGATAAATAAAATGAAAAAACGTCTCTGCTTATTAATTGCAGCGGGTGGTTTATGGGCAAATATGAGTTTTGCCGATACACCGGCTGAAGTTCGCGTGGCTTATAGTGGCGGTTCCCAGGTATTAATGCTGGCAAAAGCTGACGGCTCTCTGGATAAAGCGTTAAACAGCAAAGTGAAATGGGTGCAATTTGCGTCTGGTGCGGATGCGCTGAATTATTTCGCCAGCAACGCGATTGATATCGCTAATTTCGGTTCCAGCCCGGCGACGGCCGGTATCGTGCGTAAATTACCGGTCGAGATTATTGGCGTTTCAGGCGTCATTGCCAGCTACGAGCGACTGATCGGCAAAGACGGCATTGCGAAAATTAATGATATCGAAGGCAAGCGCGTGGCGTATCCGCCAAACTCAACAGCGCAGTATGCCCTCGAAGCCGCAATCAGCGTGAATAAACTGGATCGCAGCAAAATCACGCTGCTGCCGTTGCGCCCGGCTGAGATGGTGGCGGCCTGGAAACGTGGTGACATTGATGCCGGTTATGTCTGGGCACCGTTTGCACAGGAGCTGGAGGCCTCGGGCGGTCATCAGGTGTTTGCCACCAAAGATCTGCAAAAAGACGGCTACCTGATCTACAACAACTACGTGGTACGCAAAGCCTTTGCGGAACAATATCCGGAAGCGGTCACCGCCTTCCTGCGCGTGCATCAGCAGAAAGTGGATGAGTTCAGGAAAGATCCGGAACGCGCCGCGGCGATTGTTGCAAAAGAGGTTGGCGCCCCGGTTACCACGGCGGCAAACACCCTCGGCGGGCTGGAATACCCAACGCTTGCCCAGCAGGGCACGGCGGACTGGCTGGGTAACGGGACGCAAACTTCCAACAGCGGTATTGGCAAAGCGTTGACCAAAACCTCCAGCTTCCTTGCCGGTATCGGTGAGATCCGTAAGCGCGATATTCCCGCCAACTGGGATACCGCGATTGAGTCCCGCTACATTCGCGATGCGGCGGTGGCGGCGCAATGAGATTGAGTCAGCATATCGCCATCAGCGTGTTGTCGGTGGCGGTTTTTTTTATCGTCTGGCAGGTGGCGGCGATGCGGCAGTGGGTCGATCCGCTGCTGCTGCCGTCGCTCACCGATATCGGCCTGACCACCGAAGAACTGCTGGCAGATGGCTACCGCCAGGTGCCGCTCTGGGAGCATATCGCGGTGAGTCTGGCGCGTGCCCTCAGCGCGTTTTCCGTGGCGATTATCATCGGTATTCCGCTGGGGCTGTTGATGGGGCTGTCGGACGGTCTGGCGGCAGTGCTTAACCCTTTCGTCCAGTTTCTGCGCCCGCTGCCGAAAATCGCGCTCATCCCGCTGGCGGTGGTCTGGCTGGGGATTGGCGAGGCGTCCAAATTCTTCCTGATTTTCATCGCCACGTTTTTAAGCGTGGTAGTCGGCGCGTCGGCGGCCGTTGAGCGCATCGGACGCTCGCGTATTCGCGTGGCGNTCCTGCGCGTGGTGCTGCCGGATGCGCTGCCGGATCTTTTCACCACCGTCAGGCTTTCTATTGGCATCGGCTGGACGTCGTTGATCGCGGCGGAGATGGTCGCGGCCAGTTCCGGGCTGGGCTGGATGGTAATCAACGCCAGCTCTTATCTGCGCACCGATATCGTCATGCTCGGCATTTTGCTGCTGGGCGGCATCGGCTATCTGCTGGATCTGCTACTGCTGGGGCTGCAGCGCCTGACGGTACCCTGGGCGGGGAAAGAATAATGAATGCCATCACTCTCGAAAATGTGTCGCTCTCTTTTGCGGCGAAACCGCAGCCGTTTACGGTGCTGGAAGATATCAGCCTGACCCTGAATCGCGGCGAATTTGTCGTGTTGCTGGGGCCGTCTGGCTGTGGAAAATCCACCATCCTGAACCTCGTGGCCGGCTTCAATAAACCGGATCGTGGGCGGGTAGCCGCAGGTGGTAAAACGGTGCGCCAGCCCGGACCGGATCGCGGGATGATCTTCCTCTTCCAGCAGCCCAATCTGTTCCCGTGGCTGTCGGTACTGGAAAACGTCACCTTTGGTCCGCGACTGGGGAAACACCGTAAGGACGAAACCAACGCGCAGGCGCAGGCATGGCTGGAGCGCGTGGGGCTGAAGGGATTCGAACATCACGCGCCCTGGCAGCTTTCCGGCGGCATGAAGCAGCGCGTGGCGCTGGCGCGCGCCTGGCTTCCGGGCCCGGAAGTGCTGCTGCTTGATGAGCCGTTTGGCGCGCTGGATGCGCAAACCCGACTGATGATGCAGGAGTTGCTGCGTGAGGCCTGGCTTTCCACCGGCACCACGCTGCTCTTCGTTACCCACGATGTGGAAGAGGCGCTGTTTCTTGCCGATCGCATTCTGATCATGTCGGCAAAACCGGGAAAAATCGTCGATGAGATTGTTTTGCCCTTTGGCCGGGAACGGGATATCGAAACCCTCGCCGAACACCCCGCCTACAGCGAGATCAAACACCACGTTCTGCATCGGGTGCGCCAGGAAGCGAAGCGGCACTTAGGTTAAACGCCATTCCCGGTGTCGGGAATGAATCAACTGTCATGACTGAGGTGGAAGCAATGAGCAGCAGCGAATTACGAGACCGTCTTGAAATAAGTATTCAACAGCACCGGGATGAGTACGTGGCGATAGCCAAAGATATTCACGCCCACCCCGAGACCGGTAACAACGAATATTACGCCAGCGGTGTGCTGACAGCGCTGCTGGAAAAACACGGCTTTGCCGTCACCCTTAACGTTGTGGGTCATGAAACGGCTTTCTATGCGGTGAAGGAGAGCGGTAAACCCGGCCCGACCATCGCCTATCTCGCCGGATACGATGCGCTGATTGATATCGGCCATGCCTGCGGACACAACATCATTGGCGTGACCAGTATTGCTGCGGCGATTGCGCTCGGCGAAACCCTGGACAGCACCGGCGGCAAAGTCGTCGTGCTGGGGACGCCAGCAGAAGAGGGCGGACTGCGGGGCAAAGGCGGCCCGAACGGCAATGTGAAGGCCCGGTTCGTGGAGCACGGTTTCCTGAAGGACGTTGATGCGGCGCTGATGATTCACCCGGCGGGTAAAACGCGTCTGACCGGCCCGTCGCTGGCGAATAATCATCTCTATTTCCATTTTTACGGCAAACCGTCCCACGCGGGAAGCTCGCCGCATAAAGGCGTGAATGCGCTGGATGCGCTGGTGCTGCTGTACAACGGGATTAGCGTCCTGCGCCAGCAGTTGCCGGATGGCATTCGCGTCCACGGCATCATTACCAACGGCGGGCAGGCGCCGAATGTTATCCCTGAATATGCGTCGGCGCATTACTACATTCGTGCCCATACCCGTGAGGAAGTGGTGGCGCTGGAGCCGCGTATCCGTGCGATTGCAGAAGGCGTTGCGCTGGCAACCGGCACCACGGTGAAAATTGAGCATCAGGTCGGGCCGCGAGATTTCAATATCAATCACACGCTGAACGGCGTGCTGCTGGAAGAGTTCACTGTCGCCGGGGAAAACGTCGAGCTGAAGGAAAAAGAGGGGCTTGGTTCCACCGACGCAGGCGATATCAGCCATGCGGTGCCGACCGCCCATCCGTACATCAAGATTGGTCCCGATGAATTAATTGGCCACACCGTGGCGTTTCGCGAAGCCGCGAACTCGGTCCAGGGATATGACGCACTGGTCACGGGCGCGCAGGTGCTGGCCCGTACCGGGCTGCGTCTGTTAACGGATGCAGCGCTACTGCAGGAAGCGAAAGACGAATTTGCCGGGCGCACCGCCACCACGCAAGCCGCGTGATCCTGACTGGAGTAACATAACAATGAAAATGCTGTTTTCTGCCGCCGCGCTGCTGCTAGCGGCGGTTTTACCCCTGGGAAGCGCACAGGCTGAGAGCGTCGATCGTAACGCCACGCTCAATATTGCCTACGGGAACCGGCCGGGCACGCTGGATCCCTATCTGACTACCAACAACGCCACGTCTGACGTGGACCGGCATATTTTCGAGGCGTTGTTCACTATTAATGCGAAATTCGAGCCGGTACCGGAGCTGGTGCAACGTTATTCCCTGAGCGACGATCGCAAGACCTATACCTTTGTGCTGCGCGACGGGATCCATTTTCATGACGGACAGTTGCTGACCGCCGATGACGTGGTGGCCTCAATGAACCGCTGGCTGGCCGTGTCGACGCAGGGCAAAGCCAACCTGCCGGGCGTGCAGTTTACGAAAGTTGATGATAAGACCGTCAGCTTTACGCTACCCGCTCCGTCGCTCATCACGCTTAACGTGCTGGCGGATGTGAAGAACATTGCCGCGATTATGCCTAAACGCATTATCGACGAGGCCAACAGCAGCAAGAAGCCAGTCACCGAACTCATCGGGACCGGTCCTTACAAGCTGGCTGAATTCAAACCGGGTGATTACCTGCACCTGACCCGCTATGACCAGTACCAGTCCCGCACGGAGCCGGCGAGCGGGTTGTCGGGGCAGAAAAAAGCGAACGTGAAGGACATCTGGTTCCGCTATATCACCGACGAATCCACCCGCCTGGCCGGGGCGATGACCGGTGAATATGATCTCGTTTTCCAGTTGCCGAAAGACAACATCGACACCCTCAACAGCGCGCCGGATCTGTCGCTGTTCCAGCCGCAGAGCGGCGGCTCACTGATCACTTATCTGTTCAACAAACATCAGGGGCCGTTTGCCGACGTGAAGCTGCGTCAGGCGTTTAACCTGGCGCTCGATGTTCATCAGACGCTGCTGGCGGGCTACAGCGATCCGCGTTTCTTCAAAGAAGATCCGTCGCTGGGTTTCCCGGATCAGGTGGACTGGTACAGCGAGGCGGGAAAACCCTTCTGGAATCAACACAAGCTGGATGAGGCGCGGGCGCTGGTGAAAGCGTCCGGCTACAAAGGTGAAGAGGTGGTGATTATCGCCACCAAAGAGTATGCCGAACTGTATAACCTGGCGATTGTGGCCCAGCAGGTGCTGAAGCAGATTGGCGTGAAATCGCGGCTGGATGTGTACGACTGGCCGACGGTGCTACAGCGCCGCCAGGATCCGAAAAACTTTGACCTCTGCGCGCTGGAATTTTCCATGCGTCAGGTGCTGCATCAGTATCCGTTTCTGGATTCCCGGGCGAAATTCCCCGGCCTGAGCGACAGCCCGGAAATCGATAATGTACTGGATCAGATTAAACAGGCGCCGTCGCTGAAAGCGGCCAAATCGCTGGTGGATAAACTGAATACGCTGAGCTGGCAATATTTGCCGGTCATTGTGCTGGGCCGTACCACGCCGGATGCGGTGGCGATCAAATCCAACGTAAAAGGCTATCAGGATCTCATCGGCCCCGTTCTGTGGAACGTTAGCGTGACGAAACTCTGATGGGGGAAGGCGATGAAAAGATACCTTTTTCACCGCCTGCTGGCGCTGCTACCGGTGCTGCTGGTGGTGTCGGTGGTGGTGTTCTGTCTGATTCACCTGGCGCCGGGCGATCCGGCGCTGGTGATCCTCGGCAATGACGCCAGCCCGCAGGACATTGCCGCGCTGCGCCAGCAGATGGGGCTGGACAGGCCTCTGCTGGTGCAGTTCGTCAGCTGGTTTGGTGAGATCCTGACCGGGGATCTGGGGCATTCGCTGTTTCTGAACACCAGCGTCATGTCGTTATTTTTACAGCATCTGACGCCAACGCTGGCGCTGGCACTTTATGCCCAGTTCATTGCACTGCTGCTGGGGCTGGCAGGCGGCGTGGTAAGTGCCTGGCAGCACGGCAGCATGACGGATCGGGTCATTCGAATGCTGGCCACGTTCGGCATGTCGGTGCCGGGATTTTTGCTTGGCCTGTTTTTGATCTTCTTCTTCGCCGTTCAGCTACGCTGGTTCCCCGTGGTGGGCTATCGCTCAACCAATGACGATTTCTGGCTGAACGTCTGGTACTTAACGTTGCCCGCCATCGCGCTGGGATTACGCATTGCCGCGCTGATAGCCCGCATGACCCGGGCCGTGATGCTGGATGTCATGCAGGAGCCTTTCATCAACACCGCACGCGCAAAGGGCGTGCCGGAGCGGCTGGTGCTGCTGCGTCATACCCTGCAAAACAGCCTGATCCCCATTCTGACCATTTGCGGTGAATCATTCGCCTCGCTGGTGACCGGCACCATCGTGATCGAGAGCGTATTCGGCATTCCGGGCGTAGGATCGCTGATTGTGGATTCGATCGAGCGGCGTGATGTGACGGTGATCCAGGGCGTGGTGTTGCTGATCACCGTGTGCTACGTGTTGATCAACCTGGCGGTGGATCTGCTGAGCTATCTGGCCGATCCGCGCCTGTCCGTCGACGGAGGAGAAAAATGAGCCTGTCGAGAAACCCGGGGCTGTTGATCTGGCCCGCCGTGCTGGCGGCGATCGTGCTGCTGTCGTTTTTTGCCAGCCTGGTGAGCCCTTACGATCCCTACAGCATCGATCCGTTGAGTCGCCTGAAACCGCCTTCTGTTGAACACTGGTTCGGTACCGATAACTTCGGCCGGGATCTGTTTGTCCGTGTGGCGCTGGCGGTACGGGTATCGCTCTCCGTTGGCGCGGCGGTAGCGGCGATCGCGGGCGTCACGGGGATTGTCATCGGTTTACTGTGTGCCTGGTATCGTCCGGTCGACAGAGTGTTAATGCGCGTCTGTGATGGCCTGTTCGCTTTTCCGTCGTTGCTGCTTGCCATCGCCATTGTGGGCGTACTGGGGCCGAATATCGCCAACGTGGTGCTGGCGTTGTCACTGGTTTACGTGCCGTCGATAGCCCGGGTGATCCGCGGCGCGGCCATGGTCATTAAAGAGAAGAATTTTATCGAAGCCCTGCGCGCGCAGGGGGCGAGCGCTTCGCGCATTATCTGGTTGCACCTGCTGCCTAACGTCATCTCGCCGTTTATCGTGCAGGTCAGTTGGGTGTTTTCAGTGGCCATTCTTACCGAAGCGGCGCTGAGTTTTCTCGGTTCCGGCGTACCGGCCCCGATGCCGAGCCTGGGCAATTTGCTGCTGGAAGGGAAGGCTGTGATCTTCACCGCCTGGTGGATGACCTTTTTCCCGGGCATAGCGATTGTGCTGTTGATTCTCGGACTGAATATCATTGGCGACGATCTGCGTGACAGCGCCGACCCAGGCCTGAAGCCGTTGCCGCGCCGCGTGCTGCGACTGTTAAAACAAGGAGCACGCCATGGCTGATGCCTTGCTTGAGGTAAACGATCTGGCGGTAGATTTCGCGACGCGGCTGGGTGTGGTTTCCCCGGTGCGCGGCGTCTCCTTCCAGGTCAACACCCACGAAACCCTCGGCATCATCGGTGAATCCGGCTGCGGTAAGAGCGTCACCGCGCAGGCGTTGATGGGGCTGCTCTCACCACGCACCAGCCGGGTTGATGGCGAGGTGATTCTGGCGGGGCAGGCGTTGCATTCGCTGTCGGCGAAGGCGCGCCGTCAACGCAGCGGGCGAGAGATGGCGATGATTTTTCAGGATCCGCTCGCCAGCCTCAATCCGGTAATGACCATTGGCGCTCAGATTGATGAAAGTCTGCGGCTGCACACATCACTGACGCGGCCACAGCGTCAGCTAAAAATCATCAGCCTGCTGACGCAGGTTGGTATTGTCGATCCTGCCCGCTGCGCCAGCGCCTGGCCGCATGAGCTTTCAGGCGGTATGCGCCAGCGCGTGATGATCGCCATGGCGATTGCGACCTCTCCCTCGCTGCTGATTGCCGATGAGCCCACCACGGCGCTGGACGCTACCATTCAGGCGCAAATTCTCGACCTGCTGGATGAGATTAAACTGCAGACGGGCATGGGCATAGTCATTATCACGCACGATTTGAGCGTGGTGGCGCNAACGCCGCTGGCGGAAATTCGCGGTCAGGTGCCCGCTTTGCATGATTTGCCTTTGGGCTGCACCTACGCCGATCGCTGCCCGCTGGCGCAGCCGCGCTGCCGGGCACAGGCCCCTGAACTGCGGGCTGTCGGGCACAAGGCACAACAGGTTCGCTGCTGGCGGGCCGACGAAACGGGAGTGTTGGNNATGACGGCACCTTTACTGAGCGTGAATAATCTGTCGAAAACGTTTCACCGTCGCGGGCAGTCGGTACAGGCAGTGGAAAACGTCAGCTTTACCCTCAACGCCGGTGAAACCTGGGCGCTGGTGGGCGAATCCGGCAGCGGCAAAAGCACAACCGGTCGCCTGGTGCTGGGGCTGACGTCTGC
Organism: Trabulsiella odontotermitis; assembly: GCF_001188485.1. Lineage (GTDB taxonomy): Bacteria > Pseudomonadota > Gammaproteobacteria > Enterobacterales > Enterobacteriaceae > Trabulsiella > Trabulsiella odontotermitis_A. The sequence continues at coordinate 55,450 of NZ_JNGH01000083.1, forward strand.
AAGCGCGGGTGAGATCACGTTTGAAGGGCGATCGCTGGCAGGACTTAACGCTGCAGGCTGGCGGTGCGTGCGTCGCGACATGCAGATGATTTTTCAGGACCCGCTTTCGTCGCTCGATCCAAAACGCACCATTGGCTATAGCCTGGAAGAGCCGCTGATTATCCACGGCGCCGGCAATCGCAAGGCGCAGGTTGCTGAGATGCTGGAACAGGTTGGCCTGCGTCCGCAGGATGCCGCCCGCTATCCGCATGAGTTTTCCGGCGGCCAGCGTCAGCGTATCGGCATTGCCCGGGCGTTGATCCTCAAGCCGAAGCTGATTGTCTGCGATGAGCCGGTTTCAGCGCTGGATGTGTCTATTCAGTCGCAGATCCTCAATCTGCTGATGCGCTTGCAGCGCGACCATGGGCTGGCATATCTCTTTATTTCTCATGACCTGAATGTGGTCCGACACATCGCTGACAGAGTGGGGGTGATGTACCGGGGATCGCTCGTTGAGCAGGGAGAAACGGCGCAAATCTTTGCCGCCCCGCGCCATGACTACACGCGTTATTTGTTGAACGCCATTCTGCCCGCGCACCCTGTTACGGAGGGGGAAACACGCGCCGTCGCCAACGGGTAAGTCTGACAGGGTCGATCTGAACGCCGTGTCGGTTATAATAGGCGCAAGTGATTTGTCTCACGGCCCCATTTAACCCGGCGCACACCGCCCCCAATGAGTAAGTTTAATGAGTGAAATGATTTACGGCATCCACGCGGTGCAGGCCCTGCTGGAGCGCGCTCCTGAACGCTTTCAGGAAGTGTTTATTCTGAAAGGACGCGAAGACAAGCGCCTGCTGCCGCTGATCCACGCGCTGGAAGCGCAGGGCGTGGTGATTCAGGTTGCCAGCCGCCAGTATCTCGACGAGAAAAGCGAAGGTGCGGTGCATCAGGGGATCATTGCGCGCGTGAAGCCGGGTCGTCAGTATCAGGAAAACGATCTGCCCGATCTGCTCGCTTCACTCGATCAACCGTTCCTGCTGATCCTCGACGGCGTGACCGATCCACACAACCTCGGTGCCTGCCTGCGCAGCGCGGATGCCGCAGGCGTGCATGCGGTGATCGTCCCGCGCGACCGTTCTGCCCAGTTGAACGCTACGGCGAAAAAAGTGGCCTGCGGCGCGGCGGAAAGCGTACCGCTGATCCGTGTGACTAACCTGGCGCGCACCATGCGTCTGCTGCAGGAAGAGAACGTCTGGATCGTCGGTACGGCGGGCGAAGCCGACCACACGCTGCATCAGAGCAAAATGACCGGCCCGCTGGCGCTGGTGATGGGGGCGGAAGGCGAAGGTATGCGCCGTCTGACTCGCGAACATTGTGATGAGCTCATCAGCATTCCAATGGCGGGCAGCGTGTCGTCGCTGAACGTCTCGGTGGCGACCGGTATCTGTCTGTTTGAAGCCGTGCGCCAGCGCGGTTAATCGCCACTGACCTCACAAAACCATCCTGCGGGATGGTTTTTTTTGCCCTCCATTCAGGCGTGACTGGCAAAGGCTAACCATACTTATCAGGACAGCCATTGAAGGAGGGAAACGCAATGCACTGGCAAACGCATACCGTTTTTAATCAACCCACCCCGCTCAATAACAGTAACCTTTTCCTTTCCGATACCGCGTTACGGGAGGCGATACAGCGTGAAGGCGCTGGCTGGGACGGTGAACTGCTGGCCAGCATCGGGCAACAGCTGGGCACCGCGGAATCGCTGGAGCTGGGCCGTCTGGCGAACGCCAATCCTCCTGAACTGCTGCGTTATGATGCCACCGGCGCGCGCCTGGATGATGTGCGTTTTCACCCTGCCTGGCATCTCCTGATGCAGGGGCTGTGCGCCAACCGGGTGCATAATCTGGCGTGGGAGGAGGATGCCCGCGCCGGGTCCTTCACCGCTCGCGCCGCGCGATTCATGCTGCATGCGCAGGTGGAAGCGGGAACGTTGTGTCCGATTACCATGACCTTCGCCGCCACGCCGCTGCTGAAGCAATCCCTGCCAGCCCCTTTTGCCGAGTGGATGACGCCGCTGCTGAGCGATCGCTACGACGCGCATTTGCTCCCCGGTGCGCAGAAACGTGGTTTGCTGATTGGCATGGGAATGACGGAGAAGCAGGGCGGATCGGATGTCCTTAGCAATACCACGCGGGCAGAAAAAACCGACGATGGCAGTTGGCGGCTGGTGGGGCACAAGTGGTTTTTCTCGGTGCCACAAAGTGACGCGCATCTGGTGCTGGCGCAGGCGAAAGGCGGTTTATCCTGCTTTTTCGTTCCCCGTTTTCTGCCGGACGGACAGCGGAACGCCGTTCGTCTTGAGCGCCTGAAAGACAAGCTCGGCAACCGTTCGAATGCCAGCAGCGAAGTAGAATTTCTCGACGCCTCGGGATGGCTGCTCGGCGAAGAGGGTGATGGCGTACGGCAGATCCTCAAAATGGGCGCGCTGACGCGGTTCGACTGTGCGCTGGGCAGTCACGGGCTGATGCGACGCGCGCTGTCGGTGGCGCTGTACCATGCGCACCAGCGGCAGGTCTTCGGTAAAAACCTGGTCGATCAGCCGATGATGCGCGAAGTGCTGGGCCGTATGGCGTTGCAGCTGGAAGGGCAAACCGCGTTCCTGTTCCGTCTGGCGCGGGCGTACGATCGCCGGCAGGATGCGCAGGAAATGCTGTGGGCACGTCTGTTCACCCCGGCGGCGAAATTTGCCGTCTGTCAGTCCGGTATTCCGTTTGTTGCGGAGGCGATGGAAGTGCTGGGCGGCGTGGGCTATTGCGAGGAGAGCGAACTGCCGCGCCTGTATCGAGAGATGCCGGTCAACAGCATCTGGGAAGGCTCCGGGAACATCATGTGTCTCGACGTGCTTCGTGTGCTCAGTAAACAGCCTGGCACCGTCGAACTGTTGAGCGAAGAATGCGCTGAGGTGAAAGGGCAGGATCGTCATTTCGATCGCGCCTGGCGTCAGCTCCAGCAATTGCTGCGTAAACCGTCAGAAGCGCAGGGGCGCGAAATCACGCAGCAGCTCTGGCGGCTGGGCGTTGGTGCGCAAATGCTGCGTTATGCGTCGCCGCCAATAGCACAAGCCTGGTGTCGGATGATGCTGGATACGCGAGGGGGAACGGTGTTGAGTGAACAGGTGAAAGAGGATCTGCTGCTGCGCGCGACGGGGGGAGGACGATAGCACAACGCGGGCAGACGGCATGAAGTCTGCCCGGAAAATCAGGCGTACAGGATCGCTTTTACGCGCCAGTTATCGGGCTGCTGGTCTTCGTACATTTGTACGATACGGTACCAGGACGCTCCCTGTTCGTCTGCTTTGGACGCAATCACCCGCTCAACATCCTGTTGGCTACCCAAAATGCTGTTGACGGAGATCAGTCCAATTTCATTTAACCCGGTAACACAATCCGCGCTGGCAAACTCTGCTGATTGCGCGAAGGTGGTATCCATTCCTGCACAAAACAGGAAGGGGGATAAGGCAATTGATCGTTTCATCGTCAGCTCCATTTCACTTTACCCTGCGGTAAACCAGGGCATTCCATCGCAGGCGCTTCTCCTTAAGATAGTGCGCATTATGTCCCAGGAAACGTGAAGAGGCGCAAAGCCAATGTAAAGTGACTGAAAAGAATCAGATTGTCATTTACGATACAAAATGGCCTGTGAATACCACTGACCCGGGAACTGCGTATCGTCAATCATAACAATGACGTAGTAGTCTGCTTTCGCGGCGACGACTTTTGCTTTGATGGCCGCTTCCACATCCATTGGCGAACCATGAACCAGAGCGCTTACGGTACCCATTCGCTGCAAACCCTCCGTCTGATTACGGCGGATTTCCTGCGGATGATCGGATAGCGGTGGAGGAGGTTCAGGCGTGCCTTCAAGCAGGGTACAACCACTCAGTAATACTGCCAGCATCAAGGGCGCAAACCGTCGCATAGCCATATCTCGTTTCCTGATTGTCTTAGTGTAGTGGGTAATTGAGTCCCCTTTGGGGGAATGTTCCCGAAGTGTTATCTCGTACGCGATTTTCGAATGAAAATGTCACGAAAGCGTAATCCACATCCCAACATTATGAATCATTCCTCCCACCCGGTGCTTGCGGAATATCACTTCGCATGGCATACCAGCAGAAAAGAAGGAAATGAAATATGATTCAACTCGAAACACGCACGCTCGCGGGCGGTGAAATTCTTCATGCTTTTCCGCAACATTCGGCAATGGAGGCGCTTCCCTGCATTGTGTTTTACCACGGCTTCACGTCATCAAAACTGGTTTACAGCTATTTTGCCGTGGCGCTGGCGCAGGCGGGTTTTCGCGTCATCATGCCGGATGCCGCCGAACATGGCGCGCGGTTTAATGGTGACGAGCAAGGGAGAATGGCGCGTTTCTGGCCGATCCTGATGCAGAACTTTCACGAATTTCCGGCATTGCGCGATGCGCTGATAGCGGAAGGTTGGGTCAGCGAGGGACGTCTGGCGGTGGCGGGTGCCTCGATGGGCGGCATGACCGCACTGGGTATTATGACGCATCACCCGGACGTGGCCTGCGTCGCCAGTCTGATGGGGTCGGGCTATTTCAGTAGCCTGTCACGAACGTTGTTTCCATCGACCGATGGCTGGACACCACAGGCGCAGCAACAACTGGCGGAATGGGATGTTACCCACCACCTGGATACGCTGGCAAGCCGACCGCTGCTGCTATGGCACGGTGAAGACGATGATGTCGTTCCGGCCGGCGAGTCGTTCCGCTTGCAGCAGGCGTTGATTCGCCAGGGGCTGGACACCCGGCTGACCTGTGCCTGGCAGGCGAATGTGCGCCACCGCATCACCCCGGAAGCGCTGACATGCGCGGTGGATTTCTTTAAAAAACACCTCTAAACGAGGAGCACGTTTACGCCCTGGGCTTCCAGTTTTTTCAGGATCCCGGCGTCGGCCTGTTTGCCGGTGATCACCATATCGATTTCATCGGCACGGCTGAACAGCATGCCAGCGCGTTCGCCGACTTTGCTGCTGTCGACGAGTACCACCAGTTTGCCCACCACGTTCAGCATTTTCTGCTCGGCCATCGCCGTCAGCATATCGGTTTTATACAGCCCTTCGGCGGTCAGCCCTTTGCCGCTGGTGAACATCCAGTGCCCGGCGTACAGGCTGTTTTCGCTCCCCTGCGGGCTCAGCGTGATGGCGTGACTTTTGTTGTACTGGCCGCCCATGATAATCACGCTTTCATGCTCTTTATCGATCAGATAATTTGCCAGCGGCAGATAGTTGGTGATGATCTGCACCGGCTTGCCGCAGATTTCCCGCCCGAGCAGAAACGCCGTTGAACCGCAGTTAATCACCACGCTTTCGCCAGGCGTCACCAGTTGTGATGCCGCGCGGGCAATGCGCACTTTTTCATCGTGATTTTGCGCCTGATGAATGTTCAGCGGCGTCCAGCGCGGGCGCGGCTGGTTAATGGCTTCCGCGCCGTTGCGCACTTTTTTCAGCTTGCCGCTCTCATCCAGCTTATTGATATCGCGGCGCGCCGTTGCCGGTGAAATCCCAAGCCGGGCAATCACCTGCTCGACCGTGACGAAGCCCGTCTGTGCCAGTAATTCCAGCAGAATTTGATGTCGTTGTGCTTCCGTCATGAGCTGATCCGATAAAAAATGATGAATAAAGATGATATTTGAAATGGCCTGAAATTACTAAGACTTAGTGTGAGCATCGCAGAGCGGGACGCGCAACGCCTCCCGCCCGGCGATTTACAGAAACGATTTAAACGGCAGATCCGGCTCCTGGGTAAAGCAGTCGTCAAACCCGCGCGGATAGTGGTATTCGAACCGATCTTTATCCAGCGGCCAGGTAAATTTGCCGCCCACCNCTTAAAGCCATAATTCAGGCGGTCTTTTTTCATTTCCCACAGCACGCGGATCTCCTGCGGGTCGGCCTGAAAGTTTGACCAGATATCGTGATGAAACGGGATCACCACGCGGGTATTCAGCGCTTCCGCCATGCGCAGGATATCGGCGCTGGTCATTTTGTCGGTAATGCCGCGCGGGTTTTCGCCGTAGGAGCCAAGCGCCACGTCAATCAGATGCTCGTTGCCGTGCTTCGCGTAGTAGTTTGAGTAGTGAGAGTCACCGCTGTGGTAGAGCGTGCCGCCGGGGGTTTTGAACAGATAGTTAACGGCGCGCTGGTCCATGCCGTCCGGCAGCACGCCCGCCGCTTTTTGCTCTGCGGGAAGCGTGATCAATGCCGTGCGGTCGAACGCATCCAGTGCATGGATTTCAATATCTTTGATTTTCACCACGTCGCCGGGTTTAACCACAATGCAACGCGACGCCGGAACGCCCCATCCTGTCCACAGATCCACGCAGGTTTGCGGTCCGATGAACGGCACATCGTCCGGGCAGTTCTGCATTACCGCCGCCGCGACATTCACATCAATATGATCGTTGTGATCGTGCGTCGCCAGCACGGCGTCTATCTGACGGATAGCGAACGGATCGAGCACAAACGGCGTGGTGCGCAGGTTGGGCTGCAGTTTTTTGACCCCTGCCATGCGTTGCATCTGATGGCCGTTTTTCATCAACGGATTGCCGTGGCTCTGTTTACCGGTACCGCACCAGAAATCGACGCAGATGTTGGTTCCGCCCTCTGATTTCAGCCAGATCCCGGTACAACCGAGCCACCACATGGCGAACGTGCCCGGCGCTACCTGCTCCTGCTCAATCTCTTCGTTCAGCCAGCTTCCCCATTCCGGAAAGGTCGTCAAAATCCAGGATTCACGGGTGATGGTGCTTACTTTACTCATCGTCTCTTCCCTCATGTTTAATCAATTTAAATCATAAAATGATTGAATTTGAGTAATCCTGACACCGTTTTTCGCTGAATGCAATAACCGGATTCGCCACTTTTGCCGCTAACAGACCACTGCTAATACGTAAGAGTAATACATTGAATCTCTTATATTTATAATTCATTCAATAAGTTAAAAGCGATTTTTCTGTTGTAAGCCGCACCGCAGCAAAGGCGTAAGAAGATCGGGGAAATAAATTGCGGCGCGAATCACATTTAATCAAATTTAATCTTGTTGTGATTATTTTTGATTATTAGAGTGAAGGCACAAGCGAAACCGGGCGGGTCAGCCGTCCGGCGTTTCCCCTTCTGGAGAGCGTTATGGATATCCTTTACGACATCTTTACCGTGTTCTTTAACCAGGTCATGACCAACGCCCCGCTGCTGCTGGGTATCGTGACGTGCCTGGGCTACATCCTGCTGCGTAAAAGCGTCAGCGTCATCATCAAGGGAACGATCAAAACCATTATCGGTTTCATGCTGTTGCAGGCGGGGTCCGGCATCCTGACCAGCACCTTCAAACCGGTGGTAGCGAAAATGTCTGAGGTCTATGGCATCAACGGCGCCATCTCGGATACCTACGCCTCCATGATGGCGACCATTGAGCGAATGGGCGATGCCTACAGCTGGGTGGGGTACGCGGTGTTGCTGGCGCTGGCGTTAAACATCATTTACGTGCTGCTGCGCCGCGTGACGGGGATCCGCACCATCATGCTGACGGGCCACATTATGTTCCAGCAGGCCGGGCTTATCGCCGTGTTCCTGTATATCCTCGGTTACCCAATGTGGACCACCATTATCTGCACCGCGGTGCTGGTCTCGTTGTACTGGGGCATCACCTCCAACATGATGTACAAACCCACGCAGGACGTCACCGACGGGTGCGGTTTCTCTATCGGTCATCAGCAGCAGTTTGCCTCCTGGCTGGCGTACAAGCTGGCACCGTATCTCGGTAAAAAAGAGGAGAGCGTTGAGGATCTCAAGCTGCCGGGCTGGCTGAATATTTTCCATGACAACATCGTTTCAACGGCGATCGTCATGACGCTCTTCTTCGGCGCGATTTTGCTGTCGTTCGGCACGGGCACCGTGCAGGCGATGGCGGGGAAAACGCACTGGACGATTTATATCCTGCAGACCGGTTTCCAGTTCGCGGTGGCAATTTTCATCATCGTGCAGGGTGTGCGGATGTTCGTGGCCGAACTTTCAGAAGCCTTTAACGGGATCTCTCAACGTCTGATCCCCGGTGCCGTGCTGGCGATTGACTGCGCCGCTATTTACAGTTTCGCGCCTAACGCCGTGGTGTGGGGTTTTATGTGGGGCACCATTGGTCAACTGATTGCGGTCGGCGTGCTGATCGCCTGTGGCTCTTCCATCCTGATTATTCCCGGCTTTATCCCGATGTTCTTCTCCAACGCCACTATCGGCGTGTTTGCCAACCACTTTGGCGGCTGGCGGGCGGCGCTGAAGATTTGTCTGGTGATGGGCGTGATTGAAATTTTTGGCTGCGTCTGGGCGGTGAAACTCACTGGCATGAGCGCCTGGATGGGCATGGCGGACTGGTCAATTCTCGCACCGCCGATGATGCAGGGGCTGGCGTCCGTCGGGCTGGCGTTTATGGCCGTGATGATTCTGATTGCCCTCGCTTATATGTTCTTCGCGGGCCGCGCGCTGCGCGCCGAAGAGGACGCGGAAAAACAACTGGCAGAACACTCTGCGCACTAAGGAGTTCCGATTATGACCGTACGTATTCTTGCCGTCTGTGGTTGTGGGCAGGGCAGTTCCATGATCATGAAAATGAAAGTCGATCAGTTCCTGACGCAACAGGGCGTTGACCATACCGTCAACAGCTGTGCTGTCGGCGAGTATAAAAGCGAGCTGAGTGGTGCAGACATTATTATCGCCTCAACCCATGTCGCCAGCGAAATCAGTGTGTCAGGCAACAAGTATGTGGTGGGCGTGCGCAATATGCTCTCCGCCGCCGATTTCGGCCCGAAGCTGATGGAAGTGATTGGTGCACACTTCCCGCAAGATATGAAGTAAGGACACGCCATGAAACTACGTGATTCGCTGGTGGAGAACCATTCCATACGGCTGCAGGCGGTGGCTGATAGCTGGCAGGCGGCGGTGAAAATCGGCGTCGATCTGCTGGTGGCCGCCGATGTGGTCGAGCCGCGCTATTACCAGGCCATTCTTGATGGCGTGGAACGTTTCGGTCCGTATTTCGTCATCGCGCCGGGGCTGGCGATGCCGCACGGTCGCCCGGAAGAGGGGGTAAAAAAGAACGGTTTTGCGCTGGTGACGCTAAAAACGCCGATGGTGTTTAACCACGAGGACAACGACCCGGTTGATATCCTGATCACGCTGGCGGCGGTTGATGCCCGAAGCCATCAGGAAGAGGGCATCATGCAGATCGTCAATCTGTTTGAAGATGAAGCCAATTTTGACCGACTCCGCGCCTGCCGCAGCGAGCAGGACGTGCTGAATTTAATCGATAACGCCACGGCGGCGGCTGTTTTAGAGGGGGAGAAAAGATGTTGCAAGTCGCACTGGATAACCAGACGTTGGCCGATGCCTATGAAACGACCCGCCTGATTGCCAAAGAGGTCGATATTATTGAGGTCGGCACCATTTTGTGTGTCGGCGAAGGCGTGCGTGCCGTCCGTGATCTGAAAGCACTCTACCCGCATAAAATCGTGCTGGCGGATGCCAAAATCGCCGACGCCGGAAAAATCCTCTCCCGCATGTGTTTTGACGCGCAGGCGGATTGGGTCACGGTGATCTGCTGCGCCGACATTAATACCGCCAGAGGTGCGCTGGATGTGGCAAAAGAGTACAACGGTGATGTGCAGATCGAACTGACGGGTTTCTGGACCTGGGAGCAGGCGCAGGCGTGGCGTGATGTCGGCATTGCGCAGGTGGTCTATCACCGTAGCCGCGATGCGCAGGCGGCTGGCGTCGCGTGGGGCGAGGCCGATATCACCGCCATTAAACGGCTGGGGGGAANNGAAGATCTGCCGCTGTTCAAAGGCATTCCCATTCACGTCTTTATCGCCGGTCGTAGCATTCGCGATGCTGCCAGCCCGGTAGAAGCCGCGCGTCAGTTTAAGCGCGCCATCGCACAGCTGTGGGGTTAAGGAGCAGTTATGACGGCAAATCCGGTGCCGCTCGGCATCTATGAAAAAGCGCTTCCCGTCGGGGAGTGCTGGCTGGAACGGCTGCGGCTGGCGAAAGCGCTGGGGTTTGATTTTGTCGAAATGTCAGTTGATGAAACCGATGAACGGCTGGCGCGCCTTGACTGGACGGCGGCGCAAAAGCTGGCGCTGGTCAAAGCGATTGCCGAAACCGGCGTACGTGTGTCGTCGATGTGTCTCAGTGCGCACCGTCGTTTCCCGCTCGGCAGCGAGGATAACGGCGTGCGCGCGCAGGGGCTGGCCATCATGCAAAAAGCCATTCGTTTCGCGCAGGATGTCGGCATTCGCGTGATCCAACTGGCGGGATACGACGTTTACTATCAACAGGCCAATGATGAAACGCGCCGCCGTTTTCGCGACGGGCTGCGGAAGAGCGTCGATATGGCCAGCCGGGCGCAGGTGACGCTGGCGATGGAAATCATGGATTACCCGCTGATGAATTCCATCAGCAAAGCACTGGGCTACGCGCATTACCTGAATAACCCATGGTTTCAGCTCTATCCTGACATCGGCAATTTATCGGCGTGGGATAACGACGTGCAGATGGAGCTACAGGCCGGGATGGGCCATATCGTGGCGGTGCATGTAAAAGATACCCGTCCGGGCATCTTTAAAAACGTACCGTTCGGCAGCGGCGTGGTGGATTTCGAAGCCTGTTTCCGTACGCTAAAACAGGGCGGCTACTGCGGCCCTTATCTGATTGAGATGTGGAGCGAAACCGCTGACGATCCCGCCGCGGAAGTGGTCAAAGCCCGCGACTGGGTGCGTGAACGTATGGCCCGCGCCGGGCTGGGGGAGGCCGCCTGATGCAACAGCTTAAACAGCAGGTGTTTGACGCCAATAGGGATTTGCCCCGCTATGGGCTGGTGACCTTTACCTGGGGCAATGTCAGCGCTATTGATCGCGAGCGTCGCCGGGTGGTCATCAAACCCAGCGGTGTGGCCTATGACACCATGACGGTTGACGACATGGTGGTGGTCGATCTGAACGGGCGTGTCGTGGAAGGCCAATGGCGGCCGTCGTCAGACACCGCCACGCATCTGGCATTGTATCGCCGCTATCCGACGCTCGGCGGCGTGGTGCATACCCATTCCACGCACGCCACTGCCTGGGCACAGGCCGGGCTTGCCATTCCTGCGTTGGGCACCACTCATGCGGATTACTTTTTTGGTGATATTCCCTGCACCCGTGCGCTCAACGAACAGGAAATCGCCGACGATTATGAACGGCATACCGGTACGGTGATTATCGAAACCCTCGGTGAACGCGAGCCACTGCAGATGCCGGGTATGGTGGTATATCAGCATGGACCCTTTGCCTGGGGGAAAGACGCGCACGATGCTGTTCATAATGCCGTGGTGATGGAAGAGGTCGCGAAAATGGCATGGATTGCGCGCGGCATTAATCCGCTGCTGAACCCTATTGATCCGGCATTAATGAATAAGCATTTTCTGCGCAAGCACGGGCCGGATGCTTATTATGGTCAGAAATAAACGGGGGTCAGAAATCACGCGCCAAAAAAAGCCCCCGGATACGGGGGCGAAGAAAGGGGATGGTTATTCTCGTTGGGATGTACCTGGTGCTAGCGGTAAATTTCGGCGCTGGCGTGGATAAGGCCGTTGCTGCCCGGCTCGTGCAGTAACACCGGGTAGAAGTACCTTGCGCCTTGCGCGTCACTCTCTTCGTTAAGGGCTTGATCCGCTTCGCTTTCAGTGGCGAGATTATGATTAATGTAAATAACGCCTAAGCTCTGCACATCGTCCATATTTTTGGCCTGTGAGCCGGTGATTTTAACGGCTGGCATCCCGNNAGCCTCTCCTTCTTGATTCGGATGGGGTATGATGTAAGTGTAATGCCTCCTCGTGGGTTAAATAGCGACCATTTCTGATGCTGTTGTTCAAAAAAATGCCGCATCCGTTGTTGATTAATTTTAAATCACCGACTTATCCCCGCTTCTCGCTTTGTGCGAATTATTTAGACAATCACCTTGTCTTTACAGGGCGCCGCAAGTAGAATGACGCGTCAATTTTTCAGCCGCCCTTTAATCACGTTCCTTGCCTCCATGGGCCGCGGCTGACCCAGACAGGAGGCTGAATAATCCGTAAGGAGCAATTCGATGCGTCATTACGAAATCGTTTTTATGGTCCATCCTGACCAGAGCGAACAGGTTCCGGGCATGATCGAGCGCTACACTGCTGCCATCACTGGTGCAGAAGGCAAGATCCACCGTCTGGAAGACTGGGGCCGCCGTCAGCTGGCTTACCCGATCAACAAACTGCACAAAGCGCATTACGTTCTGCTGAACGTTGAAGCGCCGCAGGAAGTGATCGATGAGCTGGAAACGACTTTCCGCTTCAACGATGCCGTTATCCGTAGCATGGTAATGCGTACTAAACACGCTGTTACCGAAGCATCTCCGATGGTTAAAGCGAAAGACGAGCGCCGTGAGCGTCGCGATGATTTCGCAAACGAAACCGCAGATGATGCAGATGCTGGGGATTCTGAAGAGTAATTCTGATGACCAATCGGCTGGTGTTGTCCGGTACCGTGTGCAGGACGCCCCTTCGCAAGGTCAGCCCATCAGGAATTCCTCACTGCCAGTTCGTGCTTGAGCACCGTTCAGTGCAGGAGGAAGCCGGTTTTCACCGGCAGGCGTGGTGCCAGATGCCCGTTATTATTAGCGGACACGAGAACCAGGCCATTACTCACAGTATAACGGTCGGTACTGCAGTCACCGTTCAGGGGTTCATCAGTTGCCACAAGGCAAAGAACGGCCTGACAAAAATGGTTCTGCATGCCGAGCAGATTGAATTGATAGATTCTGGAGACTAGCCAAATGGCACGTTATTTCCGTCGTCGCAAGTTCTGCCGTTTCACCGCGGAAGGCGTTCAAGAGATCGACTATAAAGATATCGCTACGCTGAAAAACTACATCACCGAAAGCGGTAAGATTGTCCCGAGCCGTATCACCGGTACCCGTGCAAAATATCAGCGTCAGCTGGCACGCGCTATCAAACGCGCTCGCTACCTGTCCCTGCTGCCGTACACTGATCGTCATCAGTAATCGGTCACGGTCCATTAATACGACTTTGAGAGGATAAGGTAATGCAAGTTATTCTGCTTGATAAAGTAGCAAACCTGGGCAGCCTGGGTGATCAGGTTAACGTTAAAGCGGGCTACGCTCGTAACTTCCTGGTACCGCAGGGCAAAGCTGTTCCGGCAACCAAGAAAAACGTTGAATATTTCGAAGCACGTCGTGCTGAACTGGAAGCCAAACTGGCTGACGTTCTGGCGGCTGCTAATGCTCGCGCTGAGAAAATCAACGCGCTGGGCAGCGTAACCATCGCGTCTAAAGCAGGCGACGAAGGTAAACTGTTCGGTTCCATCGGTACTCGCGACATCGCTGACGCTGTTTCTGCAGCTGGCGTTGACGTGGCTAAGAGCGAAGTTCGTCTGCCGAACGGCGTTCTGCGTACCACTGGTGAGCACGAAGTGGACTTCCAGGTTCACAGCGAAGTGTTTGCTAAACTGGTTGTAAACGTTGTTGCTGAGTAAGTCATTACTCAACTTCAATATCGAAGCGCCGGCCTTGTGCCGGCGTTTTGCTTTTTTAGCCTGGTAGAAGAAATGGAATTCGCAGCGCCAGCACCGTTTTTTGCCCGCAGGAATGCCGCCTGGGCGTGTGCGACGCTGTGCTGTCTGCTGTTGGTCTGCGCAGTGAAGCACGGCCCCGGTCAGCGGCAGGGTTACCGGGGCAGGAAATGTTTAACGTGCGCGGATAAAACTGCCGTCGGACTGGCGGGTAAACAGCACCTGCTGGTCGTTACCGGTGTCAATCGTTAACCCTGTCACCACGCCGTTAGCATTCTGGCGAATCTTAACCATCTGGCCGGTTTGCAGGTTGCTCAGCGGCTTGCCGCTGCCTTCCACTTTTGCCATGGCGTAGACGTCGGTTGGCGGCAGATTATGATCGCGGAACACCTGGGCGAGGGTTTTACCCGATTCAATGCGATACGAGCGCCATTGTTGCTCGATGCCCGGCGTCGGTTGTGCTGGCGGCGGGGGCGTTTGTGCCTGCGCCTGAGGCTCGCCTTCCTGCACCGGCTCCGGTGCGACGGGCGCTACCTGCTGTGGATCGTTAGCCGGCGGCGTCACTGCGTTTGCAGCGGAGGCTGTTCGCTCTGGGGTCCGGAGGCAGACGGGATGTTTAACTGCGCGTCGCGCGTGACAGGCGGTGAGGAACGGTCGTCATCCCCTGACGGAAGCAGAACGCCGATGACCACTAACAGGGCGCCGATGATAATGCCGCGACGGTGCAACGGCGGCAGCGGGTNCGAATGTCGTCTGGTGCATGCCAGATTTTCAGCAACGTCTGTTGTAATGGGTTTCGCCCGGGCATGGCTTTCCTCCTGCTCCGCGATCCTGGTTCCTGTGCCACTCAGTATATACATAATTTTCTCAGGGCCACATTTACTCTCTTCACGTTACACAAAGTTTTACCCGAAACCGCGTGGCTGCTATGCTGCCCGCTACTTTATACCCGATGAAAGGAAAGACGATGGCAACCCCGACTTTTGACACGATTGAAGCGCAGGCAAGTTACGGTATTGGCTTACAGGTAGGGCAACAGCTTAGCGAATCCGGTTTGCAGGGGCTGCTGCCGGAAGCACTGGTAGCGGGTATCGCCGACGCGCTGGAAGGCAAACAGCCGCAGGTTCCGGTTGATGTGGTGCATCGCGCGCTGCGTGAAATTCACGAACGTGCCGACGCTGTTCGCCGTGAGCGTTTTGAAGCGATGGCCGCTGAAGGCGTGAAATACCTTGAAGAAAACCGTGAGAAAGAGGGTGTGAACAGCACCGAATCCGGCCTGCAATTCCGCGTGATCAACCAGGGTGAAGGTGCTATCCCGGCGCGTACTGACCGCGTTCGCGTTCACTACACCGGTAAGCTTATCGACGGTACCGTCTTTGACAGCTCCGTTGCACGCGGCGAACCGGCAGAGTTTCCGGTGAACGGCGTTATCGCAGGCTGGATCGAAGCGCTGACCCTGATGCCGGTTGGCTCGAAGTGGGAACTGACTATCCCTCACGATCTGGCGTACGGCGAGCGTGGCGCGGGCGCGTCCATCCCGCCATTTAGCACCCTGGTGTTTGATGTCGAACTGCTGGAAATTCTGTAACGCAGGATGAATACTCTCCCCGTACGGGGAGAGTAATAACAAAATCAGTGTAAAATCCTCAAGTTAAGCGTTTATCAATATTTTATTTTATTGATATCGATTTTGTACGTTTTATTGTGATGTGATTCGCGGTTTAAGAGTGATATAACACTCACTTTAAACATATATTTAACATTTAATTCATTTCACAGTATTCATCCTGCCGATTCTTACCTAATATCGATAAATCCCTGAACAGGGGCCAGAACATAAAAAGGCCGCAGAGCCAGCACAACACAACAGGAACACAGGAAGAAAATCACATGGTAGATCAGGTTAAAGTCGCTGCTGAAGGGCAGGATCCGACTGAACAGTCGCTACGGCGAAATCTTACTAACCGTCATATCCAGCTTATCGCCATCGGCGGCGCCATTGGTACCGGCCTGTTTATGGGCTCAGGGAAAACCATCAGCCTCGCCGGGCCGTCGATCATTTTTGTTTATATGATCATCGGCTTCATGCTGTTTTTCGTCATGCGCGCGATGGGCGAGCTGCTGCTGTCAAACCTTGAATACAAATCCTTTAGCGACTTCGCGGCCGACTTGCTTGGCCCCTGGGCGGGCTATTTTACCGGCTGGACCTACTGGTTTTGCTGGGTGGTCACCGGCATGGCGGACGTTGTCGCCATCACGGCGTACGCGCAATTCTGGTTCCCGGATCTCTCCGACTGGGTGGCATCGTTGGCGGTGGTTGTCCTGCTGCTGAGCCTGAATCTCGCCACAGTGAAGATGTTCGGTGAAATGGAGTTCTGGTTTGCGATGATCAAAATCGTCGCCATCGTGGCGCTGATTGTCGTGGGCCTGGTGATGGTGCTGACCCACTTCCAGTCACCAACCGGTGTTGAAGCGTCATTCGCGCATCTGTGGAATGACGGCGGCTGGTTCCCGAAAGGGATTAGCGGCTTCTTTGCGGGCTTCCAGATAGCGGTGTTCGCCTTTGTCGGTATCGAACTGGTGGGCACCACGGCGGCGGAAACCAAAGATCCGGAGAAATCGCTGCCGCGCGCGATTAACTCCATTCCCATTCGTATCATCATGTTCTACGTTTTTGCGCTGATCGTCATTATGTCGGTCACCCCGTGGAGCTCAGTCGTGCCGGACAAGAGCCCGTTCGTGGAGCTGTTCGTGCTGGTGGGTATTCCGGCGGCGGCCAGTATCATCAACTTTGTGGTACTGACTTCAGCGGCCTCTTCTGCAAACAGCGGCGTGTTTTCGACCAGCCGTATGCTGTTCGGTCTGGCGCAGGATGGCGTAGCCCCGAAAGCCTTCGCCAAACTCTCTAAGCGCGCGGTACCGGCGAAAGGGCTGACCTTCTCCTGTATCTGCCTGCTGGGCGGCGTGGTGATGCTGTACGTTAACCCGAGCGTGATTACCGCGTTCACTATGATCACCACCGTGTCGGCGATCCTGTTCATGTTTGTCTGGACGATTATCCTTTGCTCGTACCTCGTGTACCGCAAACAGCGTCCGCAACTGCATGAGAAATCGATCTACAAGATGCCGCTGGGCAAGCTGATGTGCTGGGTGTGCATGGCGTTCTTCGTCTTCGTTATCGTGCTGTTGACGCTGGAAGATGACACGCGTCAGGCGCTGATCGTCACGCCGCTGTGGTTTATCGCGCTGGGGCTGGGCTGGCTGTTTATCGGTAAGAAACGGATGGCAGGGCTGCGTTAATTCAGCTAAAAGATGGCGCTGCGAATGCAGCGCCATTCAACGGTATTACTCTCCGCTCAACGCACGCGGAAACAGCACGTTATTCTCAAGGCTGATGTGTTCCATCAGGTCATCAATCATCTCGTTAATGCCGTTGTACATCGCTTTCCACGTCGTGCACGCTTCCGGCGGCGGGGTGACGTTATTGGTGGTGTGCTTAATCACTTCCAGCAGTTCACCCGCTTCATCATGCTCGCTTTCCATCACGCTGATCGGCCCCGTTGCCTGACGTCCCATGCCTTGTTTAATCATCGGGAACAGGATCTGCTCCTCTTTCATCATATGGCTGGACAGCTCCTGGTGCAGCATGGTCAGGTATTTCGCCAGACCGCGCGGTACGGTGGGTTTGTCAGCGTGAACGCGTTCCACTTTGGTGGCCTGAAGGATAAGCTCTGGCAGTTGTTCGCGATGACGATCGTGGTAACGCACGATGATGTGGTCGATGATGTCGCCGAGCGGCGCCACGCGCCAGTCTTTCTCCACCGGTTGCGCAGCGAGCGTCGCCAGCTCCGCTTCGATGGCGTCAAGATCCAGCTCCTTACGGGTAGCGGCACGCTCCAGCGTCTGCTTGCCACCACAGCAGTAATCCATATCGTATTTACGGAACAGCGCAGAGGCGCGTGGGATAGAGAGCGCCAGTTCACCTAAGGGTTGGTCACGGAAGGCCATAGCAGTTACCTCGTCATTAATAATATAAGATGCATTTTAAATGCATCTTTAAAATAACACCATACCCCTTTTGAGGTGCAGGTTTTTGCGAGCTTCGTCACAAAAATTTTTTGTACGTTAAGATCCTGACCCGTATTGAAAAATTGCCGACGGGCAACTGGCCTGCACGAAAGCGCGTTAAATAACCGCAAACCGCTGCCGATAGTTAGTGCTCAACACCTGCACATAAAAAAGGCTATTCATGTTTAAACGTATAAAAGTCATTACCCTGCTTATTACGGTGCTGTTTGTGCTCGGCGCAATGCAGCTCTTTTCCGCAGGGATATTTGTTAAAGCGCTGAATAACGATAAAAACAATTTCAGCGTGGCCCAGCTTTCCAATGAGAACGTCGCCGCATTTACCGATGCGTGGGTGAGCCTCAACCAGGCGCGCGTCACCCTCAACCGCGGGATGCTGCGCCTGCAAAGCAGCATGGGAACCCAAATCAATGGCGGTCAGCTGAGCGAACTGGTGAAAACCGCGAACGACCTGCTGGCGGAAGCCAAAGGGCATTACGATCGCTACCACGAACTGCCAAATACGCCGGGGCTCGACAAAAACCTGACCGAGAGCCTGGAAACCCAGTACGGCATTTACTCCGCCACGCTTGCCCGCATGACTGTGCTGCTGGACCAGGGCAAGCTGGAAGACATGTTTAAAGAGAACGCCGAGCAGAAACAGCAGGCGATGCAGAAATCCTACCGTGAGTGGCGTGCGATGCAGACGCAGCTGACCAACGCCGGGATTGAGGACAACAACAACGACTACTCGCGCATTCTGTGGATCCTCGTGACCATCATGGTGATTGTGGTGGTTGCCATTGTGGCGAGCTGGGTGGCGATGCAGCGTGTGCTGCTGAAACCGCTGCATCAGGTGATGGAACACATTCGCGCGATTGCCGCAGGCGACCTGACGCATCCCATCGATGCCGATGGCAGCAACGAAATGGCGTTGCTGGCGGGCAACGTGCGTGAAATGCAGCAGGCGCTGGCGAAAACCGTCACCATTGTGCGCGAAGGCGCCGACACCATCTACACCGGCGCGGGCGAAATCTCGGCAGGCAGCAACGATCTCTCTTCGCGTACCGAACAGCAGGCCGCGTCGCTGGAAGAGACTGCCGCGAGCATGGAACAACTGACGGCAACCGTGAAGCAGAACGCCGACAACGCCCGCCAGGCGTCCGGCCTTGCGTTGACCGCCTCGAAAACCGCGCAGAAAGGCGGTGATGTGGTGGATGGCGTGGTGCGTACAATGGACGAAATTGCCCGCAGTTCCGGCCAGATTTCGCAGATCACCAGCGTGATCGACGGCATTGCTTTCCAGACCAATATTCTGGCGCTGAACGCGGCGGTGGAAGCGGCGCGCGCCGGTGAGCAGGGCAGAGGCTTTGCGGTAGTCGCAGGCGAAGTCCGTACGCTGGCGCAACGCAGCGCGCAGGCGGCGAAAGAAATTAAGGGGCTTATCGAAGACTCGGTCGAGCGCGTCAGCACCGGTTCCACGCTGGTGCATGAAGCGGGCGAAACGATGGCGGAAATCGTCAATTCAGTGACGCGCGTGAATGACATCATGGCGGAAATCGCCTCGGCCTCTGACGAACAGAGCCGCGGTATCGATCAGGTCGGTCAGGCCATCGCCGAAATGGATCGCGTGACGCAGCAAAACGCCTCGTTGGTGGAAGAGTCTGCCGCCGCGGCTGCCGCGCTGGAAGAGCAATCTGCGCGCCTGAACGAAACCGTTGCGGTGTTTAAAATCGGGCGTGTCGGTTTTGCTCTGACCGCCATCACCACGCCAGTGACCAGCAACAGGATCCCGCTCAGCGTGAGCCACGGTGGGATGCTCTGACGCAGCAGAAAGGTGTAGAGCAGCCCCGCCAGCGTTTCAAACACAATCAGCGGGCCGACGATCACTGTCGGCAACCGCTGACTGGCAATGTTCCAGCACAGTGCGCCCACCCACGAACAGAAAATCGCAATGGCAATCATCAGGGTGATAAACACCGTCGGTCGCGGCCCAAACGGCAGTGGGAAGGTGACGTCCTGCACGCTCAGCCAGCCACAGGCGGCGAGATAGCCCGCCAGCGACACCGGCAGCGGTAACCGNNGGATTTTCCCGCAGCCAGCGCGCGTTACGCAGCGCATACCACGCCCAGCAGACCACCGAAATCAGCGCCAGCCCGACGCCGGAACCGTAGCGCCACCAACTAAAATCGGGCAGCCCGTGGCGCAATTCGGCGATATTCACGCAGACCAGCCCGAGCGCGGTACAGACCAGCGCGGGGATCATGCGCGACCAGGGCAGCTTGCCGTCGCGACGGCTGTAGAGCAGGTTGGCGAACACCGGGATCACCACCGGCAGGGTGCCGATGATCATCGTTGAAACCGGCGCGCCGGCGCGCTGAATGGCGCTCGCGAGGCACAGGTAATAGATCAGATTGCCCATCATGGTGAGGCCGAGCGCGGTCAGCCAGTCGTGAGGCGTCAGCTGTTTCAGCCGCCCGCGCCCCAGCCACGCCAGCGGCAGGGGGGNACTGCAACACCGCCGGGTATTCCGGCACCATCAGCGGGCCGACGAAAATTAATCCCCACATTAACCCTGCCAGCAGGGCATACAGCACGCCGCTTATCATTTCTTAGCCCTTACCCTCGTTGAGCTGTAAAGCGTAGGCCGGGAAGGGCGAGGCGTATTGTATGAGATTGCGCATCAGCGCCGGGCGACCTGTTTCTGATAGCGAACGGGGGTAATGCCGTAGCGGCGGGTGAACGCGCGGGTCAGATGGGACTGATCCACCAGCCCCGTTGCCGCAGCGACTTCGGCGGCAGGCATGCCGTGAGTGAGGAAATTTTTGGCGCGCCACAGGCGGATCGCCATCAGCATCTGATGCGGCGTGACGTGGAAATGCGCCTTAAACTGGCGCTGAAAATGATACGGGCTGAGCGACACCACCTGTGCGAGGTCATCCAGCGTGACAGTGTACATATAGTTATCATGCAGGTAATCGCGTATGCGATCGAAACGGTGACCGCTTTCCTGCGCGTGCGGCGCATGACGGGCAAAGGGGCGGAAGGTGTCGACCAGATCCAGCAGCAGCCCTTTTTGCGCCAGCGGATCGTCGGTATGCCACATCCCATAAATCAGCGCGCCAATCTGCCGGGCGCGCAGGGGATCCATCCGCATGACGTCGCTAAACCACCAGTGGCGGATACCCGTCACCTCTTCGAGCAGATCCGGCTCCAGATACACCATCCGGTAGCGCCAGCCTTCCGCTGTTTCTGCCTCACCGGTGTGCAGCTCGTCGGGGTTCATGGTGACAACCGAGTTCACCGGCGCCACATACTGTGTGCCGCGATAGCGAAAGCGTTCCGCCCCCATTTCTATCGCGCCAATACCAAAGGCTTCGTGGGTGTGCGGTTCAAACGCGTAGCGAGAGATATGGGCGTGATACAGCTCAACGCCGGGCACCTGCGCCAGATGGCGAAAGCGAGCGCTGTCTGTTTCATCGGTAAACTGATCGGGTACGCCTTGCACGGTGTCCTCCACACGGGTCATTCCTCATTATCAGAGATGACCCGGCGGAGTGCCACAAAAAATAACCAGTTGTTAACAATTACAGGCTGCGTTCGATGCTCGTCGCCAGCGGCGTGGTCGGGCGACCGATCAGACGGCTCAGGGTGTGGCTGTCATCAAACAGACCACCTTTCGACGCGCCAGTGTCGGAATCCGCCAGCATCTCGGCGATGGGCGCAGGCAGGCCCACGCCTTTTAGCGCGGTGGCAAAATCGGCTTCGCTGAGATTCTGATAGGTCACCGGTTTACCGCCATGTTTGCTGAGCGCGGCGGCCAGGTCGCTTAAGGTCCAGGCGCTGTCGCCCGCCAGTTCATAAATTTTACCGGCGTGGCCGTCTTCACTGATGACGCGTGCCGCAGCGGCGGCGTAGTCAGCACGGCTGGCGGAGGCGATTTTGCCGTCCCCGGCAGCGCCAATGAACACGCCGTGTTCCAGTGCCGGTGGCGCGCTTGCCAGATAGTTTTCGGTATACCAGCCGTTACGCAGCAGCGCGTAAGGAATGCCGGACGCCGCCAGCTGTTTTTCGGTATCGACGTGTTCAACGTGCAGGCCGAGCGGTGAGGTGTCCGCATGCAGCAGGCTGGTGTAGGCGATAAACTGCACACCCGCAGTACGGGCGGCGTTAATCACGTTGCGGTGCTGCGCGGCACGCTTGCCCACTTCGCTGGACGAGATCAGCAGCAGTTTATCCACACCCTGCAACGCTGCCGTCAGCGCCGCCGGATCGTCATAATCTCCCGCACGGACGGTAATCCCCTGCTGGCGAAGCGTATCGGCTTTCGCCGGGTTACGCACAATCGCCACAATCTGGCTGGCGGCAACGCGTTTCAACAGTTCTGTGATCACAAGCTGGCCCAGTTGGCCGGTCGCTCCGGTAATAGCAATCATGGTTTTCTCCTTCGTGTTATTCAGGTGTTGTGCTACGCTAGCACCTTAACTAACTTTTAGTAAGTACGTACAAAAAGGTAAGTATGAAAATGACCACGCCGACCCTGAGCGAGCAGATGCGCGACGGCAACCTGTTTGCTGAACAGTGCCCGTCGCGGGATGTGCTCAAGCATGTCACCAGCCGCTGGGGCGTGTTGATTCTGGTCGCCCTGCGTGGCGGCACGCACCGCTTCAGCGATCTGCGGCGCAAGATGGGCGGGGTGAGCGAAAAGATGCTGGCGCAGTCGTTACAGGCGCTGGAGCAGGATGGTTTTGTTGACCGCGTCTCTTACCCTGTCGTACCGCCCCATGTTGAATATAGCCTGACGCCGCTCGGTGAGCAGATAAGCGAGAAAGTCGCCGCGCTGGCGGACTGGATAGAAGTGAATTTGCCGGACGTGCTGGCGAAGCGCCGCCCGGCATAACAGACGTTACTTGCTCAAATCGAGCTGATAGACAGCAAAGCCAATCTCGTCGGTGGCGACCTGTTTCATCGGATATTGCGCGTTAGCCTTGATAAACGCGGCGGCTTTCTCCGACGGCGAGGTTTCAAAACGGATATCTAACGGCGTGCTGCTGTGGATCGGCGCCAGACGCCAGTTGTTATCCGCTGCCGGGGGAAACGTCAGGTTCTTGATGCGTTCAGCGTTAGCGTTGATCGTCTGGCATTCGCCGTCATAGCGGGCAGGCTGCGTAACATCAATCTGATAATTCACCCCGTCAATGACATCGAAGTTGTAGGTGCGGAAATCGTCCCAGTTAATCAGTGACTGCGGCTTACTGCTGGTGGGGTCTATTTGATTAAACTGCCCGGCGGAACACTCGAGCCATTCCTTCACCTCTTTGCCGCTGGCTTTCACCACGATCAATGTGTTCGGGTAGAGATAAAGATCCGCCGCGTTACGGAAAGTCAGCTGGCCTTTTTCCACTTCGACAAAGCTCGCCGGATCGTTCTTGCGACCACCGACTTTAAACGGCGCGGCCGCCGACAGCACTGGCAGGGTAGCCCNNAGGCTTTCTGCGCCATATTCACCACCTGCACGGTGGGGTCGTCCTGCACCAGCGCCAGATAGCTGTACATGTTGTCGGCGGCTTTGCCGATCGGTTTGCTGACGAAATCACGGGTGCCGTCGTGGGAAGGCTTCAGAATTTTCACTAACTTCGCGTCTTCCGCCGCCAGTGATTTTTTAGCGACTGCATCGTAAATGGGCCGCGCTTCGGCTTTCGCCTGCGTTACCTGCCATTTGCCGCTGTCGTTGTTCAGCACCAGATCAACCACGCCGAGGTGATCGCCCCACATGCCCGGCATCACCGCCGGAACGCCGTTCAGCAGCCCTTTATCGATGTCCGCGCCCTTGATGCTGGCGAAATCTTTCCCCGGGAAGACTGCATGTGCATGACCAAACAGAATCGCGTCCACGCCGGGCACGCGGCTCAGGTAGTAAACTGAGTTTTCCGCCATGGCCTGGTAAGGATCGGCAGAAAGGCCGGAATGCGCGACCACCACCACCAGATCGGCACCTTTCGCTCGCATCTTCGGCACATATTTACGCGCCGTTTCGGTGATGTCGTTGACCGTCACTTTGCCGTCGAGATTGGCTTTATCCCAGGTCATGATCTGCGGCGGCACAAAGCCGATATAACCGATGCGCAGCGTCTGCGTTTTGCCGTCGCTGTCCTGCACTGGCGTCTCTTTGATCAGATACGGCGTGAACAGCGGCTTACCGGTTTTCACATCGATAATATTGGCATTCACATAGGGGAATTTTGCCCCTGCCAGCGCCTTGTGCAGGTAGTCGAGACCATAGTTGAATTCATGGTTACCGAGGTTGCCGACGGCATAATCCAGCGTATTCATCGCCTGATAAACCGGGTGGACATCGCCCTTTTTCAGCCCTTTCGCGGCCATGTAATCGCCGAGCGGGCTGCCCTGAATCAAGTCACCGTTATCCACCAGCACGCTGTTTTTCGCTTCGCCACGGGCGGCGTTGATCAGGCTGGCAGTACGTACCAGGCCGAATTTTTCCGTCGCACTGTCTTTGTAATAATCGAAGTCCATCATATTGCTATGCAAATCCGTGGTTTCCATGATACGGAGGTCCACGGTGGCGGCCTGCACGCTGGCGGCAATCAGCGTCGCCAGGAGCGTTGCGCTAAACTTAATCATCAGAGGCATCCTTTTGTTGATCTGTTCGGCAGAAATAAATGTAAATACAGCGTGTTGCTTACAGAACTGTGAATCTTGCCAGAAACTCAATCCAGGAAAATGGCAACGCCTCACAGATAGCGGATTTCGTCGCGATACGATATAACTAAAACAATGAGTTAACGCTAGTGCGACCACGAGAGGTGGGTATGTTAGATAAAATTTGCCAGCTTGCACGGGAGGCAGGCGACGCGATTATGCAGGTGTACGACGGAAAACAACCGATGGAACTTGCCAGCAAACAGGACGATTCCCCGGTGACGGCGGCGGATATTGCCGCGCATACAGTAATCCTGAAGGGGCTGCAGGCGCTGACGCCGGACATACCCGTGCTGTCGGAGGAAGATCCGCCGGGCTGGGACGTTCGCCAGCACTGGCAGCGCTACTGGCTGGTTGATCCGCTCGACGGCACCAAAGAGTTCATCAAACGCAATGGCGAGTTTACCGTCAATATCGCCCTGATTGATAAAGGGAAAGCGGTGCTGGGTGTGGTTTACGCGCCGGTCATGAAGATGATGTACAGCGCCGCTGACGGCAAGGCGTGGAAAGAAGAGTGCGGCGTGCGTAAACAGATTCAGGTGCGTGATGCCAGACCGCCGCTGGTGGTCATCAGCCGTTCGCACGCCGATGGCGAATTGCAGGAATATCTGCATCAGCTGGGCGATCATCAGACGACCTCCATTGGCTCATCGCTGAAATTCTGCCTGGTGGCAGAAGGGCAGGCGCAACTGTATCCGCGCTTTGGGCCAACCAACGTCTGGGATACCGCCGCCGGGCATGCGGTGGCTGNTCGTTCCTCAACCCCGGCTTCCGGGTGTCTATCTATTAATTTTTAAGAAGCTTATGCAGCAGGGCGATAACCTGCTGCACCTCTTCCTGCGTCAGTGCACCATCTTTTGCCCACGCCACGCGACCGTCTTTATCCAGCACCACGATAGCGGAGCTTTCTTCGTCCAGTTGCCAGGCTTTGCGCGTGACGCCGTTGCTGTCGACGATAAACTGCGACCACGGATAGAGTTTTTTATTGCTCTCGAGGCTGCTGCGCACAAACATGCCGGAGCCGGGGATCGCATCGTCTGTGTTGACGATGGTGGTGGTCTGATAGCGGTCATGCGGGAATTTCGCGGCTTTGATCGCTTCAATCAGCGCGGCATTTTTCTCTTTTGCCGATGTACGACCGGCAATGTGCTGTACAACGCGCACTTTTCCAGGCAACTGCGCGCTATTCCAGGTTTTATAGCTAAACTGATCCTTATTAAGAATGAGCTCACCGCGGTCAGCAATACCGACAGGCGGAACGCGCGCTCCCTCCTTAAAATCGTGTGCGGAGGCCATCAGCGGCAGTAAAAGGCATGAAAGCGCCATCAGCTTACGTAGGGTCATGGTGTTTCCTTATTTTATGCAGGTGATCCGACCACTTGGTCCGAACAATAATCATATGTGCGATTCCGCCGCTTTTCCCGCAAGCCTGATGCCAGTTTGCGGGCGAACGCACATATCCGAGCAAAAACGAAGACTTATACTGCTTTCCCCGTATGGCTGAAACGAAAATTCTGAATTATTGTAATCAAAAGGTAAATAAACTTATACATACTGGGTAACTTCCCGGTTATGAACTATAGTTCTAGAGCTTTAAATTTTGCGTCCCGACGCGTTGGACCGATTGTGGTACCACCAGGACGTAATACTCTGCAGGAGAGAAAAGAATGAAAATATTCCAACGCTACAACCCGCTTCAGGTGGCGAAGTACGTGAAGATCCTGTTCCGTGGACGGTTGTATATCAAGGACGTTGGTGCTTTCGAGTTTGATAAGGGCAAAATCCTTATCCCGAAGGTGAAGGACAAGCAGCATCTCTCTGTGATGTCTGAAGTCAACCGTCAGGTTATGCGTCTGCAAACAGAGATGGCGTAACCAGCAGCTGTGCTATGCAGTAGTTTATAAAATAAAAAACGGCTCCCGATGGGAGCCGTTAATGTTTCTGCGGCGGGATTACGCAGCGCCTTNNAGTTTCGGCGTCAGTACCGTCGGTTTGCTGTCGATGCGCGTCACCAGTAGCTGGTCGATGCGGTAGTTATCGATATCCACCACTTCAAACTTGTAGCCAGAGAACTTCACCGCATCGGTGCGTTTCGGGATTTTACGCAGCATAAACATCATGAAACCGCCGATGGTTTCATAGTTGCCGGACTGCGGGAACTCGTCGATATCCAGCACGCGCATCACGTCATCAATTGGCGTACCGCCATCGATGAGCCAGGAGTTCTCGTCGCGGGCGACGATCTGCTCTTCCAGCCCCTGACCGACCAGATCGCCCATCAGCGTGGTCATCACGTCATTCAGCGTAATGATCCCCACCACCAGCGCGTATTCGTTCATGATTACCGCGAAATCTTCACCGGCGGTTTTGAAACTTTCCAGCGCTTCGGAGAGCGTCAATGTGTCCGGGACGATCAGTGTATTACGAATTTGCACGCCGCCGGTCAGCGCCATGCTCTGGTTCGCCAGCACGCGGTTCAGCAGATCTTTAGAATCGACATAACCGATGATATGGTCGATGTCGTCTTTACAGACGAGGAACTTCGAGTGCGGGTGCTCTGCCACTTTGTTCTTCAGGCTCTGCTCATCTTCGTTTAAATCGAACCAGATAATGCTTTCACGCGACGTCATGGACGACGGCACGGTGCGCGATTCAAGTTCAAACACGTTCTCGATGAGCTCATGTTCCTGCTTACGCAGCACCCCGGCCAGCGCACCGGCTTCCACCACGGCGTAGATGTCATCAGAGGTGATGTCATCTTTACGCACCATCGGCAGTTTGAAGAGGCGGAAGATCCCGTTCGCCATGCCGTTAAAGAACCAGACCAGCGGACGGAAGACGAACAGGCAGAAGCGCATCGGGTTGATGATACGCAAAGCCACGGCTTCGGGCGCAATCATACCGATGCGTTTCGGTGTCAGGTCGGCGATGAGAATGAACATACCGGTGACCAGCGAGAAAGAGAGGATAAAGCTCAGCTGTTCTGCCAGTTCAGGTGACACATAGTTGACTAAGAGGCCGTAAAACGCCGGTGAGAACGCCGCGTCGCCCACGATACCGCCAAGAATGGCGACAGCGTTAAGGCCGATCTGCACCACGGTAAAGAAGGTGCCGGGGTTTTCCTGCATTTTCAGCACACGTTGTGCATTGATGTCGCCATCATCGGCGAGCAGTTTGAGTTTGATTTTTCGTGAGGCTGCAAGCGAAATCTCTGACATCGAGAAAAAAGCGCTGACGCCAATCAGACAAAGTATTACTAAAATACTGTTTAACATATCTTATCCAGCCGTTGAGGCCAGATCCTCGGAAGGGAAGTTGCTCACTTTTATACACCTCATCCATGAATGTTTGAGTGTACTGATGGTGAGATTTGACAAGAAAAACCGGTCCGAAGGCACTGGACCGGTGATTTCGTGGTTAGTATAGCGTAAAGGGCTGTAAAGTCACCAGAGGGCGGTTCAGGCTTTGTTAAGCTGGCGGACCAGCGCCATTTCCGTCTGACTGAACGCTTTTCCCTCTGCCGTCAGGACGTCGTGAAACCACAACGCTGGCTGTGGATTTTCACGCGCAATGTCGGGCCAGGGCAGCCAGGTTTGCGTTTTCCCCTGCACCAGCCCCCAGTGGAAGGCGCTTACGCGCTGCGCTCTGAACAACGGCAACTGTTCCACCATCGTGCAGCCCACGTGCCGCGCCAGCCATTCGGTACAAAAAATGGGGCGCTGGTGACGGGCGAGCTGTTTCAGGACTGTCAGTTGCCCTGGCGTATCGACATAGGCGTGATAGCTGATGACGTCGGAAAGATGCAGGGCGGCTGCGTCAATGGGGTGAATAAAGGCATGACGGCAATCGTGGCGATCGGCAATATGCCAGGCGCCTACCGTCAGCGGCTGGTGNAAAATGGCGCACCACGTCGCGCACATAGCGCTCGATCTCCGGCCAGCGCTGGCGATCCATCACTTGCTGACGGCCCGGGCTGGCGGCGGCCTGGCTGTTATGAATGCCCGGACGCGGCGCTTTTTGCGGCCCGAGAAACGGCTCGTCGCCGGAAAAGGCGCAGTCGTCCAGCAGGGTTAGCATCACCCGTAGATGATGGTGGTCAGCGATTGCCAGAAACTGGTCGATGCGCGACAGCAGCCCGTCGCGATCGTGCTGCCAGACGATAAACGGCAGGTTGGTGCGCAACTGGTTATAGCCGTAACGGCTGGCCCAGCCCAGCTCCTGGTCAATCGTGGCGGCATCAAAACTCGCCTCCTGNNTCAATACTCCATTGCTGATACATAGCGACTCCTTATTCCGTCACGGCCTGTTCACGCTGCACGGTACGTGTGCCGCCCCAGACCTCGTCGTACTCGTAGCCGGTTAGCTGTTTGATCACCTCGCGGGTACGGGTATTGCAGTCGCGGTAATCGCCACCCAGCTTGCGGCGGGCAATCTCCTGCAGCAGGAGCTTGTGCGTCTCGCGGGTCAGTTTAAAGCGGTAGGTGGTAAAGAAACTGACGGCCAGCAACGCGGCGGTGGCGAAAATCATCAGGCCGATGATCGCCTGCAGGGCGCTTTCCGGCTGCACGCCGCTGCCCTTCACAAACCCGGCCTCTTCCAGCACCAGGCCGATCGCCAGGATCGCCAGCGCGACGGTACTTTTGCGCGTCAGCACCATCACTCCGGCGAAGATCCCTTCGCGACGCTGTTGGGTGACCATTTCGTCGATGTCAGGAATGAAACTGTAGATATTCCACGGAATGTAATACAGCCCCGAGCGCGCCGCGCCGAGCAGGATAAAAATGGCAGAGAACAGCAGGTCAGAGACCGCCATTTCCGTAAGGTAGATATAAAACAGGAACAGCAGCACGACGAAAATGCAGCCGTAAGAGAGACGCAGTGCGGCGGACGGCGTCACGTTAAAACGGTTGAGCAGTTGCATAAAGCACCAGGTGCCGGGCACTGACGCAAAAGCGGCTATGCTCAGCCAGCCGGAAACCGCAGCGGCATCCTGACTCAGGCAATAAACCACGTAATAGGTGAAGACCGAGCCAAAGACATCCATCGCCGTAAACGAAAAGATATAAATAATAATATGCAGACGAAACGCGCGAATACGGAATGAAGAGAGCAGATCCAACACCAGATATTTTAAATGATTCAGCAAACCGCTACTTCGCCGTATTTCTGGCTGAAATGTATTTCCCTCCTGAATATCTTTTGCCTCCCAGGTACAGCGCCAGGTGGTAAATACCGCAATGCAAAAGATAACGGAAAAGATAAGACCGGTCAGGGTATAGGTAAACGAGTTGTCTTTGCCGGTAAACTGCATGATTACGCCCGGCACGGAAACCGCCAGAAATCCGCCGAGCTGGGAGCAGATCATTCGCACCCCGGAAAGACGGCTGCGCTCTTCATAGCGGTTGGTCATCTCGGCAGCCAGCGTCTCCCACGGCACCAGTACCATGGCGGAAAGCAGCTCGATGGAGAGATAGGTGCCCAGGTAATACCAGTAGCCCATATCTGTCAGCCACAGCAGAGCGTATAAAAACATCAATGGCGAACTGAGCAATAAAAAGAACCGCCGACGGCCAAATTTACGGCCGAGCCAGGTATTACCGAAATTATCCGTCACGTAGCCCATAATCGGGCTTAATAACGCGTCAATCACGCGGGCAATGGCAAATATCGATCCGGCTTCTAATACGCTCAGGCCGCAATAAGTGGTGTAAAAAAACAGAAGCCAGGTGCCGATAATGGCGAAGGCCCCTCCGCCAAAAAGGTCGGTTACGCCATAGCCAATAGCGGTCCCGTAACCGACTCTGCGTTCAGTTGGTTTCGTCATAATGTAGTTCCAGTGTGTAGGGTTTTTATGGCTGGAATTAATCAATTACATCAGTGAGATTTATCCATCGTCGTAACTGGGATGAGCGATAAATGGCCTCCACCAGATGTAAGGATCTGGCTGCCGCGTCGATGTCCATCACGCCGTCAGCCGTGGAATAGCGAAGCGCATGGTAAAAATGTGCAATCGCCTGTTGATGACCTGTTCCCCAGTAGCCTTTGTTGCCGTCCGGAGTGGTGTCACGGGCCAGTTCGCGCTGACCGTTGCGGGTGAAAAGCCACAGGATGTTGTCCTGTAGCCGCAGGGTGCCGTGCTGGCAGTGAATTTCCAGCAGCAGCGGTGAGTCGCAGGTGTGGGTGTTGCTGGCGTAAAACAGCCCGCGCGCGCCGTTGTGAAATTCGAACGTCGCCATGGCGCTGTCTTCGGCTTCTGTCGCGTCGGTCAGCATGGCGTTATCGACGATGCCTTTCAGTCGCTTAACGCCGCCGCCAAACCACTGCAACAGATCGAGCGTGTGAATGGCCTGATTGATCAGCAGGCTGCCGCCCTCGGTGGCAAACCGGCCACGCCAGTTGCTGTCGCGGTAATAGGCGTCACTCCGGGACCAGGTCAGCACGGCTTTGATGCTGAGCATTTCACCCAGCGTTCCCGCCGCAAGCAGNCCGCCCCGTAGCGCACTGCACGGCGCGGCGGATCTCCGTAATATCACCCCCGTTCATGGCGACAGGCTTCTCGCTGAACACCTGTTTTCCTGCTGCCAGCGCCGCAATAATCATCGGTTTATGCAGATAATGCGGCGTGCAGATATGAACCACATGAATGTCGCGAGCCTGCAGCATTTCCCGGTAATCGCGGTAAAACCGACAGCCATATTCTTGCGCCAGCCGTTCACCTTTTGGCGCATCCACTCCGGCGATGGCCCGCAATTCCACGTCAGGGAGCTGGCGAAGCGCGTCAACATGGTGACGGTGGATGGCGCCACAGCCGATGATGGCGGGATTGAGCCGTTCGTGGCGTTGGCCAGCATCTGCGCCTTCACGCACAGCTCGGCGGCTTTAAAGGCGTGTGCCTGGCTCATGGCGTGTTCAGTGCGGTTCAGGCAGTCGAGGATCAGTTCGCCAAAGAAGGGAAAGCCCACCTGACCCGCCACCGGGTAGCGGAATTCGCCGTCGCGGTTGACCAGATAGACCACGTCCTGCTCGCCACGCGTCAGATCAACGTATTTGCGGATCTCAATGTAACCGTCGGTGCCGAGCAGCGTCAGACGCCCGTCGCCCCAGGTGGAGAGACCGTCCGGCGTGAACCAGTCGCAGCGAAAATAGCCGGTGGCGCCGTTGTCGCCGCGCAGCAGGGCATCGCCGAAATCCTCAAAGTTGGGGTACTGCGGGTGGTTAACGTTGCGTGTCTGGCTGGCGACGATCGTGGCGTCATGGTTGCCGGTAAAAAACAGAAACTGTTCTATCTGATGGCTGCCAATGTCACAGAGAATGCCGCCAAACTCACGCCGCTCGTAAAACCACCCCGGGCGGCCCTGACCTTCACGGTGCGGGCCGGTACCGAGCGTCTGGATCACCTGACCAATCGCTCCCTGTTTCACCAGTTGCCCGGCAAACACCGCGCTCTCAACGTGCAGACGCTCGCTGTAATAGACAGCATATTTACGCCCGGTGTGGGCGACCATCGCTTTGGCGTCATCCAGTTGTTCGAGAGTGGTCAGCGGCGCTTTATCGGTGAAATAATCTTTGCCTGCCGCCATCACCTGCAATCCCAGCGCGCAGCGCTGTGCGGGAACCGCCGCACCGGCGACAAGCAGTACCTCGTTGTCTGCCAGAATGGTCGCCAGCGAGTCGGCGATGTTGACCTGCGGATACTGACGCGCAAAGGCCTCGCATTTTTCCCGGTTCGCGTCCCACACCCATTTCAGCGTAGCGCCTGCTTCCAGCAGGCCGTTGCACATACCGTAAATATGCCCGTGATCCAGCGCCGCCGCGGCAAAGACAAACTCACCCGGCTTCACCACCGGCTGCGGTTTCCCCGTCGGGGCGTAATTCATGCCATCATTTTTGTTCATCGTGGGTTCTCTCATCCAGATTTTTGCCCAGGGGGATCACGTCCACTTCCCTGAAGCGGGTAACGGAGGCGGATTTCTCATAAAAGCGCGGGGCAAGGGCGGTAAGGCCGCCGGTGCGGTAAAAAGGATCGTCATGCTTGATGGGCAATGACACGATGCGGCGGGTGATGGCCGATTTGTAGATCGCGGTGATCACTTCCAGCGCCCGTTTGCCCTGCAAACCGTCCACCAGTGGTGAGGTGTTGCGCTCAATGGCGCTCAGCAGGTCGTCTATCTGCCCGGTGTGCAATGTCCAGGTGAGCGCAGGCATCGCGGCACAGAGCGAGTTAAGGCTCGCTTCGCGGCTGATATCATGGGTATCGCGGGGAAAGCCGTTGTCCGCGCTCTGAAAGGCGACGGTTTTCCACGGTGCGGAGATGCGCGCTTTCTCCCCCTGAATCACGATTTTTTGTTCTTCGCCGTGATGCACCACCGACGCGGTTAATT
This sequence comes from Trabulsiella odontotermitis, assembly GCF_001188485.1. GTDB lineage: Bacteria > Pseudomonadota > Gammaproteobacteria > Enterobacterales > Enterobacteriaceae > Trabulsiella > Trabulsiella odontotermitis_A. Next base: position 88,255 of record NZ_JNGH01000083.1, read on the forward strand.
GCGCCAGTGCGCCGTTGGTGTAACGGAACGTGGCGGCGGCGAGATCTTCCACTTCCGCGTTGTCATGGGCCACGTTGCTCATCATGGCGGTGACTTCAGTGGGAACGCCGAGCAACCACAGCATGGCGTCAATATGATGTACCGCGTGATTCAGCGTGCAGCCGCCGCCCTCTTTTTCCCAGGTGCCGCGCCACCACAGGTCGTAATAGCAGTGCCCGCGCCACCACAGGGAGTCCACCTGCGCATGGCAAATTTTCCCCGCCAGCCCGGAATCCACCGCGGCTTTCAGCCGCCAGAAGGCATCGGTAAACCGGTTCTGCGCGATAATTGACAGCCGTTTGCCGCTGGCCTGTTGGGCGGCGATCATCGCATCACACTCTTCCAGCGATGCGGCCATCGGCTTTTCGCACAGCACATGTTTTCCGGCCTCCAGCGCCGCGATGCTGATTTCCGCATGCACGTAGGGCGGGGTACAAACGTCGACAATGTCGATGTCCGCGCCATCTTCCAGCATCTGTTGGTGGCTGGCGTAAACGCGGGCGTGAGACAGTTCGTAGCGGGCTTTTTTCTCCCGTGCTTTCTCGGGGTAAATATCCACCAGCGCGACGATCCGGCAGCGCGTCGGGAACTGCAAATAGCCCTGAATATGGTGATGTGAGATGTTCCCGGTTCCCACAATGGCGATATTGAGCATTCTGTTTTCCCCTGTGATTACCAGCTACCGGACGCGTCCAGCGTGCGGCTGACGGCCGGTTTTTCGACGGATTCTGCGATGCGCTGGTGCAGCAGTTCGTAGTAGCGCTGTTCGTCAAAAGGCAGATCGACCCAGTCGTCGGTCCAGGTGGAAAGGTGCATGGTGTTGGAGAGCGTCAGACCGCGAATGCCTTCACAGCCGGGGGCAATCAGCGGTTCGCCGCGCAGAATGGCGGCAGTGAAATTGGCGGTGATGACCTGGTGATCGCTACACTCCGGCGCACAGGGAATCGATACTTCCCAGCATTCTGGCTCGCCGAAGCCGTTTTGCCAGCGGGCATTGAATTCGGTTTCGGACTCGCGCAGCCGCCAGAAACGGAGCTGGCCTTCTTCGACCACCACTTTGCCGCGACTACCGACGATCTCCAGCCGGTTGGTGCCAGGGGTTTCGGCAACGGTGGTGATGAACACGCCGGTGGCACCGTTGGCGTACTCGGCATAGGCGGTTACCTCGTCTTCCACTTCAATGTCGCGGTGTTTGCCGAACTGGCAGAAGGCACGCAGGCGTACCGGCATGCCCACCAGCCACTGCCAGAGATCGAGCTGGTGTGGATCCTGATTCAGCAGCACGCCGCCGCCTTCACCTTTCCAGGTGGCGCGCCAGCCGCCGGAGTTGTAGTAGCTCTGCGAGCGATACCAGTTGGTGATGATCCAGTTCGAACGGCGGATCTCGCCCAGCTCACCGCTGTCGATAAGATCCTTCACTTTTTGATACAGCGGGTTCGGGCGCTGGTTGTACATGATGCCGAACTGCACGTCGCACTCGCGTGCGCAGGCGTTCATTTCCTGCACCTGGGCGGTGTAAACCCCGGCCGGTTTTTCGCACAGCGTGTGAATGCCCGCGCGCATCGCCATCATCGACAGGGTGGGGTGGTCGTAGTGCGGAGTAGCGACAATCACCGCGTCAATCAAACCGCTGTCGATCATCTCTTGCGCGTTATTAAACAGCGGAACGCCATCACCGGTGAGACGGCGGATGGCGGCATGTTTGTCGGGGTTGTGATCGCAGACGGCAGCCAGGCTGGCGCCCTCGACCTGACCCGCCAGCAGGTAACGCGCGTGGACTGTACCGATATTACCGACACCAATAATGCCAAAACGTACCTTCTCCATGTCTTACCTTCATTCAGTGTCTGAGGGGATGTGCGGAACATAAAAAACGTGGAAAAAAGCGACAATTGGAATTTGTGAGAATGCTCGCAGGGCGGATAAGAAAATCACTACGCAGGGAAAATTTGATTTAAAAAACAGGACACTGGATCTGCAAATAGTTGCAGAAAATGAATGCGAGCGAGGTCACACCATGCCAGGCAAGCTAAAAATGGAGGAGATCGCGGCGTTAACGGGCTACTCCATCAGCACCGTGTCCCGGGTGTTAAGCGGCAAGTCCTACACCAGCGACAAAGCCCGCGACGCCATTGTGCATTGCGCGCGGGAACTGGGCGTGCTGGATGAACTGGCGTCCGGTCGGCTGCTGGTCAATGGCATTGCGGTGTTTGCGCCAGGCAGAACCTTCAACGCCCGGGGCGATATCTTTTATCTGGAAGTGACGCGCGGGATTGCACAGGCGCTGAAGCCGCACAACGTCTGGCTCAGTTACTGTGGTCTGGAAGAGCAGCGGGCGGATATTAAACTCTTTCTGGAAAAGGCGAACCATAAAGATATTAACGCGGTGATTATCATTGGCTGCGACGACGACACGCTGTTTAACGTTGCCGCCACGCTGAATAAGCCCTGTGTGTTAATTAATACGCATGATCGTGAAATGCGCCTGGATGCGGTCTCGCCGGATCACCGGGCGACCGGTTTTTACGCCCTGCGGTATGTGTTTGAACGCGGGCACCGACGGGTGCTTTCCATCACCACGCTGCGCCGTGAGACGCTGTATGAGCGGCTCAACGGCATCAAAGAGGCCTATCGCGACTGCCATGTGCCTTTTGATCCACAACAGGATTTACTGATTACTGAAGGCTTTTCTGCCGATGAGGTAGAGCAGGCACTGGAAGCATGGCTGGCGTCTCAACCGCGTGAACGCTGGCCTGAAGTGATTTTTACCGGCAGTTGTGGAATGACCGAGGGCGTGTTGCGGGTGCTGGCGCGGCATCATCTCCGCGTACCGGAGGACGTGTCGTTGATCACCACCGATTTTGCGTGGAATCTGGAAAAGGGGCTGGAGACGCCGGTCAGTGGGATTGCGGTGGCCTGTCGCGATCTGGGTATTGAGGCAGTGCATTTGCTGCAGCAACGGCTGAACCGGCCACAGGCGCCGGTATTTAACCTGTTGTTGCAGGGGCAGTGGCGGGGGTTTTGGTNTCGTCTTCGGCATAGTAAAACGGTTTTGCCGTTGCGATTTCGGTGGTCACCTGACGATCGTCACCTGCCGCGCGCATCGCCGCCTGGAAGCGTTCGAGGCTGGCTTTCGCCGCCGTTTCCTGCTCCGGCGTCAGCGGGTAAATCGCTGAGCGATATTGCGTACCGTGATCGTTGCCCTGGCGCATACCCTGCGCCGGATCGTGGTTTTCCCAGAACACCTGCAGCAGTTGTTCGTAGCTGATGACCTTCGGATCGTAAACGACGCGGACCGCTTCTGCATGTCCAGTCTCTCCGCTGCAGACCTCGCGGTAGGTGGGGTTCGGCGTGAAGCCGCCGGTGTAGCCCGCCGCGGTGCTGTACACGCCGGGGAGCTCCCAGAACAACCGTTCTACGCCCCAGAAACATCCCATGGCAAACAGCGCGATTTCCATACCGTCCGGCACGTTGGTCATTGAGTGATTGTTAACAGCATGCAGCGTCGCGACAGGCATTGGTGTATTGCGCCCGGGTAACGCATCCGACTGACTAACGAGATGGTTTTTATCGAAAAGACTCACGATTTGGCCTCCGGGAAAAGGAAATTGTGGTTAAGGTTGTCACAGCGTGCGTCTTTTAACACAATATGCACTGCGAATATGACTAGATTTAAACATAAGAAATATTAGGGTAGTTGTCTTTTTTTCAATCCAATGATAATGGATTGTTACGTCGTGGAACGACGCTTGCGTTTCCTGTAGGGGAGGAAACAAGGAACTTCAGGAGAAAACGTGCTAAAAAACCGCCAGTTATGGTTGGCCAGCCTAATGATGGTCAGCGGGGTCGCCAGTGCGGCGAATATACGTTTACAGGTTGAAGGACTCTCAGGAAACCTGGAAAAAAACGTTCGTGCCCAGCTTTCAACCATCCAGGGCGATGAAGTGACGCCAGATCGCCGCTTTCGCGCACGCGTGGACGACGCCATTCGCGAAGGCCTGAAGGCGCTGGGGTATTACGAACCGACGATTGATTTCGAACTCAAACCGCCGCCGAAGAAAGGCCGCCAGGTGCTGCTGGCAAAAGTCAGCCCCGGTGAACCTGTGCGTATCGGCGGTACCGGGGTGATCCTGCGTGGTGGGGCGCGCACCGACAGAGATTATCTCGACCTCTTAAAGACGCGTCCGGCGGTCGGCACGGTGCTGAATCACGGCGACTATGACGGCTTCAAGAAAAGCCTCACCAGCGTGGCGCTGCGCAAAGGCTACTTCGACAGCGAATTCAATAAAAGCCAGCTCGGCGTGGCGCTCGACCGCCATCAGGCATTCTGGGATATCGATTACGACAGCGGCGAACGCTATCGCTTTGGCGCCGTGACCTTTGAAGGCTCGCAGATTCAGGACCGCTACCTGCAGCATCTGGTGCCGTTCAAACAGGGCGATTATTACACTTCCGCAGATTTAGCCGAACTCAACCGCCGCCTGTCGGCCACCGGCTGGTTTAACTCCGTGGTGGTGGCGCCAGAATTTGATAAAACCAAGGTATTGCCGCTGCATGGCGTGGTCTCGCCGCGCAGCGAAAACACCATTGAAACCGGGGTGGGCTATTCCACAGACGTCGGGCCGCGGGTGAAGGCGACGTGGAAAAAGCCGTGGATGAACTCTTACGGCCACAGCCTGACCTCCAGCGCCAGTATCTCCGCGCCGGAACAGCAGCTCGATTTCAGCTACAAAATTCCGCTGCTGAAGAACCCGCTGGAGCAGTATTACCTGGTGCAGGGCGGGCTCAAGCGCACCGATCTGAACGACACCAAAGCCGACTCCACCACGCTCGCCGTTTCACGCTACTGGGATCTCTCCAGCGGCTGGCAGCGCGCCATTAACCTGCGCTGGAGTCTCGACCACCCAGGCAGACGTCACCAACACCACGATGCTGCTCTATCCGGGCGTGATGGTGAGCCGCACCCGTTCGCGCGGCGGGCTGATGCCTAACTGGGGCGATTCGCAGCGCTATTCCGTGGATTACTCCAACACCGCCTGGGGTTCCGATGTCGACTTCGTGGTGCTGCAGGCGCAAAACGTCTGGATCCGCACCCTCTACGATCGTCACCGCTTTGTGGCGCGCGGCAACCTCGGCTGGATAGAAACCGGTGATTTCGACAAAGTACCGCCGGACCTGCGTTTCTTCGCCGGGGGCGATCGCAGCATTCGCGGCTACAAATACAAATCCATCGCGCCGAAAGATGACGATGGCAAGCTGATCGGTGCGTCAAAACTGGCGACCGGCTCGCTGGAGTATCAGTACAACGTCAGCGGCAAGTGGTGGGGCGCAATGTTTGTCGACGGCGGTGAAGCGGTGAGCGATATCCGCAAAAGTGATTTCAAAACCGGCGCGGGCGTGGGCGTCCGCTGGCAGTCGCCGGTCGGGCCGATCAAGCTCGATTTCGCCGTCCCGATAGGCGACAAAGAAGAGCACGGTTTACAGTTTTACATCGGTCTGGGGCCTGAATTATGAGTTTATGGAAAAAAATAAGCCTCGGCGTACTGATTTTTATTGTTCTGCTGCTGGGCGCGGTGGGGTATCTCGTTGGCACCACCTCCGGGCTGCATCTGATTTTCAAGGCGGCAAACCGCTGGGTGCCGGGGCTGGAGATCGGCCAGGTGACTGGCGGCTGGCGTGACCTGACGCTGAAAAACGTGCGTTACCAGCAACCCGGCGTGGCGGTGGATGCCGGGCAACTGCATCTGGCGGTCAAACTGGACTGCCTGTGGGACAGCGCGCTGTGCGTGAATGATATTTCGCTACGCGACATCAATGTCGCCATCGACAGCAAAAAAATGCCGAAAGCGGCGCCGGTCGAGGAAGAAGAGAGCGGCCCGCTGAATCTGTCGACGCCGTATCCCATCACGCTCAGCCGCGTGGCGCTGAACAACGTCAATATCAAAATCGACGATACCACCGTGTCGGTGATGGATTTCTCCACCGGACTTAACTGGCAGGAGAAAGATCTGACCCTGACGCCAACGTCGCTGCAGGGGCTGTTGATTGCCCTGCCAAAAGTGGCGAAAGTCGCGCAGGAAGAGGTGGTCGAGCCGAAAATTCAGAACCCGCAGCCGGAAGAGAAACCGCTGGGCGAAACGCTGACGGAACTGTTCTCGAAACCGGTGCTGCCGGAAATGACCGACGTGCATCTGCCGCTGAACCTCAATATTCAGGAGTTCCGTGGCGAACAGCTACGCCTGACCGGGGACACCGATCTGACGGTCTTTAACATGCTGCTGAAAGTGAGCAGCATTGACGGCAACACCCGGCTGGACGCGCTGGATATTGACTCGAGCCAGGGCTCGGTGAATGCCATCGGTACGGCGCAACTGCAGGATAACTGGCCAGTCGACATTACGCTCAACAGCACGCTGAATATTGACCCGCTGAAGGGCGAGAAGATCAAGCTGAAGGTCGGCGGCGAACTGCGTAAACAACTGGAGGTCGGGGTGAATCTCTCCGGTCCGGTGGATATGTCGCTGCGCGCGCAGACGCAACTGGCGGAGGCCGGGCTGCCGCTGAACGTGGAAATACTCAGCAAACAGCTTTACTGGCCTTTCACCGGTGAGAAGCAGTATCAGGCCGATGACCTGAAGCTGAAACTTAGCGGCAAAATGACCGATTACACCCTGTCGTTCCGCACTGCCGTGAAGGGCCAGAGCGTGCCGCCCGCCACCATTACGCTGGATGCTAAGGGCAACGAAAAACAGGTTAACCTCGACAAACTCTCCGTGGCGGCGCTGGAAGGGACCACCGAACTCAAGGCGCTGCTGGACTGGCAGCAGGCGATCAGCTGGAACGGCGAGTTAACGCTGAAGGGTATTAACACCGCGAAAGAGGTGCCGGACTGGCCGTCGACGCTCGACGGGCTGATTAAAACCCGCGGCAGTCTTTACGGCGGCAGCTGGCAGATGGATGTGCCGGCGCTGAAAATCACCGGCAACGTCAAGCAGAACAAGGTCAACGTGGACGGCTCCCTGAAAGGCAACAGCTATATGCAGTGGACCATTCCGGGGCTGCATCTGGCGTTGGGGCGCAACAGCGCCGACGTGAAGGGCGAACTGGGGGTGAAGGATCTCAACCTGGACGCCACCATCGACGCGCCGAATCTGGATAACGCGCTGCCGGGACTGGGCGGCACGGCGAAAGGCCTGCTGAAGGTTCGCGGTACCATCGATGCTCCGCAACTGCTGGCGGATATCACCGCGCGAGGCCTGCGCTGGCAGGAACTTTCCGTTGCGCAGGTGCGTGTGGAGGGCGATGTTAAATCTACCGACCAGATCGGCGGCAACCTGAAGGTGCGCGTGGATANGGCGTCAATATGGGGCTGGTGCTGCTGGAAGCCAAAGGCAACGAAAAACAGCATGATCTGCAACTGCGCCTCCAGGGTGAACCGGTTTCCGGTCAGCTGGCGCTGAAAGGGAGCTTTGACCGCAAAGAGGAGCGCTGGAAGGGCGAACTGAGCAATACCCGCTTCCAGACGCCGGTCGGGCCGTGGTCGCTGAGCCGCGCCATTGCGCTGGATTACCGCAATCAGGAACAGAAAATCAGTATCGGGCCGCACTGCTGGAATAACCCGAACGCCGAGTTGTGCGTGCCGCAGACCATCGACGCCGGGGCGGCAGGCCGCGCTGTTGTCAATCTCAACCGTTTCGACCTGGCGATGCTGAAGCCGTTTATGCCGGACGCCACGCAGGCCAGCGGCGTGTTCAGCGGTAAAGCGGACGTCAGCTGGGACACCACCAAAGAAGGGCTGCCGCAGGGGAGCGTGACGCTTGCCGGGCGCAACGTCAACGTGACGCAGGTGGTGAACGACGCACCGCTGCCGGTGGCGTTCGACACGCTGAACCTGAACGCAGAACTGCGCAACAACCGCGCGGAACTCGGCTGGCTGATTCGCCTCACCAATAACGGCCAGTTCGATGGTCAGGTGCAGGTGACCGACCCGCAGGGGCGGCGTAATCTCGGCGGCAACGTGAACATCCGTGATTTCTCGCTGGCGATGATCAACCCGATCTTCTCGCGGGGCGAGAAAGCGGCCGGGAAGCTTAATGCGAATCTGCGCCTGGGCGGCAATCTGCAAGGGCCGCAGTTGTTCGGGCAGATGCAACTGAACGGCGTTGATATCGACGGTAACTTTATGCCGTTCGACATGCAGCCGAGCCACCTGACGATGAACTTCAACGGCACGAGTTCGACGCTGCAGGGCTCGGTGCTGACGCAGCAGGGGCAGATCAACCTCAGCGGTGATGCGGACTGGAGCCAGATAGATAACTGGCGCGCCAACATTGCCGCCAAAGGCAGCCGGGTGCGGATCACCGTGCCGCCGATGGTGCGGCTGGATGTTTTGNNGTTTACGCTTGACGGTAACGTGGATGTGCCGTGGGCGCGCATCGTTGTTCACGATCTGCCGGAAAGCGCCGTTGGCGTATCGAGCGATGAAGTGATGCTGAACAACGATCTGCAGCCGGAAAAACCGCAGACGGCGGCGATCCCGATCAACAGCAACCTGAATATCCATGTCGGCAACAACGTGCGCATCGACGCGTTCGGCCTGAAAGCACGCCTGACCGGCGATCTTAAAGTGGCGCAGGACAAACAGGGACTGGGGCTTAACGGGCAAATTAATATCCCGAGCGGACGCTTCCACGCCTACGGTCAGGATTTGATTGTGCGTAAAGGCGAGCTACTGTTCTCCGGTCCGCCGGATCAGCCGCTGCTCAACATCGAGGCCATTCGTAACCCGGAAGCCACAGAAAACGACGTGATCGCCGGCGTTCGCGTCACCGGTTCTGCCGATCAACCGAAAGCGGAAGTGTTCTCTGACCCGGCGATGTCGCAACAGGAAGCGCTCTCTTACCTGCTTCGCGGGCAGGGTCTGGACAGCGAACAGAGCGATAGTGCAGCAATGACGTCAATGCTTGTGGGTCTGGGGGTTGCACAAAGTGGGCAGGTTGTGGGTAAAATCGGCGAGACATTTGGCGTGAGCAATCTGGCGCTGGACACCCAGGGGGTCGGCGACTCCTCGCAGGTGGTGGTCAGTGGCTATGTCTTGCCGGGTCTACAGGTGAAATATGGCGTGGGTATCTTTGACTCACTGGCTACTCTCACGTTACGCTATCGCCTGATGCCTAAGCTATATCTGGAAGCCGTGTCTGGCGTAGATCAGGCGCTGGATTTGCTCTATCAGTTTGAGTTTTAGCAATGCGAATATTTGTTTACGGCAGTTTACGACGCAAACAAGGCAACAGCCACTGGATGACCAACGCCCAGTGGCTGGGGGGGCACCATGNNGTCTGGGCCACTATCCAGGCGCGGTGCCGGGAAAGGGCACAGTACAGGGTGAAGTTTATCGTATCGACGCCTCGACCCTTGCCGAGCTTGATGCGCTGCGCACCAAGGGCGGAGAGTACGCTCGCCATTTGATTCAGACACCGTACGGAAGTGCATGGATGTACGTGTACCAACGTCCGGTCGACGGGTTAACGCTGATTGAAAGCGGGAACTGGTTAAACAGAAACCAGAACTAAAAAAACGCGCCACCTTCGGGTGGCGTCGTTTTTTTGCGATCCTCTGCACATTTTTTTCTGCAATAAAATTACCTTCACTTCCTCGCCGGACAGCGCCTTCAGCTTTCATTTTTTGTCTGAATTCAACGCTGGTTTTCTTTTGTGGCGAAGCACACAATGCCATCTCCGCTTTCTGGGTTATACTTTGTCTAACTCTGGAGGACGAGATGCGTATAACCATTAAGAAATGGGGAAACAGTGCAGGCATGGTGATTCCCGGTGCAGTGATGAAAGAACTCGGCTTAACGCCGGGACAAAGCATGGAGGTGATGGTGAAAGATAAACAACTGGTGCTCACGCCAGTCAGCAAACGCTATTCGCTGGACGAGCTGCTGGCGCAATGTGATATGAGCGCACCGGCTATTCGTGAAGAGGATATCTGGGGCAACGATGGTCCTGTTGGTGACGAAGTATGGTAACGCGCCCGCATTATCAGCGGGGCGACATCGTCATCGTGGGGTTTGATCCCGCGAGCGGGCATGAGCAGAAAGGCGCAGGCAGGCCAGCGCTCGTGCTGTCGACGCAAGCGTTCAATCAGCTCGGCACCGTACTGGTTGCGCCTATCACGCAGGGCGGGAGTTTCGCGCGTTATGCGGGTTTTACCGTACCGGTGAGCACTACCGATGGTGATGTGCATGGCGTGGTACTGGTTAATCAGTTGCGCATGTTAGATCTTCACGCCCGACAGGCGAAAAAGGTGGCAACTGCGACGGGGGAAGTGATTGAAGACGTGTTACTACGCGTACAAGCGATTATTGACTGACCTCGTAAAGCAAAAACACCGCCCGGAGGCGGTGTTTTAACATTCAGCAGCGGGAAGAATTACTTCTTAGCGCGTTCGAAAGAGGCGATGATTTCAGCTTTAGCCGCTTCAGCGTCGGCCCAGCCTTCCACTTTCACCCATTTGCCTTTTTCCAGATCTTTATAGTGCTCGAAGAAGTGAGCGATCTGCGCTTTCAGCAGTTCCGGCAGGTCGTTCACATCTTTAATGTGATCGTATTCTTTGCTCAGTTTGGTGTGCGGTACCGCAACCAGTTTCGCATCTTCACCGGCTTCGTCCGTCATTTTCAGTACGCCAACCGGGCGGCAGCGAACCACGGAACCTGGCTGCAGCGGGTACGGGGTCGGAACCAGCACGTCTACCGGGTCACCGTCCAGAGACAGGGTGTGGTTGATGTAACCATAGTTGCACGGGTAGAACATCGCAGTAGACATGAAGCGGTCAACGAACAGTGCTCCTGTCTCTTTGTCGATTTCGTATTTGATAGGATCTGCGTTAGCCGGAATTTCGATAACGACGTAGATATCTTCTGGCAGATCTTTACCCGCCGGGACGTTGAGTAAGCTCATGTCTGTTTCCTTAAAAATGTGAGGCAATCTTGTGCCCGGTATTATAGCCAACTCATCAGGAATGTCTTCGCCTGTTTTCCGTTTCATCGCACTGATAGTGTTCTTTTCAGACGAATTTTATGGCAAAAAAATCCATAAACTCAGCCGCTTTTTTCATAGTGAAATGAAAACGATTACAAATATGTGATTAACATTTTATCCACTTTTCTGAAGTGTGATGTAACGCATTCTGTTACATTCCGGCTTGTCTATATTTATCCCGCAGGCGAAGTTTTATCCAACAATAACCCTACGAGGATACCTTTATGTGGAAGCGCTTACTTCTTGTCACAGCAGTTTCCGCAGCCATGTCGTCTATGGTGATGGCTGCTCCTTTGACCGTAGGATTTTCGCAGGTCGGTTCTGAGTCCGGCTGGCGAGCCGCTGAAACCAACGTCGCGAAAAGTGAAGCCCAAAAACGCGGCATCACGCTGAAAATCGCTGATGGACAGCAAAAACAGGAAAACCAGATCAAAGCCGTACGCTCCTTTATCGCTCAGGGCGTCGACGCTATCTTCATCGCGCCAGTGGTGGCAACGGGCTGGGAACCGGTGCTGAAAGAGGCGAAAGAGGCAAAAATCCCGGTGTTCCTGCTCGACCGTTCTATTGATGTAAAAGACGATTCTCTCTATATGACCACCGTGACCGCCAACAACGTGCTGGAAGGTCAGTTGATTGGCGACTGGCTGATCAAGACCGTTGACGGCAAGCAGTGTAACGTCGTGGAACTGCAGGGGACGGTTGGCGCGAGCGTTGCGATCGACCGTAAGAAAGGTTTCGCGGAAGCGATCGCCAAAGCCCCGAATATCAAGATTATCCGTTCTCAGTCTGGCGACTTTACCCGCAGTAAAGGGAAAGAAGTCATGGAGAGCTTCATCAAAGCGGAAAACAACGGCAAGAATATTTGCATGGTTTACGCCCATAACGATGACATGGTGATCGGTGCGATTCAGGCTATCAAAGAAGCGGGTCTGAAGCCGGGCAAAGATATCCTCACGGGCTCCATCGACGGCGTGCCGGATATCTATAAAGCGATGATTGCCGGGGAAGCGAACGCCAGCGTAGAGCTGACGCCGAATATGGCTGGCCCGGCGTTTGATGCGCTTGAGAAGTTCAAGAAAGACGGCACTATGCCGGAGAAAGTCACGCTGACCAAATCGACGCTCTACCTGCCTGACACGGCGAAAGAAGAGTTAGAGAAGAAGAAAAATATGGGTTACTGATTGTGGATCACCCCTTACCCTGGCCCTCTCCCCTGAGGGGAGAGGCGTCGCAGGCTCTCTCCCTTTTTGGAAGCGGGTCAGGGTAGGGAACCTTGGGGGAGCCGGTAATGACTGAATCAATCCATCATCAGGAGATCCTGCGAACGGAAGGCCTGAGCAAATTCTTCCCCGGCGTGAAGGCATTAGATAATGTCGACTTCAGTCTGCGGCGTGGTGAAATCATGGCGCTGCTGGGCGAAAACGGCGCGGGGAAATCTACGCTCATCAAAGCCCTGACCGGGGTTTATCATGCCGATCGCGGCACCATCTGGCTGGAAGGTCAGCCAATCTCACCAAAAAATACCGCACATGCTCAGCAACTGGGCATCGGTACCGTCTATCAGGAAGTGAACCTGCTGCCGAACATGTCGGTGGCGGATAACCTGTTTATTGGTCGCGAACCGCGCCGTTTCGGCTTCCTGCGGCGCAAAGAGATGGAAAAACGCGCCACCGATCTGATGGCCTCTTACGGTTTTTCCCTCGACGTTCGCGAACCGCTTAACCGTTTTTCGGTGGCGATGCAGCAGATCGTGGCGATCTGTCGTGCTATTGATCTCTCCGCCAAAGTGCTGATCCTCGACGAACCGACCGCCAGTCTCGACACCAAAGAAGTTGAGATGCTGTTCGGCCTGATGCGCCAGCTGCGCGATCAGGGCGTCAGCCTGATCTTCGTCACCCATTTTCTCGATCAGGTTTACCAGGTCAGCGATCGCATTACCGTGCTACGTAACGGCGGTTTCGTCGGCTGCCGGGAAACCCGCGAACTGCCGCAAATTGAACTGGTGAAAATGATGCTGGGGCGTGAACTTGAGCATCAGGCGCTACAGCGCGCCGGGCGCACGTTGCTCAGTGAAAAACCGGTGGCAGCGTTTGAAGGCTTTGGCAAAAAAGGCACCATCGATCCCTTTGATTTACAGGTTCGCCCTGGTGAAATCGTCGGGCTGGCGGGCCTGTTAGGCTCCGGTCGTACCGAAACCGCAGAAGTTATTTTCGGCATCAAGCCTGCCGACAGCGGCACGGCGTGGGTCAAAGGGAAAAAGCAGCTTTTGCGGTCGCCGCATCAGGCGTCCTGCCTCGGCATCGGATTCTGCCCGGAAGATCGCAAAACCGATGGCATTATTGCGGCGGCGTCCGTCAGGGAAAATATCATTCTGGCATTGCAGGCGCAGCGCGGCTGGTTACGGCCAATCCCGCGGCGCGAACAACATGAGATCACCGAACGTTTTATTCGCCAGCTTGGCATCCGTACGCCCAGCGGGGAGCAGCCGATTGAGTTTCTCTCCGGCGGCAACCAGCAAAAAGTGCTGCTCTCCCGCTGGCTTTTGACCCGCCCGCAGTTTCTGATCCTCGACGAACCAACGCGCGGTATTGACGTGGGCGCGCACGCCGAAATTATCCGCCTGATAGAAACCCTGTGCGCCGACGGGCTGGCGCTGCTGGTGATCTCGTCTGAGCTGGAGGAACTGGTGGGTTATGCCGACAGGGTGATTATCATGCGCGATCGTAAGCAAGTCGCGGAGATCCCGCTGGATGCGCTCTCGGTCCCGGCGATCATGAATGCTATTGCGGCATAAGGAGTAAACCGTGATGCCTCAATCCCTTCCGCAAACGGACGCCGCAAAGCGCCGTTTCCGCTGGCCCACCGGGATGCCGCAAATTGTGGCGCTGATTCTGGTGCTGGTGGTCGACAGCCTGGTGGCGCCGCATTTCTTCCAGGTGGTGCTTCAGGACGGGCGCCTGTTCGGTAGCCCGATTGATATTCTTAACCGCGCCGCCCCGGTCGCGCTGCTTGCCATTGGCATGACGCTGGTGATCGCCACCGGCGGCATTGACCTGTCCGTGGGGGCGGTGATGGCCATCGCGGGCGCCACGGCGGCATCGATGGCCGTGGCCGGGCACTCGCTGCCAGTGANTGTGGAACGGCATTCTGGTGGCGATACTCAAAATCCAGCCTTTCGTCGCCACGCTGATCCTGATGGTCGCCGGGCGTGGCGTGGCGCAACTGATCACCGCCGGGCAAATCGTCACCTTTGACGCGCCACATCTGTCGTGGATCGGCAGCGGCAATATGCTGCTGTTCCCGACACCGGTGATCATCGCGCTGGTAACGCTGATTGTCTTCTGGCTGTTCACCCGCAAAACCGCGCTGGGGATGTTTATCGAAGCGGTGGGTATCAACATTCGCGCGGCGAAAAACGCCGGGGTGAATACCCGCATTGTGGTGATGCTGACCTATGTGCTGAGCGGCGTCTGTGCGGCAATTGCCGGGACCATCGTCGCCGCAGATATTCGTGGCGCTGATGCCAACAACGCCGGGCTGTGGCTGGAGCTGGACGCTATTCTGGCGGTGGTCATCGGCGGCGGCTCGCTGATGGGCGGGCGCTTTAATCTGTTGCTGTCGGTCGTCGGGGCGCTGATTATTCAGGGCATGAATACCGGCATCCTGCTTTCCGGCTTCCCACCGGAGCTCAACCAGGTGGTGAAAGCGGTGGTGGTGCTCTGCGTCCTGATCGTCCAGTCGCCGCGTTTTATCAGCTTACTGAAAAGGATCCGCCGCCATGATCAAACGTAATTTACCGCTGATGATTACGCTCGGGGTGTTTATCCTTGGCTATATCTACTGCCTGACGCAGTTCCCGGGATTTGCCTCGACGCGTGTGATCTGCAATATCCTGACTGATAACGCTTTTCTGGGGATTATTGCCGTCGGCATGACCTTCGTGATCCTCTCCGGTGGCATCGATCTTTCCGTCGGTTCAGTGATCGCCTTCACCGGCGTGTTTCTGGCAAAAGCGATCGGCTTCTGGGGGATCTCGCCGCTGCTGGCGTTTCCACTGGTGCTGGCGATGGGCTGCGCCTTTGGCGCGTTCATGGGGCTGTTGATCGACGCACTCAAAATTCCGGCATTTATCATCACCCTCGCCGGGATGTTCTTCCTGCGCGGCGTCAGTTATCTGGTCTCGGAAGAGTCGATTCCGATTAACCATCCGGTGTACGACACGCTCTCCGATCTCGCCTGGACCATTCCTGGCGGCGGTCGCCTGAGCGCGATGGGTCTGCTGATGTTGTTTGTCGTGGTGATAGGGATTTTTCTCGCACATCGCACGCGCTTTGGGAATCAGGTGTATGCCATCGGCGGTAGCGCGACGTCGGCTAATCTGATGGGGATTTCCACGCGCAGCACCACCATTCGCATCTATATGCTCTCTACCGGGCTGGCGACGCTGGCGGGCATTGTCTTCTCGGTCTATACCCAGGCGGGCTATGCGCTGGCGGGCGTTGGCGTGGAGCTGGACGCGATCGCCTCGGTGGTGATTGGCGGCACGCTGCTCAGCGGCGGCGTCGGTACGGTGTTGGGCACGCTGTTCGGCGTGGGGATTCAGGGGCTGATCCAGACTTATATTAACTTTGACGGCACGCTCAGTTCGTGGTGGACGAAGATCGCCATCGGCATTTTGTTATTCATTTTCATTGCCCTGCAGCGTGGCCTGACGGTCCTGTGGGAAAATCGCCAGAGCTCGCCTGTGACGCGGGTTGACGCAACAACCCGGTAACATATTGAAATCGCATTAAAACTAAACTTTTTCCGGTAGCAGCCGATAAATTTATTTTATGCCGAAGTCCCCTGCTACCGGAAATAACATCATGCTAAAAACGCTATCGATTCGAACCGGCCTGCTTTCTGTCCTCGCCGTGATGACGCTCCTGCTGTTGCTGGTGAGCGGCATGGGCATTTATGCCCTCTCTCAAAGTTCCTCCTCTTTGCAGCGCATCAATCAGCTCCAGGGCGAGCAGATGGTGCGTCTCAACGAAGGTTATACCCTGATTTTGCGCGCGCGTAACGAAGCGGGTCAGGCGGTGCGTCTGATGGAAATCGGGATGCTGGATGACGCCACCAAAGCGGTCAAAAATATCAATACGGAAGTGGCGCAGGCGCAGAAAGTATTATCCGCCGTGTTCAGTACGCCGATGCAGGATGAGCAGGGCGATCAACTGTTGAAAACGGTCGCTGGCAGCTACGCCAGCTACAGCGAACAGGGACTCAAGCCGATGCTGGACGCGCTGAACAAACAGAGCGCGGACGGCTATTATGATCTGCTGGAGAAAAACCTGATCCCGGTTTCCCGCCAGTTTGATAACGACATGCAGGCGTTTCAGGCGTGGGTTGATCAGCGTGGCAAAGCCGAGGTCAGCGCCGTGCAGAGCAGCAAAAATCGCGTGATGTTGTTTATCGTCGTCGTCGCGCTGCTGACCGCCGGGGTGATTGTGCTGGCCTGGATGGCGCTGCGCCAGATGCTGCTTAAGCCGCTGAATGCCTCTATCGCTCAGTTAGAGCACGTTGCCGCCGGGGATCTCACCTGGGAAACTGACAAACAGGCGAGCCACGAAATTAACCGCCTCAACGCGGCGATCGACGAAATGCGTCAGTCGCTGATGACCTCTGTATCACGCGTGCGCGACGCCAGCTCACAAATTGACACCGGCAGCCGTGAACTGGCGGCGGGTAACATGCACCTGGCGCAGCGGACGGAATCCACGGCGACGTCGCTCGAACAGACGGCGGCCAGCATGGAGGAGATCACCGCCACAGTGAAGCAGAACGCCGACAACGCAGAACAGGCGCACCAGATGGCGAAAGCGGTCTCTGATACCGCCGACCGTGGCAGCGAAATGGTCTGCTACGTCATTGAAAAAATGCGTGATATTGCCAGCAGTTCCGATCGTATCGCCGATATCCTCAGCGTTATTGACGGCATCGCCTTCCAGACGAATATTCTGGCGCTCAACGCTTCGGTGGAAGCGGCGCGTGCGGGCGAGCAGGGCCGTGGGTTTGCGGTGGTTGCCGGTGAAGTGCGTATTCTGGCAAGCCGCAGTGCGGATGCCGCGAAAGAAATTCGTCAGCTGATCAGCGATTCCCGCAGTCACGTGGGTGAAGGGAGCGAGCTGGCTCAGCAGGCGGGTGAAACGATGGATGAAATCGCCACCGAAGTGCTGCGCATGACCAAACTGATGCGTGAAATCGCCAGCGCGTCGCAGGAGCAGAGCCGCGGTATTGAACAGGTGAATATCGCCGTCAGCCAGATGGACGAAACGGCGCAGCAAAACGCGGCGCTGGTGCAGCAGTCGTCCGCGGCAACGCGTTCGCTCGAAGAGCAATCGCAGGAGCTGCTTGAAGCGATGGCGTCGTTCAGATTACAGAGCGCAGGCGCGATCTGAGTGTCAAAGTCTGACCCTCTCCCTGTCGGGAAGAGGGTCAGCAACGCAGACATTACGCGTCCGGGAACTCGCGAATAAAGCGTTCCACATCTTCCACCATATGGCAGGTGCCGACGAAGAACGGACGGCGCTGGTGCAGGCTGTCCGGAATAATATCCAGAATACGCCCGATACCGTCGCTGGCTTTACCGCCTGCCTGTTCGGCAAGGAAAGCCATCGGGTTGCACTCGTACAGCAGGCGCAGTTTACCTTGTGGATGGCTGGCGGTGCTCGGGTAGAGATAAATCCCACCTTTCAACAGGTTACGGTGGAAATCCGCGACCAGCGAACCGATATAACGTGAGGTATACGGGCGTTGGGTGGCCTTGTCTTCTTCCTGACAGAACTTGATGTACTTCTTCACGCCCATCGGGAATTTAATGTAGTTGCCTTCGTTGATGGAGTAGGTATTGCCTTTCTCCGGGAAGCGCATACGCTCCTGGCTCAGGCAAAAGACGCCCAGCGACGGATCGTAGGTAAAGGCGTGCACACCGCAGCCAGTGGTATAAACCAGCATGGTGGAGGAGCCGTAAACCACGTACCCGGCAGCCACCTGCTTGTTGCCCGGTTGCAGGAAATCCTCTTCAGTCACCGGGGTGCCGACCGGCGTTACGCGGCGGTAGATTGAAAAAATGGTGCCAACAGAAACGTTAACATCAATGTTGGATGAGCCATCCAGCGGATCCATCAGCACGACGTATTTCGCGTGCTCACAGCCTTCAAAGACCACGATCTCGTCTTCTTCTTCCGACGCGATACCTGCGACGATATCGCGCGCCTTCAGTGCAGCTTTCAGTTTTTCGTTTGCGAACAGATCGAGCTTCTGCTGAACCTCGCCCTGCACGTTTTCAGCACCGCTGGCACCCAGGATATCGACCAGACCGGCTTTATTGATATCACGGTGGATAATCTTGGCGCCCAGTTTTATTGCCGACAGCAAAGCAGTGAGCTCACCGGTAGCATGAGAGAACTCGTGCTGCTTTTCGACAATAAATTCACCTAACGTTTTCATAACACTTTCCCTGCATTTTATGTGGAGTAAAGCGACCGCAACAATCTTAACAAAGATTCAAATAGTAGCGCACAGGTGAATCGCGCCAGCAAAATACGGATTTAACTGAAATGCGTTTCGCTGCTGTCGAACATATGAGTAAAATACGCGCCAGCTAAAAGAAAGGACGTAACGCATGCGTATTCATATTTTGGGAATTTGTGGCACTTTCATGGGTGGGCTGGCAATGCTGGCGCGTACCCTGGGTCACGAAGTGACGGGTTCGGACGCCAACGTGTATCCGCCAATGAGCACGTTACTGGAAAAACAAGGTATTGATTTAATTCAGGGTTACGATCCTGCTCAGCTCGATCCACAGCCGGATCTGGTGATTATCGGCAACGCCATGACGCGCGGTAATCCGTGCGTGGAAGCGGTGCTGGAGAAGAATATTCCGTACATGTCCGGGCCGCAGTGGCTGCATGATTTCGTGCTGCGCGATCGCTGGGTGCTGGCGATTGCCGGGACCCACGGCAAAACCACCACTGCCGGCATGGCGACCTGGATCTTAGAGGTCTGCGGCTACAAGCCGGGCTTTGTGATCGGCGGCGTACCGGGTAATTTCGAGGTGTCTGCCCGTCTTGGCGACAGCCCGTTCTTTGTCATCGAAGCAGACGAATATGACTGTGCCTTCTTCGACAAACGCTCTAAATTCGTGCATTACTGCCCGCGTACGCTGGTGCTCAACAACCTTGAGTTTGACCACGCGGACATCTTTGATGATCTGAAAGCGATTCAGAAACAGTTCCACCACCTGGTGCGCATCGTGCCGGGGCAGGGGCGCATTATCCTGCCGGAAAACGACATTAACCTGAAACAGGTGATGGCGATGGGCTGCTGGAGCGAGCAGGAGCTGGTAGGCGAGCAGGGGCACTGGCAGGCGAAAAAGCTGAACACTGACGCGTCCGAGTGGGACGTGCTGCTCGACGGCGAAATCGTGGGTCAGGTGAAGTGGACGCTGGTGGGCGAACACAACATGAACAACGGCCTGATGGCGATTGCCGCCGCGCGTCATGTGGGCGTTACGCCTGCCGATGCGGCCAACGCGCTGGGGTCGTTTATCAACGCCCGCCGCCGCCTTGAGCTGCGCGGTGAAGCCAACGGCGTCTGCGTGTATGACGATTTTGCCCATCACCCGACGGCAATCCTCGCAACGCTGCAGGCGCTGCGCGGCAAAGTGGGCGGTACGGCGCGGATTATCGCCGTGCTGGAGCCGCGTTCTAACACCATGAAAATGGGCATCAGCAAAAACGATCTGGCGCCGTCGCTGGGCCGCGCTGACGAAGTCTATTTGCTGCAGCCGCAGCATATTCCGTGGCAGGTGGCGGNCTGGTGGAGATGATTGTGAAATCCGCGCAGCCAGGCGATCACATTCTGGTGATGAGCAACGGCGGTTTTGGTGGGATCCATCAGAAACTGCTGGATGGTCTGGCGAAAAAAGCAGAAGTCACAGAGTAAAAATAAGCCCGGTGGCGCATTGCTACCGGGCCATCATTTACCCTTCGTTCTCTGCCAGCTCGCGCAGATACTGGAAAATCAGGCGCGCGGATTTCGGCGGCTTATTCCCTTCTTTTTCTTTCTGCGCATTGCGGATAAGCGTGCGCATTTGCTGACGATCGGCGTCCGGCCACAGGTTCAGCACTTCCGTCATTGCCTCGTCACCGTCGTCGATCAGGCGATCGCGGATTTGTTCCAGCTTGTGGAATAGCGCCACCTGCTGGTTATGGCGGTTTTTCAGCTTATCCAGCGCCTGGCGAATCGGATCGACATCGCGCTGACGCAGCATTTTGCCAATCAGCTGCAACTGACGGCGACGGCCTTCTTTCTTGATACGCTGTGCCAGCTCAATGGCGTCACGAAGATCCTGGTCGAGCGGGAGTTTATCCAGCGCGTTTTTACCCAGATCGACCATTTCCGCGCCAAGCTGTTTTAACTCTTCGGCGTCACGTTTAATTTCACTTTTACTGACCCAGATGATCTCATCATCTTCATCCTCGATGTCATCACCGGGCACATCGTCGAGCCAGTCTTTGGGCTGCTTGGTCATCTCAGGCTCCTTAAAAAAAGAGGCACATGTTACCAGTTAAGGCGCGCACTGGAAAACGGTTCTCTGTTAGACTTCATTGAAACTCTCTTTACATTATGGCATTGACGATGAAAGTAATCACACAAGTTGCAGAGCAGCGTAAAGCCCTGGAGGAAGCGGTCTCTACCGCGCTGGAACTGGCGTCGGGCAAGTCAGATGGCGCCGAAGTGTCGGTGTCGAAAACCACCGGGATTGGCGTTAGCACGCGCTACGGTGAAGTGGAGAATGTCGAATTCAACAGCGATGGCGCACTCGGCATTACGGTGTATCACCAGAACCGCAAAGGCAGCGCCTCGTCCACCGATTTAAGTCCGCAGGCGATTGCCCGCACCGTGCAGGCAGCGCTGGATATCGCCTGCTACACCTCCGCCGACCCTTACGCGGGCATTGCGGATAAAGATCTGCTGGCCTTTGACGCGCCGGATCTGGATCTTTTCCACCCGGCGGAAGTCTCCCCGGATGAGGCTATCGAACTGGCGGCCCGCGCTGAACAAACCTCGCTCAAAGCGGATAAACGCATTACCAATACCGAAGGCGGCAGCTTTAACAGTCACTACGGCATCAAAGTATTCGGCAACAGCCACGGCATGCTGCAAAGCTACTGCTCGACCCGCCATTCGCTCTCCAGCTGCGTGATCGCGGAAGAAAATGGCGAAATGGAGCGCGATTATGCGTACACCATCGGCCGGGCGATTGGCGATCTGAAATCCCCGGAATGGGTTGGTGAAGAGTGCGCGCGCCGCACGCTGGCGCGTCTGGCGCCGCGGAAACTGTCGACCATGAAAGCACCGGTGATTTTCGCCCATGAAGTGGCAACCGGGCTGTTTGGCCACCTGGTGGGCGCGATTGCCGGTGGCGCGGTGTACCGCAAATCTACCTTCCTGCTGGATTCGCTCGGCAAGCAGATCCTGCCGGAATGGCTGACCATTGAAGAGCATCCGCATCTGCTGAAAGGGTTGGCCTCCACGCCGTTCGACAGCGAGGGCGTACGCACTGAGCGCCGCGACATCATCAAAGACGGCATTCTCACCCAGTGGCTGCTGACCAACTATTCCGCACGCAAGCTGGGCCTCAGAAGTACCGGTCACGCAGGCGGCATTCACAACTGGCGCATTGCCGGGCGCGGCCTGAGTTTTGAAAAGTTGCTAAAAGAAATGGGCACCGGTCTTGTGGTGACGGAACTGATGGGGCAGGGTGTCAGTAGCGTAACGGGGGATTATTCCCGCGGTGCGTCTGGCTTTTGGGTTGAAAACGGCGAAATTCAATATCCGGTGAGCGAAATCACCATCGCCGGAAATCTAAAAGAGATGTGGCGCAATATTGTCACCATCGCCGACGATATTGAAACACGTAGCAATATTCAGTGTGGTTCTGTGCTGTTGCCGGAGATGAAAATCGCCGGGCAATGATTCACTTATTGGCGCGACCTGCCGCGCCGTTAATAACAAAAAAGGAAGTGAGCAATGCGTAAAAAACTCCTCGCGATGCTAGCGGTGTCTTCCCTCGTCCTCAGCACGGCAAACGTCTTTGCCGCCGATCTTGAAGACGATATGGATACCCTCAACGAGAACCTGAAGATTGTACAGAAGACCGATAACGCCGCGGACATGAAGGACGCGCTGAGCAAGATGCGCGCCGCCGCGCTGGATGCGCAGAAGCAGACGCCGCCGAAGCTGGAAGGCAAAGCGGCTGACAGCGCCGAAATGAAAGATTTCCGCCACGGCCTGGATACGCTGGTCGGGCAAATCGATGGCGCGCTGAAGCTGGCGAACGAAGGCAAAGTGAAAGAGGCGCAGGCTGCCGCTGACGGCTTTGTGACGACGCGCAATACCTACCATAAAAAGTACCGTTAAAAATGGATGCCTCCTTGCTTCTGCAGGTAAGGCGCTAACCTCCACGGTGCGACGTGAAGTTTAGGGCCCCATCTTGATTTATAGTCAGATGGGGCTTTCCACTTTCCGTCCCATGCCTGAGACGGAAAGTCTCAAGCACCCGCACGCATCTTAGCGTTTTTTCATAAGCAAACCTTATCGGCGTCACATTTTTACGAGAAGGCTCGCAAGGTTTTTCGCTGCACCACGCCCCGATTTGCCGTTAATCCCTGTGACATTCATCACGTAATTCCAGTCATTCGAACTTATTCACAGCAATTATGTGGCACAGATCACTGCTGCTGGTTTCCTTTCCACTTCGAAGTGGAAAACAACTGTCTACAAACTCCAGGTTCCCAACGCTACTTTTATCTCAGAGACATTAACGGGGTAAGACGAGTGATTAACGGAGCGGTAATGAACGACGTTGGGGACCAGGCAGTTCAGACAGAACAACTTGCCGATACCATGCTGAAGCAGACCTTTGCGCTGCTCAGCCGCCACAACATCCTCCCCAATGCAGTACAGGAGCAGATGCTGACCTCTCATGTCCGCGCGATGGCGCATCGGTCGGTGACCGGTGAACCACTGCCCGAAGTGGATGCCAGCCTGTTCGAAGAAATTTCACAAGATTCAATGACGCTTGCCCGAGAAGTGGTCGCGCAGTTCGGCAATCTCCCTGAAGAAGAAGCCTGGCTGCTCTCCGTTCACTTCGAAGTAGCGAAAGACAACCTCTAAGGAGCAAAAAATGGAACAGATTACCGTTGTGATTGGCGATCGCCTTGGCAAAGGACAGAAAGTGGCAGCAGGCGTTGAGAAAGCCGGTGGCCGTGCCGTGGTTGTTCCGGGCGTGGCAGCGGACATGAAACTTGGCGACGTGATGAAAGCGGAAAACGCCACCTTCGGCATCTCTTTCTGCGGTAGCGGCGGCGCGGGCGCGATTACGGCGCAAAACAAGTATGGCTACAAAGCGAAATACGGCATGCGTTCTGTGGACGAGGGCGTAACGGCCATCAATGAAGGCTGCAACGTTCTGGGCTTTGGCTTTATGGACAAAGAAGAGCTGGGCGAACGCCTGGTGGAAGCCTGGAAAAAGAAATACGGCGCGTAACTATGAAAGAGCAATTCACCACGACGGTGAAGGTTAAGGGCAAAGGCGATTCAAAAGCACGTGCTTTTTCCGATGCGCTTAACCATGTGCAAGCAGCGGTGATGAAAAGTTCACCGCACATTTTACTGCGTATTGAGCCACAGGATGTGCAAGTTGTTCATGCGCGTGAAGCGGTGCGTAAGGAAGCATTCTTGTTCTTCTTTTTGCGCCGGGAAAGACGGTCGTACAGCGTGGAGCTGGATGTCACCGTCAACGTGACCGCCATCAACCTCGACAGGGTAGATTTTGTCACGCAACGCTGATTCTTACTAAAAGGGCAGACTAATGTTCCTGATAATTTTAATAAAATCACTCATCATCGGTGCCCTCGTTGGCGTCGGCGTGGGTGCTGGGGCTGCACGCATGTTTCATGCGCCCACCACACAGGGGATGGGCGCGTTTCGTACGTTGGGGGAACTGAACTCTTGCGAAGGGGACCCGGCGTCTCACTTCTCCTTTGGGTTAGGCTTTTTCTTCAACGCGTGGGCCTCCTCTGTTGCGGCAGGTTCTTTCACACAGGACGTCGACCACCGCATTATTCCTAACTGGGGTGCGGCGGCACTGATGCTGAAAAACCGTAACGTCGGTGAAACGCTGCATGATCCGAAGAAAATGGCGATCGCCTGTGGCGTGATCGGCATGATCGTAGTGACCTTCCTTAACCTGACCGCCTCGTCCGTACCGGAAGCGCTACAGGTTACGGCGGTCAAAGTTCTCGTTCCGGCAGCAAACCTGCTGGTTAACACCGTGATGCCGGTGATCTTCTGGCTGGCGGCGATTGACGCGGGCAAGAAATCGGGCTTCTGGGCCACTGTTTTCGGCGGCGCAGCGCAGCTGATCATGGGCAACGCCGTGCCGGGTCTGGTACTGGGTATCCTCATCGGTAAGGGCGTTGAAGAAAGCGGCTGGCACCGTGTGACCAAAGTGATGATGGTGGCGATTGTCGCACTGTTCGTCCTGAGCGGCTTCTTCCGCGGCTTCGACATGAAGATGATCGAATCTTTCCATCTGACCGTCCCGAACTGGCTGGATGTGATCCATAACTCTCTCAGCGGTAAATAACAGGAGCCTGAAATGGAAGAGAAAAAAGGTTTTTGGTATGCCGACTGGTCATTCCCGATCTTTGTTGGCCTGCTCTCCTCCGGCGTGTTCGCCGGGACGCACATGTACTACCTGTACGGTATCGGCGCGTTTAACGAAGTGGCCTTCGTGGCCATGCTGAAAGCGGGTATTGATACCGGCGTCTACGGTGCGGTCGCCGCATTTGGCGCGAGCTTCCTGTTTGCGCGCATCATCGAAGGCTCTCTGGTGGGGATCCTGGATATTGGCGGTGCGATCCAGACCGGTGTTGGCCTTGGCGTCCCGGCCTTGTTGCTGGGCGCGGGGATCATGTTCCCGGTGACCAACTTTATTGCCTCGCTGATTACCGGCCTGGTGATTGGTCTGGCGATTGGCTACATCATTATTCTGGCGCGTAAGTTCACCATCAACCAGAGTGACTCCACCTACGGTGCAGACGTCATGATGGGTGCCGGTAACGCGTCAGGCCGCTTCCTGGGGCCGTTGATCATCCTCAGCGCGATGACCGCCTCCATTCCGATTGGCGTGGGATCGCTGATTGGCGCGCTGCTGTTCTACCTCTGGCAGAAACCGATCACCGGGGGCGCCATCCTGGGTGCCATGATCCTCGGCTCGATTTTCCCCATCGCCATCAGCTAATGTTTTACGGGCGCTTCGGCGCCCGCCTTCACAGGAGATAAGGTATGTTTGATTTACTCCTGCGCCGCGCGCGCCTCGTCGACGATACCCTGACCGATATCGCCATTCTGGACGGCAAAATCGCAGCGCTGGGCGACATCACCGCGCCCGCGAAAAAAATCGTTGAGCTTCACAGCGAGGTTTATGTCAGCGCAGGCTGGATTGATTCCCACGTCCACTGCTATCCAAAATCCCCGATTTACCATGATGAACCTGACAGCGTCGGCATCGCGACGGGCGTCACCACGGTCATCGACGCTGGCAGTACCGGTGCAGACGACATTGACGACTTTTATCAGCTGACCCGCCAGGCCAGCACCGACGTTTATGCACTGCTGAATATCTCCCGCGTCGGGCTGATTGCCCAGAACGAACTGTCGAACATGGCGAATATCGATGCCGGTGCGGTTCGCGACGCGGTGAAACGCCACCCTGATTTTATCGTCGGGCTGAAGGCGCGCATGAGCAGCAGCGTGGTCGGTGAAAATGGTATTACGCCGCTGGAGCGGGCGAAAAGCATCCAGAAAGAGAACGGCGATCTGCCGCTGATGGTGCATATTGGCAACAATCCTCCGAATCTTGATGACATCGCAGATCTGCTGACGTCCGGCGATATCATCACTCACTGCTATAACGGTAAACCAAACCGCATCCTGACGCCTGCGGGCGAGCTGCGTGCGTCCATTACGCGCGCCATTCAGCGCGGCGTGCGCCTCGACGTGGGCCACGGCACGGCCAGCTTCAGCTTTGAGGTGGCGCGTCGTGCCATCAGCATGGGCATTCTGCCGCACACTATTAGCTCTGATATTTACTGCCGCAATCGCATCGACGGCCCGGTGCGATCGCTGGCGAGCGTGATGTCGAAATTCCTCGCTATTGGCCTGTCGTTGCCGCAGGTGATTGCCTGCGTGACCGACCACGCCGCAGACGGGCTGCGTTTAACGCAGAAAGGCCGTCTGGCAACAGGCTTTGACGCTGACCTGACCCTCTTCACGCTGAAGCACGAACCCACCGTGATGGTGGATGCCGAAAACGACAGCCTGCAGGCTGACAATATTCTGGTGCCGCTGGCCGCCATTCGCGCGGGCAAGGGCTATATGACCGAACAAGGGAGCGCGGAACATGCCTTCGATTTTTGAAAAATATAATTTAAAACAAGTGATTAATACGTCCGGCCGCATGACGGCGCTGGGTGTCTCCACGCCGCGTCCGGACGTGGTTGAGGCTGTCATGAGCGGCATGAACCACTACTTTGAAATGAAAGATCTGGTCAACAAAACCGGGGAATACATTGCGAACCTGCTGGAAGTGGAAGGGGCGACCGTCGTCTCCTGTGCCTCCGCGGGGATCGCGCAGTCGGTGGCGGCGGTGCTGGTGAAAGACAGCGACTGGCTGCTGGAAAACCTCCACGTCACGCCGATTGAAAATAACGACATCGTGTTGCCGAAAGGCCACAACGTTAACTTTGGCGCGCCGGTCGGCACCATGGTCGCGCTCGGCGGCGGCAAGCTGGTGGAAGCGGGCTATGCCAACGAATGTTCTGCCGATCAGCTCTCGGCCGCCATCACTCCACGCACCGCGGCCATTCTGTATATCAAATCTCACCACTGCGTACAGAAAAGCATGCTCAGCGTTGAGCAGGCCGTGGTGGTGGCGCGCAAGCATAATCTGCCGCTGATTGTCGACGCGGCGGCGGAAGAAGATCTGCAGTGCTACTACCGCATGGGCGCCGATCTGGTGATCTACAGCGGGGCGAAAGCCATCGAAGGGCCGACCAGCGGTCTGGTGATCGGCAAAACGCAGTATGTCGAGTGGGTGAAGCGTCAGACGGCGGGCATTGGCCGGGCGATGAAAGTGGGTAAAGAGGGCATTCTCGGCCTGACCTGCGCCATCGAACATTACCTCACTGCCCGCAAAGAGAGCGGCGATGAGATGGTGGCGAAGATGACGCCGTTCATCAACCAGCTCAACACGCTGAATGGCGTCACCGCCCGCGTGGTCTGGGACAGCGCCGGACGCGACATCGCCCGTACCGAAATCAAATTTGATGAAGCCGTGACCAAAGTGGCGACCGGCGAGCTGGTTAACGCCCTCAAGCAGGGGCAGTACGCCATCTATTTCCGTGGATACAAAGCGAACGAAGGGATCATCGAAGCTGATGTGCGTAGCGTTAACGCCGATCAGCTGGAGATTGTTGCTCGCCGCATTAGCGAAGTTCTGAACAAGGAGAAAAAAGCATGAAACTGACCCCGAATTTCTATCGTGACCGTGTTTGCCTGAACGTGCTGGCAGGTAGCAAAGCCAACGCCAGCGCGATTTATGAAGCGGCAGAAGGCCACGTGCTGGTCGGTGTGCTCTCCAAAAATTACCCGGACGTCGCGACTGCGGTGGCGGATATGCGTGACTATGCTGCACTTATCGATAACGCGCTGTCCGTTGGCCTGGGGGCGGGCGATCCGAACCAGTCGGCAATGGTCAGTGAAATTTCGCGTCAGGTACAGCCGCAGCACGTTAACCAGGTATTCACCGGTGTGGCGACCAGCCGTGCGCTGCTGGGGCAGAACGACACCGTGGTGAACGGTCTGATTTCCCCGACCGGTACGCCGGGCAGGGTGAAAATCTCCACCGGCCCGCTGAGCAGCACCACGGCGGACGGCATCGTGCCGGTTGATACCGCCATTGCGCTGCTGAAAGACATGGGCGGTAGCTCGGTGAAATATTTCCCGATGGGTGGCCTGAAGTGCCGTGACGAATACAAAGCGGTAGCGGAAGCCTGCGCCCGTCATGATTTCTGGCTGGAACCGACCGGGGGCATCGATCTGGAAAATTTCGGTGAGATCCTGCAAATCGCCCTCGACGCGGGCGTTAGCAAAATCATTCCGCATATCTATAGTTCCATCATTGATAAAGCCAGTGGTGATACCCGCCCTGACGATGTACGCCAGCTGCTGGCGATGACCAAACAACGGGTTAAGTAACCTGCCCCTTCGCCCTCGCCGGACAGGAGAGGGCTGGAGTGAAGGGAAAATAATCTCTGTCGATTCATCAAGGAGTTACTATGCTTACTGCACGTCATCTGCTTGTTGCTTCACTCTCTTTGCTTGCCACCGCCGCCACGGCGCAGACGCAGTTCGCCTGGGTGGGTACCTACAATCCGAACGGTGAAGGGCTGTACCGTTTTTCTGTCGATCCGCAAACGGGCGTTCTCAGCAATAAAACGCTGGTCAGCACGTTGCCTAACGCCGCCCAGCTCACCGTGTCTGCGGATGGCAAAACGTTGTACGCCGCCAGTGAAGTAGAAAAAGGTGTCGTGCAGGCCTGGCGTATAAATGAAAAAGGCGAATTGAGCGAGCTGAATCAGGCCGCGTCCGGTGGTGCCGGACCGGTTTATCTCTCGCTAACGCCGGACGGTAAACATCTTCTGGTGGCGAACTACGTCAGCGGTTCGATTGCCGTGCTGCCGGTGAAAGCCGATGGCAGCTTAGGTGAGGCGAGCGACACCCATCAGGACGACGGCCCGGCCGGTGCGGCAAAACCGGAAGGCGCCGTGGAAGGCAGTTTTGCGATTAGCGACCATAACGGTGCACATGCCCACATGATCGCCGCCGATCCCAGCGGGAAATATGTTTTTTCAACCGATCTGGGGCTGGATCGCGTCTATCAGTATCGCTTTGACGCAGCGAGCGGCAAACTGACGCCGAACAATCCGCCGTTTGTAGCGGCATCGTCTAACGGCGCAGGCCCACGCCACTTCGTCTTTACGCCGAAAGGCGATGGCCTGTGGCTGATTAACGAAGAGGCTTCGACGCTGACTTACTATCATCTGGATACCGCCACCGGCACCCTGCGCGAAGGTAAAACCGTTTCGGCGTTGCCGGACGGCTACAAAGGCACCAGTTTTGCGGCCGGTCTGGTGTTAAGCCAGGACGGAAAACAGCTGTATGTTGCCAACCGTTTGCATAACAGCATTGGTCACTTTACTGTAACGGCCGACGGTACGCTGACACACCAGCAGGATATCTGGACGCGCGGCGACTACCCGCGCACGCTGACGCTCGACGCACAAGGCCGCTGGCTGTATGTGATGAACCAGCGCAGCGACAATATCACCCGCTTCAGCGTGTCGCCGAACGATGGCAAGTTAACCTTTGCAGAGGACTACACGGCGGTGGGCAGCCCATCGCAAATGGTCATATCATCAAAACCCTAAGTGGTAAGACGGGCGTGCGATGCGCCCGTCAATCAGAGAGGAAACTGACGTGCGATTCCCCAACCAACGTTTAGCGCAACTGTTTGATTTGCTGCAAAACGAAACGCTGCCGCAGGACGAACTGGCGCAGCGACTGTCGGTTTCCACCCGTACCGTTCGCGCAGATATTACCGCGCTGAATTCACTGCTGCTGCACTATGGCGCGCAGTTTGTTCTGACGCGCGGCAGTGGTTATCAGCTTAAGATTGATGACCCTTCACGTTACCAGACGCTGGAAGCTTCATCGCCGAAAGCGCTACGCATCCCACGCACCGCCCATGAGCGGGTGAATTACTTATCCGTACGCTTTCTCACCTCGGCCTTTTCCCTCAAGCTGGAAGATTTAGCGGATGAATGGTTTGTCAGCCGCGCCACGCTGCAGGGCGACATGGTCGACGTGCGCGAGCGTTTTCAGCGCTACCAGTTAACGCTGGAAACCCGTCCGCGCCATGGCATGAAGCTGTTTGGCAGCGAAGTCTCTGTTCGCGCTTGCCTGACGGATCTGCTGTGGGAGCTGGCGCAGGCCGACAGCACCAACCCGCTAATCACCGAAGAGGCGCTTAATGCCGGTGTCCCGGAGCGGCTGGAAGCGGTATTGCAGGAGGCGTTCACGCGTCATCATGTACGCCTGACGGCAGAAGGCGAGTGCTTTGTGCGTATTTACTGCGCGGTGGCAGTTCGTCGTATCAGCGAGGGCTACCCGCTGTCGGAATTCAGCGCGGAAGATGTCGCGCAGAACGTGCGTGACGCGGCGCAGGATATTGCCGCATCCCTACAGCTACTGGCAGGAAAAGCGCTGTCGCCAGCGGAAGAGGAGTGGCTGTGCGTACACATCGCCGCCCGGCAGGTGCAAGACGTCGATCCGGAAACCATCAGCGCTGACGATGACGAAGCGCTGGTGAACTACATTCTTCGTTATATCAACACGCAATATAACTACAACCTGTTGAACGACGCGCAGCTGCATGCGGATCTACTCACCCATATCAAAACAATGATCACCCGGGTGCGTTATCAGATCATGATCCCCAACCCGCTGCTCGACAACATCAAACAGCACTACCCGATGGCGTGGGACATGACGCTGGCGGCGGTCTCCAGTTGGGGAAAATACACGCCGTACGTGATCAGCGAAAACGAGATCGGTTTCCTGGTGCTACACATCGGCGTCGGGCTTGAGCGTCACTACAATATTGGTTACCAGCGCCAGCCGCGCGTGCTGCTGGTTTGCGACGCCAGCAACGCGATGGTTCGCATGATAGAAGCCGTGCTGCTGCGCAAATACCCGCAGATTGAAATCACCGACACCCTTTCCCTGCGTGACTATGAAGATCGCGACAGTATCGCCGAAGATTTTGTGATCTCTACCGTTCGCATCAGCGAAAAAGATAAACCGGTGGTGACGATTGCGCCGTTCCCGACCGATTATCAGCTTGAGCAGATCGGCAAGCTGGTGCTGGTGGACAGAACGCGCCCGTGGATGCTGGAAAAGTTCTTCGATGCCGCCCATTTCCGGGTGATCAACACGCCGATGGATCAGCAAACGCTGTTCCGCGAGTTGTGCGACAGCCTGTGTGCAGAGGGCTTTGTCGACGCCGAATTTCTTGCCTCGGTGGTCGAGCGTGAGGCGATCGTCAGCACCATGCTCGGCGAAGGTATTGCGCTACCGCACGCCCTGGGTCTGCTGGCGAAGAAAACGGTGGTCTACACCGTACTGGCACCGCAGGGCATCCGCTGGGGAGACGAAACCGCGCACGCCATTTTCCTGCTGGCGATCAGCAAAAGCGAATATGAAGAGGCGATGGCGATTTACGACATTTTCGTCACCTTCCTGCGCGAGCGCGCCATGCAACGACTCTCGGCCTGTCAAAGCTTTGACGAATTTAAAGCGGTGGCCATGGAGTGCGTCAGCCGGTTCTGAGATAGGGCTAAGTTCTGCGAGCCTCTTTCCAGAAATGAATGTAATGCAGATGTAATGCTATAATGCATTACATTTTCTTTTTTCTGGAGGCATAATGGCCACGCTTAACGTCAGACTTGATGACAAACTTAAGGAAGAGGCATACGCCGTGCTGGATAAACTCAATCTCACCCCAACAGAAGCCGTTCGCTTGCTGTTTCAGTACCTCGCGGAAAACGGACGCATGCCAGTGAAAACAGTGACCGTCAGCGATACCGAGGATGCGTTGCTGCGGACTGTGCGTGAACGGCTGGCAAATCCACAACAGGGCATTAAGGTCAGGCTGGATGAGCTATGAACTGGAATTCGATCCCCGAGCGATGAAAGAATGGCTGAAGCTTGGCAGCACTGTCCGCTCTCAATTCAAAAAGAAACTGGCCGGGGTACTAGAGAATCCGCGTGTGGAATCGGCCAGGCTGCATGATTTTCCGGACTGCTACAAAATAAAATTAAAAACAGCAGGATACAGACTGGTTTATCAGGTCAGGGAAGAGATTGTGGTGGTGATGGTAATTGCGGTGGGCAAACGAGAAAAATCAGCCGTCTACGCAAGTGCGGATAAACGGCTGGATTAAAAAACTACCGCAGGTGATGTACGACCTGGTTACTGCTGCCGCGCCAGATCAGCGCCGGGTCTTTTAAGTCCTGCACGAATTTACCGTCAACTAATACGTTGATCAGGTTGACCACCGCCATTTGCGCGTCGGTCAGTTCGTCCAGCTTATAACCGGTCCATACCCAGATGTCTTTGCCCGGGCATTCGGCGCGCACGCGCTGAACCAGTTTCAGAATGTCCGGCACGTTCTGTGGGTGCAGCGGATCGCCGCCGGACAGCGACACGCCCTGGCGATGGATGCGGGTGTCGTTCAGGTCGTTGATGATCTTGTCTTCCATCTCCTGGGTAAACGGGTGCCCGGAGTTCAGCCGCCAGGTGCTTTTGTTGTAGCACCCGGGGCATTCATGGACACACCCTGAAACAAACAGGGTGCATCGCGTACCAGGCCCGTTCACGATGTCGACGGGATAGTATTGGTGGTAATGCATTACCCGATCTGCCCGTTACCTAAATGCTTAACGCGGCGTTTCACCTCTTCCTGTTTGCCGGCGTTGAACGGGCGGGCATCCGGGCTGCCGAGGTAACCGCAAACGCGGCGGGTGACCGACACGCGAGAGGCGTCGTGGTTGCCGCATTTCGGGCAGGTAAAGCCCTTGCTGGTACACTCGAATTCACCGGTAAAACCGCACTCGTAGCACTCATCAATCGGCGTGTTGGTGCCGTAGTACGGCACGTGCTGATAGCTGTAATCCCAGACGTCTTCCAGCGCTTTCAGGTTGTGCTGGATGTTCGGGTATTCGCCGTAGCAAATGAAACCCCCGCTCGCCAGTGGCGGATACGGCGCTTCAAAGTCGATCTTGTCGTACGGGTTCACCTTTTTCTCCACGTCGAGGTGGAAGCTGTTGGTGTAGTAGCCTTTGTCCGTCACGCCTTCGACAATGCCAAATTCGGCGGTGTCCAGGCGGCAGAAGCGGTCGCACAGGTTTTCGCTCGGCGTGCTGTAGAGACTGAAGCCGTAGCCGGTCTCGTCCTTCCACTGGTTTACCGCGTCGCGCAGACGCTGAACAATGGCCACGCCTTTTTCACGCAGGGCTTCGCTGTCGTAAATATGCTGATTGCCAGACAGCGCATTAATGGTTTCATGGATACCGATATAGCCCAGCGAAATCGACGCACGACCGTTTTTGAAGATGCCGGAAATATCGTCGTCCGCTTTCAGACGCACGCCGCAGGCGCCTTCCATATACAGAATCGGTGCCACGCGAGCTTTCACCCCTTCGAGGCGGGCGATACGCGTCATCAGCGCTTTACGCGCCAGTTGCAGACGATCGTCGAGCAGTTTCCAGAACGTGGCTTCGTTGCCTTTCGCTTCCAGCGCGATACGCGGCAGGTTTAGGCTGATCACGCCGAGGTTGTTACGGCCATCATGAACCTGTTCGCCATTCTCATCTTCATACACGCCGAGGAAACTGCGGCAGCCCATCGGGGTTTTGAACGAGCCGGTGACTTTCACCACCTGGTCATAGTTGAGAATATCCGGGTACATGCGCTTGCTGGCACATTCCAGCGCCAGCTGCTTGATATCGTAATTCGGATCGCCAAACTTGTGATTCAGGCCGTCACGGATCGCAAACACCAGTTTCGGGAACACTGCCGTTTTACGGTTTTTACCGAGACCGGCAATGCGGTTACGCAGAATCGACTGCTGGATCATGCGTGATTCCCAGCTGGTGCCAAGACCAAATCCAAAGGTGACGAACGGCGTCTGGCCGTTGGCGGTGTGCAGCGTGTTGACTTCATATTCCAGCGACTGGAACGCGTCGTAGCACTCTTTCTCAGTACGCGCGTGAGCGTAGCCGTCGGCATCGGGGATCTGCCACTCTTCGGCGACCTTGCGATGCTTTTTGAAACTGGCGGCAACGAATGGCGCCAACACTTCATCAATACGGTTAATGGTAGTGCCGCCATAAATATGGCTCCCCCCCCNGATCGATTTAGGCGGTTCGATTTCCGCGTTCCCCATTTTAAAGCCCTGCGTCAGCATGCCTTTCAGATCGATCAGCATACAGTTGAACATCGGGAAGAAAGGGGAATAGTCGAGATCGTGGTAGTGAATGTCACCACGCTCGTGCGCCTGCACCACGTCGCGCGGCAGCAGGTGCTGACGGGCATAGTGTTTGGCGACAATACCGGCCAGCAGATCGCGCTGCGTCGGGATCACTTTACTGTCTTTGTTGGCGTTTTCGTTCAGCAGCGCGGAGTTGGTCTGCTCGACCAGCCCACGGATTTCCTGATTCAGACGACCGCGCTTCTCACGCTGGATGTCGCGATCGTGTCGGTATTCAATATACGCGCGCGCCAGTTGCTTGTGCGGGCCGGACATCAGCTGGTTTTCGACGGCGGTCTGGATTTCACTGATATCGACCTGGGCGCGGCCCTGCATTTGTTGGCTAACTACTGCTGCGACGGTGGCGCAGTAATCTGCGTCATCGACTCCCGCTGCTTTTGCCGCACGCAGAATAGCTTCCTGAATGCGTTCTGATTTGAAAGGCACTTTACAGCCATCTCGTTTCATCACATGCGGTGTCATGATCACTCCATATATAAGAACAGGTTATCCACAAGAGGCGGAACGATGGCTAAAGGCGTTATTCATAGTGCAACCAGGCACTTCCTTCAGCCATGACCCGTTTTATCCACACCCCATCACCGCCATAACCCGATGGGATCTGATGACATAATAGACGATAAATACTATATGTTGGGTCGGAGTGCATTCTAAATTCTATATATAGTGATTTGCATCAAACAAGTTTGCAGTTTTATTGATTCAGAACAAAGTAAAAAGCGCGCGGCGCGGCTGGCGGGCATCAGCGGGGAATGTAAATATGCATATGAATTTTCTGAGTAAAAATTCAACAAAAACACGGACTCACGTCACTTAACGGCAATCGGCAAGGAAGAAACACAATGGCGTTTCTACCTTGCCTGGATCAGGATTATTGCAGCCACCAGATCGCTTCATAGGGACGAAGCGTCATGTCGCCAGGCTTTCGCGCGGTTTCGGCATAGTTGCTGATGACGGTTTGCCATGCGCCAGCGGTTTCCGGCGGCGACCATGCCTCCATGCGATTGCTCAGATTAGCGACGACCAGTAGCGTCTGCCCCTGCCACTGACGGCGATAACACCACAGCGACGGGTGATCCGGCAGCAGATCCTCGTAATCGCCCCAGGTCAGCACCGGTTCGCGCTTGCGCAGGGCGATCAGTTTTCGATAGGTGTAAAACACTGAATCCGGATCGCGCAGCGCGGCATCGACGTTGATCTCACGATAGTTATCGCAAAGATCTATCCACGGCTCACCGGTGGTGAAGCCGCCATGTGGCTGCGCGCTCCACTGCATCGGCGTACGGCCATTGTCGCGGGATTTACTGGCGAGGATCGCCAGCAGTTCGTCACCGCTACGCCCCTGCGCGCCCAGTTCGGCGTACATGTTGTGGCTTTCCACGTCGCGGTAATCGGTTATCTGGCGGAAATGCGGATTGGTCATGCCGATCTCTTCCCCCTGATAAATGTACGGTGTGCCCTGCATGCCATGCAGCACCATCGCCAGCATTTTTGCCGAGGTGTCGCGCAGCGCGCCTTCGTCGCCAAAGCGCGAAACGATGCGCGGTTGGTCGTGGTTACACCAGAAAAGCGCGTTCCAGGCGACGTTGTGCATGCCCTGCTGCCAGTGGCGGAACAGCGCTTTCAGGGCCACGTAATCCGGTTTCGCCAGCGTCCATTTTTCGCCGTCAGGGTAATCGACCTTCAGATGGTGAAAGTTGAAGGTCATCGACAGCTCGCGCCCGTCAAGGGCCGCATACTGCTGGCAATGTTCAAGCGTCGTGGAGGACATTTCGCCCACGGTCATCAGGTAACCCGGCGTGAAAACGTCGCGGCTCAGCTCCTGCAAAAACTCATGCGCGCGCGGGCCGTCGGTGTAGAAACGGCGACCGTCGCCACAGTCATCGTCCGGGAACGCCTGGTCTTTGGAGATAAGGTTAACGACGTCGAGTCGCAGACCATCCACGCCGCGGTCGGCCCAGAATTCGCACACCTTTTTCAGCTCCGCACGAACCGCCGGGTTTTCCCAGTTGAGATCCGCCTGTTCCGGCGCAAACAGATGCAGAAAATACTGTTTGCTCTCCGGGTGCCATTGCCAGGCGTTGCCACCAAATTTCGACCGCCAGTTGTTGGGCTCATCGCGCCAGATATAGAACTCGCGGTAAGGACTGTCCGGGTTCAGCGATTCGCGAAACCACGGGTGCTGTGTGGAGGTGTGGTTAAACACCATGTCGAGCACGATGCGAATGTTGCGCGATTTTGCCTGCGCCACCAGTTCGTCAAAGTCGTCCAGCGTGCCGTAGGTGGGGTCGATAGCGGTGTAGTTCGCCACATCGTAACCGTTATCCACCTGCGGCGAGACGTAGAACGGCGTCAGCCAGATGGCGTCAACGCCGAGCGTTTGCAGATAGTCGAGACGGGCGGTGACGCCGCGCAAATCGCCGGTGCCGCTGCCGGTTGTGTCCTGAAAGCTCTTCGGGTAAATCTGGTAGATGACGCCGTTTTGCCACCAGTGAGGAAGGGTATTCATAATGCGTTCCTGCTAAAAAAGGGGGCGCCCCGCGCCCCAACATCATTACACAATTTGCAGCGAGCCCTGACGGAACTTGCGCTGATAAACCACTGACGTAAG
>NZ_JNGH01000084.1 GCF_001188485.1 Trabulsiella odontotermitis
ACCTGCGCCTGATAGCCCACTTTGGCGATACTGAACAGGCCAAAATTCCACACTTCCGGCACCTGCTGACCGAGCAGATAGGCGTTCATCAACTGCGGCGACACCAGCGTCACACCCAGCACGATGCCGAGGATCGGCGTGCCGCCCATTTTTCTCACCGCTGACCAGCAGATCCCAACCGGCAGATAGAAGAAGATTGCTTCGCCGATCAGCCACAGGAAGTCGTAGATCGTTTTCAGCGACGG
>NZ_JNGH01000085.1 GCF_001188485.1 Trabulsiella odontotermitis
GATCGCCGTACGGCGTGCCGGGGTGCATCGCCATCTGCGCCAGCCGCGCCGCACCCAGCGCCGGACCAACGTCGCCGCCGGTGCGATAATCCAGCGGCGTACCGCTGATATCCGCCAGCATTTGCCGCCACCAGGGGCTCCGCGCGCCGCCGCCAATCAGCGTCACGCTTTTCGGCGTAATGCCGCAGGCATGTACCACGTCCATCCCATCCGCCAGCGCAAATCCGACGCCTTCCAGCACCGCACGCGCCAGCTCTGCCGGACCATGTTGATGCGTCAGGCCAAAGAAAACGCCCTTCGCCTGCGGGTTATTGTGCGGTGTGCGTTCGCCAGAAAGGTACGGCAGAAACCAGATGGGATCGGCGTTTTCATCGGC
The DNA here is from genome assembly GCF_001188485.1 of Trabulsiella odontotermitis. Lineage (GTDB taxonomy): Bacteria > Pseudomonadota > Gammaproteobacteria > Enterobacterales > Enterobacteriaceae > Trabulsiella > Trabulsiella odontotermitis_A. The sequence goes on from NZ_JNGH01000085.1 coordinate 377, forward strand.
GTTCTCCGCCGCAGCGATCAAAGTCGGAACGGTACCCAGCCCGGTCAGACGGGCAGCCCAGTCGAGACAAGAGGCGGCACTCAGCATGACGGACATCAGGTGCCAGCGCCCTGGCAACGCATGGCAGAAGCTGTGCACTGCGCTCTCCGGTTTGCTCAGAAACCCTTCGCTGACGGCAAAATAGACGCCCGAGGTGCCGAGCGACAGCATCGCCTGCCCGGCATCGACCATTCCGACGCCCACCGCACCTGCGGCGTTGTCGCCCCCGCCTGCCACTACCGGAACTTCCGCCATATTCCAGGCTTTCGCCACGGCGGGTAGCAGGGTGCCGGTCACGTCACACCCTTCAAACAGCGCGGGCATGTGATCGCGCGTCAGCTGACAGGCGCTGAGCATCGCGTCGCTCCAGTCGCGCTTCGCCACATCCATCCACATCGTGCCTGCGGCATCGGACATGTCGCTGGCAAATTCGCCGGTCATGCGCAAACGCAGGTAATCCTTCGGCAGCAGCACCTTGTCGACCTGGCGGAAAATATCGGGTTCATGACGCTGCACCCACAGCAGTTTCGGTGCGGTAAAACCCGGCATCATCAGGTTGCCGGTGATCTTGCGGGAATCCTGCACTTTCGCTTCCAGCAGCGCGCACTCTTCACCGCAGCGCCCGTCATTCCACAGAATCGCCGGACGCAAAACCTTCTGCTGTTTGTCGAGTAGCGTGGCGCCATGCATCTGCCCGGCAATCCCCAGCGCTTTGACGTCACGCAGCGGATGCTGCGCCGCCAGCGCTTTCATTGCCGTATCCGTTGCCCGCCACCAGGATTCAGGATCCTGTTCTGACCACAATGGATGCGGACGCGAAACCGTGAGGGCCTCGGTTTGCGAAGCGATAACTTCCCCCTGCTCATTGAGCAGAATCACTTTAACGCCTGACGTACCCAGATCGATCCCGATATACATGGTGAGGGCTCCTTAACTAAAAACGCCCGGCAGCGAAACGCGACCGGGCCTGCAATACCGTACGACGTGGATTACTTGTCGAACAGATAATGATTAACCAGGTTTTCCAGCAGTTCCTGATGACCGCTCTGGTGCTGCGGCGCCAGGTTGTGCTGCTCGGCGTAGGCAGCCAGCTGCGACAGCGACAACTGCCCTTTGAGGATCTGCTGACCCAGCTCACCGTTCCACCCGGCGTAACGCTTCGCAACGCGTTTATCGAGCTGACCGTCTTCAATCATACGGGCGGCGACTTTCAGCGCCAGCGCCATCGTGTCCATCGCGCCAATGTGACCGTAGAACAGGTCATATTTGTCAGTGCTCTGACGGCGCACTTTGGCGTCAAAGTTCAGGCCACCGGTGGTGAACCCACCCGCTTTGATGATTTCATACATCACCAGCGCGTTTTCCTCGACGCTGTTCGGGAACTGGTCGGTGTCCCAGCCCAATTGCGCGTCACCACGGTTGGCATCGACGGAACCAAAGACGCCCAACGCGATGGCGGTCGCAATTTCATGATGGAACGAATGCCCGGCCAGGGTGGCGTGGTTAGCTTCGATATTCAGTTTGATCTCTTTTTCCAGACCGAACTGTTTGAGGAAGCCATACACCGTTGCAGCATCGTAATCATACTGATGTTTGGTCGGCTCCTGCGGTTTCGGCTCAATCAGCAGCGTACCGCGGAAACCGATTTTGTGTTTATGCTCCACCACCATTTGCATGAAGCGGCCAATCTGCTCGCGCTCCTGACGCAGATCGGTGTTCAGCAGAGTTTCGTAACCTTCACGGCCGCCCCACAGAACGTAGTTTTCGCCGCCCAGCTTATGCGTGGCGTTCATCGCCGCGACCACCTGCGTGGCCGCCCAGCTAAACACTTCAGGATCGGGGTTGGTTGCCGCACCGGCGCCATAGCGCGGGTTGGTGAAGCAGTTTGCCGTGCCCCACAGCAGTTTCACACCGCTCTGCTGCTGTTTTTCAGCCAGCACGTCGACCATCTGCGCGAAGTTATTGAGGTATTCTTTCAGCGAGGCGCCTTCCGGGGAGACATCGACGTCGTGGAAGCAGTAATACGGGACGTTTAACTTATGGAAAAATTCAAACGCGACGTCGGCTTTACGTTTTGCCAGCGCCATCGCGTCGCCCGCCTGCTGCCATGGGCGCTCAAAAGCGCCAACGCCAAACATATCGGCTCCGTTCCAGCAGAACGTATGCCAGTAACAGGCAGCGAAACGCAGGTGATCTTCCATGCGCTTACCCAGAACCTGCTCATCCGGGTTGTAGTGCCGAAATGCCAGCGGATTTACCGATGACGGGCCTTCATAACGAACACGTTCGAGTTGGTCGAAATAAGCTTGCATAATGAACTCCATATTCAGACAGGCGGCGGGATTTAATTCATTGGCTAATACTGAGTTCTGATTTTGAGTTGCTCAATTACGTTATTTCACACTGCCATTAAGAGAATCCACAAACGTGCGCTGGCTCGCAAAAATAGATGCCTTTTCATTCTTCTTTTCTGGAATAGTGCTTCCATAGGATGATGCAACAGAAAGGTGAAACGGTTCAAAATTCGATCGCCATCATAAATTGGGAAATAAACCAAATATCATAATGCGAAAAGAAAAAGCGGTAATTGCCAGATGCGTATTCTCTGTTAAAAATTTGCAGCGTATCAGAAGTGTATGTTTCTTTTTCGTCTCAATAACTACCCTGCAACCTCCTGCAACCAGATAAAAAAGGCATCACGATCATGAAATTAAAACACCTTTGCCTCACTCTCTGCGCCTCTCTTATGCTGACCAGCATGGCTGGTATCGCCAAAGAGGTTAAAATCGGCATGGCGATTGACGACCTGCGACTCGAACGCTGGCAGAAAGATCGCGATATTTTTGTTAATAAAGCACAAGCTCTCGGCGCAACGGTATTTGTGCAGTCAGCAAATGGCAACGAAGAAACGCAGATGTCGCAAATTGAAAATATGATTAACCGCGGCGTCGATGTGTTAGTTATTATTCCTTACAACGGTCAGGTGCTTAGCAACGTAATTAAAGAAGCCAAGCAAGAAGGGATTAAAGTGCTGGCTTACGATCGCATGATTAATAATGCTGACATCGATTTTTATATTTCTTTCGATAACGAAAAAGTCGGTGAAATGCAGGCACATAGTCTGGTCGAGAAGGTCCCTCAGGGAAATTATTTCCTGATGGGCGGTTCGCCGGTCGATAACAACGCAAAATTGTTCCGCGCCGGGCAAATGAAAGTCCTCAAACCGTTTATTGATGACGGCAAAATCAAAATCGTTGGTGACCAGTGGGTTGATGGCTGGCTTCCGGAAAATGCGCTGAAAATAATGGAAAACGCGCTGACGGCGAACAACAACAAAATTGACGCGGTGGTGGCCTCAAATGACGCCACTGCAGGCGGTGCTATCCAGGCGCTCGGCGCGCAGGGGCTGGCGGGGAAAGTCGCCATTTCCGGGCAGGATGCCGACCTGGCGGGTATCAAACGCATCATGAACGGCTCGCAGACCATGACGGTGTATAAACCGATCACCACCCTTGCGACCAACGCGGCGGAAATCGCCGTTGAACTGGGCAACGGGCAGACGCCGAAGTCAGATTCCACCCTCAATAATGGGCTGAAGGATGTCCCTTCCCGCCTGTTGACGCCTATCGAAGTGAATAAGGACAACATCGATGCAACCGTGGTGAAAGACGGTTTCCATAAAAAGAGCGACCTGTAAGTCTCTGATGCCCCGGTTCCGGGGCATTTCTCTCTCGGGGCATCGAAACTGACCGCCTGAAGGAGTTGTATATGCCTTATTTACTCGAGATGAAAAATATCACCAAGGCCTTTGGCGCGGTGAAGGCGATAGATAATGTCAGTCTGCGGCTTAACGCCGGGGAAGTCGTTTCGCTGTGCGGTGAAAACGGCTCTGGCAAATCCACGCTGATGAAGGTGTTGTGCGGTATTTATCCCCACGGGAGCTTTGAAGGCGAGATTATTTTTGCGGGCGAACCCCTGCAGGCCAGCCATATTCGCGACACCGAGCGCAAAGGCATCGCCATTATCCACCAGGAGCTGGCGCTGGTTAAGCATCTGACGGTGCTGGAAAATATTTTCCTCGGCACCGAAATAAGCCGTTATGGCGTCATGGATTATGACAGCATGACCCTGCGCTGTGAAAAGCTGCTCGCGCAGGTGAGTTTATCGATTTCCCCGGATACTCGCGTCGGTGATTTAGGCCTCGGCCAGCAACAACTGGTAGAGATCGCCAAAGCGCTGAACAAGCAGGTTCGTCTGCTGATTCTGGATGAGCCCACCGCGTCGCTGACGGAACAAGAAACGGCGGTGCTGCTGAATATCATCCGCGATCTGCAAAACCACGACATCGCCTGCATTTACATCTCTCATAAGCTGAACGAGGTGAAAGCCATCTCCGACACCATCTGCGTGATCCGCGACGGCCAGCACATCGGCACCCGCGACGCCAGCGGCATGAGCGAGGGTGACATCATCACCATGATGGTCGGACGCGAGCTGACGGCGCTCTACCCCAACGAACCACACGAATGTGGCGAAGAGATTTTACGGGTCGAACATCTGACGGCCTGGCATCCGGTGAACCGGCATATCAAGCGCGTTAACGACGTCTCTTTTTCCCTGCGTCGCGGTGAGATCCTGGGCATTGCCGGGCTGGTCGGCGCCGGGCGTACCGAGGCGGTACAGTGCCTTTTCGGCGTCTGGCGCGGGCGCTGGGAAGGGAAAATCTATATCGACGGTCAACCCGTGCATATCAACAACTGCCAGCAGGCAATTGCCAATGGCATCGCGATGGTGCCGGAAGACCGCAAAAAAGACGGCATCGTGCCAGTAATGGCAGTGGGGAAAAACATCACCCTCGCCGCGCTGGACGACTTCTCCGGCCCGTTAAGCAGCCTGGACGACGCTGCAGAACAGCACTGCATTTTGCAATCCATTCAACGCCTGAAAGTGAAAACCGCCACGCCGGAACTGGCGATTGGCCGCCTGAGCGGCGGGAATCAGCAGAAAGCGATCCTCGCGCGCTGCCTGCTGCTTAACCCGCGGATTTTGATCCTCGACGAACCCACGCGCGGGATCGACATCGGCGCCAAATACGAAATCTACAAGCTTATCAACCAACTGGTGAAACAGGGCATCGCCGTGATCGTCATCTCCTCAGAACTGCCGGAAGTCCTTGGGCTGAGCGATCGCGTCCTGGTGATGCATGAAGGGAAGCTGAAAGCCAACTTAATCAACCATGACCTGACGCAGGAGCAGGTGATGGAAGCCGCACTGAGGAGCGAACGTCATGTCGAAGAACAACCCCTCTGAGATAAAACTCACCCCACCGACGCCGACGGCGTTTCCCGTGCTGAAATCGCTCAACCTTCAGGTCTTTGTCATGATCGCAGCGATTATCGTCATCATGCTGTTTTTTACCTGGACCACTGACGGTGCCTACCTGAGCGCACGTAACGTCTCTAACCTGCTGCGTCAGACCGCCATCACCGGCATTCTGGCGGTCGGAATGGTGTTCGTCATTATCTCCGCTGAAATTGACCTTTCCGTCGGTTCGATGATGGGACTGTTGGGGGGCGTCGCGGCGATTTTTGACGTCTGGCTGGGCTGGCCGCTGCCGCTCACCGTGCTGGTAACGCTGGCGCTGGGGCTGGTCTTTGGCGTCTGGAATGGCTGGTGGGTAGCCTATCGGAAAGTCCCGTCGTTTATCGTCACCCTCGCAGGGATGCTGGCATTTCGCGGCATTCTGATCGGTATCACCAACGGGACAACGGTGTCGCCCACCAGCGCCGCCATGTCGCAGATTGGCCAGAGTTATCTGCCGGATAGCGTGGGCTTCATTATTGGCGTGATCGGCATGGGCGTGTTTATCGCCTGGCAATGGCGCGGGCGCATGCGTCGCCAGACAATGGGGCTCAGCACGCCAGCGTCCGCCAGCACCGTGGGGCGCCAGGCGCTGACGGCGGTGATTGTGCTGGGTGCGATCTGGTTACTGAACGACTATCGCGGCGTGCCGACGCCGGTGTTAATTCTGGCGGCGCTGCTGCTGGCCGGTATGTTTATGGCAACGCGCACCGCGTTCGGGCGGCGGATTTACGCCATCGGGGGCAACCTGGAGGCGGCGCGGTTATCGGGCATTAACGTCGAGCGCACCAAGCTTGCCGTTTTCGCCATTAACGGCTTAATGGTGGCGATTGCCGGGTTGATTCTTAGCTCCCGTTTAGGCGCGGGTTCACCATCGGCGGGGGANNCTGCGCTGGATAACGGAATGAGTATGATGGACGTCCCGACGTTCTGGCAGTATATCGTTAAGGGCGCCATTCTGTTGCTGGCAGTCTGGATGGATTCTGCCACTAAGCGTCGCGCATAAAAATAACGCCAGCACCCGCCCGCCGGTGCTGGCTTTGCGATGATTAAGCAGGAAACTGAGCCATGTTTGAAAAGCGTCACCGCATTACGTTGTTATTCAATGCCAACAAAGCCTACGACCGGCAGGTCGTTGAAGGCGTGGGCGAATATTTGCAGGCGTCGCAATCCGAGTGGGATATTTTTATTGAAGAAGATTTCCGCACCCGCATTGAAAATATCAAAGAGTGGCTGGGNGACGATGTGGAAATCGAACGCCTGCTGGCCGATGTAAAAGTGCCCATCGTCGGCGTGGGCGGCTCCTATCACCTTCCTGAAAATTATCCCGCCGTGCATTACATCGCCACTGACAACTACGCGCTGGTGGAAAGCGCGTTTTTGCATCTGAAGGAAAAAGGTGTACACCGCTTCGCCTTTTATGGTCTGCCCGCCTCCAGCCGCAAGGGCTGGGCACGGGAGCGTGAATACGCCTTCAGTCAGTTGGTTGCGAAAGAGAAATACCGCGGGGTGATTTACCAGGGGCTGGAAACCGCGCCGGAAAACTGGCAGCACGCGCAAAACCGGCTCNGCAGGCCTGCGAGCATCTGCATATTCCGGTGCCGGAAAAGCTGTGCGTCATTGGCATTGATAACGAAGAGCTGACGCGCTATCTGTCACGCGTGGCGCTCTCTTCGGTGGCGCAGGGTACCCGGCAGATGGGTTATCAGGCGGCAAAGCTGCTGCACCGACTGCTGGAAAACGAAGCGATGCCGCTGCAGCGTTTGTTGATACCGCCAATGCGCGTGGTGGAGCGGCGTTCCACGGATTACCGCTCGCTTAACGATCCGGCAGTGATTCAGGCCATGCATTACATCCGCAACAACGCCTGCAAGGGGATTAAGGTCGAGCAGGTGCTGGACTCGGTCGGCATTTCCCGCTCCAACCTTGAGAAACGGTTTAAAGAAGAGGTCGGGGAAACCATTCACGCGGTGATCCACAGCGAAAAGCTGGAAAAAGCGCGCAGTCTGCTGATTTCAACGTCGCTGTCGATTAACGAAATTTCGCAGATGTGCGGCTACCCGTCGCTGCAGTATTTCTATTCGGTATTCAAAAAAGAGTACGACACGACGCCGAAAGAGTATCGGGATCGATACAGTGAAGTGATGGTTTAACAAAGAAAAACGCCTTCCGGCTGGAAGGCGTTTCGCATTACATGTGCGCGGCTATCAGACGTTGATTATCCTGATACATCGCGAAAAGGTAGTTGTTGTAGCTCGACCCGCGAGTCGAATACCCTTTCAGCTTGTGGATCATCGCCGTGGCCGTCACTTCCTGATCGTTTTTACGCAGTTGCGCACGCGATTTACGGAAGGACGAATAGGCCGGGTGCGTATTCAGATTCGCGACGTAAGCCTGTACAGACTCTTTCACGGAACCAAAGCGGGAATACCCCTTCACCTTGCCCGGGCCATTGTTACATTTTCCGCTTCCGCACTTCATGCCAAACAGATTGTTGTTGGCGCGCGCAAGTTTCGATGTCCCCCAGCCGCTTTCTGCTGCCGCCATGGTGGCGACCATGCTGACCGGGATGATGTCCACGCGTTCAAGCAACGAATTCCACGGAATTTTACGGGTATTTCCGGACCAGCTGATTTTATAGCGCTTAGTGATGTCTTTCAGACGTGCGCGCTCAGTCGGTGACCAGCGGCCATCATACTGTTTCGAAACCAACCAGTTACGGTCGGCGGTAATCGCAGCATTTTGACTGGTAATGTAAGGCATCACTGTCCGGAGAAACGCTTTTTTCCTTGGTGTTCCGGAAGGGTATTTTCGCAAGTCAGGAAGTGAACCGCTTATTTCACTATTGCGAGAATACTCTTTTTTACTGCTAACCTTATGAATACTTGTCTTTACTGCCGGGGCTTTCTGACTCGCTGTTGCTGTATGTGTCTTTGCCAGCACCTCACCTGAAATCGCAAAGGTGAGTAACATGAGTATCGTTGCCCCATATCGTCGAATGGGAGTCGATATCATTAGGTCTCCTGGTCGGATTTAATCATTCCAACACCTTGTATTTTTCCCAAATTTGAGAGTTGAACCACAAATCATATCAAAAATACCCGTCGAGGGCACCCTTAGAAATAGTCCTGGTCTGAAACACTATCATGCGTTAGGACCAACTGGCGCGATAAAAGGCTTACTTTTGATATGGGTATCGCATTTCCTGTTCGTTTTGTGCGCAGGATCTCTCACCCTTTTTCCTCATCCCCTTTCAGGGAGGAGCACAGGCCGCGACGGGGCTGGCACACTGGGCGAAAACACGCACAGGAACCCCGTATGAAACTTGCTGCCCTTACCGCACTCCTGATGCCAGGTCTCGTCAACGCGACCACCTGGACCGCCGATGGCTTTCCGCCCTTCACGCAGGAAAGTGATGGAAAATTCATCAGCCAGAAAGCGATGGCGAAGGGTACACACCCTTTAACGTTAAATCTTGACCATCAGTGCTGGCAGCCGGCTTCTTCTATAAAACTCAATGAGATGCTGTCGCTGGAACCCTGTCATGGTGATGCGCCACCGTGGCGGATTTTCCGTAATGGCCTGTATTCACTGGAGATTGATACCCGCTCCGGTACGCCCACGCTGAAGCTTTCCGTGGAAAGCGCGGCGGATGAGGCGGTGAAAACCGCGATTCGCCAGTGTCCGAAATGGGACGGCAAACCGCTTACGCTGGAGGTCAGCGGAACGTTTGCAGAAGGTGCCGTGGTGCGGGACTACTACAGCAAACAGACCGCCACCGTGCAACAGGGGAAAATCACCCTCATGCCCGCTGCGGAGAGCAACGGCCTGTTGCTGCTGGAGCGCGCTGAGACCGATGCGCCAGCGCCTTTCAACTGGCACAACGCGACTGTCTATTTCGTGCTGACGGACCGCTACGTCAATGGCGATCCCACGAACGACGCCAGCTACGGACGCCACAAAGACGGCATGCAGGAGATTGGCACCTTCCACGGCGGTGATTTGAAAGGGCTCGCCAGCAAACTGGATTACCTGCAAACCCTGGGCGTCAACGCGCTGTGGATAAGCTCGCCGCTGGAGCAGATCCACGGCTGGGTGGGCGGCGGCACCACAGGTGATTTCCCCCATTATGCCTATCACGGTTACTACCCGCAGGACTGGACCCGCCTCGATGCCAACATGGGGAAAGAGGAAGATTTACGTCATCTGGTGGATGAAGCCCACCGGCGCGGCATTCGCGTGCTGTTTGATGTGGTCATGAACCACACCGGCTATGCCACCCTCGCCGATATGCAGGAATACCGGTTCGGCGCGCTTTATCTGCAGGGCGATGAACTGAAAAAAACGCTCGGCGAACGCTGGACGGACTGGCGTCCCGGCCCCGGTCAGAGCTGGCACAGTTTTAATGACTACATTAATTTCAGCGACAAAATCGCGTGGGAAAAGTGGTGGGGCAAAAAATGGATCCGCACCGACATTGGCGATTACGACAACCCCGGCTTTGACGATTTGACCATGTCGCTGGCCTTTTTGCCGGATCTGAAAACCGAATCCATCGTGCCTTCCGGCCTGCCGGTGTTTTATCAACACAAACCGGATACCGGCGCAAAAGCCATTGCAGGCTATACGCCGCGCGACTATCTCACCCACTGGCTCAGTCAATGGGTGCGGGATTATGGCATCGATGGCTTCCGTGTCGATACCGCAAAACACGTTGAGATGGGTAGCTGGCAACAGCTTAAAACCAACGCCACGCAGGCGCTTGCCGCCTGGAAACAGGCAAACCCGCAAAAAGCGCTCGATGACGCCCCGTTCTGGATGACCGGTGAGGCATGGGGGCACGGCGTGATGCAGAGCGAGTATTACCGCCACGGCTTTGATGCGATGATCAATTTTGATTATCAGGACCAGGCCGCGAAAGCCGCCGACTGTCTGGCTAACATGGATGAAAACTGGCAGCAAATGGCGGAAAAACTGCAGGATTTTAATGTGCTGAGCTATCTCTCATCCCACGACACACGGCTGTTTCGTGAAGGCGAAAGCCGGGCCGCTGAACTGCTGTTGCTGGCACCTGGCGCGGTACAGATTTTTTATGGCGACGAGTCCAGCCGCCCCTTTGGACCCACAGGTTCCGATCCGCTACAGGGCACCCGCTCGGACATGAACTGGCAGGATGTCAGCGGCAAATCCGCCTCGGGCGTCAAGCACTGGCAAATCCTCGGCCAGTTCCGCGCCCGCCATCCGGCTATCGGCGCCGGGAAACAAACCACGCTCACGCTTTCGCAAGGCTATGGTTTCGTGCGCCAACAGGGCGATGACAGCGTGATGGTGGTGTGGGCCGGAAAAGCAGAATGACAGGAATCAGCGCGCGGCGCGGGTCGCGCGCCACCAGCACAAACCACCGTATCTGAAATTTAAAGCAGAATGATCCTCCCTCTGCGATCGACGTTCGCTATTTGCACCACGCCCCGGCAAGGGTTATGGTGAGCCACTTTAGCGAAAGACCAACAGATCACCCGTTATGACATTTTCACTTTTCGGCGACAAATTCACCCGCCATTCCGGCATTACCCGCCTGATGGAGGACCTCAACGACGGCCTGCGCACCCCAGGTGCCATTATGCTCGGTGGCGGTAATCCGGCGCAGATCCCGGAAATGAACGATTACTTCCACAACCTGCTGGCTGACATGCTTAAAACGGGCAAAGTCACTGATGCACTGTGCAATTACGACGGTCCGCAGGGCAAAACAGAACTGCTGGATGTTCTCGCGAAAATGTTACGTCAGGAATTAGGCTGGGATATTGATCCGCAGAATATTGCACTGACCAACGGCAGCCAGAGCGCGTTTTTCTACTTGTTCAATCTGTTCGCCGGACGCCGTGCCGATGGCACCACGCGCAAGGTACTGTTCCCGCTGACGCCTGAGTATATCGGCTACGCCGATTCCGGCCTGGAAGAAGATCTGTTTGTCTCCACACGCCCGAACATTGAGCTGCTGCCCGACGGTCAGTTTAAGTATCACGTTGATTTTGAACACCTGAGCATCACCGAAGAGACGGGGATGATTTGCGTCTCCCGTCCCACCAACCCGACCGGCAACGTCATTACCGACGAAGAGCTGATGAAACTCGATATGCTGGCGAATCATCACGGCATTCCACTGGTGATCGACAATGCCTACGGGGTGCCTTTCCCGGGCATTATCTTTAGCGAAGCGCGCCCGCTGTGGAACCCGAACATCGTGTTATGCATGAGCCTGTCGAAGCTGGGCCTGCCGGGCAGCCGCTGCGGCATTATCATCGCTAACGAAAAAATAATCTCTGCGATCAGCAATATGAACGGCATTGTCAGCCTGGCGCCCGGTGGGATTGGGCCAGCGATAATGAGCGAGATGATCAAACGCAACGACCTGCTGCGCCTGTCAGAAACGGTGGTTAAACCGTTCTATTTCCAGCGCGTTCAGGAAACTATCGCCATCATTCGCCGCTATTTGCCGGAAGATCGCTGCCTGATCCACAAACCGGAAGGTGCCATTTTCCTGTGGCTGTGGTTTAAAGATCTGCCCATCACTACGGAACTGCTTTATCAGCGCCTGAAAAAGCGTGGCGTGCTGATGGTGCCGGGGCACTATTTCTTCCCCGGACTGGACAAGCCCTGGCCGCACACGCACCAGTGCATGCGCATGAACTACGTACCCGATCCGGAAAAAATCGAGATGGGCGTAAAAATACTGGCGGAAGAGATCGAAAACGCGTGGCGGGATCATGCCTGATCGTCATCAGGCATTTTAAAAACGCTACATGAGCCGTTGCTTGCGCAGCGTTTCCACATCGACACACATCAGCGCCTGCGTCGGGCAGGCGTCCACACAGGCCGGGCCATTGTCGCGGTGATGACAAAGATCGCACTTAATGGCCTGCGACCGGCCCTGTACCACCACCACCTGCATCGCGCCAAACGGGCAGGCCAGCATGCAGCTTTTGCAGCCAATACAAAACTGTTGATCTACCGCGATGCGCCCGTTTTCGCGGCGAATCGCCTGTGTTGGACACACGTTCGCGCACGGCGCGTCTTCGCAATGGTGACAGGCAACGGCGGAGGTGATGGTGTCGCCTTTTACGACCTGAATACGCGGGATAAAATCATCGGGGCCGACGATCTCGCGCTCCTGATGAGAGACGACGCAGGCGACCTCGCAGGTACGGCACCCAATACATTTCATGGCGTCAGCGACGATAAATGGATTCATTTTAGGCTCGTCCGTGTCCGAAAACCTCAGAGTGCCAGAGATGCGGCGTTCTGCGCTTTGATCCCAACGGGGAAATCGTCAGGATTTGTCGGTTGCCCAGCGTAATCTGGACGTTTGACCTGGCGTTTGCGTTCCTGACGCGCAGAAAAAATCCCCTGAGCACAGACATGTTCAGGGGAAACAAATCCAGAGGCGACATCACACCCTCGGATCTCAACCATTAACACACAAATAACGGGTTGTGGTTATTCTCTCACTTCATAATAAAGTGGGGTGATGTCATCGTAATTTATGAAATACCCACACCCTTTAGCGCTTAAAATAAAGTCTTCCGGCAGGCCCAACGTGGATAATTTCTTATTCAAATTGTTAATTACCTGCCATAATCGTTGTGTAGACGGGCTCAGGTTATTCTCTTCCCAGACATGCTCAAAGAGCTCGTCCCGGGAAACGTTACCGTGTCGGGCATGTATCAGCAAATACAAAAAAAGTCGTAGCATCGTTTTATTGAAAAAAACGGCGGCAAAGACGACGGTTTTATCCGAGTTGCTGACGGGAATACGACATGCCCTCTTGTTACCGATATCGACAAGAATCGCCTTACCGATCATGAATCCGTGCAGCTGATAGTCCATTGTAAAAGTACTCTTTTAAATTGAACTGACTGAGAATATGTTGAAAAGCCTGACCTTCTCAATCCATACAATTTTTATGGAGTATTATAAATTGAAGAAAAACAGATACAACCTCCGTGCGGTACGACTATGGTTGTCGCTTCGCCGCCCTCATTGAGGAAAATAGATCTGACATAACGTAAATATTAAGCATTAAATTCCATAAAAATAAACAAATACCCTCGCTTGCGCCACAAGTCTTAATCAGGCCAACTCATCAAGACAATGCTCCATATTAACCACAAATTACAGTCATTTATCCTGCTATCAGATTGATTTATTTCTGTTTTTTAGCCGGAATTAATGTGCTCCCTGCAATAACGTCGTTTCCAGGCAGCAGGCGTCATTCCGGTGTGTTTTCGAAATATCTGGCGAAAATAACTCACATCATTAAAACCACAGCGTTGAGCCACTTCCGTCAGCGAAAATGAATCACTAATAAGCATTTTCTCGGCCGCCATTACACGCTGGCGATGAATCGCTTCTGTCAATGTCAGATGAAAGATACGGCGATATACCCGCCCCAGATAATCTGCATTACAATGTAATTCTGCCGCGATCCCAGATGTCGCCAGCGGTAAATGAAATTGTGTACGAACAATTTGTTGGGCTTTGTAAGCCAACGCCATTCCACGGCTGTCTCTGTTTTTATCTTCCGTTGCGGAACAAGAGAGCTGTTGCAGTATAAGCAATAAAATCAATTCCAGCGCTTCGCTGCGATGAATATTCTCCTGTTCCCGCAGAAACTGCCGAAACAAAGAAACCACATATTGCGGATCGTTCACCGCCAGATGCTGCGGTATTTCCCAGGGTGCCCGGGTACCCATTCCATGATGCGCGTTCGGTAATAACTCAAAATGCAGCCAGTAAAATTTCAGATCAGCAGGAAAAGTGCCAACGCCCACATGCCGACGCTGTGGCCAGAGCAGCAAACTTTCATTCGCATTAATCGTAAATAATTCGCTTCCTTCGCGCAGCGTTAATGTTCCTTTCTCGACAAAAATCAGTTCCCAGGAATGTAGCGTCCTGGCGGGATGGCTCCCTACACCACGGGAAATAAAGAGTCCGCCGTTTTGTACTTTGATCGGAAGCGTCATGGATAATTTGAGCATAAATATGAATAATCTCTCCGTTTATCATCGATAACCGCATTTTAGTTATTGAATATCAAGTATATGTTTAGTTTAAGACGATCTTTCTCACATTTTGTCCCACACGTCGGAATCGTCATCTTTTTATACTTTTTCCTTCCCTTGTTGGCCGTGTCATTCCAGGCAGAATTATTCGGGTAGGTTGCGAATAAAAAATATTCCGTGTTTTACCTCTTTAAATAATGAGGAACACCTTATGACGTCTACTCCGATTACGACCACCGATCTTACCCGGTCAAAGAGCCACGACAGGCTGTCCGTGCGCGAAAAAGTGGGTTATGGGCTGGGTGATGCGGGCGGTACGGTTATCACCTGCCTTATCATGAATTTTCTGACGTTTTTCTATACCGATGTCTTTGGCCTGACACCCGCGCTGGTGGGCACGTTATTTATGGCGCTGCGCATTTTTGACGCCATTTCCGACCCCATCATGGGGGTGATTGCTGACCGGACGCAAAGCCGCTGGGGTCGCTTTCGCCCCTGGCAATTATGGATTGCGCTGCCCATCGGCCTGGCTGGCGTACTGACCTTTACCGTGCCCGAGGCAGGCATGTCGGTCAAAATCGGCTGGGCTTTTGTGACGTATCTTCTGCTTTCAGTGGGTTACACTGCGATAAATGTTCCCTACTGCGCGCTGATCAACACCATGACGACGCGCCATCGTGAAGTCATTTCCTGCCAGTCCTGGCGCTTTGTGCTGTGCGGCGTCGCCGGATTCCTGGTCTCGGTCGGGCTGCCCTGGCTGGTGGCTGAACTCGGCCAGGACAACGCCGCGCGGGGTTATCAACTCGGTGTTGGAGTGCTTTGTGCCATCGCGGTGGTGATGTTCCTGTGCTGCTTTTTCTGGGTTCGCGAACGCGTGCCGCTGGCATTAATGGGGAAATTTACCCTGCGTGAGCATCTCGCAGGCTTGCGCAACAATGATCAACTGCTGCTGATGCTGTTGATGTCTTTCCTGCTGATCAACGTGTTTAACATCCGCGGTGGCGGCTACATGTACTTCATCACCTACGTGCTGAATGGCAGCACCGCCTACACCTCGCTGTTTTTCACCATGGTTACGTTCGCCTCTATTCTGGGTTCCGTGGTGGTGAATCTGCTGTCACGACGCGTGGATACCGTCAGGCTTTATTACGTCACCAACCTCGTGCTGGCCGTGCTGGCGCTGGGGATGTGGTGGCTGCCTGCGGGCCCGACGCACCAGACGCTGTGGCTGGTTGTGATTCTTGCTAACGGCATCATCCTGGGCTTCACACTGCCGCTGCACTTCTCGCTGATGGCGTTCGCGGACGACTACGGTGAATGGAAAACCGGCGTTCGCTCCTCAGGAATGAATTTCGCCTTTAACCTGTTTTGCATCAAGCTCGCCTGGGCTTCCAGTGCCGGGATCATCAGCCTCGTGTTTATTTTTGTTGCCTATCAGCCTGGCGCAGGTCATCAAACGACCGCGTCATTACAAGGAATGACCGCCATGGAAACGCTGCTTCCGGCGTTGTTTCATCTGTTGCTGGCCTTCGCCATCCGCGCCTGCAAACTCAATAATCCGATGATGACGCGCATTGCCGACGATCTGCGCCAGCGTCATATCCAGCCTTAAGGAGCGTATTATGTCTGCGATGGACGTTTCTCTGCACACCCTGAAAATCAACGATCCGTTTCTCGGTCAGTATCAACAATTAGTCCGGGACGTGGTGATCCCTTACCAGTGGGACGCGCTGAACGATCGCATTACTGACGCGGAACCGAGCCACGCCATTGAAAATTTCCGTATCGCGGCGGGGCTGAAGGAAGGCGAATATTACGGCATGGTTTTTCAGGACAGCGACGTGGCGAAATGGCTGGAAGCCGTCGCCTGGTCGCTGTGCCAGATGCCCGATCCGCTGCTAGAAAAAACCGCCGATGAGGTGATTGAACTGGTGGCCGCCGCGCAGTGCGAGGACGGTTATCTCAATACGTATTTCACCGTCAAAGCTCCGGCTGAACGCTGGACCAACCTTGCTGAATGCCACGAATTGTACTGCGCCGGGCACATGATTGAGGCAGGCGTCGCCTTCTTTCAGGCAACAGGCAAACGACATTTGCTGAAGGTGGTTTGCCGCCTCGCTGACCATATCGATCAGGTCTTTGGTCCCGCTGAAAATCAGCTGCATGGCTACCCCGGTCACCCGGAAATCGAACTGGCGCTGACCCGGCTCTTCGAAGTGACTCAGCAACCCCGCTATCTGACGCTGGCGAGTTACTTCGTCGAACAGCGGGGAACGCAACCGCATTTCTACGATATTGAATATGAAAAGCGCGGAAAAACCTCGTACTGGAACACCTATGGCCCGGCATGGATGGTGAGGGATAAAGCGTACAGCCAGGCGCATCAGCCGATTGCTCAGCAGCAGACGGCCACCGGCCATGCGGTGCGTTTTGTCTATCTGATGGCGGGCGGCGCGCCCCAGTAACGACGCGCAAAAGCGCCAGCATTGCCTGCGGCTATGGAACAACATGGTGCAGCGCCAGTTGTATATCACTGGCGGCATTGGCGCACAGAGCAGTGGCGAAGCCTTTACCAGCGATTACGACCTGCCCAATGACACAGTCTATGCAGAAAGTTGCGCCTCAATCGGACTGATGATGTTTGCCCGCAGAATGCTGGAAATGGAAGCGGACAGTCAGTATGCCGACGTGATGGAGCGCGCCTTGTATAACACGGTGCTTGGCGGCATGGCGTTGGACGGAAAACACTTCTTTTACGTCAATCCGCTGGAAGTGCACCCGCGTTCCCTCACATTTAACCATATCTACGATCACGTGAAGCCCGTTCGCCAGCGCTGGTTTGGCTGCGCCTGCTGCCCGCCGAACATTGCCCGCACGCTCACCTCGCTGGGCCACTATATCTACACGCCGCGCGAAGAGGCGCTGTATATCAATTTGTACGTGGGTAATAGCGTAGAAATTCCAGTAGGTGATCAGGCATTACGCTTACAGATCAGCGGTCATTATCCCTGGCAGGAAACGATTCGAATCACCATCGATTCGCCAGAACCGGTGACCCACACACTGGCGCTCCGCNNATCCGTAAGGGATATCTCCACATCACCCGTCGCTGGCAGCAAGGCGATACCATCCAGCTAACGCTTCCTATGCCGGTACGACGGATTTACGGCAACCCGCTACTGCGCCATGTCGCAGGAAAAGTGGCCATACAGCGCGGGCCGCTGGTGTATTGTCTGGAGCAGGCGGACAACGGCGACGCGCTGCACAATCTCTGGCTCCCGCGGAACGCCGCATTCACCACCGTCGACGGTAAAGGCGTGCTGGCACATCAGACGGTAATTCAGGCGGAAGGCATTCGGCAAACAGCACACCAGCCACAAACGCAGGCGCTCTGGCAGTACGATCAACCGCCTGGTGAACGCCAGACACAAACGCTGACGTTTATTCCATGGTTTAGCTGGGCCAACCGCGGAGAAGGCGAAATGCGAGTGTGGGTGAATGAAGAATGATATTGATTAGCCAGGCAGCACACACCGTGCTGCCCCGGCGTTTCTACGATTTATGGCTGGNTCGCGAAAATCTGCCGCGCAGGTTGAGCCGCGTTGCTGATCGAGTTCGCGGATCATTTTTGCGAAGGTAACGATGCGATCGTTGCGGTAATAACGATCTTTAACGATCGCGGTAATCATGCCCTGTTGTGCTGCCTGCCGCAGTACGGCGCGCATCACTGGTTCGTCGGTGCCAGTTTCATGTGCCAGATCGCGCACCCACCAGGGCTCGTCGCCGAAAAGTGGCTGCGTTTTATGCCAGATTACCTGTTGCTCGTCGGTAAACCCGGCTTTGTGATCCGGTAAATGCAGCCAGCCGTGATGACTGCCAATTACGCCGCTGTCACGCATCTGTTCGATTAGCGTCAGCACCAGCGCTTCGTCTTCCATCGGCAGCGCAATGCGGCGCAGACGTTCGCGCCCCGGCCCCGGTTCATCACGGTGCTGTTCATGATAGCGCGCCAGCGCTTCCAGCAACTTACGCTGCCAGCTGGCGGCCAACGGCGCGTTCAGCAGACTGCCGTTGGCCTGAATAAATCCCGGTTGCTGAATCAGCGCGTCAAGCCCTTCGCGGCTGCGCTGACGCGCCCAGCCAAACTCCGCCAGCCGGACAGCTTCGCGCTGCAGATGCACCTCCAGCGCCTGCGCATCGCTGGTGACCGCAGCGAGGGCATTGAGCCATTGCAGGAAGTCCGGTTTACGCTTGCCGCGCTTAGGCGAGTTGAGCGTGACAACGCGAGCACCTGCCAGCGTCGTGCGCGCGGAGATATCGCGCAGCACCAGCCGATCGTTGTCCGCCAGCCACAGCGGTTTATCGAGCACCAGCTCCGCCAGCGAGTTCTCCAGCAGCGAAACGCGACCGGTGATATGGCTCGCCGCGTGGTGAATGTGCAGCGGTTGCCACTGGCTCAGCGGCTGATGGTTGTGCAGCTCAACAATCACGCGCTCGATGGGTTCCGGCGGCGTTTCTGAAAGCAGCCAGTCGCCACGCGTCAGATCCTCTTTTTGCACGTCGCCGACGATGTTCAGCGCAATACGCTGCCCACCATGCGCCTGCTCCACAGGCTGATTCTGGGCATGCAGCCCGCGCACGCGCACCGGTTTATTCACGCCGGTGAGCCACAGCGTATCACCGACCTTCACATCACCGGAAAACGCCGTACCGGTCACCACCAGCCCGGCCCCTTTGACGGTGAAGGCGCGGTCAATCGCCAGACGAAAACGCTGATGCTCTGGATGCGCCCGCTCCGGCAGGCGAATCAGGTGGTCGCGCAGAACGTCGATACCGCGTCCTTCGGTGGCCGCAGGTTCAAAAATCGTGNGTTATCGAAACCGAACTCGCGCAACACGGTAGAAATTTCATGGCGAACCCCGGCAATCCTGGCGTCGTCCACGCGATCGGCTTTGGTCAGCGCGACGGTCAGCGTCGGTTGCCCCGTCAGCTGTAAAATTGCCAGATGCTCGCGGGTTTGTGCCATCACGCCATCGTCGCAGGCCACCACCAGCAGCGCATGATCGATGCCGCCCACGCCGGCCAGCATGTTTGAGAGAAATTTTTCATGGCCAGGCACATCGATAAACCCCAGCACGCGGCCATCCGGCTGCGGCCAGTAGGCGTAACCGAGATCGATGGTCATACCGCGCGATTTTTCTTCCGGCAGGCGATCGGCGTTCACGCCGGTAATCGCCTGAAGCAACGTCGTTTTGCCGTGGTCGACATGCCCGGCAGTGGCAATAATCATTTCAGTACCATCTCCAGAAAACGCGATTCATCCTCAAGACAGCGCAGATCCAGCCACGGCGTCAGCGTCAGCGCCGCACCGGATAACCGGTTCACCGGCAACGAACCGCTGCCAATCTGCGACTCGCAGGGCGCGAGCCGGACGTCAAATTCAGGGTATCTTTCCGCCAGCAGCGGCAACAGGCGTTCCGCCTGCGCAGTAATCTCTTCCGCCGGGCGGGTCAGCAAACGCAGCGTGGGCAGGCTTTCCCGTAGTTTTTCCGGGTGCAGATAGAGGCGTAGCGTGGCATCCAGCGCCGCGAGCGTCATTTTGTCGACGCGCAACGCGCGTTTGAGCGGATGCTGCTGAATGCGCGCGATAAGCTCACGTTTGCCGACCCCGCCTGCGGCCCGCCGAGCAGTTTATCGCCGGAAAAACTGACCAGGCTGACGCCCGCAGCGATCATCTCCTGCGGCGTCGGCTCTTTCGGCAGCCCGTACTCGCTGAGATCCACCAGCGTGCCGCTGCCCAGATCGGCCACCACCGGAATATCAAGTTCGCGCCCCAGTTCGGCCAGCGTGGCTTCATCCACCGATGTGGTAAAACCCTGGATGCTGTAGTTGCTGGTATGCACCTTCATCAACAGCCCGGTATTTACATTCACTGCGTTGCGGTAATCCTTCGGATGGGTACGGTTGGTGGTGCCAATTTCATGCAGAATGCAGCCCGCCTGACGCATCACGTCAGGAATACGAAACGCACCGCCGATCTCCACCAGTTCCCCGCGCGAGACGACCACTTCTTTTCCCGGCGCGGTCGCGGCCAGCATCAGCAGCACGGCGGCGGCATTGTTGTTCACAATGCAGGCATCTTCCGCGCCGGTGATGCGGCACAGTAGCGCCGCCAGCGCCCGATCGCGGTGACCACGCCCTGCGCCGTCAAGATCGTATTCCAGCGTCACCGGGGAGCGCATCACCTGCGCGACCGCCTCAATAGCAGACTCAGATTGCAGGGCGCGGCCAAGGTTGCTGTGCAGCACGGTGCCGCTCAGGTTGAACACCGGACGCAGCGCGCTTTGCTCATCCAGCGCCAGCCGTTCAGACGCCGCGTTTAACCAGTCATCGCACCAGTCAGGCAGCATGTGGTTTTCACGAATCGCCTCGCGCGCCTCGTCAAGAAGCTGGCGCAGAATGTCCACCACCCGGCTATGACCGAAGCGAGTAAGGAGCGGTGAAAACAGCGGATCGCGTAAAAGACGATCGGTCGCAGGAAGCTGGCTGTAGAGAGAACGGTTTTCGGTTGTCATGGAATGGCCTGGCTATGAGTTGCCCCCTCCCGACGGGAGAGGGGTATAAATTCACCAATTTACTGAGTGTAAAATGATTATTTTATCATCTTATCGTTAAGCGCTCAGTATATTCCCGAAACCTATACAGGTGTATCCAGTTATGCCAGGGGACGCGTCATCCACAGGGGCCAGATGCGCTTAACTCGTTAAGATAAAAAGTCGTCTCGCTGTGGCGTGAAGGTATCCAGAAGGGTTCCGGCTTCCAGACAAACGCAACCGTGAACGACGTTGGGCGCTTTGTATAAGGTATCCCCGGCACTGACGTCTTGCGTTTTACCATCAATAGTGAAGCGAAAACGCCCGGCGAGGACATAGGTTAATTGTTCGTGAGGATGGCTGTGCATTGCGCCGACCGCCCCGCTTTCGAAATGCACTTCTACCGCCATCATGCTGCCGCTGTGCGCCAGGATGCGTCGGGTGACACCGTTACCGAGATCGTCTAACACCGTGTCTTTCTTGAATACAAACATGACTCCTCCTTATGAAGCCGTGCAGCTAAACCATGACACTGCACGGCCTGAAAGATTGTATTAATGCCCTAAACCAAACGTATATTTAATTATTGCCGACAGGAACGTGAAGTCCGGGTCTGCAAACGTTACGCTATGCACGCCAAGATGACTGAAGAGCGGTAATACCAGCGCGGGCAGAATACACAGCAGAAGGCCATTAACGAAACTGGCAATAACCGCGCCTCTAAAACCACCTGTTGCATTACCAAAAATGGCGGCGCTCCCCCCCGTGATGAAACTTGCCATAATGCCAGGAACAATAACGGGCAAACCAATGAACGGGAAAATAGCGACGCAGCATAATTCAGCAAGGAAGCTCACCAGAAAACCAATTAATACCGCATTCGGAGATTTATCAAACAAGACCATGGGATCAACCGCGGGAATAGATCCCGGCGCCACGATTTTTGAAAAACCTTTAAAGGCAGGAACGATTTCTTCCGTGAACATCACGACGCCTTTCTTGGCGATATATAAACCACACGCAAACGTTGCCGATTTTTCTAACAACCAGACTAAATACGGTTTACCGTCGAGCACTTTCGCGAGATAAGCCGATTCGGCAAAGAGAGAAGAGAGGCCAAGCAGACAGAACATCGTTATAAACGTGGCGACGTCCGGATTTTTTAAAAAACTAAAATTGTCGCTGACGGTCACGTGCTCGACGTTGGTGTTCGTGTTACCAAACCACTTGCCAAGGTAAGAACCGATAATATAGGAACTGGAGGCAGCATGGGCGATGCAATAATCATTGTTGCCAATAATGGTTCTGCTGAAGCGGGACAGAATCGTTGGAAATACAGCCATATAAGCCCCAATGACAACGGCACCAAAAATGATGGCGAAAAGCTCGCTGTACCCCAACCCCACCAGGGCAGCCGTCACCGAAAACGACATAAATACAATCAAATGCAATGAAAGATAAATGGATTTGAAACGGGTGTAGCGCGCAATGATGACGTTAATGATCATCGCAAAAAAGAGGATAAATGCAGAAGGTCTACCTAAGGAATCAATGGTCAGCGCCATAATGGCCTCGTTACTGGGCACGACGCCGCGCAAACCGAAGGCATTTGTGAATATGTCGCTAAACATGGTTAGTACACCACCTAAAATAGCGCCGCCGGTTTTTATAAGCACAAACCCGGTAAAAGCAAGCAGCGTTCCCTTGATAATCCCGGCAATGG
This sequence comes from Trabulsiella odontotermitis, assembly GCF_001188485.1. Lineage (GTDB taxonomy): Bacteria > Pseudomonadota > Gammaproteobacteria > Enterobacterales > Enterobacteriaceae > Trabulsiella > Trabulsiella odontotermitis_A. The sequence goes on from NZ_JNGH01000085.1 coordinate 23,155, forward strand.
TCGCCTTTTGAAACAACAACCCAATAAAAGCGATAAACGCAATTATTATTGCCGGTGTACCTAACACCTTTATAACGTAATCCATGATAAAACCTTATCTGTTGTAGAACGTTAGTCATCTTTTTATAAATCAGTCGTTTTAGATTTATTCTCAAATCGTCATTTTTTCTTATTCATTTTTGTTTCATCAATGAATACAACACCAACATCGCGCGTGTATTTCGCAGCAGTGTAGTTAAACCCATCTAAAAAAATGTGATGAACATTAAAAAACAATGTTTTATTGAATTAAAAACACTGTTTTATTTAAAATGGAATGTTAAATCATTGATCTTGAGAAACGCAAAAGTCACGACTGGCTCACGCGGTAGCAGCAAGGAAGAAGGGTGAATGCAGGAAAGGAGAGCTGACAGGCAGAGCATTGGTCTACGTGTCAGCTCAGGGGATCACGGCTGGTGTTAAGCCTTCGGCGGCTCGGTACGTGCAAAACTCTCGCGCTGGAATAGCGTTTCCACCAGTTTCACCAGATGGGGGCGTTGGGCACACCAGCCTGGCGCCACATGTCGGAAATTAAGATAACCGATCGCGCAGGCCGTCGCGATAGTCGCCAGGTTCACTTCATCGGCGTTTAACGTGCCATCAGCGGCGTAGTTTTCCAGCATGTTCAGGCTGCGGTTGATTTTTTCACGCTGGCGGACCAGTTCGTTTTCAGACTGTTGCGCGACCGGGCGGGCCAGTTCACGTACCGCCACCAGCCCGGCGTCCATCACGCCATCAGCCAGCGCCTCCAGCTGGCGCATCTGCAGCGCGGCTTTCGGTTCGCGCGGCACCATGGCCGGGGCGATGTCCAGTAGCTCGATGTACTGGGCGATGATCGGCGAGTCGTACCAGCACTCACCGTTATCCGTCACCAGCGCCGGAACTTTGCCCAGCGGGTTATACTTTGCCACGCCATTAATGTCGTTGTAGGGCATTTCATTGATGAATTCGAAAGCAATCCCCTTTTCCAGCAGGATCACCGAAATTTTTCGCACGAATGGGCTGGTATAACTGCCGATCAGTTTCATCGCCTGGTCCTTGTCGCCAACAAAACGCTAAGTATGGCGCAGGTGAATTAAAAAAACAGGTTAATGATCGAGATACAGATAATGCATCCAACTGGTCATGCCCATCAGCACCCGGATGGCAAAAAAAGGGTGTTATCTGGAAAGGAATAGCAACGGGCAAAACTCGCCATAACACCAGGTGATTACAGGCAGAGTATTAAAAAATTGTTGCTGAGTTACATACGCGCACGAATGGCAAAACAGAAGGTGCGGGCGATCACAGGTGGATAAATCCTGGTCAAAATATTTTGTGATGTTAATCACATATTAATAACAAAGAGTGATAGATGAAACGTGACCAATCTCACATTTATCGCCGTTTTCAGCCAGTTTCTTCGCCGTTGTATTTTTTTTACACAACAAATTTGTGATCGTTATCACTCTAAATCCTCCTCACCACCCTATATTAGCGTGACGCAGATCACATCAAGCGGCGCTGGCTGGACAGTTGCACGATTCAGTGCCAGATTTCGCACTATCAACAGGGTCCGGCGCCTCTTGCCGCCATATTAACAACAAACCTCGGGCTTCCAGCCTGCGCGACAGCAAACATAAGAAGGGGTGTTTTTATGTCATCCGATATCAAGATCAAAGTGCAAAGCTTTGGTCGATTCCTCAGCAATATGGTGATGCCAAATATCGGCGCGTTTATCGCGTGGGGTATTATCACCGCTTTATTTATTCCAACAGGATGGTTGCCTAACGAAACACTGGCGAAGCTGGTTGGTCCGATGATCACCTATCTTCTGCCGCTGCTGATCGGCTACACCGGCGGTCGTCTGGTGGGCGGCGATCGTGGCGGCGTGGTGGGTGCCATCACCACCATGGGCGTTATCGTCGGTGCGGATATGCCGATGTTCCTCGGTGCGATGATCGCAGGTCCGCTTGGCGGCTGGGCGATTAAACACTTTGATAACTGGGTCGACGGTAAGATCAAATCCGGTTTCGAAATGCTGGTGAATAACTTCTCCGCTGGCATCATCGGTATGATCCTCGCGATTCTGGCTTTCCTCGGCATTGGTCCGGCCGTTGAAGTGCTGTCCAAAGTCCTGGCGGCGGGCGTTAACTTCATGGTTGCGCACGAAATGCTGCCGCTGGCGTCTATCTTTGTTGAGCCGGCGAAAATCCTGTTCCTCAACAACGCCATCAACCACGGTATCTTCTCACCGTTGGGGATCCAGCAGTCTCACGACCTCGGCAAATCTATCTTCTTCCTGATCGAAGCGAACCCGGGTCCGGGTATGGGCGTCCTGATGGCGTACATGATCTTCGGTCGTGGTAGCGCCAAGCAGTCCGCTGGCGGCGCGGCTATCATCCACTTCCTGGGGGGTATCCACGAAATTTACTTCCCGTATGTGCTGATGAACCCACGTCTGATCATCGCCGTTATCCTCGGTGGTATGACTGGCGTGTTCACCCTGAGCGTGCTGAACGGTGGTCTGGTGTCTCCGGCTTCCCCGGGCTCCATCCTGGCCGTACTGGCCATGACGCCGAAAGGTGCCTATTTCGCCAACATCACGGCGATTGTGGCGGCCATGGCGGTTTCCTTCGTGATCTCTTCCATCCTGCTGAAAACCAGCAAAGTGAAAGAAGACGACGATCTGCAGGAAGCGACCCGTCGTATTCATGAAATGAAAACCGAATCAAAAGGCGCGACGCCGCTGGCTGCGGGTGACGTGACCAACGATCTGAGCCACGTGCGTAAAATCATCGTTGCCTGTGATGCCGGTATGGGGTCCAGCGCTATGGGTGCAGGTGTGCTGCGTAAGAAAGTGCAGGATGCGGGTCTGACCAACATCTCTGTCACCAACAGCGCAATCAACAGCCTGCCGCCAGATGTCGACCTGGTCATTACGCACCGCGATCTGACCGAACGTGCGATGCGCCAGGTACCTCAGGCTCAGCATATTTCGCTGACCAACTTCCTGGATAGCGGCCTGTACACCAGCCTGACTGAGCGTCTGGTCGCCGCCCAGCGCCATGCGGACAACGACGTAAAGATCCGCAGCAGCCTCAAGGACAGTTTTGAGGCTGCGGACACTAACCTGTTTAAACTCGGCGCGGAGAATATTTTCCTCGGCCGTAAAGCGTCAAACAAAGAAGAAGCCATCCGTTTCGCCGGTGAGCAACTGGTGAAAGGCGGCTACGTTGAACCGGAATATGTGGAAGCGATGCTGGATCGCGAAAAACTGACCCCGACCTATCTGGGTGAGTCTATCGCGGTACCGCACGGCACCGTTGAAGCGAAAGACCGCGTTCTGAAGACCGGCGTGGTATTCTGTCAGTACCCGGAAGGTGTTCGCTTCGGTGAAGAAGAAGACGACATCGCCCGCCTGGTTATCGGCATCGCGGCCCGTAACAACGAGCATATTCAGGTGATTACCAGTCTGACCAACGCGCTGGATGATGAAACCGTCATTGAGCGTCTGGCTAACACCACCAGCGTTGAAGAAGTGCTGGCGCTGCTGAACAAGTAAGTTCCGTTCCCTCCCTCTCCCCACCGGGGAGAGGGCTAGGGTGAGGGAAAATTCGCGTGGTTCCTCACCCCAGCCCTCTCGGGTAAAAACATTGATGAAGGTTAATTCTATGAAAGCATTACATTTCGGCGCAGGTAATATCGGACGAGGCTTTATTGGCAAACTGCTGGCGGATGCCGGCGTGACGCTGACGTTCGCCGACGTGAACCAGGTCGTTCTCGACGCCCTGAATGCCCGTCATAGCTATCAGGTTCACGTTGTGGGTGAAAACGAGCAGGTGGAGACGGTGTCTGGCGTTAACGCCGTCAGCAGTATCGGTGACGAGGTGGTGGAGTTGATTGCCAGCGTTGATCTGGTCACCACCGCCGTCGGCCCTGTGGTGCTTGAGCGTATCGCGCCCGCCATCGCTAAAGGTCTCGCCAAACGCAAGGCGCAGGGTGTCAACACGCCGCTGAATATCATTGCCTGTGAAAACATGGTGCGCGGCACCACGCAGCTGAAAGGCCACGTGATGAACGCGCTGGCCGACGCCGATAAATCCTGGGTTGAGGCGCATGTTGGCTTTGTGGATTCTGCCGTAGACCGTATCGTTCCGCCTTCCGCTTCCGCGACCAACGACCCGCTGGAAGTGACGGTAGAAACGTTCAGCGAGTGGATTGTCGACAAAACCCAGTTCAAAGGCGCGCTGCCAACTATTCCAGGAATGGAATTAACTGATAACCTGATGGCATTTGTCGAACGTAAGCTCTTCACGCTGAACACCGGCCATGCTATAACCGCCTACCTCGGACAGCAGACGGGTCATCAGACGATCCGTGATGCAATTCTCGACGAGAAAATCCGCGCGGTGGTAAAAGGGGCGATGGAAGAAAGCGGTGCAGTGCTGATCAAACGTTATGGTTTCGATCCTGCCAAACATGCCGCCTACATTCAGAAAATCCTTGGCCGTTTTGAAAACCCTTTCCTGAAAGACGACGTTGAACGCGTTGGTCGCCAGCCGCTGCGTAAACTGAGCGCGGGCGATCGCCTGATCAAACCGCTGCTGGGGACGCTGGAATACGGTCTGCCGCACGCCAACCTGGTGAAAGGGATTGCCGCGGCCATGCACTACCGTAGCACCCAGGATCCGCAGGCGCAGGAACTGGCTCAGCTCATCGATGAAAAAGGTCCACAGGCCGCGCTGGCTCAGGTCTCCGGGCTTGACGCAAACAGCGACGTGGTGGCGGAGGCGGTTAACGCATACAACGCGACCAAATGAGAGTGGAACTGGCGCGGAGGCTTCCGCGCCCATTGATAAAGTTGTCAGATATGCAGGCAATAATGGAAGAAACGCAGGCCTTTGAAAACCGTGTGCTTGAGCGTCTGAATGCTGGCAAAACCGTAAGAAGCTTCCTGATCACCGCCGTCGAACTCCTGACCGAAGCGGTAGACATTCTGGTGCTTCAGGTGTTCCGCAAAGACGACTACGCGGTGAAATATGCAGTGGAACCGTTGCTGGACGGCGACGGGCCGCTGGGCGATTTGTCTGTGCGCCTGAAGCTGATTTATGGCCTTGGGGTGATAAGCCGCGCCGAATATGAAGATGCCGAACTGCTGATGGCGTTGCGCGAAGAGCTGAACCACGACGGCAACGACTACGTCTTCACCGACGACGAAATCCTCGGCCCGTTTGGCGAACTGCACTGCGTCGCCGCCCTACCGCCTGTTCCTCAGTTTGATAGCAGCGATGCCGATCTTCTGGCAATGCAAAAGCAGCGTTATCAACAGGTTGTACGTTCAACCATGGTGTTATCCCTGACTGAGCTGATTTCCCGAATCAGCTTAAAAAAGGCGTTTCAGAAGTAACCCTGCGAACAATCGTGTATCCTTTCCGTTATTCCCCCGTATTTAGAGCTATTTGTCATGAAAGAAGTCGAAAAGAACGAAATCAAGCGTCTGAGCGATCGCCTCGACGCTATCCGCCACCAGCAGGCGGATATCTCGCTGGTTGACGGCGCAGAAAAGTATGCCGAGCTGGAAAAAGAAAAAGCCACGCTGGAAACGGAAATCGCCCGTCTGCGCGGCGTTCACAGCGAAAAGCTGAGCAACGAAGCGCAAAAACTGACGAAAATGCCGTTCCGCCGTGCGATTACCAAAAAAGAGCAGGCCGACATGGGCAAACTGAAAAAGAGCGTCCGTGGGCTGGTGATTGTCCACCCGATGACCGCGCTGGGCCGCGAAATGGGTCTGAAAGAAATGACCGGTTTCTCAAAAACCGCGTTCTGATTACCCGCCTTCCCTCTCCGGCCTGGAGAGGGACAACCTCTTCTGATTGGCCCAACCAATCCGCATTAAACCCCGCCAGCGGCTCACAATTTCACCATTTTCCTTCACATATGCATTGCCAGTAAATAACATTTAATTAACCATTCGTTGTCATTACCCCTACAATAGACCACTGGCAGGGCCACTTTTACAAACATCGCAACGCTGATAATGAGCGCAGACTCATCGCGGTGTTGTTCCGGCCCCTGGAGACCTGCATGAACCTCTGGCAACAAAACTATGACCCGGCCGGAAATATCTGGCTGTCGAGCCTCATCGCCGCACTGCCGATCCTGTTCTTCTTCTTTGCGCTGATAAAGCTCAAGCTGAAGGGCTACATCGCCGCCAGCTGGACGGTAGCCATCGCGCTGCTGGTGGCGCTGCTGTTCTATAAAATGCCGGTCGATCACGCACTGGCGTCGGTGGTGTACGGCTTCTTCTATGGGCTATGGCCGATAGCATGGATCATTATCGCCGCGGTGTTCGTCTACAAGATCTCGGTGAAAACCGGGCAGTTCGACATCATCCGGTCATCAATACTGTCGATTACCCCGGACCAGCGTTTGCAGATGCTGATCGTCGGTTTCTCGTTTGGCGCGTTCCTCGAAGGGGCGGCCGGGTTTGGCGCACCGGTGGCGATCACCGCCGCGCTGCTGGTGGGTCTCGGGTTTAATCCACTCTATGCGGCGGGGCTGTGCCTTATCGTCAATACCGCGCCGGTGGCCTTTGGTGCGATGGGCATTCCAATTCTGGTCGCCGGCCAGGTAACCGGGCTCGACAGCTTTGAAATCGGGCAGATGGTGGGCCGCCAGTTGCCGTTTTTAACCATCATCGTGCTGTTCTGGATTATGGCGATCATGGACGGCTGGCGCGGCATTAAAGAGACCTGGCCTGCAGTGATGGTCGCAGGCGGTTCGTTCGCCATTGCGCAGTACCTCAGCTCGAATTTTATCGGCCCTGAACTGCCTGACATTATCTCGTCGCTGGTGTCGCTGGTGTGCCTGACGCTGTTCCTGAAACGCTGGCAGCCGGTGCGTATTTTCCGCTTTGGCGATATGGGCGCCTCGCAGGTCGACCAGACGCTGGCGCGCACCCATTACTCCGCCGGTCAGGTGGTTCGCGCATGGTCGCCGTTCCTGTTCCTGACGGCCACGGTCACGCTGTGGAGCGTGCCGCCGTTCAAAGCGCTGTTTGCGCCGGGCGGTGCGCTGTATCACTGGGTGGTGAACATTTCCGTGCCGTTCCTCGATAAGCTGGTCGCCCGCATGCCGCCGGTGGTTCACGATGCCACGCCGTACGCGGCGGTGTATAAATTCGACTGGTTCTCGGCCACCGGCACGGCCATTTTGTTCGCCGCGATCCTGTCGGTCATCTGGCTGCGCATGAAGCCGAAAGATGCCGTGGCGACGTTCGGCACCACGCTGAAAGAGCTGGCGCTGCCGATTTACTCGATCGGCATGGTACTGGCGTTCGCCTTTATTTCGAACTACTCCGGCCTGTCGTCGACGCTGGCGCTGGCACTGGCGCATACCGGCAGCGCCTTTACCTTTTTCTCACCGTTCCTCGGCTGGCTGGGCGTATTCCTGACCGGCTCGGATACCTCGTCGAACGCGCTGTTTGCCGCGTTACANNCGGCGGCGTCACCGGTAAGATGATTTCTCCGCAATCCATCGCCATCGCCTGTGCGGCGGTCGGTCTGGTGGGGAAAGAGTCTGACCTGTTCCGCTTTACCGTCAAACACAGCCTGATTTTCACCTGCATGGTGGGCGTGATCACCACGCTTCAGGCGTATGTCTTAACCTGGATGATTCCATGATAGTGATGCCCCGGCGTCTTGCAGACGAGGTTGCGACTCGTGTGCGGGCGCTGATTGAAGAACAACAGCTGGAGGCGGGGCNAAACTGGTGGCGGAAGGGTTGCTGCTCAGCCGTCGCGGCGGCGGGACCTTCGTTCGCTGGCAGCATGAGGCCTGGTCAGAGCAGAATATCGTTCAGCCGCTGAAAACGCTGCTGGCGGACGACCCCGACTACAGCTTTGATATTCTCGAAGCCCGCCACGCCATCGAAACCAGCACCGCCTGGCACGCCGCGATCCGCGCTACCGAGGCTGATAAAGAAAAAATCCGCCTCTGTTTTGATGCCACCCTGAGTGAGGATCCGGATATCGCCTCTCAGGCGGACGTACGTTTTCACCTCGCCATCGCCGAAGCCTCGCACAACGTCGTGCTGCTCCAGACCATGCGCGGTTTTTTCGACGTCCTGCAATCCTCTGTAAAGCAGAGCCGCCAGCGGATGTATCTCGTGCCGCCGGTGTTTGCGAAGCTGACGGAGCAGCATCAGGCCGTGTTGGACGCCATTGTTGCTGGCGACCCCGAAGCCGCGCGTCAGGCGATGATGGCTCACTTAGGTTTCGTCCATACCACCATTAAACGTTTTGATGAAGATCAGGCCCGCCAGGCGCGAATCACCCGCCTGCCCGGTGATCCGAGCGCGTTTTCCAGGGAGAAGTAAACATGATTATTTCAGCAGCAAGCGACTATCGGGCAGCCGCGCAACGCATCCTGCCGCCGTTCCTGTTCCACTACATCGACGGCGGGGCCTATNNACGTGGAAGATCTGTCGCAGGTGGCACTCCGCCAACGGGTGCTCAAAAATATGTCCGATCTGAGCCTCGAAACCACGCTGTTTAACGAAAAACTGTCGATGCCGGTCGCGCTCGGCCCGGTCGGGCTGTGCGGCATGTACGCCCGCCGTGGCGAAGTGCAGGCCGCAGGCGCCGCCGATGACAAAGGTATTCCATTTACGCTCTCCACCGTCTCCGTGTGCCCAATCGAAGAAGTGACGCCGACCATCAAACGCCCGATGTGGTTCCAGTTGTATGTACTGCGCGACCGCGGATTTATGCGCAATGCGCTGGAGCGCGCCAAAGCGGCGGGCTGCTCTACGCTGGTGTTTACCGTCGATATGCCGACGCCCGGTGCCCGTTACCGCGACGCCCATTCCGGAATGAGTGGAGCCAACGCCGCGATGCGCCGCTACTGGCAGGCGGTAACGCACCCGCAGTGGGCGTGGGATGTCGGCCTCAACGGTCGTCCGCACGATCTCGGCAACATCTCCGCCTATCTCGGCAAACCGACCGGGCTGGAAGATTACATTGGCTGGCTGGCGAACAATTTCGATCCGTCGATTTCGTGGAAGGACCTCGAATGGATCCGCGAATTCTGGGATGGCCCGATGGTGATCAAGGGGATCCTCGATCCGGAAGACGCGCGCGATGCGGTGCGCTTTGGCGCAGACGGCATTGTGGTCTCCAATCACGGCGGACGGCAACTCGACGGCGTGCTCTCCTCTGCGCGCGCCCTGCCCGCCATCGCCGATGCGGTAAAAGGCGACATCACGATCCTGGCCGACAGCGGCATTCGCAACGGCCTTGATGTGGTGCGGATGATTGCGCTGGGCGCTGACAGCGTGCTGCTTGGCCGTGCCTACCTGTACGCGCTGGCAACCCACGGCCGTAAAGGCGTGGCGAATCTGCTCGATTTGATCGAAAAAGAGATGAAGGTGGCGATGACCCTGACCGGCGCGAAAACCATTCAGGACATCACCCGCGAGTCGCTGGTGCAGGAAGAGGCGCAGCTCAATGCCGCACTGGCGCCGTTGACGCACGGAAGCGCGGCGTAAGCAGCTGAGATCTGCTATTCTGCCCCCGCTATTAAGGGGGCAGTATGTTAAATATCGTTTTATTCGAACCTGAAATCCCGCCCAATACCGGGAATATCATTCGCCTGTGCGCCAACACCGGCTTTCGTCTGCATATCATCGAACCGATGGGCTTTGCCTGGGACGATAAGCGCCTGCGTCGCGCGGGCCTGGATTATCACGAATTTACTGCCGTTACCCGCCATGCGGATTACGCCGCGTTTCTGCAGGCCGCAAAGCCTCAGCGTCTGTTTGCACTGACCACTAAAGGTACGCCAGCGCACAGCGCCGTCAGCTATCAGGACGGGGATTTTCTGATGTTTGGCCCGGAGACGCGCGGGCTGCCCGCCACGATCCTGGACGCGCTGCCGCCGGAGCAAAAAATTCGCATACCGATGATGCCGGACAGCCGCAGCATGAACCTGTCGAATGCGGTGTCGGTGGTGGTGTATGAAGCCTGGCGCCAGCTGGGATATCCTGGCGCCGTGCTCAGAAGTTAGATGCCGTCGCCATACTCAAAGGTATGGTGACCATTGAAATGCTGATCCATATCCATCGACGGTTTATCGCTGTCAGGTTTACCGACGATGCGCGCCGGAACGCCTGCGGCGGTGGTGTGCGGCGGAACCGGCTGTAATACCACCGAGCCCGCGCCGATTTTCGCACCGCGCCCGACTTCAATATTGCCAAGAATTTTCGCGCCCGCGCCAATCATCACCCCTTCACGGATCTTCGGATGGCGATCGCCGCTGGTTTTACCGGTACCGCCAAGGGTGACCGATTGCAGAATGGAAACGTCGTTTTCAATGACCGCCGTCTCACCCACGACGATGCCCGTCGCGTGGTCGAGCATGATGCCACGGCCGATTTGCGCCGCCGGGTGAATATCGACCTGGAAAGTCACAGACACCTGATTCTGCAGGAAAATCGCCAGTGCGCGGCGGCCCTGATTCCACAGCCAGTGGCCAATGCGATAGGCCTGCAGCGCATGAAAACCTTTCAGATAAAGCAGCGGCGTGGAGTATTTATCCACCGCCGGATCGCGGGTGCGCACCGCCTGGATATCGCAGGCCGCAGAGGCGATCATTTCCGGGTCAGCGGCGTACGCTTCTTCCACCACTTCGCGGATGGCGATGGCGGGCATGATCGGCGATGCCAGCTTGTTCGCCAGCATGTAGCTTAACGCACTGCCGAGGTCTTCGTGCTTGAGGAGCGTTGCGTGATAAAAACTGGCAAGCATAGGCTCACAGTCAGCCAGCGCCCGGGCTTCGGCTTTGATGTTGTTCCAGACAATTTCCAGTTCTTCACACGACATTGCATACTCCAGACGAGATCATGACGACCGGCCAGTTCTGCGCTGGCCGGGTCGTCAGGGACAAAGTTCCTTGCGGCTAGTGGCTGCTGCGCTCATCCTTGCGTGCGCGACCTAATAAGGTCAATGCTGCCTCGCGCGCGTTTTTTCCGCAATACAATACCTGATAAATTTCCTCGGTTATTGGCATTTCGACACCAAAACGGTGCGCCAGTGCGCGGACTTCCTTGGTATTGCGATAGCCTTCAACCACCTGGCCGATGCTGTCCTGCGCGCTTTGTACATCCATGCCCTTGCCGAGCATCATGCCAAAACGACGGTTGCGGGACTGGTTGTCGGTACAGGTCAGCACCAGATCGCCAAGCCCGGCCATGCCCATAAACGTCGCCGGATCTGCACCCAACGCCGCACCCAGACGGGACATTTCCGCCAGTCCACGGGTGATGAGTGCCGTACGCGCGTTGGCGCCAAAGCCGATACCGTCGGACATCCCCGCGCCAATGGCGATCACGTTTTTCACCGCGCCGCCCAGCTGGACGCCGATGAAATCCGGGTTGATATAGACGCGGAAGCTTTTGCCACAATGCAGCAGTTGCTGCAAATCGTCAGCGAAAACGGGATCGGTCGATGCCAGTGAAATAGCGGTCGGCAGGCCTGCCGCCAGCTCTTTGGCAAACGTTGGGCCGGAAATCACCGCCAGCGGGATCGCATCGCCCAGCACATCGCGCGCCACATCCTGCAACAAACGGCCGGTTTCCGCTTCCAGACCTTTCGTCGCCCAGACCAGCCGCGCATCGGGGCGCATTAAGGGCTTGATCTGTTGCAGCACGTCGCCGAACACGTGGCTCGGTACCACGACCAGAATATCGCGACTGGCGGCCAGCGCGGCGGTCAGCGAGCTTTCCAGGCGGAGCGTGTCAGGAAAAGGAACATCAGGGAGAAAAGCGGCGTTGCAGCGGTCATGCTGTAACGTGTCGATATGTTTCGGGTCATGGCCCCACAGCACAACGTTGTGGCCATTGCGTGCCAGCGTGATGGCAAGAGCGGTGCCGTAGGAGCCGGCACCGATGACAGTCATTGAAGCATTAGCGGCGTTCATCAGGCATCCTGATGCGGTTGTTCACCTTCGCCAGCCTGTTGCTGCAGGTAACTCATGAACAGCGCATCAAAGTTGACCGGCGCCAGGTTCAGCTGCGGGAAAGTACCGCGGGAGACGAGGCTGGTGACACATTCGCGCGCGTACGGGAACAGAATGTTCGGGCAGTAAGCCCCCAGGCAGTGCGCCATCTGGTTGCCTTCGATACCTTAGAGAAGATACCTGCCTGCTGTACTTCGCACAGGAACGCCGTTTCTTCGTTCAGAGACGCCGTGACGGTAACGCGCAGAACCACTTCGAAAACGCCCTCAGCCAGTTGGCTTGACGCGGTGTCCAGATCCAGTTTGACTTCCGGCTGCCAGTCTTTCTGGAAAACGTGTGGCGCGTTCGGCGCTTCGTATGACACATCCTTCGTATAAATACGCTGGATCTGGAAATTCATTTCTGCGGTATTTTGTTCTGACATGTGAAAACCCTTAGTGTTGTGTCCTTAAATTGCGTCAGCGGAGCAGAGGATCAAGTCCACCACGCGCGTCCAGCGCATACAAGTCATCACAGCCGCCAATGTGCTGTGCATCAATAAAAATCTGCGGAACCGTGGTACGGCCACTACGTTTAATCATCTCTTCACGCTTCACCGCATCGCCGTCGATCGGCAGTTCCTGAAACGTCACCCCTTTGCTGTTCAGCAGCGCTTTGGCGCGATGGCAGAACGGGCAGGTAGCTTTAGTATAGATCTCGATATTGGCCATAACGTCGCTCCTTACTTGCCTTTGACCAGAGGCAGGTTTTCACCGCTCCAGCCTGAGATACCTTCTTTCAGTACATAAACCTGTTCGAAACCGGCTTTAGCGAGATCGCTCGCGGGCGACTGCGCCTGCAAACCAGAACCGTCAACCACAATAATGGGTTGAGATTTGTGTTTTTCCAGTTCGCCTACGTTATTTGCTTTAATTTCAGTCGGCAGCAGGTTAACGGAGCCTGCAATGTGGCCTTTACGGAAATCATCGCGCTGGCGTAAATCCACCACCACGGCGTCTTCTTTGTTAATCAAACGCGTTGCTTCGCCACGGGTAATAACCTTAACTTTAGACATTAACCCTTTGAAGGTGGTGAACAGCACTGCCGCCAGTAACGCAACCCATGCGATACACAGTATGGGGTTGCGACTTACAAATTGCATAATTTCTTGCATGGGGGGTAACGACTCCCGACTCAGTGATTAAAAAAACCAGGAAAGGAGTATACCTGCGCGTTAGCCCGTGAGCATTAGCTATTCGCTTTTCTGCGGCATAGAACGAGAAAAATTGCTAAAAAGCGCGCAGCCCACTCTCTTCCTCCACCGCTTTTTTTGATCTTCTGTGGCTATTTGATCGATTCAGCTGTAGTAAAATTACGCAAATTTTCTGACTTTTGAGCATGAGGTTGTCGCAATGTCGGTTTCAAAAAAACCTATGGTTCTGGTTATTCTGGATGGGTATGGCTACCGTGAAGATCAGCAGGATAACGCCATTTTCTCCGCTAAAACCCCGGTCATGGACGCGCTGTGGGCAAAACGTCCGCATACGCTGATCGACGCGTCGGGTCTGGAAGTCGGCCTGCCGGATCGTCAGATGGGCAACTCCGAAGTGGGTCACGTTAACCTCGGTGCTGGCCGCATCGTGTATCAGGATCTGACTCGCCTTGATGTTGAAATCAAAGACCGTAAATTCTTTACCAACCCGGTACTGAGCGCGGCGGTTGATAAAGCCGCTGCTGCGGGCAAAGCGGTGCATATCATGGGCCTGCTCTCCGCAGGCGGCGTGCACAGCCACGAAGATCATATTATGGCGATGGTAGACATGGCCGCTGAGCGCGGTGCCGAAAAAATCTACCTGCACGCTTTCCTCGATGGTCGCGACACCCCGCCGCGCAGCGCGAAAGCTTCCCTGCAGGCATTTGAAGAGAAATTTGCCGCGCTCGGTAAAGGTCGCGTGGCGTCGATCATTGGCCGTTACTACGCCATGGATCGTGACAACCGTTGGGATCGCGTGGAACAGGCATATGACCTGCTGACACAGGCGAAAGGCGAGTTCCAGACCGACACCGCTGTGGCCGGCCTTGAAGCCGCGTATGCCCGCGATGAAAACGATGAATTCGTTAAAGCGACGGTGGTTCGCGCCGCCGGTCAGGCTGACGCGGCCATGCAGGACGGCGACGCACTGATTTTCATGAACTTCCGCGCTGACCGTGCCCGCGAAATCACCCGCGCGTTCGTTAACGCCGATTTCGACGGCTTCGCCCGTAAGAAAGTAGTGAACCTCGATTTCGTCCAGTTGACCGAATACGCCGCCGACATCAACGCGCCATGCGCCTATCCACCGGCATCGCTGGCCAACACCCTCGGCGAGTGGATGGCGAAAAACAACAAAACGCAGCTGCGTATTTCTGAAACCGAGAAATATGCGCACGTGACCTTCTTCTTTAACGGCGGCGTCGAAGAGCCGTTTGCCGGTGAAGACCGGATTCTGATCAACTCGCCGAAAGTGGCGACCTACGATCTGCAGCCGGAAATGAGCTCCGCCGAACTGACGGAAAAACTGGTCGGCGCCATCAAGAGCGGCAAATACGACACCATCATCTGTAACTACCCGAACGGCGATATGGTCGGTCATACCGGCGTATTCGACGCAGCTGTTCACGCCGTAGAAGCGCTGGATCGCTGCATCGATGAAGTCACCCGTGCGGTGGAATCCGTTGGCGGTCAGTTGCTGATCACCGCTGACCACGGTAACGCCGAACAGATGCGTGATCCGTCAACCGGTCAGGCACACACCGCACATACCAACCTGCCGGTTCCGCTGATCTACGTCGGTGCTAAACACGTGAAAGCCGTTGAAGGCGGTAAACTTTCTGACATCGCGCCGACCATGTTGACGCTGATGGGAATGGAAATCCCGCAAGAGATGACTGGTAAGGCGCTGTTCATCGTGGAATAATCCTTCCCCATGAGGGGAAAGGCGACTTATTCAATGACATGGACCGCGGCCGCCGTCCGGTCCATACTTTACGCCAGCGCACTCAGCGCTGGCGTATTGCTGTGCGCTGCATCCGCCCAGGCTGACGATCGCGATCAGCTGAAATCCATTCAGGCCGATATCGCCGCTAAAGAGCGCGCGGTACGCCAGCAACAGCAGCAGCGCTCCTCGCTGCTCGCCCAGCTTAAAACCCAGGAAGAAGCCATTTCCGCGGCCGCCCGCGCGCTGCGTGAAACGCAAAACACCCTCGCCCAGCTCAACAAACAAATTGATGCGATGAATGCCTCGATTGCTAAACTGGAGAAGCAAAAAGCACAGCAGGAACGCAATCTTGCGGCCCAACTGGACGCCGCGTTTCGCCAGGGTCAGCACACCGGTATTCAGCTCATTCTGAGCGGCGAAGAGAGCCAGCGTGGCCAGCGTCTGCAGGCCTATTTTGGCTATCTCAACCAGGCGCGTCAGGAAACCATCGGTCAACTGAAGCAAACCCGCGAAGACGTCGCCACGCAGAAGGCAGAGCTGGAAGAGAAACAGAGCCAGCAGCAAACCCTGCTTTATGAGCAAAAGGCGCAGCAGGCGAAGCTGGAGCAGGCGCGTAACGAACGTAAGAAAACGCTGTCCGGGCTGGAATCGTCGATTCAGGAAGGTCAGCAGCAGTTAAGCGAACTGCGGGCCAACGAATCCCGCATGCGCAACCGCATTGCCCAGGCGGAAGCCGCCGCCAAAGCCCGGGCGGAACGCGAAGCGCGCGAGGCACAGGCCGTGCGCGATCGTCAGCAGGAAGCGTCCCGCAAAGGCACCACCTATAAACCGACCGAAAGTGAGCGCTCGCTGATGTCGCGCACCGGCGGTCTCGGCTCCCCCCCCGNCTACGTTGGAAAGGGATGGTGATCGGCGCATCGGAAGGGACAGAAGTCAAAGCCATTGCCGATGGGCGCGTTATTCTTGCCGACTGGCTTCAGGGCTACGGTCTGGTGGTGGTGGTTGAGCATGGTAAAGGCGATATGAGCCTCTACGGCTACAACCCNCCGATTGCCCTCGTGGGCAGCAGTGGGGGTCAGGGTCGACCGTCGCTCTATTTCGAAATTCGCCGCCAGGGTCAGGCGGTCAATCCACAGCCGTGGTTGGGAAGATAAGTTTTGCTTCAATTTCGTCGTATTGTTCTCTCCATCGCCGGGTTACTGACGATGGCCGCACCGGCATTCGCCGGAAAACTCGCTATCGTCATTGACGATTTTGGCTACCGCCCGCAGACCGAAAATCAGGTGCTGGCGATGCCCGCCACGATCTCCGTCGCGGTTTTGCCCAACGCGCCGCACGCCCGTGAAATGGCGACCAAAGCGCATAACAGTGGCCATGAAGTGCTGATCCACCTGCCGATGGCGCCGCTCAGCAAACAACCGCTGGAAAAAGACACGCTGCGTCCTGATATGAACAGCGATGAGATCGATCGCATTATCCGCGAAGCGGTNNGTTCGCCGTGGGGCTGAACAACCACATGGGCAGCGCGATGACCTCAAACCTGTTCGGCATGGAAAAGGTGATGCAGTCGCTGAGCCGCTACAATCTCTATTTCCTCGACAGCATGACTATCGGCAACAGCCAGGCACTGCGTGCGTCCACCGGCACCGGCGTGAAAGTAATTAAGCGGAAGGTGTTTCTCGATGATACCCAGAACGAAACGGACATTCGCTATCAGTTCAACCGGGCAATCCAGCTGGCGCGGCGCAACGGTTCTGCCATCGCCATCGGGCACCCGCATCCGTCCACCGTGCGGGTGTTACAGCAGATGATCTACAACCTGCCGCCGGATATCACGCTGGTACGCCCGAGCAGCCTGCTCAACGAGCCGCAGGTAGATACCTCCACGCCGAATACTGTGCCGCCGAAAAACACGCAGCCGCCACGTAACCCGTTCCGGGGTGTGAAGCTGTGTAAAGCGAAAAAACCGCCTGAGCCCGTTTATGCAACGCGTTTCTTTACGGTGATTGGTGAAAGCATCAGCCAGAGCACACTGGTGAAGTACTATCAACACCAGTGGCAGGTCTGGGATAAAAAGAACTAAACGGTATGAGAATCCGTGTGCTTATCGGCCACGGATTCTTTATTGTCCTGATACTGATACCAGGCCTTGAAGTATTTAAGAAAGCTGTACAGCGTGGCATAAAGTCCCGTTACCGCACCGACTTTTCCCTGTCGCCAGGCGCCGCTGAATAAATACCATTTAAAAAACGCACCTATTGCGCTAATGATTCCGCGCGCAACCGATGGCCGGACTTTCTGATATTTCACCAGCCGTGTGGTGTAGCTGTTCAGTTTACTAAAGACTTCATGCAGAGAATAAAACGTATCGTGTCTGACATGACCGGGAATAGTATATGTTTGCCCGGTACCTTCCACTTTATCGTCGACAGGACGCAGATTAAACCGGGCATGGTTGCGGTTAAACAAACGCACCGGGAAATCAGGGGAAGAGATAGGGTAAATCGTTCGCGTTTGTTCGCCCAGCACATACCAGTAGCGGGAGATGCGCCAGCCATATTCTGCTGGCGGCGTTTCGCCTGTTTTTAAGGTCCGAATGAAATTCAGCGTCGACTCATCGAAGATTTCATCACTATCAACACACAATACCCAGTCATTAGAAGAATGGTGTATCGCTACATTCATTTGTTCGCCGTGCATATTATATGGATTATAAATTGGTGTTAATCCATATTCTTCACAAATGTTTATTGTTTTATCAGTACTGCCCGAATCGATCACCACAAATTCATCCGCAATTGTGATTAATGGCGGAATGACGTCATGTAGCAAGCGCTCTGAATTATACGTCAGCAAGCATACGGTCAATTTAAACATGTCTGTCCCACGATAATAATCTGACACCAAAAAGCGGTGCGGGTGAATTTTACGTACATGCGTTTGACTGAAAAATACGAGATCTCACATTTTCATCGAGATTGATTCTGATTTTATAGTAGACGTTCCTGTAACAAAAACGCTGAATATCTACCAGGAATCTTTATAATGCGGGCTGGTTTAGCCTAAAGAGATCAGGGTTCATGATGCCACAGCGACGGAAAATTCTGCTTTTTGACAGTGGCAAAGAGTGGGGCGGCGGCACCAACAGCATGCTGGAACTGCTCAAGCGTATCGACCGCGATCGGTTCGATATCACCTGCTGCTTTTACTACAACTACCGTCGGGATCAGGGTCAGACCATCGAACAGGTGCTGTCCGGGCTTGGTATTCCCATGGTCCTGCTGCCTGCGCGCCGTCAGCCTGGCTGGGCGAAAGTGCTCAAAGAACTCGGCCGCAGTCTGCTGTTTTTCTCTCGCGACGCCCGCAAAGCTTTTACCCGCACCATGGACAACCTGTGGCGCATCCAGCCGGACGCAAAACGGTTACGCCAGCGGCTGAAAGAGGGTGGTTACGACATTCTTTATATGAACAATCAGCCGGGCTCAAACGAGGAAGGCTACCACGCCGTTGCCGATCTACCCGTTGCGCTGGTGCAGCACTGCCGCATTGAGCCGACGCTCACGCCATCGCTGGTGTCACTGGTCAATCAACGTATCGATAAGATCATCGCTGTTTCGCGCGGCGTGGAACAGGTGTTGCTGAAAAATGGCGTCGCCGAACCGTATTGCGTAACGGTAAACAACGCCATCGACGTCAACCAACCGTTACCGGATCGCCATCAGATGCGCGACACGCTGGGCATTGCGCCGGAGACCTTCGTCTTTGGCAGCATCGGGTCACTGCTGGCGCGAAAATCCAGTCACCATACGCTGGAGGCGCTGGGGCGTTTCCACCAGCAGCATCCTGAAGCGAACTGGAAAATGATCCTGGTGGGTCAGGGTCCGGAGCGCGCGGCGCTGGAGGCACAGGCTAAAACGCTGGGCATTGCAGAGCATCTGATTTTTACCGGTTTCAAAAACAATCCCTTTGATTATCTGGCGACGTTTGACGCGTTTGTGCTCGCCTCCAGCAGTGAAGGCTTGCCGCGCGTGGTGCTTGAAGCGATGCTGCTGGGTATTCCGGTGGTGGGGTCAGACGTGACAGGCACGCAGGAGCTGGTTCAGCATGAGCAAACCGGTCTGCTGTTTCCCCTGGAGCGATGTGCGGATGCTGGAAAATCATCTCACCCGAATCTGGCAGGACGCATCGCTGCGCCAGCGGCTCCCGCAGTCAGGCGTCGAAGCAGTTCTGGGGAATATTCAGTCGAGGCGTTCGGGCGTTTAACCGGGAGCGCGGGAGCGCCCCCGGCAATCACATTACTTATCCCAGCTTAAAATCACTTTTCCGGACTGGCCAGAACGCATCGCGTCGAAGCCTTTCTGGAAATCATCAATCCCGAAGCGGTGAGTGATGATCGGGGACAGATCCAGACCAGACTGGATCAGCGCCGCCATTTTGTACCAGGTTTCAAACATTTCACGACCATAGATCCCTTTAATAAACAGCCCTTTAAAGATCACTTTGGTCCAGTCGATGGACATGTCCGACGGCGGGATCCCCAGCATGGCGATGCGGCCACCGTGGTTCATGGTGTCGAGCATGGTGCGGAACGCCGGCGGCGCACCGGACATTTCCAGTCCAACGTCAAACCCTTCGGTCATGCCCAGCTCGTCCATCACGTCAGACAGGTTTTCTTTCGCGACGTTAACCGCGCGGGTGACGCCCATTTTGCGCGCCAGCTCAAGACGATATTCATTCACGTCAGTGATGACAACGTGACGCGCGCCGACATGTTTCGCCACCGCCGCCGCCATGACGCCGATAGGGCCCGCGCCGGAAACCAGCACGTCTTCGCCTACCAGATCGAAAGAGAGCGCCGTATGTACCGCGTTACCAAACGGGTCAAAAATGGAGGCTAAATCATCAGAGATGTTGTCCGGAATTTTGAAGGCGTTAAACGCCGGGATCACCAGGTATTCTGCGAAACAGCCCGGGCGGTTGACGCCCACGCCGATGGTGTTGCGGCACAGGTGCGTACGGCCGCCGCGGCAGTTGCGGCAATGCCCGCAGGTGATGTGGCCTTCGCCGGATACGCGATCGCCAATCTTAAAGCCCTTCACTTCCTGACCAATGCCAACCACTTCGCCGACGTATTCGTGACCCACGACCATCGGTACCGGAATGGTTTTTTGCGACCACTCATCCCAGTTGTAGATGTGTACATCCGTACCGCAGATGGCTGTTTTGCGGATTTTAATCAGCAGATCGTTATGCCCCACGGCCGGTTCCGGCACGTCGGTCATCCAGATCCCTTCTTCCGCTTTCAGTTTGGATAACGCTTTCATCTCACATCCTCAGGCAATCACGCCCAGTTGTTTACCGATGCGGGTAAAGGCTTCTACCGCACGTTCAATTTGTTCAGGCGTATGCGCCGCCGACATTTGGGTACGGATACGCGCCTGACCTTTTGGTACCACCGGGTAGAAGAAACCGGTGACATAAATGCCTTCTTTTTGCAGCTCGCGAGCAAATTCCTGCGCCACCGTCGCGTCACCCAGCATCACCGGGATAATCGCGTGGTCGGCACCGGCGAGCGTGAAGCCTGCCGCGGTCATTTTTTCGCGGAACAGACGGGCGTTCGTCCACAGGCGATCGCGCAGCTCAGCGCCCGATGCCAGCATCTCCAGCACGTTGATGGAGGCAGAGACAATCGCGGGCGCGAGGGAGTTGGAGAACAGGTACGGACGAGAGCGCTGACGCAGCCACTCCACCACCTCTTTACGCGCGGCAGTATAGCCACCGGACGCGCCGCCGAGCGCTTTGCCCAGCGTGCCGGTAATGATGTCCACACGCCCCATCACGTCGCAATATTCATGCGTACCGCGACCGTTTTCGCCCACAAAACCCACCGCGTGGGAGTCATCGACCATCACCAGCGCGTCGTATTTGTCCGCCAGATCGCACACGCCTTTCAGGTTAGCGATCACGCCGTCCATGGAGAACACGCCATCGGTGGCGATCAGCACGTGGCGGGCACCGGCTTCACGCGCCTCTTTCAGACGCGCTTCCAGCTCCTGCATGTCGTTATTGGCATAGCGGAAGCGCTTCGCTTTACACAGGCGCACCCCGTCAATGATAGAAGCGTGGTTCAGCGCATCAGAAATAATCGCGTCTTCCGCGCCGAGCAGCGTTTCGAACAGGCCGCCGTTGGCATCAAAGCAGGAGGAGTACAGAATGGCGTCTTCCATCCCGAGGAATTCCGCCAGCTTTTTCTCCAGCACTTTGTGCGTGTCCTGGGTTCCGCAGATAAAGCGAACGGACGCCATGCCGAAACCGTGGCTGTCCATACCGGCTTTTGCTGCCGCGATCAGTTCCGGGTGGTTCGCCAGGCCGAGGTAGTTATTGGCGCAGAAGTTGATGACATGGTTGCCATCGCCAACAGTGATATCCGCCTGCTGGGCAGACGTGATAATGCGTTCTTCTTTAAACAACCCTTCAGCACGAGCAGTATCAAGGTCATTGGCTAACTGTTTGTAAAAATCCCCACGCATTGCAACTCTCCAGATTCGGCTAAATTTGGCACATATTACCCAAAGCTATACTGCTATACGAGATGACGAAGTACGAAGTGCATTTTTTGCAGCATAAATCACGTGTACCCCTGTGAGGTGTCGGGGAATGGCTGAAGGGTTTCTCTTCTGATGATATGATAAGAAGCATTAGTGTCCGGGATAGTCCCGGTCATTCACATTTCAAAGGTTATCGTTATGATCATCGTTACCGGCGGCGCTGGCTTCATCGGCAGCAACATTGTCAAGGCACTGAATGATAAAGGTATTACTGACATTCTGGTGGTAGACAACCTGAAAGATGGCACCAAATTCGCCAACCTGGTAGACCTGAACATCGCCGATTACATGGATAAAGAAGATTTTCTGATCCAGATTATGGCGGGCGAAGAGTTCGGCGACATCGAGGCGATTTTCCATGAAGGCGCCTGCTCTTCCACTACCGAGTGGGATGGCAAGTACATGATGGATAACAACTATCAGTACTCCAAAGAGCTGCTGCATTACTGCCTCGAGCGCGACATTCCGTTCCTGTATGCCTCTTCTGCCGCGACCTACGGCGGGCGCCCGGCCCATTCCCAGGTGGTCGGTTTCCGTTATTTCAACGTTTACGGACCGCGTGAAGGCCACAAAGGCAGCATGGCGAGCGTGGCATTCCACCTCAACACGCAGCTTAACAACGGTGAAAGCCCGAAACTGTTTGAAGGCAGCGACAACTTTAAGCGCGACTTTGTGTACGTCGGCGATGTCGCCGCGGTTAATCTGTGGTTCTGGGAAAACGGGGTTTCCGGCATTTTCAACCTCGGCACGGGCCGTGCGGAATCTTTCCAGGCTGTTGCGGATGCGACGCTCGCCTTCCACAAAAAAGGCAGTATCGAATACATCCCGTTCCCGGATAAACTGAAAGGCCGCTATCAGGCATTTACTCAGGCGGATCTCACTAACCTGCGCGCCGCTGGTTATGACAAGCCATTCAAAACCGTTGCCGAAGGCGTGACGGAGTACATGGCCTGGCTGAACCGCGACGCATAAAAGAATAACGATGAAAATACTGGTGATCGGCCCGTCATGGGTGGGCGACATGATGATGTCGCAAAGTCTCTATCGCACGCTCAAGGCGCGCTATCCCCAGGCGATCATTGATGTGATGGCACCCGCGTGGTGCCGTCCGCTTTTATCGCGCATGCCGGAAGTGAACGAAGCAATCCCCATGCCGCTGGGACACGGCGCGCTGGCGATCGGCGAACGCCGTAAGCTCGGGCACAGCCTGCGTGAGCGCCGCTATGACCGCGCTTACGTCCTGCCAAACTCGTTTAAATCCGCACTGGTGCCTTTTTTCGCCGGTATTCCGCTGCGCACCGGCTGGCGTGGCGAAATGCGTTATGGCCTGCTGAACGATGCGCGCGTGCTGGATAAAGCCGCCTGGCCGCTGATGGTGGAACGTTACGTCGCGCTGGCCTACGACAAAGGCGTGATGCGTTCCGCCAAAGATTTACCGCAGCCGCTGCTGTGGCCGCAGCTACAGGTCACCGACCGCGAGANNCGACCTCTCCCCGGAACGCCCGATGATCGGCTTCTGCCCGGGTGCCGAATTTGGCCCGGCCAAGCGCTGGCCGCATTACCATTACGCCGAACTGGCGAAGCAACTGATTGACGAAGGCTATCAAATCGTCCTGTTCGGCTCGGCGAAAGATCATGATGCCGGCAACGAAATTCTGGCAGCACTCAGCATTGAGCAACAGGCATGGTGCCGCAATCTGGCGGGTGAAACCCAGCTGGAGCAGGCCGTTATCCTGATTGCCGCCTGTAACGCCGTCGTCAGTAACGACTCCGGGTTGATGCACGTCGCGGCGGCGCTGGACCGTCCGCTGATTGCACTCTATGGCCCGAGCAGCCCCGATTTCACACCGCCACTTTCTCATAAAGCGAAAGTGATTCGCCTGATCACGGGTTATCACAAGGTGCGCAAAGGCGATGCCGCCGAGGGCTATCATCAGAGCCTGATCGACATTACGCCGGACAGCGTGCTGGAAGCGCTCAATACCCTGCTGCTGGACGAGGAAACCTGACGGATGCGGGTATTGATCGTAAAAACCTCCTCCATGGGCGATGTCCTGCACACCCTGCCGGCGCTCACCGATGCCGCGAAGGCGATACCGGGGATCCGTTTTGACTGGGTGGTTGAAGAGGGGTTTTCGCAAATCCCGACCTGGCATGCCGCGGTGGATCGCGTGATTCCGGTGGCAATTCGTCGCTGGCGCAAAGCCTGGTTTTCTGCGCCGATTAAAGCAGAACGCAAAGCGTTCCGCGATGCGGTTCGCGCGCAGCATTACGATGCGATTATTGACGCGCAGGGGCTGGTAAAAAGCGCTGCGTTGGTAACCCGGCTGGCGCATGGCGTTAAACATGGGATGGACTGGCAAACGGCGCGCGAGCCGCTGGCGAGCCTGTTCTATAACCGTCGCCATCATATTGCAAAAGAGCAGCACGCCGTGGAACGCACCCGCGAGCTGTTTGCCAAAAGCCTCGGCTACCGTAAACCGCAGACGCAGGGCGATTACGCCATTGCTCAGCATTTCCTGAAAAATAGCGCCGAAAAGCAGCCGCCGTATGTCGTTTTCCTGCATGCCACCACGCGTGACGACAAACACTGGCCGGAATCGCACTGGCGAACGCTTTTAGAAGAGATGCAACCAACGGGGTTACATATTAAACTCCCTTGGGGTGCAGAACATGAACGTCAACGGGCGGAGCGAATCGCCACCGGCCTTGACTATGTTGAAGTATTACCGAAGCTCTCATTAGCCGAGGTGGCTGCCACCCTGGCGGGCGCGCAGGCGGTGGTCTCTGTCGACACGGGGCTGAGCCACCTGACCGCGGCGCTTGATCGCCCGAATATCACGTTGTTTGGTCCAACGGATCCTGGACTCATCGGCGGATATGGTAAGAATCAACAACAAATGGTAAGTCCGACCCGCAATATGGGAGATATCACGGCCGATGCAATTTTTACCGCTTTACAGGGCAACCTGCGACGCGTTGACAGGGAAGACAGCTAAATGAGCTATGTCTTTCTGTTTATCCTTTTTTTCCCGGTAAAGTTACTGGGTAAACTGTTTCGCAAAGACACGGGCAAAAACCTCGTCATTCAGACGGCGAAAATTGGCGATTTTGTGAATGCCACGCCGCTCCTCAGCTATCTCAAGAAAAGTGATGTCCTTATCAGCCGTGGCGTAGCGCCGCTGGCAGAGCGTGATGACACCATCGAGACCATTTATCTCATTGGTCTGCATAAACGCAATCTGTTCGCCAAACTGCGTTTCGCCTGGCAGATCATGAACCGCTATGACAACGTCTACCTGTTGCAGCCCAACAGCACAAACCTGTTCTTTGCCGCGGTCTGCAACGCCAAAAATAAACAGTTTCTGAGTATTTATACCCGCCGCTGGTACCACGGTATTTTTTACGCCGCCGCGGACGGCGTGGTTGAGCACGGTAAGCGGACGCTGTCAGTCACCAATTATCTACAACTGGCAGACCGAACGCTGAGCTGGCAGGATGTGCCAAAGCATGCGACGCATCCACTGTATATGCCCAAAGCCTGGCCGGAAAGCCTGGAAAAGAAGGACGTCATCCGTATCGGGATCAGTATCTCAGCCGGTAATCGCGCCAAAACCGTGCCCCCGGCGACCTGGAAAAGCATTTTTGACGCGCTCGCTGACCTCCCCTGCGTGTTTTACGTGTTTGGTACCGAAGACGAACAGCCCTGGCTGGACGATCTTTACCGGCATCTCGGCGAGGAGCCGGACAACATTATCAGCCTGCTCGGTCTGCTCCCGCTGGAAGACGCCCCATTCACCATTTCAAAAATGGATTGCTACATCGCTTCTGATTCCGGGAACGTGTATATTGCCGATGCCGTTGGCGTCCCGGTTGTGCTACTCTTCGGCCCTTGTTGCCATTACGAGCAACGCCCGTTAGGTAAAACACTGCTGATCGGCGACGACGAGAATATTTGTTCTTATGTGTTTGAGACGCGGTATTATTTCGATCAATCGCGAGAAGATCTCTTTAATCTGACCGAAACAGATATTAATAAACTGCATCATTTCGTTGTATCCCAACGCCATAATATGGATTCAACGCCCGTAAACTAAGCAGGATAATGATGGGAACGCTGACTAAGCAACTTTACCGTTACAGCCACAAACGCAATATGCGACATAATGAAAATCTGTGGCCATTTGTTAAGATACAGCGAGATAGCGAAGGTGAAATAACTACTTTTACATATAGAAAAGAGCCCATTAATATTGTCAGGTTGTCCTCGCTCGCACAAAAATATACGGGTGATGTATTTCTTACCGCCACAGGCCCTTCTATAAATACGCTTAACTTTTCAAAACTGCCAAAGACAATTATCAAATCAGGTGTAAATGGAGCCTGGCATCTTAATGAGTTTATAAAATTTAACTTATATTTCGTTGTCGATATGACTTTTATCGATCATCATACGTCAGTGATGCAAGGTATCTGTAACGACAGAGATGTTACGCTTTTCACGACTGTGATGGGTGTCGTAAAATTAATCGAGGAGTTTGGCTCATCGAACATTTTATGTCAGATTGCGATTCTTGAGGATATTTGTTACCAAACTTATCAGCCAGCAGTAAAAAAAGAGAGTATTTACAATACCTTTAAAAATAATGTTGATATTGTCTTTTCATCAGAACAAAATCATATTGCTTACAGTAAAGACATCCGCCGAGGAGTTTTCGATGCCGGCACTGTTGTTTATTGGGCTTTACAAACACTTGGCTACCTTGGGTTTAAAAAAATATATATAGCCGGGCTGGATATGAATAACTTCAACAATCCACGGTTTTATGAGGATAAGGCAAGCAAACGACCATCATTTCTTGAAAACAAAGTGAAAGATACCGTCATGCCGGCGCTACAACTTGCCAGCGATGTTCTCTCCGATAGGGGCGTAGCCGTGATTAATCTTTCTTCACAAAGTGCAGTTCCAGAATCGATCTTTCCGAAACAGGATTTTAATGATGTCTTCAGTTAACTGGAAGAAAATTTATATCTGGTTTTTTATTTCTTTTATATTGTTTAGTACAATATATTGTGGCGTTTCTCGGGTTAACCTTTTATTTCATGTTGCCCTTTCATTATTCCTGCTGTCCTTTATATTTTCGCCAGTAGTCCGTGAGAATGTTTTAAGCGACAGGCAATACTTACCAGCAATGCTTCTCGTTGCACTGTTCGCCATTTATTATTCATTATCAAATTTATGGGCCGATCACTCGCATCTGGAATCTTCGCTGACCCATTCCTTTTATCTGCTGGTCCTGATGGCGCTTTACCGCCAGGCAGAACTTGCAGGATATAAAAAAATTGTCATTGCTGCCGCCTGGTTAGGCACTATCGCACTGGCAATATTAACCCTTATCTATGTCGACAAAACGAAAATTTTCACACAACGACTGAGTAACGCATTCCCATGGGCTCCTGATAACGTCATCGATTTAGGTGGCTATATGGCATTGGGTATTTTATTTAGTACCCTTCTGGTCAGAGAAATGAAAACGTTTTGGGTTCTTCTACCAGTTCCATTGCTGTTACTTTGTCTTATCCTCACTCAAAGCCGCGGACCTATGCTTGCTTTAGTGCTTGCGGGAGTTATGGTTTATCTTTTGCGTCCAAATTTAAACCTGAAATTCCTTCTTGGGCTCATATTACTATTGGTGGTAGTTGCTGCCACATTGTATTTCAGTGGATTCCTCGATCGGTTTTTACAACGCATTGAATCGTCGTACCAACAAAGTTTTATTCGGTTTGGAATATGGCAACATGCCTTTGAGGTTAGCCTTGAAAAACCGTTTTTTGGTTGGGGATTTGATAAGGAATTGACATTTATCAATAGCATTAATCAGCCTGTAACAACGACCCATAGCCTTTATTTTTCTGCGTTATTAAAAGGTGGTTTTGTCGGTTTTACGCTGTTTATGGCTATGATCGGCTTTAGCCTATGGCAATGCAAAAAGCACCTCGCCGCTAACCATAAGGCTGAGATCGCTATCCTGCTGTTTGCCTTGATCTTCTACTCAACTCAGGGGATGTTCATTATTAGTAACCCCCGTGAATACTGGGTATTATTCTGGCTGCCGCTGATAATTGCATTAAGCGTTCCGCCGAAACGGCAGGAACAGTAAGAAAAAACGCCGGTCACCCGGCGTTTTTTTTCATCTCATAGTACTCCGCCAGCGTCATGCCCTGTGTTCGCTCTGCGAGCCAGGCAAAGAGCTGTTCAAGATCCTGATACAACCCTTCGATAGCTGCCTCGTCCTTGAATGTCGGGCTGCCACCGGGCATAAACTCAGAGGAGTGCAGCATAAACTCGACGTAATCATTGCCTTGCGACAGGCATTTTTCTGCCACAGCGATCATTTGCGCCACATTGCCGCCTGCAGGGCGCAGCCAGTTTACGGACGGAGAACGGTATTTCCCCCGCAGCCGATCGTAACCCTGTTTAACACCGTTCAACCAGGCGGGATGTTTGTACTGAATGCTCATCGGTACTTCCAGCAGCGAGCTGTTGCCCGGCTGGTGAATCGCATTTTCATCCATAAAATAAGCGCGATCGGGAAAGTGCTGGTAATCGGTCCCGCCGTTGCCCTGCGGCGCGCCTTTGGCGTTGCGCCAGTTCACGCGCGGAGTGACGGAGCAGTCTACCTGATAGCCCAGTTCGATCAGCAACTTTGCGTAGCGGCTGTCGAACGCCCAGCGGCCCGCCCGATGGCTACGCATTTTTGTCTGGAAGGTCTCTTCCAGCAGTTGCGTCATGAATACCACTTTGTCCCGCAGCACATTGTCAGGGAACTCAATCAGATAGGGCTGCCAGCGCCAGTCATCGCCCGTGAGATCGAACTCCGGCGGACTGTTCCAGGCGTGAAGATGCATCCCGACTTCACCCTGCCCACGCGCAATGACCTCTTTGGCGAACGCCACATAAACAGGGTCAACCGCCATCTCATAGTTCGTTAACCAGACCGGCTTGAAATTAAATTTTTCACAAAGTGACTGAAAGCGCGGTAAAAAGTGGGCATTCTCCGTTTTAATCTGTCGATGGTTTTGCCACAGATTATCGCCTTCCGTATCAATAGTGATGATAAATGCGGGTTTGGTCATGATGATCTCATTAGTCGTACCGATAAGTACTATGTTACGCACTCTGGCCGGGGGGAGTAAATACTCGCCAGGAAAAGACCGACATTAAGGAGAAAGGGTGCAACTGCACAGCAGGTCTATTAGAATTGCAGGCATATTGCTTCCGATAAGATAATGATGAATAAACCACTTAACACGCCCGAATTACGGATTCTGTTGATTAAATTACGTCATCATGGCGATATGCTGCTGACGACGCCTGTCATCAACTCCCTGCGTCAGCACTGGCCCAATGCGCGGATTGATGTCCTGCTGTACGAAGAAACGCGGGATATGCTGGCGGCCCACCCGGATATTCATCATATCTATGGCATTGACCGAAAATGGAAGCAGCTCGGCACGCGCGGCCATTTAGCGAAAGAGTGGGAATTGCTGAAAACCCTGCGCGCCCAGCATTATGATCTGGTCGTTAACCTGGCCGATCAGTGGCGCAGCGCCATTATCACACGTTTTACCGGTGCGCCGGTGCGCATCGGTTTTGCCTTCAATAAACGTCGCAGCGCCTTCTGGCGCTATTGCCATACGCGCCTGGCTTCGGTAGCGCAACATTCCACCCAGCACACCGTTGAACAGAATTTAATGATTCTTGAGCCGCTCCATATTCCCGCGCAGACAAACGTCTCAATGTGCTATTCCGCCGAGGACTGGCAAGGCGTGGAAGCGAAACTGGCGGAGAAGGGCGTAACGGGGTCGTACGTTGTCGTCCAGCCCACTTCCCGCTGGTTCTTTAAATGCTGGGACGAAAACAAGATGGCGCAAACTATCACCGCACTTCAGCAGGACGGGCACACCATTGTCCTCACTGCCGGCCCTGACAAAAAAGAGCTGGCGATG
This sequence comes from Trabulsiella odontotermitis, assembly GCF_001188485.1. Lineage (GTDB taxonomy): Bacteria > Pseudomonadota > Gammaproteobacteria > Enterobacterales > Enterobacteriaceae > Trabulsiella > Trabulsiella odontotermitis_A. Next base: position 52,765 of record NZ_JNGH01000085.1, read on the forward strand.
ATCGACACCATCCTCGCCGCCTGCCCGACGGAACGCGTGGTCTCACTGGCGGGTCAGCTCAGCCTGCGCCAGCTTGGGGCGATTATCGATCATGCCGCGCTGTTTATCGGCGTGGATTCTGTGCCCATGCACATGGCGGCCGCGCTGCAGACACCGTGCGTAGCGCTGTTTGGCCCCTCGAAGCTGACCTTCTGGCGCCCGTGGCACGTGAAGGGCGAGGTGATCTGGGCCGGTGATTTTGGCCCGCTGCCTGATCCAGATGCGGTAGATACTCGCACCAAGGAGCGTTATCTGGATGCCATCCCGGTCGAACCGGTGTTGAACGCCGCAAGGAGACTGCTGTCATGAAAAAGCATCGCCTGGCGATAGTCAGACAAAAGTATCGCCCTGACGGCGGGGGCNCGGAACAGTTCGATATCGTACAAAGCCATGAACGCATTCCGGGCTGTGATATCTACCGCGCAGGCGATGGCGTCCATCGCCGCTGGCTGCTGCAACGCACGCGCGTTTTGCCCGGCTGGCGCAGCCAGTTGTTGATGCAGGATCGCTATCATCGCTATGTGATGGGCGCGGAACGCGAGATGTATCAGGCGCCAGAACTCAAGGCGGTGATCTGCAACGCCGCGATGATCAAACAAGAGATTATTGATGATTTCGGTTTAGCTGCCGATAAAATTCACGTTATTTATAATAGTATTGATTCAGGCCGCTTCGTTCCGGCACAAAGTGCGCAAAGATTCGCGCTGCGTCAGCAGTATGGCATCCCGGCCGACGCCGTGACGCTCTGTTTTGTTGGTTCCGGGTTCGAAAGGAAAGGGCTGGCTGCCGCCATCAGGGCTATCGCGCCAACCGACCGCTATCTGCTGGTGGTCGGTCAGGATAAAGCTGAAAAGCAATACCAGGCGCTGGCACGAACGCTTGGGTGCAGCAATCGCGTTCTTTTTTGCGGTGTGCAAAAAGAGACGCTACCGTTTTATCAGATGGCAGATGGTTTGTTGCTGCCGACGCTCTACGATCCTTTTCCGAATGTGATCCTGGAAGCGATGGCATGCGGTTTACCGATCATCACCTCGACAACGTGCGGTGGCGCAGAATTTGTTGAACAGAATAGCAACGGTTTTGTTTGCGATGCGCTGGATATTCAGCGACTGGCTGAGGCGGCAATGGCCATTCCGGCGCTCGAAAAAGATAACAATATGGGCAAGAATGCCCGACATAAAGTCAAGGAAGCAACACCTGAGCGGCTCTCGGGCCAGCTCATTTCGCTTTATCATACTTTATTGGATTAATGATGCGCATCCTCATGATTATCGATGGTTTACCCGGCGGTGGGGCTGAGAAAACCGTACTGACGCTTTCCCGTGGGTTAATGGAAATGGGTCACCAGGTCTCACTGTTTTCATTGCGCAAGGTATGCGATTACCCACTTCCTGAGGGGCTGGATTATCAGGTCGTGCTGGATCGCTGTAAAAAACCGTGGCGGAAACTGACGGAGTTGTATCGTCGTGCCCGCCTGCTTGATGACGCCATCAGCAAAGCACAGGAAAAAGGCGAATTCGATGTCGTCTTTTCGCATCTGCACAAAACGGATCGCATTGTGTCGCATACGCGGGTTATCGATCGCAAAAAAATTTGGTACTGCGTCCACGGGATGTTCTCATTCGCCTACCTCGGGCACCGTCGCGGCCTGTCGCGCTGGTTTAAGCAGGCAAAAATTCGTCATGTCTATGAAAACAGCCAGGTGGTGGCCGTTTCAAATGCCGTGCTGGAAGATTTAACCCAGGCGATCGGCATCCGTTTACAACGTCAGGCGGTCATTCATAACCCGTTCGATATCGACCGGATCCAGCAGTTGATGCAGGAGCCGTGCGAAATGCAGGGTCAGAATTACATCATTCACGTAGGTCGTTACCATGAGCACAAACGCCATGATCGCCTGCTGCGCGCCTATGCGAAAAGCGGCATTGATGCATCACTGGTAATGATGGGAAACGGCAATAACCGTCAGCGCGAACGGCTGCAAGCCCTGGCCGCCGAACTGGGTATTGAAAAGAGCGTTACCTTCAGAGAATTTGTTCCGAATCCGTACCCGTGGATCAAAAACGCCCGTCTGCTGGTGCTCAGTTCAGATTGCGAAGGGTTCGGCAACGTTCTGGTTGAAGCGATAATCTGTCATACTCCGCCAGTGAGCACCCATTGCCCGGGCGGGCCTGCCGAAATACTGACCGGCGATCTGGCACGCGGGCTCTCGGAAATGAGCGATGAGGGTCTGGCGAAGACGATTCTGGATATCTACAATCATCCGCCCGTCATTGATGACTCTACGATTTCTGCCTACAGCATAGAGGCGATTTGCCAGCGTTATCTCTCGCTGGCCGAAAAACATTAATCAGGTATTTTATGCAACTCCCGACATCACCACTGCTGAGTGTGGTTGTGGCCGTTTATAACGGCGAGGCTTTTTTAGATCAGTTTTTCTCCTGCTTAGTTGCGCAGAACATCGACAGCATGGAAGTCATCATTGTTAATGATGGTTCCACCGACGGCTCCATGAGCATTGTCGAAAAGTGGCGCGAGCAACTTCCGCACATGCAGGTGCTGGAGCAGGAGAACCAGGGCGTGTCCGCCGCGCGTAATACGGGGCTCGCGGTCGCCACCGGTCAGTACCTCTCGTTTCCTGATATTGATGATTATTTTAAACCTGGCATGTATCAGTGCCTGCTGGATCTGGCGCTGGCGAATACGCTGGATGTCGTTACCTGCAACGGCAACTACGTCTGGGAAAACGACAAAAAACCGTCGCGCCCCATTTTCCCGCTCGACAAGCTGCCTTCCACCGGTGTGATGACCGGTCCGGCCTGGCTGAAACAGGCGCTGGATTCTCGCAAATTCCTGCACGTGACCTGGCTGAACCTGTACCGCCACGACTTTATTCGCCAGCATAACTTCCACTTCGAGCCCGGCTTACGCCATCAGGATATTCCGTGGACCACCGAAGTGCTGCTGGCCGCCGAACGCGTGCAGTACACCAGCGAGCAGTTTTACGATTACTACATCCATTCCGCCTCGGTTTCCCATAAACCGGACACCGACGACACGCTGATCCGCTCCGCGCGGCATTACATGAAAATCCTGCAAATGCTGGATGCCATCAACCAGCGCTACCCGGACAAAGTCAGCCGCATTCCGGCCTGCCACTGGCAAATAGCCAAGGAAGGGCTGGGGATCATCCACACCTTCGACAATATGAAAGATGAACAGAAGAAGGCGATGATCATTCGGGAATTCTTTGAACGTGGCATCTGGAAACTGATCTGGAAGAGTGCAAAAAGTCCGCGACTGCGCTGGCGGCTGGGTCGTCGGTACTTTCGTTTGAAGCGTTATATTTAGGGAGTAGCTTTACTCCGGCTAAATGCTTAGAATTTGCCCGCTAAAACAGAAAACGGATAACACTCTTGGAATTGCTTTATACCACCCTGCTCTACCTTATTCAGCCGCTGGTCTGGTTGCGATTGCTGTTACGCAGCCGGAAAGCGCCCGCTTACAGAAAACGCTGGGCCGAACGGTACGGCTTTTGTAAAAACAAGGTGGCGCCGGGGGGTATTCTTCTGCATTCCGTGTCCGTCGGCGAAACGCTGGCGGCGATTCCGTTAGTGCGCGCGCTGCGCCACCGTTATCCGACGCTGCCGATTACCGTGACGACCATGACCCCGACGGGTTCCGAGCGCGCGATGTCTGCATTCGGCAAAGATGTTCACCATGTTTACCTGCCTTACGATCTTCCCTGCGCCATGAACCGTTTCCTCGACACCGTGCGACCTAAGCTGGTGATTGTGATGGAAACCGAGCTGTGGCCCAATATGGTCTCTGCGCTCAATAAGCGCAAAATTCCGCTGGTCATCGCCAACGCGCGCCTTTCTGAACGCTCGGCGAAAGGCTACGGCAAGCTGGGTAGCTTTATGCGCCGGCTGCTGAGCAAAATCACGCTGATCGCCGCACAAAACGAAGAAGACGGAAACCGTTTTCTCGCCCTGGGCCTGAAGCGCAATCAGTTAGCGATTACCGGCAGCCTGAAGTTCGATATCTCCGTGACGCCGGAGCTGGCCGCACGCGCTATCACGCTGCGCCGCCAGTGGGCGCCGCGCCGTCAGGTCTGGATTGCCACCAGCACCCACGACGGCGAAGAGCAAATTATTCTGCAGGCGCACAAAGCACTGCTGAAAAACTTCCCGGAACTCCTGCTGATACTGGTGCCGCGTCACCCGGAACGCTTCAACGATGCCCGACAGATGGTGCAAAAAGCGGGCATGACGTTCACAATGCGCAGCACTGGCGAGATCCCGTCCAGCGGCACGCAAGTCGTGATTGGCGACACGATGGGTGAACTGATGCTGTTATATGGCATTGCTGATTTAGCTTTCGTGGGCGGCAGCCTGGTGGAACGCGGCGGTCATAACCCGCTCGAGCCTGCGGCACATGCCATCCCGGTACTGATGGGGCCGCACACCTTCAACTTTAAAGATATCTGCGCTCGTCTTCAGGAGGCTGACGGTCTGATCACCGTGACCGATGAAGCCTCGCTGGTCAAAGAGGTCGCCAATCTGCTTACCGACGAAGATTATCGCCTGTGGTACGGCCGACACGCGGTTGAGGTGCTACACCAGAATCAGGGCGCGTTATCGCGTTTGCTGGAATTACTTCAACCTTACCTGCCTCAGCGGAGCCACTAATGTCCAGGCGCCTGTCGGTGGTGATGATCGCAAAAAACGCAGCCGACCTGCTTACGGAGTGCGTTTCCTCTGTTCGCTGGGCCGATGAAATCGTCCTGCTGGACTCCGGCAGCACCGATAATACCGTAGCACTGGCGCAAAGCCTCGGCGTAAAAGTCTATAGCCACACCGACTGGCAAGGCTACGGGCCTCAGCGCCAGCGCGCGCAATCATATGCTACCGGCGATTATGTTTTGATGATCGACACTGACGAGCGCGTCACGCCGGAACTCGCGCAGTCACTCCGTCAGGTGCTGGCCTCGCCGCAGCCCGGCGCGGTCTACAGCATTGCGCGGCAGAACTATTTCCTTGGTCGCTTTATGCGCCACAGCGGCTGGTATCCGGATCGCGTGATACGCTTGTATGAACGCGAGCGTTTTCAGTATAACGATAACCTTGTACACGAATCGCTCGATTGCCAGGATGCGCCGGTCATCGAACTGAAGGGTGATTTACGCCATCTGACCTGCCGTGATTTTGCCAGCTTCCAGCAAAAGCAGCTCGCGTATGCCACGGCATGGGCGAAGGAACGCCACCAGAAGGGCAAGCGCGTGACGCTTGCGGGGATCTTCGGTCATACGTTGGGTGCGTTTGTGAAAACGCTGGTGATTCGTGGCGGCGTGCTGGACGGCGCGCAGGGATGGTTACTGGCGATGGTCAATGCGCAGTATACTTTCAACAAATATACCGAGCTGTGGGCGTTAAACCGCGGCTACTCAGCGTCAGAGAAAGCGTAAACATGGCGACAAAAGCGATCTATCCTGGCACCTTCGACCCGATCACCAACGGGCATATCGATATCATCACCCGTGCGGCCTGTATGTTCGATACGGTGATCCTGGCGATTGCCGCCAGCCCGAGCAAAAAACCAATGTTCGACCTCGATGAGCGCGTGGCGCTGGCACAGCAGGCGACGTCGCATCTTGAAAACGTCGTCGTGATGGGGTTCAGCGATCTGATGGCCAACTTTGCCCGCGCACAACAGGCGAATATTCTGATCCGTGGGCTGCGGGCGGTTGCAGACTTTGAATACGAAATGCAGCTGGCGCACATGAACCGCCATCTGATGCCGGAGCTGGAAAGCGTTTTCCTGATGCCGTCAAAAGAGTGGTCGTTTATTTCATCGTCGCTGGTGAAAGAGGTCGCGCGCCATCAGGGTGACGTCACCCACTTCCTGCCTCCCAATGTGCATCAGGCGTTGCTGAAAAAACTCAAATAACTACTTCTGGCAACGGCGGCAATAAAACGTCGCGCGTTGGGCGTGTTTGCTGGCGATAATCGGCGTACCACACACGCGGCAGGGCTCGCCCTTGCGGCCATAGACCTGCAATTCCTGCGCAAAATAGCCCGGTTTGCCGTCGCTCTGCAGGAAGTCCTTCAGTGTGGTCCCACCCTGTTCAATCGACCGTAACAGCACGGTTTTTATTGCCTGCACCAGCAGTTCACACTCTTCACGCGACAGCGATGACGCCATGCGATCGGGATGAATACCGGCGGCAAACAGCGATTCGCTGGCATAGATGTTTCCCACGCCCACCACCAGCTTGTTATCCATCAGCCACGGCTTAATGGCGGTTTTCTTCTTCGCACATTTTTGCTGCAGGTAATCGCCATTGAACGCCTCGCTGAGCGGCTCCGGCCCGAGATGCGCCAGCACGTTATGCCCTTCCAGCTCTTTGGTCCACAGCCAGGCGCCAAAGCGGCGGGGATCGGTGTAGCGCAGCACTTTGCCATTGCTGAGTACCAGATCGACGTGGTCGTGTTTTTCGGCAGGAATATCTTCCGCGAGAATGCGAAGGCTGCCGGACATGCCCAGATGAATGATAATCCAGCCATCCGGCAGTTCGAGCAGCAGATATTTAGCGCGACGCTGAACGCTCAGCACCGGCTTATCGCTCAGGCTGTGGATCTCTTCGGAAACGGGCCAGCGCAGACGACCATTGCGCACCACGGCATGCAATATGGTGGCTCCCACCAGATGCGGTTCGATACCGCGACGGCTGGTTTCTACCTCAGGTAATTCCGGCATGGTTCATTCTCCTGGCCCTGAAAACAGAAAACCCCGCCGGAGCGAGGTTTTCGTACAATCCACTAAAATTATTTGATTTTAGCTTCTTTGTAAAGAACGTGCTGACGGACAACTGGATCGAATTTTTTCAGTTCCAGTTTTTCCGGCTTAGTACGTTTGTTCTTCGTGGTGGTGTAGAAGTGACCTGTACCAGCAGAAGAAACCAGCTTGATCTTCTCACGAATACCTTTAGCCATGATTTATTTCCTCTTTAAGTACTTAGTACTTTTCGCCACGGGCACGCAGTTCAGACAGAACTGTATCGATGCCTTTCTTATCAATAACACGCATACCTTTAGCAGATACGCGCAGGGTGACAAAACGCTTCTCGCTCTCAACCCAGAAACGGTGAGAGTGCAGGTTCGGCAGGAAACGGCGTTTAGTCGCGTTCAGTGCGTGGGAACGGTTGTTACCGGTCACCGGACGCTTGCCAGTAACTTGGCAGACTCGGGACATGTCTATTCTCCAAAAATCAAATTAGCTCGAGCTTCGTATGGGGTATTGGCGCCTCGTCAGGCTTTACAGCCTGGTTATCGCAGTTCAATGTGAACTCTCGATTGCCAGGCCCAAATGCCAAACCCGAGATTCTCAAAGGTGGCGTAGTATACGCTGAGTCGGCGGTGTGCTCAAGTCCCGAACAGACAAAGATCCCGATGGATCGCGCGATCGGCGCTAAATCCAGCCGCGTTCTGCAAACGAAACCGACTCTCCGCGGCCAATCACCAGATGGTCGAGAACACGTATCTCCATGAAATGGCAACATTTCATAATTTTCGCGGTGATTATTCTATCCGCTTTGCTCGGTTCTGCCAAACCTGAAGGATGATTATGGGCAAGGATCAGCGACGAGGCGTTCACTTTGATGGCTTCTCGTACAATTTCCCGTGGATAAACGTGAACATGGCTGAACGTTCCGGTAAAAAGACGGCTGTGCTTAATCACCTGGTTCTGGTTATCAAGAAAGATCACCAGAAAGATCTCGCGCTCCTCATCCGCCAGCTGACTTTGCACAAACTCCCGCGCCATGTCCGGACTGGACAGCGAATTTTCCTCCTGCACCCGCGTGTTGTAGTAGCGTTTCGCCAGCTCGGCAATCCCTTTCAACTGAGCGTACGTGGCAACGCCCATGCCGTACACCTCGGTGATTTCTTTCCTGTCCGCCGACAGTAATCCATAGAGCGAGCCAAAGTGTTGCAGCAGTTCCAGCGACCAGCTCATGACATCTTTCCCGCGCGTTCCGGTACGCAAAAAGAGCGCCAGCAGCTCAACGTCCGACAACGCTTCAATGCCGCTACGCAGCATTTTTTCCCGCGGCATGGTGTATTCCATTGTTTCCATTATTGCTCCTTTTTCACCTTGCGCCGGAGGATCGCACACTCCACGACGCTCACCGACAGGCTTCTTTCCGTCTTGCGTAGCGCCTCGCAAAGTGGAACCGCCACAAGCGCACGACCTCGAAAGGATTGTGATAAAATGCCCCACTCTGGTTTACCCCAACAGGAAAGAATCATGATGAGCCTGGCCGGTAAGAAAATTGTTCTTGGCGTGAGCGGCGGTATCGCGGCATATAAAGCGCCTGAACTGGTGCGTCGTCTTCGCGAACGCGGCGCTGAGGTGCGTGTCGCCATGACCGACGCAGCAAAAGCGTTTATCACGCCGATGAGTCTGCAGGCGGTCTCGGGTTACCCGGTATCCGACAGCCTGCTGGATCCGGCCGCAGAAGCCGCGATGGGCCATATCGAACTCGGTAAGCCCCGGCCACGGCGGATTTAATTGCCCGTGTCGCTGCCGGCATGGCCAACGATCTGGTCTCTACAATTTGCCTGGCGACGCCGTCACCGGTGGCCGTGGTTCCGGCGATGAATCAGCAGATGTATCGCGCTGCCGCGACTCAGCACAATCTCTCCGTGCTGGCCTCCCGCGGTGTGCTGCTGTGGGGCCCGGACAGCGGCAGCCAGGCGTGCGGCGACGTAGGCCCGGGCCGTATGCTCGACCCGCTGATGATTGTCGACATGGCTGCGGCGCATTTCTCGCCTGTCAACGATCTGCAACATCTCAACATCATGATTACCGCTGGTCCCACCCGCGAGCCGCTGGATCCGGTGCGTTACATCACCAATCACAGCTCCGGGAAAATGGGGTTTGCGATTGCCGCCGCCGCCGCTAAACGCGGCGCTAACGTGACGCTGGTCAGCGGCCCCGTATCGCTGCCGACGCCGCCGTTTGTGCAGCGGGGAGACGTCACNCGTGGCCGCGCTGACCCAGCACCGCCCCTTTGTCGTAGGATTTGCCGCAGAAACAAATAATGTGGAAGAATACGCGCGGCAAAAACGCGCCCGCAAAAACCTCGATCTGATTTGCGCTAATGACGTATCGCAATCAAATCAGGGCTTTAACAGCGACAGCAACGCCCTGCATCTATTCTGGCAAGACGGAGATAAAATCCTGCCGCTTGAGCGCAAGGAGCTCCTGGGCCAACTATTACTGGACGAGATCGTTACCCGTTATGATGAAAAAAATCGACGTTAAGATTCTGGACCCGCGTATTGGCGAACAGTTTCCGCTGCCAACCTATGCCACCTCCGGCTCCGCCGGACTTGACCTGCGTGCCTGTCTCGATGACGCCGTAGAGCTGGCTCCGGGTGCCACCACGCTGCTGCCGACCGGTCTGGCTATTCATATCGCCGATCCTTCGCTGGCGGCGGTCATCCTGCCGCGTTCCGGCCTCGGCCATAAGCACGGTATCGTGCTCGGCAATCTCGTTGGCCTGATCGATTCTGATTACCAGGGCCAGCTGATGGTGTCCGTGTGGAACCGTGGCCAGGACAGTTTCACTATCCAGCCAGGCGAGCGTGTCGCACAAATGGTCTTTGTGCCCGTCGTACAGGCAGAGTTTAATCTGGTGGAAGAATTCGACGTGACCGATCGCGGCGAAGGTGGTTTCGGCCATTCCGGGCGCCACTAAACAACCACGACACACAGCGTAATAATGCTAAAACAAGCCGCAAACACGTGTTTGCGGTCGCTGTGTGGATGGCTGCCCGGTAATTGTTTATTTTTCAGGGGTATTTTAGAACATGGCAGAAAAACAAACTGCGAAAAGGAACCGTCGCGAAGAAATACTTCAGTCTCTGGCGCTCATGCTGGAATCCAGCGATGGCAGTCAACGCATCACCACCGCAAAACTGGCGGCTTCCGTCGGGGTTTCCGAAGCGGCGTTGTATCGTCATTTTCCCAGCAAAACCCGCATGTTCGATAGCCTCATTGAGTTTATCGAAGACACCCTGACAACCCGCATTAACCTGATCATGAAAGACGAGAAAGACACTGCCGCGCGCGTGCGTCTTATCGTGCTGCTGGTGCTTGGCTTTGGTGAACGCAACCCGGGACTCACCCGTATTCTCACCGGTCACGCGCTGATGTTTGAACAGGACAGGCTGCAGGGCAGAATTAATCAGCTTTTCGAACGCATTGAAGCGCAACTGCGTCAGGTGTTAAGAGAAAAGAAAATGCGTGAAGGTGAAGGGTATCAGACTGACGAAACGCTGCTGGCCAGCCAGCTGTTGGCGTTTTGCGAAGGGATGCTCTCACGTTTTGTGCGCAGCGAATTTAAATATCGCCCGACGGATGACTTTGACGCCCGCTGGCCGCTCCTCGCCGCACAACTGCAGTAAATACTGGCCCGGTAAGCACTTGCCACCGGGCAGCTCTGTTCGACTTACACCCCAAACGCTTCGCGATACGCCCGCACCGCCGCCAGATGTTCCGCCATTTCAGGCTTCTCTTCCAGATATGCAATCAGATCTTTCAACGTGATGATGGAAATCACGCCGCAACCGTAATCGCGCTCGACTTCCTGAATCGCAGAAATATCACCGCGACCGCGTTCCTGACGGTCCAGCGAAATTAACACGCCAGCCAGCGTTGCGCCGTTGGCCTGAATAATTTCCATGGATTCACGGATCGCCGTTCCCGCTGTAATCACATCATCCACCAGCATAACGCGGCCCTGCAACGGGCTGCCAACCAGGTTTCCGCCTTCGCCGTGATCTTTGGCTTCTTTACGGTTAAAGCAATACGGATAGTCACGGTCGTGATGCTCCGCCAGCGCAACGGCGGTGGTGGTCGCAATAGGGATCCCTTTGTATGCCGGCCCAAACAGCAGGTCAAAATCAATGCCGGAATCCACTAACGCTTCTGCATAGAAACGGCCTAACAGTGCCAGATCGCGCCCGGTATTAAACAGCCCGGCGTTGAAGAAATAAGGGCTCTTACGCCCGGATTTCAGCGTAAATTCGCCAAACTTCAGTACCTGCTTGCCAAGCGCAAATTCAATAAACTGACGCTGATAGGATTTCATGGATTCGCTCCTCATCTCACTTAATAACAGACAAAAAAAAGGGCGACTACGTCGCCCTGAAATCAATTTTCTAACGCCGCTTTCTGCGTCGCTACAATGGATTCAATTCCCCCTCTGGCCAGCGCCAGCAAGGTGAGAAGTTCTTCGTGAGTGAACGGCTCACCTTCGGCCGTGCCCTGCACCTCAATGATGCGCCCGTCTTCGGTCATCACCACGTTCATGTCGGTTTCAGCGGCGGAATCTTCAACATACTCCAGATCGCAGACGGCTTCGCCATCCACAATCCCGACAGACACCGCAGCGACCATCCCTTTCATCGGGTTGGTTTTGAGTTTACCTGCCACCACCAGTTTATTCAGCGCATCCGCCAGCGCCACGCAGGCACCGGTAATCGACGCGGTACGGGTGCCGCCATCGGCCTGAATTACGTCACAGTCGAGGGTAATGGTGAATTCACCAAGCGTTTTCAGATCCACCGCCGCACGCAGCGCACGGGCGATCAGTCGCTGTATTTCCATGGTGCGGCCACCCTGCTTGCCTTTTGCGGCTTCGCGGGCGTTACGGGTATGGGTCGCACGCGGCAGCATGCCGTATTCGGCGGTGATCCAGCCTTGCCCCTGGCCTTTCAGGAAACGCGGAACGCCTTCTTCGATTGAGGCAGTACACAGCACTTTGGTGTCGCCAAATTCGACAAGCACGGAGCCTTCAGCGTGTTTTGTATAGTTACGGGTCAGGGTTACGGGGCGCACCTGATGAGCGCTACGACCTGCTGGACGCATGATGTTTTCTCCGGCGTGAAACGAATGTGGCTGCGCATTATACGGATTAAACGCGCTTATTCCTATCCCGTGCGGTCCCGGAAAGCTATAATCCCCCCATCTCTCCGACAAAAAACGGGAACGTCTATGATCCGCAGTATGACCGCCTATGCCCGGCGTGAAATCAAGGGTGAGTGGGGCACTGCCGCGTGGGAACTGCGCTCGGTAAACCAACGTTATCTGGAAACCTATTTTCGTCTGCCGGAACAATTCCGCAGCCTTGAGCCGGTGGTGCGTGAACGCATCCGTGCCCGCCTGACGCGCGGAAAAATCGAATGTAACCTGCGTTTTGAACCTGACGCCAGCGCGCAAGGGGAATTGATCCTCAACGAAAAACTGGCTAAACAGCTGGTCAGCGCCGCGAACTGGGTCAAAATGCAGAGCGATGAAGGCGAAATCGATCCGGTCGATATTCTGCGCTGGCCGGGCGTGATGGCCGCTCAGGAACAGGATCTGGACGCTATCGCCGCAGAAATCCTCAAGGCGCTGGACGGCGCGCTGGATGATTTCATTGTCGCCCGCGAAACCGAAGGTCAGGCGTTGAAAGCGCTGATCGAACAGCGACTGGAAGGCGTAAGCACCGAAGTCAGCAAAGTCCGCGGTCATATGCCGGAAATCCTGCAGTGGCAGCGCGACCGCCTGGTAGCGAAGCTGGAAGAGGCGGAAGTGCAGCTGGAAAACAACCGTCTGGAGCAGGAACTGGTGCTAATGGCACAGCGTATCGACGTTGCCGAAGAGCTCGATCGCCTGGAAGCGCACGTAAAAGAAACCTATAACATCCTGAAGAAAAAAGAAGCGGTCGGTCGCCGTCTCGACTTCATGATGCAGGAATTCAACCGCGAATCGAACACCCTGGCGTCAAAATCTATCAATGCGGAAGTCACCAACTCCGCCATCGAGCTGAAAGTGCTGATCGAGCAAATGCGCGAGCAAATTCAGAATATCGAGTAAGATTCAGGTACGTTCAGAACATAAATCATCATCTCTAAGTCCGCATCATTGCGGACTTTTTAACTTCAGCACTAAACCCCTCGACAAAATACATTAGAAATACTTATCCGAAACGCGTCGCGTGAGAAAATCTCAATCGTGATCGCGCGCGCAAACCGCTAAGCTGCCGCCATCGTTGACGGGAGCAAGCATGCTGCTACATATACTTTATTTAATCGGTATCACCGCGGAAGCGATGACCGGGGCGCTGGCCGCGGGTCGTCGTCGCATGGATACCTTTGGTGTCATGATTATTGCTACTGCCACCGCCCTTGGTGGAGGCTCCGTTCGCGATATCCTGCTGGGACATTACCCGCTGGGTTGGGTGAAGCACCCCGAATACGTCATCATTGTCGCCACCGCCGCTGTGTTAACGACTATTTTCGCTCCTGTCATGCCCCATCTTCGCCGCCTTTTTCTGGTACTGGACGCGCTGGGCCTGGTGGTGTTTTCCATTATCGGCGCGCAAATTGCGCTGGATATGGGTGAAGGCCCGGTTATCGCCACTATCGCCGCAGTGGTTACTGGCGTGTTTGGCGGCGTACTGCGCGACATGTTCTGCAAACGCATCCCGCTAGTGTTTCAAAAAGAGCTGTATGCGGGCATTTCGTTTGCCTCTGCAGTGCTGTACATCGCGCTGCAACATTACGTCAGTAGCCACGACGTGGTGGTGATTTCGACACTGCTGTTCGGTTTCACTGCGCGCCTGCTGGCGCTGCGCCTGAAGCTGGGCTTGCCCGTGTTTGACTACAAGCACAACGCTCACTGAACAGAAAATCCGTCGATCTTCTGCTCGCTCAGCCATTTTGCGAGCAGGCTTACCGCGTCGCTGTTAAGCCATTGCCGGATTCGCGTTGCCCGTTGTGCCCCGGTGCCGGGCAACGCTTGCCACTCCGCTTCACTTTTCGCCAGCAATTGTTGCCAGTTCACACCGGCAATGCTGTTCAGGGTTTCCTGACTGAGCGGGATCCCCATCGCCGTAATCCAGCGCCTGAAAGGCTGATTCCGCGCCAGGTTAAAGCGGTGCCACAGCTGCAATCCTCGGCCAGTGCCTAACCCCGGCGTGGCCTGTAGCTGCTCCTGCGTCAGTACCAGCCAGGAAAAGAGATGACTGAAATGATGAGTGCGGTGCAACGTCTGCCAGGTCGCCGCGCCAATGCCGTCGATGTCCAGCGCCTGTGACGAACTGCTCCAGACCAGCCGCGACAGAAACTGCGCTTCGCACTCGGGGCTTGAAAAATAACAGGTTAACGGCGTGAAGCGCCCGGCAGGCGGCTCTGGCTTGTGGCGTTCGGCGCTGCGCCAGACCACGCTGTCAATCCGTGGGATACCTTGCCCGGCAAGACTAACCTGCACCTGATCGCCCGGCGCGAGATCCAGTTGCTGCCAGCGATTCACTGAGCCAATGTTTACCCGCTGCACGCGCTTATCATCCAGCTGGATGGGGTCGAGTTGTGCAACGACGGCAATTTTCCCGGTGCGCCCTACGGCAAAGTTGACCGCTTTGACCTCTGCAACCTGCGCCACAGGCGGATATTTCCAGGCCACAATCCAGCGCTCCTGTCCCGGTAACCAGTGCTTGCCTGACGGCTCCGACGCCTCCCTCACCACGACCCCGTCAGTCACAAACGGCAGCGGCGAGTTAAACCAGCGAGCGCGCTGCGCTTCAACCTGCATAGCCGTGGTAGCGGGCAACGAATACTGAAAAACCCAGTCAAAACCGGCGTCACGCAACAGCGCCAGTCGTTGAGACATACTTTTTGGGCCATCCGGCCACGCCCAGACGAACAACGACAGCGCCTGCAGCGATTCCGGCGTGCTCTTACGCATCATCGCACCAGCCACTTTCGCTCTGGNNCGCGCCGTAAAAACAGTTCGCCCTGCAACACGCTGTTTGCCAGCGCTCCACTCACGGTTTGTGGAACGGCAGGAATAAGCCGGACGCGCGCCGTCCAGTCTTCACCTTTGAGCCCGTCTCCCCGGCTGATCGCCTGAGCCAGTTTGCCCTCGCGATAGACCAGCGTCACGGCAACGCCATCGACTTTTGGCTGGAGCCATAAATCAGATTTGCCCTTCATCCAGCCAGACAGCGCTGCGGCATCCGGGAGCTTTTTCACANTCCCTGCGTCCAGTACGCGTCGTTCCACTGTGTTATCTGCTCGCTCAGCCGCGCGATTTCTTCATCAGCCCGTGCGGTCGACCAGACAGGACATGCCGCGCTCACCGAACCGCAGACCATAAACACCAGCAACCATCCCCATTTCGCCATCGTTTCACCTCCCTTCCAGGCAACTCTGCGGATTTAACGCCTTGATTTGTTTTATGGCGACGCGTGATGTTGAACGTTGCGTAGCGAATTCCAGGGTTTTCGCGTTGTTGCAGTAACTCACCATGAATTCGGGAAAACGGCTCGCAAAATGCAATTAACTGCCGTAAAAAGTGTGACAAAAGCTACGTCACCCGAGCGCGGCGTGTATAATAGGCTCGTATGTAGACTTCTCTCGATAACCACATACAAAAGACTCTCATGGCTCAAGGCACGCTATATATTGTTTCTGCCCCCAGTGGCGCGGGTAAATCCAGCCTGATTCAGGCGCTGTTAAAAACCCAACCGTTGTACGACACCCAGGTTTCTGTTTCACATACCACGCGCGCGCCGCGTCCGGGTGAAGTGCACGGCGAACATTATTTCTTCATCAATCATGATGAATTCCGTCATATGATTGGCAAAGACGCGTTTCTTGAGCACGCAGAAGTTTTTGGTAACTATTACGGCACCTCTCGTGAAACCATCGAGCAGGTATTAGCCTCTGGCGTGGACGTCTTCCTGGATATCGACTGGCAAGGCGCACTGCAAATTCGTCAGAAAATGCCCAACGCGCGCAGTATATTTATTCTGCCGCCCTCGAAAGAGGAGCTGGATCGCCGGTTGCGTGGGCGCGGTCAGGATAGCGAAGAGGTGATCGCGAAACGTATGGCGCAAGCAGTTGCAGAAATGAGCCATTACGCGGAATATGATTACCTTATTGTGAACGATGATTTCGACACCGCGTTGGGCGATCTGAAAACCATCATTCGCGCTGAACGTCTGCGCATGAGCCGCCAAAAGCAGCGACATGACGCTTTAATCAGCAAACTATTGGCAGACTGAACCCACTTTCAGTATCATGCCCAGTCATTTCTTCACCTGTGGAGCATTTTAAGTATGGCACGCGTAACTGTTCAGGACGCTGTAGAGAAAATTGGTAACCGTTTTGACCTGGTACTGGTCGCCGCGCGTCGCGCTCGTCAGATGCAGGTAGGCGGTAAAGATCCGCTGGTACCGGAAGAAAACGATAAAACCACCGTTATCGCGCTGCGCGAAATCGAAGAAGGCCTGATTAACAACCAGATCCTCGACGTACGTGAGCGCCAGGAGCAGCAAGAGCAGGAAGCCGCAGAACTGCAGGCCGTTACCGCCATTGCTGAAGGTCGTCGTTAATTAAACCTGCGGGTCGCCCTTGTATCTGTTTGAAAGCCTGAATCAGCTGATTCAAACTTACCTGCCTGAAGATCAAATCAAGCGTCTTCAGCAGGCGTATCTCGTTGCACGTGACGCTCACGAGGGCCAGACACGTTCAAGCGGTGAACCCTATATCACGCACCCGGTGGCGGTAGCCTGTATCCTGGCCGAGATGAAACTCGACTACGAAACGCTGATGGCTGCCCTGCTGCATGACGTGATTGAAGATACCCCCGCCACCTACCAGGACATGGAACAGCTGTTTGGCAAAAGCGTTGCCGAACTGGTGGAAGGGGTGTCGAAACTTGATAAGCTCAAATTCCGCGATAAGAAAGAGGCGCAGGCCGAAAACTTTCGCAAGATGATTATGGCGATGGTGCAGGACATCCGCGTCATTCTCATCAAACTCGCTGACCGCACCCATAACATGCGCACCCTGGGCTCCCTACGCCCGGACAAACGTCGCCGCATCGCCCGTGAAACCCTCGAAATTTATAGCCCGCTGGCGCACCGTTTAGGTATTCATCACATTAAAACCGAGCTGGAAGAGCTGGGTTTTGAAGCGCTGTACCCGAACCGCTATCGCGTAATTAAAGAGGTGGTGAAAGCCGCACGTGGCAACCGTAAAGAGATGATCCAAAAAATCCTCTCTGAAATCGAAGGGCGTTTGCAAGAGGCAGGCATTCCCTGTCGCGTGAGTGGTCGTGAGAAGCATCTGTACTCGATCTACTGCAAAATGGTGCTGAAAGAGCAGCGTTTTCATTCGATCATGGATATCTACGCCTTCCGCGTGATCGTACATGACCCGGACACCTGCTACCGTGTTCTCGGCCAGATGCACAGCCTGTACAAACCGCGCCCGGGGCGGGTGAAAGACTATATTGCCATTCCGAAAGCGAACGGCTATCAGTCTTTGCACACCTCAATGATTGGTCCGCATGGGGTGCCGGTTGAGGTGCAGATTCGTACCGAAGATATGGATCAGATGGCGGAGATGGGGGTTGCGGCGCACTGGGCTTATAAAGAGCACGGCGAGACCAGCACTACCGCGCAAATCCGCGCCCAGCGCTGGATGCAGAGCCTGCTGGAGCTGCAGCAAAGCGCCGGTAGTTCGTTTGAATTTATCGAGAGCGTTAAATCTGATCTCTTCCCGGATGAGATTTATGTTTTCACGCCGGAAGGCCGCATTGTCGAATTACCGGCAGGCGCCACGCCGGTCGACTTCGCCTACGCGGTGCATACTGATATCGGCCACGCCTGCGTTGGCGCACGCGTCGATCGCCAGCCTTACCCGCTATCGCAGTCGCTTTCCAGCGGCCAAACTGTGGAAATCATCACCGCCCCTGGCGCGCGTCCTAACGCTGCCTGGCTGAACTTTGTGGTGAGTTCGAAAGCGCGCGCGAAAATTCGCCAGTTGCTGAAAAACCTCAAGCGTGATGATTCCGTGAGCCTTGGCCGTCGCCTGCTTAACCACGCGTTAGGTGGTAGCCGCAAGCTGGCGGAAATCCCGCATGAGAGCATTCAACGCGAGCTCGACCGCATGAAACTGGCCGGTCTTGACGATCTGCTGGCGGAAATTGGCCTCGGAAACGCGATGAGCGTTGTGGTCGCGAAAAACCTGCTGCAGGGCGACGCAGCGGCAGGCGCGCGCTGATCACCTTCGCCAAGTGTTGTCGTCCGATTCCAGGCGATCCGATCATCGCCCACGTCAGCCCGGGTAAAGGGCTGGTGATCCACCATGAATCCTGCCGTAACATCCGTGGTTATCAGAAAGAGCCTGAGAAGTTTATGGCGGGGGGGGGGGGTAAAGAGAGGGATAAAGAGACCGAGCAGGAATTCATCACCGAAATTAAAGTGGATATGTTCAACCATCAGGGTGCGCTGGCAAACCTGACGGCGGCGATCAACACCGCGACGTCCAATATTCAGAGCCTGAATACGGAAGAGAAAGACGGCCGCGTGTACAGCGCATTTATTCGCCTGACCGCCCGCGATCGCGTCCATCTGGCGAATATCATGCGTAAAATCCGCGTGATGCCGGACGTGATTAAAGTCACCCGTAACCGAAACTAGAAACATGAATCAGAAACGTTATGAGCGCATTTGTGAAATGCTCGCCAGGCGTCAGCCCGACCTGACCGTCTGCATGGAGCAGGTCCACAAACCACATAATGTTTCCGCAATCGTTCGCACCGCCGATGCGGTTGGCGTGCATGAAGTGCATGCCATCTGGCCTGGTAACCGCATGCGCACCATGGCATCGACAGCGGCGGGCAGCAACAGCTGGGTCAGTGTAAAAACGCACCCGACGATTGGCGAAGCCGTTACGCACCTGAAAGCGCGCGGCATGCAGGTGCTGGCGACGCATCTTTCTGATAAAGCCGTCGATTTTCGCGACATCGATTACACCCGCCCGACCTGCATTCTGATGGGTCAGGAGAAAACCGGCATCACTCAGGAAGCGTTAGCGCTGGCAGACCAGGACATCATTATTCCGATGATCGGCATGGTGCAGTCGCTGAACGTCTCCGTCGCCTCAGCCTTGATCCTCTACGAAGCGCAACGCCAGCGGCAAAACGCCGGTATGTACGAGCGCGAAAACAGCACCCTGCCGGAAGCGGAACAGCAGCGTTTGTTGTTCGAAGGCGGTTACCCGGTGCTGGCACGCGTGGCGAAGCGTAAAAAATTGCCTTACCCCCATGTAAATGCGTCCGGCGAAATCGAAGCCGATGCGGCGTGGTGGGCCACCATGCAGGCGGCGAGATAAGCCATGGGCGGCCGTCTGCTGGATGCCGTTCCGCTGAGTTCGCTCACCGGCGTTGGCGCGGCGCAGACCAGCAAGCTCGCAAAAATCGGACTGCATACCGTGCAGGATTTGCTCCTGCATCTGCCGCTGCGCTACGAAGACCGCACCCAACTTTACCCGATTAACGACCTGCTCCCCGGCGTTTACGCGACCGTGGAGGGCGAAGTGCTGAACTGCAACGTCTCCTTTGGTGGCCGTCGGATGATGACCTGCCAGATCAGCGACGGCACCGGCATTCTCACCATGCGTTTTTTCAACTTCAACGCGGCGATGAAAAACAGCCTTGCGACCGGGCGTCGCGTGCTGGCCTACGGTGAAGCCAAACGCGGCAAATACGGCGCGGAAATGATCCACCCGGAATACCGCGTACAGGGCGATCTCAGCACGCCGGAGCTGCAGGAAACGCTGACGCCGGTATATCCGACGACCGAAGGCATTAAGCAGGCGACGCTGCGCAAGCTCACCGACCAGGCGCTCGATCTGCTCGACACCTGTGCCATTACCGAACTGCTGCCGCCGGATCTGGCGCAAGGGATGATGAGCCTACCTGAGGCGCTGCGTACGCTGCATCGCCCGCCGCCGACAATGCAACTCAGTGACCTCGAAACCGGGCAACNNCCGGCGCAGCGGCGTTTGATTCTCGAAGAGCTGCTGGCGCACAACCTGAGCATGCTGGCGCTTCGTGCGGGCGCGCAGCGCTACCACGCCCAACCACTCAGCGCGAAAGACGATTTGAAAAATCAGCTGCTGGCCGCGCTGCCGTTTAAACCGACCGGCGCACAGGAACGCGTGGTCGCGGAAATCGAACGTGATATGGCGCTGGATGTGCCGATGATGCGCCTGGTGCAGGGCGATGTCGGCTCCGGTAAAACGCTGGTTGCCGCGCTGGCCGCGCTGCGGGCGATTGCTCACGGCAATCAGGTGGCGCTGATGGCACCGACGGAGCTGCTCGCAGAGCAGCACGCCAACAACTTCCGCAACTGGTTTGCCCCGCTGGGCATTGAAGTCGGCTGGCTGGCGGGCAAACAGAAAGGGAAAGCGCGCCAGGCGCAACAGGAAGCCATCGCCCTCGGCCAGGTGCAGATGATTGTCGGCACCCATGCTATTTTTCAGGAGCAGGTGCAGTTTAACGGGCTGGCGTTGGTGATCATCGACGAACAGCACCGTTTCGGCGTGCATCAGCGGCTGGCGCTGTGGGAAAAAGGTCAACAACAGGGTTTTCACCCGCATCAGCTGATCATGACCGCAACGCCGATCCCGCGCACCCTGGCGATGACCGCCTACGCCGATCTCGACACCTCGGTCATCGACGAACTGCCGCCTGGGCGTACGCCGGTGTCGACGGTCGCCATCCCGGATACCCGGCGCAACGAAATTATTGACCGCGTACGCCATGCCGGTACGGCTGAAGGGCGTCAGGCATACTGGGTCTGTACACTGATTGAAGAGTCGGAACTGCTGGAAGCGCAGGCGGCGGAAGCCACCTGGGAAGAGCTCAAACTGGCGCTGCCAGAACTGAAAATCGGCCTTGTGCACGGTCGTATGAAGCCTGCCGAGAAGCAGGACGTGATGCTGGCGTTTAAGCAGGGCGACCTGCAACTGTTAGTGGCAACGACGGTCATTGAAGTGGGTGTGGATGTCCCCAACGCCAGCCTGATGATCATTGAAAACCCGGAGCGGCTGGGTCTCGCGCAACTCCATCAGCTGCGCGGGCGCGTCGGGCGCGGCGCGGTCGCTTCCCACTGCGTGCTGCTCTACAAATCACCACTGTCAAAAACCGCGCAAAAACGGTTGCAGGTGCTGCGCGACAGCAATGATGGTTTCGTGATCGCGCAAAAAGACCTGGAAATTCGCGGCCCCGGCGAACTGCTCGGCACGCGCCAGACCGGCAATGCGGAATTTAAAGTCGCCGACTTGCTGCGCGATCAGGGTCTAATCCCCGACGTTCAGCGCATCGCACGCCATATTCATGAACGTTATCCGGCGCAGGCGCAGGCACTGATCGAACGCTGGATGCCGGAAACGGAACGCTATTCCAACGCGTAGCTGCCCTTATTGGGGTGGCTTCGCCCATTTTTTTCCTGAAGAGTTTGTTATGAAACGAGAACTTGCCATCGAATTTTCGCGTGTCACCGAAGCTGCCGCCCTGGCGGGCTATAAGTGGCTGGGCCGTGGTGATAAGAACACGGCGGACGGCGCGGCGGTCAACGCCATGCGCATCATGCTGAACCAGGTCAATATCGACGGCACCATCGTGATTGGCGAAGGCGAGATCGACGAAGCGCCAATGCTTTACATCGGTGAGAAAGTGGGTACCGGCAAGGGCGATGCCGTAGATATCGCTGTCGATCCGATTGAAGGCACCCGTATGACCGCGATGGGTCAGGCGAACGCGCTGGCAGTGCTGGCGGTGGGCGATAAAGGCACCTTCCTGAACGCGCCGGACATGTATATGGAAAAGCTGATCGTCGGTCCCGGCGCGAAAGGCGCTATCGACCTCAACCTGCCGCTGGCGGATAACCTGCGTAACGTCGCCGCCGCGCTCAACAAGCCGCTCAGCGAGCTTACCGTGACCATTCTGGCAAAGCCGCGCCACGATGCGGTGATCGCCTTTATGCAGCAGTTAGGCGTGCGTGTGTTTGCCATTCCTGATGGCGACGTGGCCGCCTCGATTCTCACCTGCATGCCGGACAGCGAAGTGGACGTGCTGTACGGCATCGGCGGTGCGCCGGAAGGCGTGGTGTCTGCGGCGGTGATCCGCGCGCTCGACGGCGATATGCACGGTCGTCTGCTGCCTCGTCATGACGTTAAGGGCGACAGTGAAGAGAACCGTCGGATCGGCGAAAACGAGCTGGCACGCTGCAAAGCGATGGGCATCGAAGCAAATCAGGTGCTGCGGCTCGACGACATGGCGCGCAACGACAACGTGATTTTCTCCGCCACCGGCATCACCAAAGGCGATCTGCTGGACGGCATCACCCGCAAGGGCAACATGGCGACCACCGAAACCCTGCTGATCCGCGGTAAATCGCGGACGATTCGCCGCATCCAGTCGATTCATTACCTCGATCGCAAAGACCCGGACGTGCAGCGCCACATCCTGTAAGCCATTTGTCTGATTGAGCTTTCCGGCCCTGCGGGGCTGGAAATCTGCGCCCTGAGTGACGAAGATAAGGTATCGCTTCAGAACAGGAGAAGATTATGGCGGACTGGGTTACTGGCAAAGTGACGAAGGTGGAGTACTGGACCGACGCGTTGTTTAGTCTTACCGTTCATGCGCCTGTTCAGCCGTTTACTGCCGGGCAGTTCACCAAACTGGGGCTGGAAATTGATGGCGAGCGCGTCCAGCGCGCCTATTCCTACGTCAATGCGCCCGCCAGTCCCGATCTCGAGTTTTATCTGGTTACCGTTNCTGGCCGCGCTGAAACCCGGCGACGAACTCCAGCTGGTCAGCGAAGCTTCCGGTTTCTTTGTCCTCAACGAAGTGCCCGACTGCGAGACGTTGTGGATGCTGGCGACCGGCACCGCGCTTGGCCCTTATCTCTCCATTCTGCAGGACGGCAACGGCCTCGACCGCTTTAAAAACCTGGTGCTGGTCCATGCGGTGCGTTACGCCGCCGATTTAAGCTATCTGCCACTGATGCTCGAACTGCAAAAACGCTACGAAGGGAAGCTGCGGATCCAGACGGTGGTGAGTCGCGAAACGATTGCCGGTTCGCTGACCGGACGCGTCCCGGCGTTGATTGATAACGGCGAACTGGAAGCGGCGGGCGGGCCNTACCCAGCAATTACTGAAAGATACCCGGCAGATGACCAAACATTTGCGCCGCCGTCCGGGCCATATGACCGCCGAACACTACTGGTGATCAGCGGTATTTCACATCCTGCGTCTCTTTACCGTATTTATTCTCGCCCTGGGTGCCGACAAACGCGCCCAGGTCAATCAGCATCATCACGATAATCAGCGTCGGAATGAAACGGCCCACGCCCCACTGCCAGACGCCGGGTAGCATCACCCAGTTTCCGGCGAGCAGCATCCAGGCGAGGATCATCAGCAACGCCCACAGCCCGGATTTTCCGCGATCATGCAGCCGTTTTACGGTGACGGCCGCCGTTGGCCATAACAGGCAGACGAGCGCGAAGGCGGCGGTCTGCAGATTCAGCCAGTTGCTACCGGCGAGGGTAAACAGCACAATCATCGCCAGGATCCAGATGCCTATCCAGATCCAGAAATCACGGCGCCCGATACGCCCCTTAATCGAAAAAAGCCACTGCTGTAGGGTCATTTCCCATTCCTTATTCTGTCGTGGCGCGTAGTTTACCCTGGTAACGTCTCTTTTTGACAAGCCGGACGCTTCCCGTTTTAATCGTCAGCAAGAGATTCCGAGGATGGTAAGATGAAAAAGTGGATATCGTTGTTTTTGTTAGCGCTCGCCGTCACGACGGCGAGCTATCGCGCGTTGTCGGCCGATGCACCTGCAACCACGACGGCGCCCTACCTGCTGCCGGGCGCACCCACGTTTGATCTCTCCATCAGCCAGTTCCGGGAAAAATTCAACGCCGATAATCCCACTCTCGCACTTAATGAATTCCGTTCGATTGGCGGCAGTCGCGACCAGCTCAACCTGACCCGCGCCGCCACCAAAATTAACGAAAACCTGTACGCTTCCACCGCCCTTGAACGCGGCACACTGAAAATTAAATCGATGCAGGTCACCTGGCTACCGATTCAGGGGCCGGAAAAAAAGGCAGCCAGAGATAAAGCGCTTGAATACATGGCGGCGATCATCCGCACCTTTACCCCGGCACTGACCAAACCCCAAAGTCTGC
This sequence comes from Trabulsiella odontotermitis, assembly GCF_001188485.1. Taxonomy (GTDB): domain Bacteria; phylum Pseudomonadota; class Gammaproteobacteria; order Enterobacterales; family Enterobacteriaceae; genus Trabulsiella; species Trabulsiella odontotermitis_A. The sequence goes on from NZ_JNGH01000085.1 coordinate 76,908, forward strand.
AAAAGCTGCAAAAACTGCTGACGCTCGGCAAAGGCAAACACTATTACGCCGCCGCGGAAGGCGCGATCCGCTATGTTGTCGCAGATAACGGTGAAAAAGGGCTGACCTTCGCTGTTGAACCGATTAAGCTGGCGCTATCTGAGGCTCTTGAGAGCAACAATAAATGATAAAAAGCAAAGCCATCGGAGCCATCAATCTCTATACTGTTTCACAGACCATGCTGCCCTGACGGGTGGCCATATTCCTTAATTCGCTTTTGTAGCGTGGAGAATTGAAATGCGACATCCTTTAGTGATGGGTAACTGGAAACTGAACGGCAGGCGCCACACNTGACGTAGCTATCGCTCCGCCAGAAATGTACCTTGATCTGGCGAAACAGGCCGCTGCGGGCAGCCACATCATCCTGGGCGCGCAGAACGTTGACGTTAACCTGTCCGGCGCATTCACCGGTGAAACTTCCGCTGAAATGCTGAAAGATATCGGCGCGAAATACATCATCATCGGCCACTCTGAGCGTCGTACCTATCACAAAGAATCCGACGAGTTCATCGCGAAGAAATTTGCCGTGCTGAAAGAGCAGGGTCTGGTGCCGGTACTGTGCATCGGTGAAACCGAAGCGGAAAACGAAGCGGGCAAAACCGAAGAAGTCTGCGCACGTCAGATTGACGCTGTACTGAAAACCCAGGGCGCTTCCGCGTTCGAAGGCGTGGTTATCGCCTACGAGCCAGTATGGGCGATCGGTACCGGCAAATCTGCCACCCCGGCGCAGGCGCAGGCGGTTCACAAATTCATCCGTGACCACATTGCGAAAGCTGACGCGAAAATCGCTCAGCAGGTCATCATCCAGTACGGCGGTTCTGTTAACGCGTCTAACGCGGCTGAGCTGTTCACCCAGCCGGACATCGACGGCGCACTGGTTGGCGGCGCATCCCTGAAAGCGGACGCTTTCGCGGTGATCGTTAAAGCAGCAGAAGCGGCAAAACAGAAGTAATTCTGTTGTGGCGGGTGGCGCTTCGCTTACCCGCCCTACAAACTCGTAGGCCCGGTAAGCGCCAGCGCCACCGGGCTTTTTTACAACTGACCTAATACCCTGAACCACAAATAATCCAGCGGCAGCAGCACCAGATAGCTCGCTAACGCCAGCGCCAGACACAGCATCATACCCGCCCGCGCCGGCACTTTCCCTAATCCCATCGCCACCACAATCGGCGACGCCTGATAAGGCAGCAGCGGCGTGGAATATCCCAGCACCTGAATCATGATCACGCTGAGCAGCGGGAAACCNNGAAAAGCTCTGCGCAAACGTCGTATACAGCGCCGGGACACCGTTGGCCGTCATGATAAAGTTCAGTGCCGTGGTAATGCCAGTCAACGCCAGGAAGCTGACAAACGGACGCTGCGGATCGAGCGGCATCACCTTCAGCAACGCATCGCCCACCGCGTCGCCAATGCCGGTTTGCGTGACAATAATGGCAAGCCCGAGGATCCCGGCGACGTAAATACAGGTGCGGATGTTAACGCCGGTCGAAAACTCTTCCCCGCTGATAAACCCGATGCGCGGCAGCAGCGTCACACAGGCGGCGGCAAGGCCAGTCCAGGCGGGGGGGGNNGGCTTGCCGGGAAACAGCCAGCAGATCAGGCCAATCAGAATCAGACCTTTCAGCCAGCCCAGCACCGGCGTATGCAGCAGCAGATAGGGAACGTAGTTGAGATGGATCCCATAAGAGCCTTCCGCCGCCCCGCTCATCACCAGATTCGGCACGTTAGCAGGCAGAATGGTGGCGGAAAGCTGGAACGTACCGAAGCCCACGGCCAGCGCCAGTCCGTACCAGGCGCGGGGATTTTCATGGATAACNCGGTGATGAATTCCGGCAACAGCGACGACGCCCATAACACAATGGTGACGCCGACAATCAGTGATGGGAGAAACAGAGGATGCGAAAGCCAGGACATGCCTGTCTCCTGTCGTTTTTTTCAGCAAGAATACGACGACAGGAGAAGCAGGTAAATGCCAGAGTTAGTGGGTTATTGCAGAATATCGCATTGATGATCCTGAATTTCTTCTGAAGACGCCAGGTTCAGGGTCAGCAGATTACGCTCGGTCGCCAGCAGCACAAACGAACCGTCGCTCTGCTGCGCCATCGCCAGCGCAAAGCGCCCCATATGGTCGCGCGCTTCCGGCACCTCTTCCGCCAGCATCAGGAACGGGCTGCGCTGCACCAGCTCGCTTTCCGTCACCCGGCGCGCCAGATATTCATGGCCCATCAACCCACCCGGCAGCGGCAGCCAGCGCGTGCTGATGGCCGCCATATCGCCATTAAGCTGTTCGTATGAAAATGGTTCTGCGTCCGACCGACGCGCGAGTTAATCGCCAGCGAGACGGCCTCATCCGGCACCGGTGCGCCATGGCGCTTGCTCAGCAGATTGCGCCCCTGCCACGCCTGCCAGAAAAAGTTCGGCGTTTGCGGGTCGAGCAGCAGCGGGCTTTCGGTGCCGTTGATACGGTAGGTGGGCATCAGCAGGTACTGCAACGGACCGTTGCGATCTTTGAAGAGGACATAACCGCCCTGTAAATTCACCTCGTCGCAAGGTGCGGTCGGCTGGTGCTGTTGCGCCTTCGGCACACACTCGCCTAACACTTTGTCACGCAGCGCGTCAGGATTACCGGATTGCAGCCAGAACCAGCCACCAGCGGCGACGACCACCACGATGATCACCAGCGCCAGAATGATACGTCGTACACTTCTCATTGTGCTTTCCCTGGTTGAATACGAACCGGAAGAGTACAGCATAATGATGACCAAATAAAAACGGCCCCGAAGGGCCGCATACTTTTTTCGTATTTAACGCTTGCTGATCTGGTCGAACGTGCCGCCGTTAGAGAAGTGCTCTTTTTGCGCCTTCGTCCAGCCGCCGAACTCTTCATCAATGGTAAACAGCTTCAGTTTCGGGAATGCGCTGTCATATTTTTTCGCTATCGCCGGGTCACGCGGACGGTAGAAGTTCTTCGCGGCGATCTCCTGGCCTTCCGGCGAGTAGAGGTATTTCAGGTAGGCTTCCGCCACCGCCTGCGTGCCTTTTTTCTCAGCGACTTTGTCGACGACAGAGACGGTCGGCTCAGCCAGAATCGACTCGCTCGGGGTGACGATTTCAAACTTGTCTTTACCCAGTTCGTTGGTGGCCAGCAGCGCTTCGTTTTCCCAGGCAATCAGCACATCGCCAATGCCGCGTTCCACGAAGGTGTTGGTTGCGCCACGGGCACCGGAATCCAGCACTTCGACGTTTTTAAACAGCGCCTTCACGAATTCCTGCGCTTTTGCCTGATCGCCATTGTTATGGTGCAGCGCGTAGCCCCAGGCCGCCAGGTAGTTCCAGCGCGCGCCGCCGGAGCTTTTCGGGTTCGGGGTGATGATCGACACGCCCGGTTTAATCAAATCGTTCCAGTCGTGGATCTGTTTCGGGTTGCCTTTACGCACCAGGAAAACGATGGTGGAGGTGTACGGCGCAGAGTTATCCGGCAGACGTTTAATCCAGTTTTTATCGATGCGGCCGCGTTCGGCAATGGCATCAACATCATAGGCCAGCGCGAGGGTAACGACGTCTGCCTCAAGGCCATTGATCACTGACGTTGCCTGTTTGCCCGAGCCGCCGTGCGACTGGCGAATCACGACGTTATCGCCGGTTTCTTGTTTCCAGTGCGCGCTAAATGCTTTGTTGTATTGCTCGTACAGTTCGCGCGTCGGATCGTACGACACGTTTAATAATTGAATATCCTTTGCCAGAATGCTGGTAGAGACCAGCAAAAGCGTTAAGCCCAAATGCCACTTTTTCATCGCCCGCTCTCTTATGCTGTGTTGTGATGAAACCAGCCTGCCAGAAAGCGATCCAATGATTAAAGAATAAAAAAAGATTTGCTATAACCATTGAGCATAAAGCATGCCAACAAAAACCCCCGGCAGCATGGCGAGGGGTTCTCATCTTACTCGGTGATGTCGTCTTTGCGGCTGCGCAGACGGAAACCAATCCAGAACACCATGACCACCGACAGCACGGCGGGCAGGAAGTTAGAGCCGATGTCCGGGTACTCTGCGCGTACGACGGTGCTGTAAAGCAGTACGCCAAGAATAAAAAAGGCCGCCGCCAGACCTGGCAGCCCCACCGGCATGGTGCGGTTCTGGTAGCGCTGATGCAGGCAGTAAGCCGCCAGCAGCAGCGAAATGATCGGGAAGATGGAGAACGGCACAATGGAACTGAAAACCGCAGAGAACGTGCCGTTGATCGATAAGCCAGCCACCAGGGCCAGCAAGAGCGTACCTTTATCCTGCACTGACTGTTTCATTACTTGTCCTTCACCTGGTCGGAATGTTGTGAACTCTTTTCCTGCTCCCGGCGATACCAGTAATACGCGCCTTTGGAGATCATCCGCAGCTGTAAAACCAGTCGCTCTTCTAATTGCCGACGCTGTTCCGCGCCAACGTCCAGTGCCTCCGCGCCTGCGCTGAACACGATGGTAACCATCGCTTCGGCCTGTGCTTCAGTAAAGGCGCGCGGCATATGGTTTTCGATTTCCAGATAGTCCGCGAGTTCCGCAATAAAGTGCTGAATTTCACGCGCAACGGCGGCACGAAACGCTGGCGAAGTGCCGGAACGTTCACGCAACAGTAAGCGGAAGGCGTTAGGGTTGTTACTAATAAACTCCATAAAGGTGGAGACTGACGTGCGGATCACGCTGCCGCCTTTGGCGATACGCTGACGCGCCTGACGCATCAGCTGGCGCAGCATCAGACCGCTCTCATCGACCATCGTTAAGCCAAGCTCGTCCACGTCGCGGAAATGGCGATAGAAGGAGGTTGGCGCGATCCCTGCCTCGCGCGCGACTTCGCGCAGGCTAAGGCTTGCGAAACTACGCTCAGCGCTTAACTGACTAAATGCGGCTTCGACTAACGAACGCCGGGTTTTCTCTTTTTGTTGCGCTCTTACGCCCATCACGATGTCTGAATCCTTCCAAAGGCCCTGCTGGCACTATACCAGAGAATAACGCTACGTGATTTGTACTGCTTTGTGAATGATTGTTTACGCGCCGATTGTGCTTTCGCGATGCAAAAAAGCACAACGATAATTGGGTTATCGCGCTGATGATGTTATTATTCTGTTGCTTTTATGTATAAGAACAGGTAAGCCTTACCATGCCACACTCCTACGATTATGATGCAATTGTGATAGGTTCCGGCCCCGGCGGCGAAGGCGCTGCAATGGGTCTGGTGAAGCAGGGAGCCCGTGTCGCCGTTATTGAGCGTTATCATAACGTCGGCGGCGGTTGTACTCACTGGGGGACTATCCCGTCGAAAGCGCTGCGACACGCAGTCAGCCGCATCATCGAATTTAACCAGAATCCTCTTTACAGCGATCACTCCCGACTTCTCCGCTCCTCGTTTGCCGATATCCTGAACCACGCCGACAGCGTTATTAATCAGCAAACCCGGATGCGGCAAGGTTTTTATGAGCGCAACCACTGCGAAATTTTGCAGGGCAACGCCCATTTCATTGACGAACACACCCTGGCGCTCGAGTGCCACGACGGCTCCGTCGAAACGATCACCGCAGAGAAATTTGTTATCGCCTGCGGGTCACGCCCGTATCACCCGAACGATGTCGATTTTTCCCATCCGCGCGTGTATGACAGCGACTCAATCCTGTCGATGCACCACGAACCGCGCCACGTGATTATTTACGGTGCCGGGGTGATTGGCTGCGAATATGCGTCGATCTTCCGCGGCATGAGCGTAAAAGTGGATCTGATCAACACCCGCGACCGTCTGCTGGCGTTTCTCGATCAGGAGATGTCGGATTCCCTCTCTTATCACTTCTGGAACAGTGGCGTGGTGATTCGCCACAACGAAGAGTACGAGAGAATTGAAGGGACGGATGACGGCGTCATCATGCACCTGAAATCCGGCAAGAAGCTGAAAGCCGACTGCCTGCTGTACGCCAACGGACGCACCGGTAATACCGACTCGCTGGCGCTGGAAAACATCGGTCTGGAAGCGGACAACCGCGGCCAGCTGAAAGTCAACAGCATGTACCAGACTGCGCTGCCGCACATCTACGCGGTGGGCGACGTGATTGGCTACCCGAGCCTGGCCTCGGCGGCGTACGATCAGGGCCGCATTGCCGCACAGGCGATGATCAAAGGCGAAGCCTCTGCGCATCTGGTGGAAGATATCCCTACCGGCATCTACACCATTCCGGAAATCAGCTTGGTCGGCAAAACCGAACAGCAGCTGACGGCGATGAAAGTGCCGTACGAAGTGGGACGCGCGCAGTTTAAGCACCTGGCACGAGCGCAAATTGTGGGGATGAACGTCGGGACGCTAAAAATTCTCTTCCACCGTGACACGAAAGAGATTCTGGGCATTCACTGCTTTGGCGAGCGCGCGGCCGAGATTATTCACATCGGTCAGGCGATTATGGAGCAGAAAGGTGGTGGCAACACCATTGAGTACTTCGTTAACACCACCTTCAACTACCCGACCATGGCGGAAGCCTATCGGGTAGCGGCGCTGAACGGCTTAAACCGCCTCTTTTAACGGTTTATCGAAATGGCCATCCATCGATCCACGGATGGCCTCTGCCAGCTGCTCATAGCGGCTGCGCAGCGGTGATCCCGGACGGTAGACCAGACCAATCGTACGTTTCGGTTCCGGCTTAATGCACGGCAGATAAATCACGCCGTCGCGTTTACGTTCCTGTGGCACGGCCAGCGCAGGGAGCAGCGTGATTCCGCTACCGGCAGCCACCATGTTGCGCAGCGTTTCCAGACTGGTCGCGCGGAAATGCGTGTCTTCGTCAGCACCCGCTTCAAAGCAGAAACCCATCGCCTGATCGCGCAGGCAGTGCCCGTCTTCCAGCATCAACAACTTTTCACCAGCCAGATCGGACATGGCAACACGATCGCGATTCGCCCACGGGTGATCTTCGTAGATCGCCAGCAGCATCGGCTCATCAAACAGCGGCACTTCAATAAACGCTTCGCTCTCTTTCACCAGCGCCAGGATCGCGCAGTCAAGCTTACCGCTGTCCAGCTGCGCCAGCAGCTGATGCGTTTGCGCTTCGTGGAGGTACATTTCGAGCTTCGGGAACGTCTGGTGCAGCATCGGGATAATATGCGGCAACAGATAGGGACCGACGGTAGGTATCAGGCCAATATGCAACGGCCCGGACATGGTTTCTCCCTGCTGGCTCGCCATCTCCTTGAGCACTTTGACCTCACGCAGCACAGTCCGCGCCTGATCCACCAGCAGCAAACCGGCCTGGGTGAACAGCACTTTACGGCTGGTGCGTTCCAGCAGCATCACACCCAGCTCATCTTCCAGCTTACGAATCTGCCCGCTCAGGGTGGGCTGGCTTACGTGGCAGGAATCTGCAGCACGGCGGAAATGACGGTGTTCGGCTAACGCTACCAGGTATTCAAGATCACGAATATTCATTATTCATCCTCCATCGCCATGATAGTTCATGGCGATAGGTAGCATAGCAATGAACGATTATCCCTATCAAGCTTTCTGTTCAATAATACACCCAGAAACGAAGCGGTATCTCGTTAACCCTTGAAGCCACCGCCCGTTCAGAGAGTTTCTCTCAATAACTAAAGCCAACGTGAACTTTTGCGGACCCCGTGGTCCGCTTTTTTTTTGCCTGGCGCTCAGAGCAGACGCGCTTTGGCGTCGGCAATTGCCTGCGCCACCTGCGTCGGTGAGACGCCGCCTTTGGCCGCTCGTTTGTCGAGACAGGACTGCAGCGACAGGATGGGGTAAACATCGTCGCCAATCACGCTGCTGAATTTTTGCAGATCCGCCAGCGCCAGCGCTTCCAGCGGTTTGCCCTGACCAATCGCTTCCACCACGGCTTCACCCACGATGTGGTGCGCCTCGCGGAACGGAACGCCTTTCGCCACCAGGTAATCGGCCAGTTCGGTGGCATTCGCATAACCCTGTTGCGCCGCTTCCTGACAGCGCGGACGTTTCACCTGAATGCCGTCCAGCACCAGCGCCGCCATATGCAGGCAGTCGAGCCAGGNNCGAGCGCGTCGAACAGCCCCTCTTTGTCTTCCTGCATGTCTTTGTTGTACGCCAGCGGCAGCCCTTTCAGGGTCATCATCATGCCGGTCAGCGCGCCCTGCACGCGACCGCATTTACCACGGATAAGCTCCAGCGCGTCAGGGTTTTTCTTCTGCGGCATCAGCGACGAGCCCGACGTCACGCGGTCGGACAGCTCAACAAACCCGGCTTCGCCAGAGTTAAAGAAAATCAGATCTTCGGCAAAGCGCGACAGATGCACCATGCCGATGGAAGCGTCAGACAGCAGTTCCAGCACGTGGTCGCGATCGGAGACGCTGTCGAGGCTGTTGCGGGTGGCCGACGCGAAGCCGAGCCAGCCGGCCAGCTGNCGCATCCTGCAGGCGGCTTTCGTCACGCGCCAGCATTTCAACATACGCCAGGCACCAGTGCGCAAACGTCACCGGCTGGGCGCGTTGCAGGTGCGTGTATCCAGGCATCACCGCGTCCTGATTGTTCTGCGCGGTGTCCACCAGCGCGCTCTGTAGCTGGCGGTTCGCCGTCAGCAGCTCGGCGATGGTGTCTTTGCACCACAGTTTGAGATCGGTAGCAACCTGGTCGTTACGGCTGCGACCGGTGTGCAGTTTTTTCCCCAGCTGACCGACTTTGTCGATGAGTTTCCCTTCCACCCAGCTGTGAATATCCTCCGCGTCGCTTTCAAGGATTTGCTGCGGGTTCGCCTGAACCTCTTCCCGCAGCACGTTCAGCGCCGCTTCCAGCTGCTGCTGCTCGTCGGCGGTCAGCACGCCTACCGTCACCAGCGCTTTCGACCAGGCCACAGAGCCAACGATATCCTGCTCCGCCAGGCGATAATCAAAGCGCAAAGAGTCGTTGAACTGTTTGAACCGTTGATCTGCTGCCTGAGTAAAACGCCCGCCCCAAAGTGCCATAACAAATTTCCTTAATAATGATATTTTTGCCCGGTGGTGCTGCGCTTACCGGGCTGTAAATGGATTACGCCAGAATACGTGTGCCAATCGGCGTGCCGTTAAACAGCGCCGGGAGCTGATCCGCATGCCGCCATGAGGCGATATCCACCGGGCGACCAAGCGCGCGGGCCGCATCCAGCGCCGCGTTGACTTTGACAATCATACCGTCGGTGATGATGCCCTGGTCAATCAGCTGTTCCGCTTTGGCAGCGGTCATTTCCGCGATGCGTTGCCCTTTGCCGTCCAGAATCCCGCTGACGTCCGACAGCAGGATAAGATCCGCGCCCAGCGTGGCCGCCAGCGCCGTCGCCGCCTGATCGGCATTGACGTTCATCAGTTGCCCTTCATCGGTCACGCCAATGGAACTTACCACCGGCAGGAAACCGCCCGCCAGCAGCGAGGTAATCAGCTTAGGCGAACCGGCCTGCGCCAGTCCAACATGACCGAGCGCTTCGTCGAGCTGGGTCACTTTTACGCTGTCGCCATCGCCAAGGTAGAGGCCGACAGACGGAATGTGGTGCTTCTTCGCCCACGCCAGCAACGTTTTGTTTGCCGTCCCCGCCAGCGCGCCGGTAATGATATCGATCTGATCGGCTGGCGTGACGCGCAGGCCGTTTTTCTTTTGCACCGGCAGGTTGAGCTGCTTCATCAGCTCATCGACCACACAACCGCCACCGTGAACAATAACCAGCGGGCGCTGATGAGATTCACGATAATTAACCAGCGCGGTAAACAGGCGCTCCAGCGCCTCTTCACTATCCAGCAGTACACCACCGAGTTTGATAATTAAAGGATTCATCATCATCACACCTTAAAGAAGAGACGCCGTTTCGGGGTAGCCGAAACGAATGTTCGCGCATTGCACCGCCTGAGCCGCTGCGCCTTTCAGCAGATTGTCTTCCGCTGCCACGATAATCAAATGTTCGCCGTCCACCGCAAAGCCAATATCGCAGAACGGCAGGCCCTCGACGGCAGGTAATGGTTTCCAGGATCCCACGCTTAAAGTTACCCAGATGCGGCGTGAAAATCACCTCAGCGCCCAAATGGGTGGAGATTTCCGGATGATGGCGATGAGTAAAGATGCCGTACGGCTGCAGGCTCACTTCGCAGAAGCTGTTGGACATGGCGGCCTTACGCCCCGCGCCGCTGACGCCACTGGTGGCGTTAATCACCGGCCATTGATTGAGATTGAGCACCCCGGCATCAATCAGCGGCTTTCGCGCNTTGACGCGAAACGCTCCGGAGAGATCGAACACCACACAACCGGCGGCCAGGAACTGCGGCGCCAGATCGTGGCTGACTTCGTGCGCCGTGGCGAGAAACACCACGTCCACGCCGCCGCTGAATTCGCTGATGTCTGACATCGGCTGGAGCGGGCGGGATGCAAATCAGATATTAACTTTCCTGCATCATTGCTTTGCGCTGAGACCGTCAAAGCGGTTATGTTCATATGCGGATGACGATTTATGTAACCCACCAGCTCAGCACCTGCATAACCGCTGGCGCCTACAATCAGCGTATTCAACATCGGGTTCCTTTAAGCTCAACGATAATGTATTTTTATTCACTAATTTTGCATGAATATTGATACTATCATGACCTGAGGTGTGTCAACAATGAAAAACGATTTACCGCCATTTCTCGAGATTTATCGCGCATTAATCGCCACTCCCTCGATCAGCGCAACCGAAGAAGCACTCGATCAGAGTAATGCGACTTTAATCAATATGCTGGCCGACTGGTTTGCCTCTCTGGGCTTCAATGTCGAGGTGCAGCCGGTGCCGGGAACGCGCAATAAATTCAACCTGCTGGCCAGTACCGGCAGCGGCGCTGGCGGACTGTTGCTCGCAGGACACACGGATACCGTCCCTTTTGACGACGGACGCTGGACGCGCGATCCCTTTACCCTGACCGAACACGACAACAAGCTCTATGGTCTCGGCACCGCTGACATGAAAGGCTTCTTTGCCTTTATTCTTGATGCCCTGCGTGACGTTGACGTGACGCAGTTGAAAAAACCGCTCTACATTCTGGCTACCGCTGATGAAGAAACCAGCATGGCGGGGGCGCGCTATTTTGCCGAAACCACCGCGCTGCGCCCGGACTGCGCCATTATTGGCGAGCCGACTTCACTGCAGCCGGTTCGCGCCCATAAAGGCCATATTTCCACCGCCGTGCGCGTGCTCGGTCAGTCTGGCCATTCCAGCGATCCGGCGCGTGGGGTGAACGCCATTGAGCTGATGCACGATGCCATCGGCCACATTCTGCATCTGCGGGACGATCTCAAATCACGCTATCACTACGAAGCGTTTACGGTACCGTACCCGACGCTCAACCTCGGTGCCATTCATGGCGGTGATGCGTCGAACCGTATTTGTGCCTGCTGTGAGCTGCATATGGATATCCGCCCGCTGCCGGGCATGACGCTGGACGATTTAAACGGCTTGTTGAATGAGGCGCTGGCACCGGTCAGCGAACGCTGGCCGGGCAGGCTGACGGTGTCGGAGCTGAGCTGCTCGGTACGCATACCGACGTGGTGAACTATTGTACCGAAGCGCCGTTTATTCAGACCCGATGTCCGACGCTGGTGCTCGGCCCTGGCTCCATCAATCAGGCGCATCAGCCGGATGAATACCTCGAAACGCGTTTTATCAAACCCACCCGCGAATTAATCACTCAGGTCGTGCATCACTTTTGCTGGCACTGACCGCACGCCCTTTCTCTGCGAGGAAAGGGCGTGGTGATGATTCATAGCCCGAGGTCGCTTAAGCCCGGATGATCGTCAGGGCGACGCCCCTGCGGCCAGTGGAACAGGCGCTCGCTGTCGGCAATCGGCAAGTCGTTGATGCTGGCGAAGCGCTTGCGCATCAGGCCGTTCTCGTCGAATTCCCAGTTTTCGTTGCCGTAAGAACGGAACCAGTTGCCGCTGTCGTCGTGCCATTCATAGGCGAAACGGACGGCGATGCGGTTGTCGCTATATGCCCAGATCTCTTTAATCAGGCGATATTCCTGTTCGCGGCGCCATTTGCGCGTCAGGAATTCGACAATCTCTTCGCGCCCGTTCACAAAGTCGCTGCGGTTGCGCCAGACGCTGTCCGGGGAGTAGGCCAGCGACACTTTCTGCGGATCGCGGCTGTTCCAGCCGTCTTCAGCGGCGCGCACCTTCTGCACGGCGCTCTCCAGGGTAAACGGCGGCAACGGGGGGCGTTGTTCAGTCATGATGTTCTCCATTCGACGTTAATTTCTCTTTGAGCTGCTGATTTTCATGCTCCAGCTCCGCGATACGTGTTTGCAGCGTCTGACTGTATTCAACCACCTGTTGGGTGGTGTAGCGCGGCGTAATGTGCTGCGGACAGTTCCAGTCAAACGCCATCAGGTGAAACAGATAGACCCGCTCAATGCGCGCGCGATAGTCAGGCAGCGTCACCTGTGCCAGCAATTCAGGCGCCGCTTCCGGGCTGAACACCTCAACGGTGGCATAGATTTTCAGCCTGGCACGACGCGGGTAATCCATCAAAAAGAGACAGGCGCGATCGCTGCCACGCAGATTCCCACTGGTGATGTACTGTCGGTTGCCGCTGAAATCGGCCATCGCCAGCGTTTTGTCGTCAATCATCCGCAGAAACCCTGCCGGCCCGCCGCGATGCTGAAGATACGGCCAGCCGGTTTGCGACACCGTCGCCCTGTAGAANNATGTAGAAACTGTCGCGGCTGGCGATCATCGCCGCTTCGCTGGCGGTAAAGCGGTCGGACGTCCGCCCCGGATGCGGATGCTGCCACAGCGCATCGCTGCCCATTTCATGCTGCACGTCCATCACGTCCGGTGTCATGGCGATATCGAGAAATCCCAGTGCCATCTTTCACCTCTGCATCGCGTCGTTATGTTCTGCCGCGATGATGGACTCTGCCGGGGTAAATGATAATACTGAGAGTTCAGCAAACATCTTTCCGAAAAACGGGAGAATCATGGATCGTCTGGAAGCCATGGCGCTACTGGTGAAGGTCAGCGAACTGGGCAGCATGTCGGCGGCGGCGCGGGCGCTGAACACACCGTTAACCACCGTCAGCCGTAATATTGCCGAGCTGGAGNNGTCTCCGCAGCTCGGCGCATTCTGGAAGAGGTGGAAAATGCCGAACGGCGCGCCACCGGGGAATATCAGGAGCCGAAAGGGGAACTGGCAATCAGCGCACCGACAATGTTTGGCCGCCTGTATGTGCTGCCGGTGGTGACGGCATTTCTCGCCCGTTATCCGCAAATCACCCTGCGGCTGTTGCTCAGCGACCGCAATGTGGATTTGGTCGGAGAGCATATCGATCTCGCCGTGCGCATCGGCCAGCTACCGGACAGCTCGATGGTGGCGACCCGCGCCGGAGAGATGCNGGCTGCGGCGCGGCGAGCTGTCGCTGATCCTCGACGCTTTCGAGCCACCACCGGTGCCGGTGCATCTGCTTTATGCTTCGCGCGATCTCACACCGCTGAAACTGCGCAAATTCATCGATTTCGCAGCGCCCGCGCTGCGCCTTGCACTCCAGCAGATTGCCCGCACGGCTTAGTGATGGGCCGATTAAAGCGCTCTCGACAGGTCATCAATACTGATTCATCCTCGTTGTAATAATTAATTCCATCAACTCTGCCGCAATCTGGAATATAATATTCCTTAGCATGACACAGGTGCATAAAAACGAGGTAAAAATGAGTATTGACCTGAGTAAGTTACTGACCGAACGCCGCAACAGCAACAGCGCTGACATCGACACCCTCTCCACCGAAGCAATGCTGGCGGTGATCAACCACGAAGACCAGCAGGTGCCGCACGCCATTACGCCATATCTGCCGCAGATCGCGCAGGTGGTTGATCGCGTTGCCGCGGCGATTCAGGCGGGTGGGCGTTTGATTTACATTGGCGCAGGCACGTCCGGGCGACTGGGCATTCTTGACGCCAGTGAATGCCCGCCGACGTTCGGCACGCGTCCGGAGCAGGTGGTGGGGCTGATTGCCGGAGGGCATAAAGCCATTCTCAGCGCAGTGGAAAACGTTGAGGACAACAAAGCGCAGGGTGCCGCTGACCTGCAGGCCATCCAGTTCAGCGAGCGCGATGTGCTGGTCGGGCTGGCGGCCAGTGGCCGCACACCGTACGTCATTGGCGCGATGGAATACGCGAAAACGCAAAACGCCTTTGTGGCAATTGTCAGCTGCAACCCGCACGGCGAAATGGCGCAACTGGCAGACGTCGCCATTACGCCCGTGGTTGGCCCGGAAGTGGTCACCGGATCCACGCGCCTGAAAGCGGGTACCGCGCAAAAACTGGTGCTGAACATGATCTCCACCGGCGCCATGATCCGCGTCGGCAAGGTCTACAGCAACCTGATGGTGGACGTGGAAGCGACCAACGCCAAGCTGATTGAGCGCCAGGTATCTATTGTGATGGAAGCCACCGAGTGCTCGCGCGACACGGCGCAACAGGCGCTGGCCGCCTGCGGTCGCCACTGCAAAACCGCCATCGTAATGGTGCTGGCCGATCTCAGCGCTGACGAGGCCCGAACCCTTCTGGCTGATAACCACGGCTATATCCGTCAGGCGCTGAACCACGCCTGAACTCCACACAGGACATTATGAATGGCGAAAATAACACAAGAGATGGTAGCCCGGATCCTGTCCCACGTGGGCGGTGCCGGAAACGTGGCGCAGGCAGGAAACTGCATGACGCGTCTGCGTCTGACGCTGCGCAACGACAGCCAGGCCGATGAAGCCGCCATCCGCCAGATTGATGGCGTGCTGGGGGTGATTGTCAGCGACGAACAGTTCCAGGTGGTGCTCGGCCCCGGTAAAGCGCATACCGCGGCAGAGATAATGAACCAGCTGCTTGAGTCCGCTCCTGCGGCAGACAGCCCGTCGCTTAACGACATGGCTGCTGCCAAAAAGCAGGCGCTGAAAAGCAAACAAACCAGCGGCGTGCAGAAGTTTCTGGCGAAGTTCGCCACCATCTTCACACCATTAATTCCCGGGTTTATCGCCGTCGGCCTGCTGCTCGGCTTTGCAACACTGGCGGAACAGATGTTCGTACTGGAGAACGCCCACCCCAACGCCACGCTGGTAGCACTGATCGGGTATATGAAAGTATTCAGCAAGGGGATGTTTACTTTCCTGAGCATTCTGATTGGTTATAACGCGCAGAAAGCCTTCGGCGGTTCCGGCGTCAACGGCGCAATTATCGCTTCGCTGTTTGTGCTCGGTTACAACCCGGACGCCACCAGCGGTGTCTATTCCGGCATTTCGACGTTCTTCGGCCACGGTATCGATCCGCGCGGCAATATCATCGGTGTGCTGATCGCCTCCATGCTCGGCGCGTGGGTGGAAAAACGGGTACGCAGCGTGATGCCCGCTAACCTCGATATGATCCTCACCTCTGCCGTGACGCTGCTGATCATGGGCGCTGTTACCTTTGTCGTCATCATGCCGCTCGGCGGCTATCTGTTTACCGGCATGTCGTGGCTGTTCCTGCATCTCAACGGCAACCCATTCGGTTCAGCGGTACTGGCGGGACTGTTCCTGCTGGCGGTGATGTTCGGCGTGCATCAGGGATTTGTGCCGGTCTATTTTGCGCTGATGGACGCCCAGGGCTTTAACTCACTGTTCACCATTCTGGCGATGGCGGGCGCGGGGCAAGTCGGCGCGGCGCTGGCGCTCTTTTTCCGCGCGAAAGCAGGTGCGCTGCTGCGTACGCAGATTAAAGGGGCGATCATTCCCGGTTTCCTCGGCATTGGCGAACCGCTGATTTACGGCGTCACCCTGCCGCGCATGAAACCGTTTGTGACGGCCTGTCTGGGCGGTGCCTGCGGCGGGGTCTTNNGTGTGGCCTACCTCTGCGGGTTTGCCCTGACCTGGCTGTTTGGCAGCAAGGATGTGGATTTAAGCTGAGCTCAAAATCCCTGTGCTATGATGTCCTCCGAGGCAAAAAGTGAGATAAAACAGCGAAGAGGACATCATGGGCTCCACCAGAAAAGGGATGATGAACGTGCTGATCGCCGCCATTTTGTGGGGCAGTTCAGGCGTTTGTGCGCAGTACATTATGGAACAGAGCCAGATGTCGTCAGGGTTTCTGACCATGACGCGACTGCTGTTTGCCGGCACTATCCTGTTAACGCTGTCGTTTGTTCACGGCGATAAGATTTTTGCCGTGCTGCGTGACCGTAAAGATGCCCTCAGCCTGCTGTTTTTCACCCTGGTGGGGGCGCTAACGGTACAACTGACCTTCCTGCTGACCATTGAAAAATCCAACGCCGCCACCGCCACCGTGCTGCAGTTTCTCTCGCCGACGATCATCGTCGCGTGGTTTGCGCTGGCGAAACGCGTTCGCCCCGGTCTGCTGGTGGTGGTCGCTATTCTGACGTCGCTTATCGGCACCTTTTTGCTGGTCACTCACGGCAACCCGACGTCGCTGTCTATCTCCGCGGCGGCGCTGTTCTGGGGCATCGCCTCGGCATTTGCGGCGGCGTTTTATACCACTTATCCGTCCACGCTGATCGCCCGTTACGGCACACTCCCTATCGTTGGCTGGAGCATGCTGCTCGGCGGTATCGTGCTGTTACCGTTTTACACCGCACAGGGCTCGCAGGTCACCATTACCGGTAGTCTGGTGCTGGCCTTTTTTTACTTTGTGGTGATCGGCACCGCGCTGACCTTCAGCCTGTACCTGAAAGGCGCGCAGTTAATTGGCGGGCCAAAAGCCAGCATTCTGAGCTGTACGGAACCGCTGAGCAGCGCGCTGTTGTCCCTGCTGCTGTTGGGCGTGACCTTCACGTTGCTCGACTGGCTCGGCACGCTGCTGATCCTCTCCTCGGTGATTTTGATTTCGCTGGATTCGCGCCGACGAGTGAAACCGGGCCTGTAAGCGCTTATTTTATCTTCACCTTCGTCGCCACCAGCAGCGCCGTCAGCAGCATCAGCGTGCCGGACAGCGCCAGCGGCGACAGCAGTCCGAAATGGTCGAGCGCAAAACCGCCGACTGCCGCACCGCAAGTGTTCGCCAGCTGGATCACCGCCACCTGAATGGAACCGGCCTTTTCCGCCTGGTCAGAGAGCGAACGGGTGATCCACGTTGACCAGCCGACCGGCACCAGTGCAAAAGCAAAGCCCCAGATAATCGCCACTGCCGACGCGACGATTTTATTCTCTCCCCAGAGCATCAGCGTTGCCGCGCTTAACGCCAGCACCAGCGGCGCACAGGCCAGCGCGGCTTTCACCGAACGTTTCAGAATAACCGACGACAACGAGGTGCCGATAAAACTGGCGATACCAAAGCTCAGCAGCACCAGCGTCAGGCCATCGACATCAAACCCGGCCAGCGTCATAAACACCGGCCGGATGTAGGTGAAGAAGGAAAACTGACCGGCAAAGGCCATAAAAATCGCCAACATGCCCGCCAGCACCCCAGGACGCTTCAGCAGGCCAAACATGTTTTGTTGCTGCGCCGTTTCGCCAGGCAGCGACGGCAGCGCCTTCACCACCCAGATAATGCACAGCAGCCCCATCAGCGCCGCGCCGTTAAATACGTTGCGCCAGCCGATAATTCCGCCGAGGAAACTGCCGAGCGGTGCGGCAATCACCAGTGCAATCGACACGGCGCCAAAAATCACTGACAGCGCTTTCGGCACCACGCGCGGCGGTACCAGCCGCATGGTCAGCGACGCCGACATCGCCCAGAAGCCACCCAGCGCGGGGCCAAGGCAGGCGCGCCCGAGCAACAGCAGGGCAAAACTGTTGGAGAAAGAGACCAGCAGACAGGAGAGCGTTAACAGCACGGCAAACAGGATCACCACGTAACGGCGATCGGTTTTACCAATGAGATGCGTGATAAACAGGCTGGCGAACATTGCCACAAACGCGGTGATGGTGACCGACTGCCCGGCCACGCCTTCGGTGATGCCTAAATCCTGCGCCATCGGCGTCAGCAGGCTGACCGGCAGAAATTCTATGGTGATCAGACACGCCACACAAAACGCGACCGCAAAAACAGCGGACCAGTTAGCACGGGCTATCACATCAGCGGATTGTTGTTTTTCTGCGCATTCACTCATCGGGTGTCCTGATCCTGGTGGTGGGTTGCGCAGTGTATCATTTTAACTGTGACGCATTTAACGTTTTGCCAACTTTTCCGGCGACTCAGTGCAACCAGTGAACACCCTCTTCAGGCATATACAGGGCGTTGTAGCGAGTCTGGAAAGCGCTAAGTTCCCAGCCGTCCGGCTCCAGCTCGCGCAGGAAACTCTGCGCCAGACGCAGCTGCGCGTCGGTGATCGGCGCATCCAGCCGGGCTTTTTGCATCAGGCGGTGCCAGTAGCGCATATTCTGCTCGCTGCCGTCGACGATAAACACCTGCCAGATCAGCAGCACCTGCGCCGCATTTTGCAGATGGGCCTCGTTCGGCCTTTCCAGATAGCGGAGAAATTCGTTGCCCGCAGGCTTGCCCATCTGATCGATCATCGATTCTACCGGCTCCGGCGTGATCACCAGGCGCTCGCTCAGACGGCGGATAGCACGACGGGAATCGGAGGTCAGCACCCGGAATCCCACTACAAATACGACCACCAGCGTGGCCAACATCAACCAGATCATGCAACCTCTCACGTTGTCTCTGCGTTCACATCATAAAGGGAATTCCTTTCAAGTCGACAGACAGATAAAAAAACGCGCTTACCGTAACGATAAGCGCGTGAAAACGAACAATCTCAAGGAAGACGCGGGGTCACAGCACCCCGGTGGTGACGTGGAAAGTGCGGGTTTGCTGCGGCGCCAGTTCAATCAGGCTGCCGTTACGTTGCGCCGCCAGAAACCCTTCCGGGCGACAGGTGGCCGGCAGCGCAAACGCTGCGACCTGCTGATCGCCGTTATAGAGGATCCAGCGCGTGACGTAGTTCAGCTCGCGACTGGAGAAACGGGTGACGAACGTGGTGCCATCAGGTGCGATCATCTTAAATTCTGGCGTTTGCGTGTAGCGATCAAGCTGATCGCCAAAAAAGACGATTTCCGGATCGCAAAACTCCGGCGCGTTCAGCGTTTTCAGCGACACCTCGCCCTGCAGAATGCGCTGATTGAACGCCAGCCACTGCGGCGTCGGTTTGACGTGTGNTTAGCGCCTCGTCCGGGAAATTCTGCGCAAAGGTCGCCTGCGGTACATACGCATAATTCATGTGGCACATGTACTGCAACGGCATCGCCACCGACGCAAGGTTAGTCACCGACATGGTGATATCAAACAGCGCGCTTGCTTTATGCAGCGCCACCGTCGGGCTTGCCTGATAGTGATGTCCGAAACCCATCACGTATTCGTAGCCGCCGCCGATGCGCAGCGTATCGCCATCAAGCTCCAGCCAGGCGTCATCCATCGTCGCGCAGGCCATTTCGCCATGCAGCGGGTGCGTGTCTTCCGGCGACGGGCAGCCGTTAGCCAGCAGGCCTGAGTGGAACGCGAAGCAGCCGTAGGTCCCAACCACCTCTTTCGCTGGTTTGGGCTGGCGGAACATGTTGCGCATCGTCAGGTCGTGACCGTCGAACTGCGCGTCCCAAATCATCTGCCCCATCCACGGCAGGATCACCAGATGACCGCGGCGGTTCTGCAGGCGTAAGCCTTCGATGCCACTGTCATAGCGAAACGCCGTGACCGAAAAATCGCTGTTTTCCAGCAGGACGCGGGGCTGTTCGGTAAACAGAGAGCGCCATAACGGAATGCGGGTTGTCATCATCGTTCTCCTCAGGACGCGGTGGCTTCTTCACCCAGGGTGCGACGGACTTTCAGCTCACGCCAGAAGTAAATACCGACATAAACAAAGCACAGCATCGATACCAGGAAAGAGACCTGTAACGAATGGAACATGTCAGCCACGTAGCCCTGAATGGCCGGAACTACCGCCGCGCCGACAATCGCCATCACGATCACCGCACCGGCCATTTCCGTATGTTCGTTATCGACCGTATCCAGCGTACCGGCATAAATCGTCGCCCAACAGGGGCCAAACAGCACGCTTACCAGCACCGCGACATACACTGCGCTGAAGCTCGGCACCAGCGCAACATAGGCGAGGAACAGCGCGCCGACGACGGAGTACATGATCAGCACTTTTTCCGGGTTGAAGCGCGTCATCAGAATGTTGGCGATAAACTTGCCGATAAAGAAGCAGGCGAAGCTGTAGACCATGAAGTTGGAAGCGTCGCGTTCGTTGATATCGCCTAACTCCAGCGCCAGACGAATAGTGAATGACCAGACGGCCACCTGCATGCCCACATACAGGAACTGGGCGAGGATACCGCGGCGGAAGCGGGCATTGGTCGCCAGATAGCGCAGCGTGTCCATCGCTGACGGGCGTTTGTGCGCGGCAGTCTGCTCAACTTTGCATTTCGGGAAGCGGGTAAACAGGAACAGCACCAGTACCACTACCAGCACCATAATCATGTATTTGTACGGCTCGAGGGTGTTTTCGAGCATCAGCACTTTGAAATTGTGCACCTGCTCCGCCGTCATGCCCGCCATCTGTTTCTCAAGGCTGTCGCCTTCGGAGAAGACCAGATATTTACCCAGCAGGATGCCGGAGGCCGCGCCAATCGGGTAGAAGGTCTGGCTGATGTTCAGGCGCAACGTGGCCCACTGTTTCGGGCCAATCATCGAGCTGTAGGTGTTTGCCGCGGTCTCAAGGAAACTCAGACCGATGGCGATAGCGAAAATCGCCGCCAGGAACATGGTGTAGGTGGCCATGTGCGAAGCCGGGAAAAACAGCGTACAGCCGACGATATAGAGCGTTAGTCCAATTAATATCGCGATTTTATAGGTGCTATTTTTAATGACCAGTGACGCCGGAATGGCAATTAAAAAATAACCGCCATAAAATACGCTCTTAAACTGGGTAATGAGAATATCATTTAACGCAGCGGCGCATCCCCACAATGGAAACAAACAGGATAACAAAATAAACTGGAACAGAGGGGTTTTATTCAGATACCCGTCAGGCATCTGAACGATGTTTTTATCGTTCATAGTGCTACCTTTAACTGTGCAGAGTTTTATTTTTCGTTTAGCGCCAGATACTCATTGAATTGTTCAATGCTGGGATAAGACGACTGCGTGCCTTTTCCCGTTACGCTAAACGCGGCAAAGAGAGCGGCTTTTTTCATCGCGAATTCCACGTCGCCACTCTGGACATAGTAATGCGCAAAGCAGCCAATAAAGGCATCGCCTGCGCCGCTGGTATCGATGGCATTGACGTTAAACGCGGGAACATGGACTTCCTGATCGCGGGTCATCCACAGCGCGCCTTTTTCACCCATCGTAACGATAATATTATTTAGCCCCATTTCTAACAGCGAGCGGGCGGCCATTCGAATATTGTCGTAGGTATTCACTGGCATACCGGTCAGTATTTCCAGTTCGGTTTCATTAGGAATAAAGAAATCACATTTACAGGCATAAGACATATCCAGTTCGCGTAATGCCGGAGCCGGATTTAATAACACCTTAATGCCATGTTTTTTGCCAAACTCAATGGCGTGATAGACCGTTTCGAGCTGGACTTCCAGTTGCAGAACAATTAACTGACATTTCTTCAGATCTTCTGCCGCACGGTCAATATCTTCCGGCGACAAAAATTTATTCGCACCTTTAATGATAAGAATGCTGTTGCTGGAGTTGGCATTCACAAAAATCGGCGCCACACCGCTGCTGGTGCAGGGCACTTTTTCAACGTATGTGGTGTTGATGCCCCAGGATTCTAAATTGCGGATGGTGTTGTCAGCAAAAATGTCATCGCCGACTTTGGTCAGCATCATCACTTTAGAATTGAGCTTAGCCGCCGCCACCGCCTGGTTTGCGCCTTTTCCACCGCAACCAATCTTGAAAGCGGGGGCTTCGAGGGTTTCCCCCTCTTTTGGCATCTGGTTGGTGTAGGTGATGAGATCAACCATGTTGGAGCCAATAACCGCGATATCCATGTTTACTTCCTCTCTGAAACAATCACACTGCAATGATATTATCGAAACATTATCATGTTACTTTTGTATCATTTGTGATTCTGATCGCGATTAAAAGATCATATGCCTGTTTATTTGTTGATCGATTGTTTTTGTGATGCAGCTAGCATCCTGCAAAACCGCCCATGCAGAAAGCAAATAACATGCTGATATACATCATATTAATATTGATTAAGCGCAGCGTGTCAGACTTTCTTTTCCCCGAACGGCGCAGTATAGTAAAGCGCAGGCGGGATGTTGCGCTCGCACCAGGCAATGTTACTGAAAAAACATTAAGAGCCAACAGGGACAGGTTCTTACAGCGGAGAAAGTGAATGGAAACCAAGCAAAAAGAACGCATTCGTCGTTTGGTGGAGCTGTTAAAGAAAACAGATCGTATTCACCTTAAAGATGCCGCACGCATGCTTGAAGTCTCCGTGATGACCATTCGCCGCGACTTAAGCCCGGATAACAACGGCGACGACGCGCTGCCGCTGACGCTGCTTGGCGGCTACATTGTGATGGTGAACAAACCGACGTCGGTCTCCGCGCCGCACGTGAAGGAAAAAACCCATCACCCGGATGATTTACCGGTGGCGATCCTGGCTGCCGGCATGGTGGCGGAAAACGACCTGGTCTTTTTTGATAACGGCCCGGAGATGCCACTGGTCATTAGTATGATCCCGGATGACATCACCTTTACGGGGATCTGCTACTCCCACCGCGTATTTATGGCGCTGAATGACAAACCCAACGCCACGGCGATCCTGTGCGGCGGCACTTACCGCGCCAAGAGCGATGCCTTTTATGACAGCAGCAACCCCTCGATTCTTGATTCGCTGAATCCGCGCAAAGTGTTTATCTCAGCCAGCGGCGTTCATGAACACTATGGCGTGACCTGGTTTAATCTGGATGACCTCGCCACCAAACGAAAAGCGCTGCAGCACGGCCTGCGTAAAATCCTGCTGGCGCGCTACGCCCTGTTCGATGACGTCGCGCCCGCCAGCATTGGTCCGTTGTCGACCTTTGATGTGTTGATTAGCGATCGTCCGCTGCCGGCAGAGTACGCGACCCACTGCCGGAACGGATTTGTGAAGGTCATTACGCCAGATTCAGACGGCGAATAACTTATTCAAAGAACAGCCCGAGTTTGTTAAACACGCCCGGGTCGCTCTGGTGACGGACGATGTGCACCACGTCTTCCAGTTTGTCTATCTGGCTGATCATCTGCTCCAGTCGCTGGTCATTGTTGACCAGTAGCCAGATGCGGCTTTTGTCGCTGTTCTGAATCGGCAGACAGAGAATGCCCTCAACGTTAAACGCCCGGCGGGCGAACAGCCCGCAGACGTGGGTCATAACGCCAGGGTGGTTGCGCACGGTGAGTTCCAGAATCACGTTGTCATGTGTCGGTTGTTGCATGGCTTATTCCCCCACCATTTCAGTATTTGCCGCACCCGGCGGAACCATCGGATAGACCTTCTCTTCAGCATCAATACGCACGTGGATCAGCGCCGGACCCGGTCGCGCGATAATCGCCTGCAGCGCCGCCTGCGGATCGTCTTCAGTGGTTAAGTCGCAGGTTTGCAGGCCAAACCCGGCGGCAATCTGCATAAAGTTGATCATGCCCGGATAGGTCGCCGCGAAAACGCCCTGCTTGTAGAACAGGCTCTGCTGCTGATGCACCAGACCCAGCGCTTCGTTATTCATCAGAATAATTTTGATATCGAGATTATTTTCGGCTGCCGTCGCCATTTCCTGAATATTCATCATCAGGCTACCGTCGCCGGAGAAGCACAGTACTTTGCGGTGCGGATTCGCCAGCGCCGCACCGATAGCGGCAGGCAGACCAAAGCCCATGGTGCCCAGACCGCCGGAGGTCAGCCACTGGCGCGGACGGTTCAGCGGATAGGCCTGTGCGGCCCACATCTGGTGCTGGCCGACGTCGGTGGTCACGATCGCGTCGTCGTCAACGCAGGCCGCCACCGCGTTAATCAGCCCGTAATGGCTCAGCGGATCGCCGCCAGTCGGGATAGCGGACGGGAACTCCTGCTGTAAATCTGCGACCATCTGGCGCCACTCGTCGCGCGGTGTGGCGTCGATCAGCGGCATCAGTTGCTCCAGCACTTCGCCAACATCGGCCTGAATCGCCACGTGCGGCTGTTTGATTTTCCCCAGCTCCGCACGGTCGATATCCACGTGAATAATCTTCGCATTCGGGCAGAACTGCTCGGTTTTGCCAATCGCCCGGTCATCAAAACGCGCACCTAACACCACCAGCAAATCTGATTCCTGCAGAATAAAGTTGGTGCTCCGCGCGCCGTGCATACCCAGCATCCCGAGCGACAGCGGATGCGCTTTCGGCAGAATGCCGAGCGCCATTAAGGTCATGGTGGTTGGCAGACTGGCTTTTTCCGCCAGCTTGCGCACCTGATCGGCTGAGGCAATCACGCCGCCGCCCAGGTAGAGCACCGGACGACGGGCGGCGTTGATCATGGCCGCCGCGTCACGGATATCCTCCAGACGGAACACCGGCGCAGGCGCGCGTCCGCCAGGCACTGGCAGATCGGCAATGTCGATTTCCGCCGTCTGCACATCTTTGGGAATATCGATCCACACCGGGCCCGGGCGGCCCGACTGCGCAATGCGAAACGCATCGCAAATCACCTGCGGTAACTCGTGAATGTCACGGACTAAGTAGTTGTGCTTGGTGATGGGAATGGAAATGCCGTAAGTGTCGACTTCCTGAAAGGCGTCGGTGCCGATCAGCGACGAAGAGACCTGGCCGGTGATGCAGACCAGCGGGATGGAATCCAGTCGCGCATCGGCAATCGCCGTGACCAGGTTGGTCGCGCCCGGCCCGCTACAGGCCATACAAACAGCCGGTTTGCCCTGCGTTCTCGCCATGCCTTGTGCAATGAACCCTGCGCCTTGTTCGTGGCGCGCCAGTACATGGCGGATCTGCGTGCTTTGACTTAACGCATCATACAACGGCAGCACTGTCCCTCCCGGGATACCTGCCACGGTGGTTATGCCCTGTCGTTCCAGTAAATGAACGATTAACTGCGCACCGGTATAACGCGTGCTTTGTGAGGTTTTGCCCGAACTTGCCATG
The DNA here is from genome assembly GCF_001188485.1 of Trabulsiella odontotermitis. GTDB lineage: Bacteria > Pseudomonadota > Gammaproteobacteria > Enterobacterales > Enterobacteriaceae > Trabulsiella > Trabulsiella odontotermitis_A. The sequence continues at coordinate 102,060 of NZ_JNGH01000085.1, forward strand.
CTCCAGTCCTTTTCTTCTGGGCCGACTTACCTGGCGAGTTCCTTAAACGAAAAACCCCGCCCGGTTTGCGCCGGCGGGGTTTTGGAATCGTGTGTTCCGGACCCTACGGCGCATTGCCGACGACCACCACCACACGCACGACGACCACCGCGGCTAGTTGCGCGGTGTTTAGTAGGTTCGTCGTATGCATGGAAGCGTTCATTTGGGACCAGCCTGTGATTCATCAATTGAATTTATACAAACACAGGTTTGGCTGACAGACAACGGAATTATTTTCATCAGCGTAAAACTGCGCCGCCGATCACGTTTCGTTTCGCGGCGCCAGAAAACAAAAAACCCCGCCGGAGCGAGGTTTTTATCGACAGCGTTTGCGGGTGGTAGCCGCAGAACACACTGTGTTACGTCAACGGCTAAAGTATACGCGAACGGAAAGGAACGCGCAATTTTCGGCACGGATTTTGACGTGTTGAGTATGGATGACACCGTCGATTTTGTCCAAAAAATACTGTTCATGCATACAGTGTTTATCTATAATGAGGATGTTCACTTTGTGAGATTCGGGGGCCGCGTGTTACACGGGCGCAATGAAGTCCTGGCTGAAACGGGTGGTGCCGTCAGTGCCTTACCCCTGAGAGAGCACACTGTGTTACGTCAACAACGCGGTTGGTTACAGGCGGCGGAAAGGTAAGCCAACCCGCAGTGCTCCTTTACCTGAGGAGACGCGTATGGGCGTGATGGATATGATCATTCTTATCCTGAAACTCATTGTTGCAGTACTGCAACTGCTTGATGCTGTCCTGAAATACTTCCGGTAATTCAGGTTCAGGTCGCACCTAAGAGGGGCGGGCAACCGCCCCTCTTTCATCACGAGGGAGTGTTATGATGCGTTTACTTATTGAGCCGATCACCCCAGCGGAGCCCGGCTATATCGCGCTCAAGACGGAAAGCCTGACGCACCATTTCAACATGCTGCGCAGACTCGAAGAGAGCTGGCTGCGCGGCGAAAACCAGTTCAATGCGCCTGGCGAAAAGCTGTTAGGCGCGTTCCTGAACGGCAGGCTGGTCGGCATTTGCGGCCTGAATCGCGATCCGTTCAGCCAGTTGCCACGCGCCGGGCGCATTCGCCATCTCTACATCAGCAAAGCCTGGCGCCGGGCAGGTATTGGCAAACAACTGCTGACCACGGTGATGGCCGACGCCAGCATCTGGTTTGATTTCCTGAATACGCACGCCCCACAAGCAGCGCACGGTTTCTATCATAAAATGGGCTTTGTGCCGGTTATCGGCGAATCGCGCGTCACCCACCGGCTGTTCTGCTCGGTCTGATCGCACGCCGCGCCCAGGCAGGCCAAAACTGGCAACATTACTTGCCGAAGTTGTTTACAAATCCTGCCTGCCTCCGCCTCACCTTTAACGTTCACGATGGTTAAGTTGCCATCAGGCTGTGGTAGATTCCTCCCGAATTTACCGGTGTTCCTGGCGATTTATTCTTCATTTTCTCATTTTTTAAGACGTAACATTCGACATGAAAAGGCATAAGAACTTCAATTTGTTGTTGATGTTGGTTCTGCTCGTGGCCGTCGGTCAGATGGCGCAAACCATCTACATCCCGGCTATTGCGGATATGGCGCTGGAATTACAGGTGCGGGAAGGTGCGGTGCAGAGCGTGATGGCGGCCTACCTGCTGACTTATGGCGTCTCGCAGCTGTTCTACGGCCCGCTCTCTGATCGCGTTGGCCGACGCCCGGTGATTCTGGTCGGGATGACGATTTTTATGCTGGCAACGGTGGTGGCGATCACCACGCACAGCCTGACGGTGCTGATCGCCGCCAGCGCGTTGCAGGGCATGGGGACCGGCGTCGGCGGTGTGATGGCGCGAACGCTGCCGCGCGACCTGTATGAAGGCACGCAGCTTCGCCACGCCAACAGTTTGTTAAATATGGGGATTCTGGTCAGTCCGTTGTTGGCGCCGCTGATTGGCGGCCTGCTCGATACCGCCTGGGGCTGGCGCGCCTGTTATGGTTTCCTGCTGGCGCTGTGCGTTATCGTGACGTTCAGCATGGCCCGCTGGATGCCGGAAACGCGGCCGAAAGCGGCACCGAAAACCCGTCTACTCACCAGCTATAAAACCCTGTTTGGCAGCACAGCGTTTAACTGTTATCTGCTGATGCTGATCGGCGGGCTGGCGGGCATTGCAGTGTTTGAAGCCAGCTCCGGTGTACTGCTGGGTGGCGTGCTCGGCCTGAGCAGCATGGCGGTCAGTATTCTGTTTATTCTGCCGATCCCCGCCGCCTTTTTCGGCGCCTGGTTTGCCGGTCGTCAGAACAAGCGTTTTTCGTCGCTGATGTGGCAGTCGGTGATTAGCTGTCTGCTGGCGGGGCTGATGATGTGGATCCCCGGTCTGCTTGGCGTGATGACGGTCTGGACGTTGCTGATCCCCGCCGCGCTGTTCTTCTTCGGCGCGGGCATGCTGTTCCCGCTGGCCACCAGCGGCGCGATGGAGCCGTTCCCGTTCCTCGCCGGTACAGCAGGCGCGCTGGGNGGTGCGGTATAGGTAAAAAAGCGTTGATACCCCTCGCACAGCGCGCTCACGCCGTCCGCTGTGCGGTGTTTCGGGCAGTCGCCGTTGCACAACTGCCGCATGTGACACTCCTGGCACGCCTGCGGCAGCGAGGCTTTTTTGTTTTCGCCAAAGGCGATCGCCTCCGGACTGCGGGTCATCGCNGCCAAGCGTTGAATCAAACAGCTGCACGTAAGTGCGGCCCACATCTTCCCGCACCCAGACGTCAAACACCGTGGTGAGAAATGCCCCCCAGGCTTCCGCTGATACCGACTCCGCACTCGGCTCGCCATTTTTATCCAGCTCCATCAGAGGAATAAACTGGATAAACGGCGTGCCCTGACGACGCAAATACCGGTACACCCGCTCGGCATGCTGACTGTTTTGCCGGTTGACCACCGTCAGCAGATTGAAGTCGACGCGGTGTGCGACCAGCCTGCCGATCGCCTCCACCACTTTAAAATGCGTCGGTTTTCCGCTGCGGCTAACTCGCCACGTATCATGAAGATCTGCCGGGCCATCAAGCGAAATGCCCACCAGCCAGTCGTTATCATGAAAAAAACGGCACCATTCATCAGTGACCAGTAGCCCGTTGGTTTGAAAGGCGTTATGGATGCGCTTTTCGCCAGCGTACTGTTTTTGCAGGGCGACAACGCGACGGAAAAAATCGAGCCCGCACAGCGTTGGTTCGCCACCCTGCCAGGCAAACTGAACGTCCTTTCCGGGCTGCGCGTCTATCTGCTGGCGGATAAACGCCTCAAGGGTGGCGTCATCCATTTCTTCATTTTTGGGCTTATCAAGGTAGTAGCAATAACGGCATTTGAGGTTACACCGCGAACTGGCTGGCTTAGCCATCACGTGACATCCTGTCATACAGCATCCTTTAAAAATATGGCGATTTGTCTTAAGTGCGTTACAGCAAACAATAATGCGAGGGAAAGGACAGCGAGGGAGATCAAAAATTTGTCACGCACTGCCCGCGGTTGGGCGAAATCGCTCTTATTGATGTCCATAACGTTACGATTGCGGGTATATCGCCATAAGATAATGCTGACCAATGCCAGCAGGCCGAGGGAAATCCAGAACGGCATGCCTGATTGATGCCAGTTATGTTTGACCGCCAGCGCCATCAGCGCGCCATAGCCCAGCAACGTTCGAAACCAGGCCAGTGACGTGCGTTCCGGTTGCAGACCAGGATCCTGCTGGCGGCGCGTTTTGCGGCTATCCGGCATACAGCACCAGGCCCATCACGGTGAAGGCGACGACCAGCAAAATGACGCTGATGATCAAAAGCGTGTGCGTGTAGGGTAAATCTTCTTTCATCCGCATCGCTTTTTCATTTTTCAGCCAGCGCAGATAGCCATAAATCGCCAGCGTCCCGGCAAACAGGCACAGCAACAGCGCTAACACTTCACGAATGAGCGGTGTGGCAAAATCGGGTGCCAGCTGATCTAACCCGACACCCGCGGCCAGAAACCCCAGCGAAGTGCGGATCCAGGCGAGATAGGTTCGCTCGTTAGCCAGCGAGAAGCGGTAATCCGGCGCTTCGCCAAGGCGCGAAATTTTCATTCAATCTCCTTTGCAGACGCCCCCTCTACCGGCGAGAGGGGGTAACATCAGAATTTCTGTTTCTTCTCTTCCACCTTAACACCCTGCGTTGGCATGCCGGTATCGTAATCACGCACCACCGGCGAATAGCCATCTTCCGGGCGCGGGCGAAACGCTCCCATCCAGCGCGGCTGCGCCTGCACCCGCCACGGCCGCATGCTCCATTGATAGGTGCGAAACGGATCCCNAGTCCAGTAGTTGATCGTGCAGATGATCGCGAATCTGTGAAAAATCAGCGACATCGATGAGATTTCGCATCTCGTTAGGGTCGTTTTGCCGGTCGTACAGCTCATCGCTGGTAAACAGATTTAATACCAGTTTATAGCGATCGGTCACCCAACAGCGCACCGGAATGAACCCGCCGAAGCTGTCATGCTCTATCTCATAACGGTTGAATTCCACCATCACGCCGCGCTCAGGTTGCGCCCTGAAGAGGTTCTCGCCCGGCAGGATATCCGGCTTATCGATCCCTGCCAGCGCCATCATCGTTGGCAGCAAATCGATATGGCTGACCGGCGTATCCACCTGCTTTTTGATGCCGGTCGGCGACCGCACGATCAGCGGGATACGAGTGATGTCATCATACATCGCCGCGCCTTTGCTGATCAGGCGATGAGCGCCCATCATTTCGCCATGATCGGAGGTATAAATCACCCAGGTATTTTGCTGCTGTTCCGGCGTTAACGCGTTGATCACCCGGCCGATCTGGTCATCGACAAAATCGTTACAGGCAAAATACATCGGGTGATTGTACTGCGCATCGTCCCCCACCGGCGACGGCATCGCCTGTGCCCACAAGCGGTGATGTTCCGGTTTGTTCGCCAGATCGTCGCGCCCTTTTTCCCCGAGGTCGTAACGGAAATCCTGATACTTCTCAAGATACTCCACCGGGCAGGTGAACGGATGATGCGGTTCGTCGTAGGAGACCACCATCAGAAATGGTTCTTCGGCGCGCTCGGGTTGCGCCAGGAAATCAATCGCCCGATTGCTGATGCGGTGCGCCCAGGTAAACGTTTCATCAATGTGGTGCGCCTGCAAATCCTCGACGCTGTTGAGACCGTTTCGCCACAACCCGATTTGCTCGTCGGTCAATTCGGAGAGGTAGTTTGCGCCGTCGTACCAGTACTCCGCATCCCATTCCGGCGGGCAAATGCCGGTGCCGAAATAGTCGTGCCCGTCGAGATGCCACTTGCCGATGTAACAGGTGTGGTAGCCCGCATCCTGAAAATAGCGCCCCATCGTCGAAATGTTTTTCCCCGGCGCGACGTTGTTAGTCCACGGCCCGGACTGATTAGCGTAAATGCCGGTAAATAACCCGGCACGCGCGGGCGTGCATACCGGGGAACAGGTGTAAGCGGAGTTAAAACGGATCCCTTCGTCGGCCAGCTTATCAATATTTTGGGTATTCAGCGGCTTACCGCTGTAACAACCCACCATATTGGTCGCCTGGGTGTCGGTCATGATGAACAGAAAATTGGGGCGAGTCATGATTTGTCCTTAACGTCTGAAGCAAATTCGGCAGGCGCGGTGCGGCGCTCATGCCAACGGCTGTAAATCAGGTAAATCACCACGGCGGCCACGATGAGATAGCAGAGAATGGTCAGCCATTGAGACGCATAACCGCCAAACTGCGCCAGGCCGGAATAGACGCCAATCATCGCGAACAGGACGCCAACGGAGGCGATTTTCACGTGTCGCCACGGCACCATATCCACTGCAAACGCGTCGTGAAATTTAAACGGCGTTGCACGCGGCCTGACAGCACCGATGACCAGCATCAGCACCACGTTGATGCAGAACGTACAAGCCAACACATAGAGGAAATGGAAGTCGAATTTAACCAGGTAATTGACGACGATATAGCTACAAATACCGAAGAACATGGCGGCTTTTGCGGCGATCGCCGGAATTCTGGGGAAGAAAAAGCCCATAATCACAATCGTCACCAGCGGCACGTTGTAAATGCCGTTGAGCTGCTTCATCCAGGTATAAAGCCCCTGCGGCGCGTTGGCGATCCACGGCGCAACCAGCACCGAGACAATCGCGACGATAAACCCGAAGCGACGACCGACGGATACCAGTTGGTCCGGCGTCGCCTGCTCGTTAATGATGCGGCGATAAATCCCCATGCTGAACAGCGTCGAGGCGCTGTTTAAGAAACCGCAGAACGCGCTGATGATGGCGCCGAACAGTACCGCGCTAAAAAAACCCACCAATGGCAGCGGCATCACTTTGTTAACCAGCGCCGGATAGGCCATGTCCGCTTTCGGCAAGTCCTGAAAAAGATGAAACGCAATCACGCCCGGCAGCACCAGAATCAGCGGGTCGAGCATTTTCAGTACCGCCGTCAGCAGCGCCCCTTTTTGCCCTTCCGACAGGCTTTTTGAGGCCAGCGTACGCTGGACGATGCCCTGATTAGTACACCAGTAAAAGGTGTTCACCAGAATCAGCCCGGTCAGCGCCGCGCCAATCGGTACCGGGTCGTGGCTGGCGCCGATGGGGGTGGGCACCGCATACAAAATGCCGCAAATCCCGAGTACGGTGACCATCGCCCAGATGGCAGCGTTTTGCGAAATGCCAAACGCTTCCGTGACGTGAAACATGCTGTTAAAGGCCAGCGCGCCGGAATAAAGAATGATCGGCAGGAAGCAAATCCCGGTGGCAATCAGAAAACAGCAGTCGATGATGATGCGCGTGGTTTTGTCATAGCGCTCTTCAATAAAATCAGGAATGGTAGCGATGCCACGCTGTAAATAGCGCGGCAGGAAAATCAATGCCAGAAAGATCAGCGGAATGGCGGAAATCACCTCCCAGGCCATCACCGACATTCCGCTGCGATAGGCCTGACCGGTCAGCCCGACCAGCTGTTCTGTCGACAGGTTGGTTAGCATCAGGGAGGCCGCGATCACCGGCGCTTTCAGCGACCGTCCGGCGAGAAAATACCCCTGCTGCGAACCGGTATCCGCTTTACGCAGCTTCCACCAGGTAATGAAAGCCACCAGCAGCGTAAAAGCGATAAAGCTCACAATTTGCTGAATACTCATCATATGCCCTTATTTATGATTATGTCCGGCCCGTCAAAGCACAGAGGAATTAAGGACGTACCGGAACCAGGCGGTTTGTTTTCTTAAACGACAAGCAACACATCCCTGAAAAGAAAAAAGTATGCTAGGTTTTAATTTCAGGTTGCAGGCATAATTCGCCGACGGGAAATTAAAATGAATGGAAAAACTCAAATTTCGCATGTAAAAAACGAAACCACGTACAATATTCCATTAGTTCTTGATGAAAATGTGATCTCAAGCGGAATTTCCCTCATCTCGTTATGGCACACCCTGGCCGACGAGACGTACCGCGTCACCTGGCCTCGTGATAAAAAGAAGCCGCTGATCGCCAACTCCTGGGTCGCGGTGTACACCCTACAAGGCTGCGGGCGGATATACCTGAAAGATAATTCCGAAATAACCCTTAATGGCAATTGCGTTATTTTCCTGAAACCAATGGAGATTAAGTCCTATCATTGTGACGGGCTGGTCTGGGAACAATACTGGATGGAGTTTATCCCCACCAGCATAATGGAAATACCGATATTACAAACGGGGATAATATATAACGGAGAGAACTTTAATAAAGAGCTCAATGAGGTTGCAGAGCTGATAAATAGCGGGGAGTCGCTTAAAAATAACCTTGCGGTGGCCTTTCTCACCAAAATTATCTATCAGTGGATTTGTCTTATTACAGAAAACGGGCAAAAAGACCGTCAGTTAATAAAACTGGAAAAACTGATCACCGCGTTACACAGCAATCCGCAAAAACGCTGGAGCGTCGCGGATATGGCGCAGTGGATGCAGTGCAGCGAACCCTGGCTGCGGCGTCTGTTTTTGCGCTATACCGACAAAACGCCGAAAGAGTATTATCTCGACGCGCAGCTGGAACTCGCGCAGTCATTACTTAAGCAGGAAGGGAATTCGGTCAGTGACGTGGCGAACATGCTGAACTTTTTCGACTCGTTCCATTTCAGCAAAGCGTTCAAACATAAGTTTGGCTATGCGCCTTCAGCCGTCCTGAAAGCGCATAAAAGCCAGAAAGAGGGGACTAGCTGAGCCCCCAGAACAGCACGGCCAGCAGCTGTGGCGTGATGATACGCAGGAACATCACCAGCGGATAAACCGTCGCATAGGAGAGTGCTGCCGCACCGCTGGTGGCGTGCAGGTTGTTAGCAAAGGCTAACGCCGGCGGATCGGTCATTGAGCCGGCCAGCATGCCGCAAATCGTCAGGTAGTTCATCTTCGCGAACATTCTCGCCAGGATCCCCACCGTCAGCAGCGGGATGGCGGTGATAAAGATGCCGTAACCTACCCAGCTCAGACCGTCGCCTTTGGTCAGCGTCTCAATGAAATCGCCGCCGGATTTCAGCCCCACCACCGCCAGGAACAGCACAATCCCCAGTTCACGCAACGCCAGGTTGGCGCTCGGCGGCATAAACCAGTAGAGCTTACCGATGCTGCCGATACGCCCGAGGATCAGTGCCATAATCAGCGGACCGCCCGCCAGTCCCAGCTTCAGTGCCACCGGGAAACCCGGCACGAACAGCGGTACCGAGCCCAGTAACACCCCAAGGCCGATACCGATAAATACCGGCAGCATCTGCACCTGTTGCAGTTTTTGCTGCGCGTTACCCAGTTCTGCGGCGACCGCGTCAATCGCCGAGGGACGGCCGACCAGGTTGAGGATATCGCCGAACTGCAGGCTGGCATTACTGCTCGCCACCAGTTCAACACCGGCACGGTTGAGGCGCGAGATCACCACGTCATAACGCTGTTTAAAGTGCAGATCGCGGATTTTTTTGCCTAATACCTTCTCGTTGGTGACCACCACACGCTCGACGCGGAGATCGGTTCCCCGGGTTGAAAGCGACGTTTCCACCTCTTTACCGATCACCAGCTGGGCGCTGTGCAAATCCTCGTGCCGCCCCACCAGGTGGAGCAAATCACCTGCCTGAATAATGGTGGTTGGCGACGGTACCATCAGCATGTCGCCCCGTTTCAGGCGCGAACAGATAATTTTGTCGCTGTTCAGCACCGGCACATCCTGAATCGCCAGATTATTGAGGTTCGGGTTCTCAACACGGATGTTGATAGTGTTCAGATGCGCACTGCCGTTGCCGACGCTGTCATCAAACTGCTGCGCTTCTTTCTCAACGTTAACGCGAAAGAACAGACGCACCAGCCACATGGTCATCAGAATGCCGCAAATCCCAAACGGGTAAGCCATCGCATAGCTCATCCCCATCTGGTCGACAATATCCGTTGGCACACCTAAATCACGCAGGATCTGCTGCCCGGCGCCCAGCGCAGGGGTATTAGTGACCGCACCGGAGAAAATCCCCAGCACCACCGGCAACGGAATATTGAAAATTTTATGCAGCAGCGCCGTCACCAGACCGCCGAGAATGACGATCAGAATGGCGAAAAGATTAAGCCGTAGCCCCGACACGCGAAGCGAGGCAAAAAAGCCCGGCCCCACCTGAATCCCGATGGTGTAGACGAACAGGATCAGGCCAAATTCCTGAACGAAATGCAGCATTGGGCTACTGAGGGTCAGCCCGGCCTGATCGACAAAATGACCAACGATAATGCCGCCGAATAAGACGCCGCCAATGCCAAACCCAACGCCGCGTATTTTTACATTGCCTATCCATAAGCCAACCACGGCGACGAGTGCCAGAATGCTGACGGTCAATGCTATGTCACTCATGACAGATTCCCTGTGAAGATACACGCCATCTTTCAGACTGCCTCGAGGCAGCTGATAGATTAGGTGAATAACATTATAGATATAATGGATTCTGGCAGAGAGATCGGGGGTTGTATGCGCGATAGCGCACATTTACCCCTCCAATAAGCAATACCGCTACTTTGCAGACTTTTTCTCTGTTCCCGGCACACAGTTTTGCAGTTGCTGAATGCTTTTATCGGTAAAAAGCGATAAGGCGTGTTCTTCTGCGTTTACACACAAAAAAGCCCCGCCGAAGCGGGGCTATGACATCGCTAATTTATTAGCTATTTAGTGCCGGGCGATCGCTGATAGCGATCCGCTGCGGAGCGAGGGTTTCCGGTACATTGCGGGTTAAATCAATGTTCAGCAGACCGTTGGTAAAGGTCGCGCCAGACACTTCCATATTTTCCGCAAGGGTGAAGCTCAGGCTGAAGGCCTGGGTTACCAGCCCCTGATGCAGCCATTTGGTCTCTTTTTCCGGCTGCTGCGGTGCGCCTTTGATGGTCAGCCGCGTGCCTTCCAGTTGAATGTCCAAATCTTCCTGACGGAAACCGGCCAGCGCAAGGGTAATGCGGTAGTGGTTATCGTCGCTTTTTTCGATGTTATAGGGCGGGAAGCTTTGGCTTTCACCGGCGGTTTGCAGGGCATTGGCCAGTTTGTCAAAACCGATCCATTGACGCAGCAGTGGGGATAAGTCGTAGTTACGCATAGTATAAATCTCCTTCTAAGAAGCGAGTTTTTACGCGTCATCCTTCAAGCTGCCTCGATGCAACCCGAATGATTTAGCGTACTATTACGAATCGCATGATTCGCATTTTCTGCCCCCTGACGGCGGGCAGGTTGAGATGTGGGCCGCCGCGCGGCCCAACGGAATTAGTTAATTTCGATGCGGCGCGGTTTGTTCGCTTCCGGGATCACACGCTCGAGATCGATATACAGCAGGCCGTTCACCAGGTTGGCGCCACGAACGTGGATGTTTTCCGCTAGCTGGAATTTGCGCTCAAAGTTGCGCTCAGCGATGCCCTGATAGAGGTAGGTCCGCTCTTTTTGCTCTGCCGCATGCGACCCTTTGACAATCAGCAGATTGTCCTGCGCGGTGATTTCCAGTTCGCTTTCCGCAAAACCGGCCACGGCGATGGCGATGCGATAGTTGTTTTCGTCAACGAGTTCAACGTTGTACGGAGGGTAGCCGCCGTTACTCTGGCTCTGGTTGTTTTCTAACAGATTGAACAGACGGTCAAAACCAATAGCAGAACGGTACAGCGGAGAAAGATCGAAGTTACGCATAGTAAAAAGCTCCTGAAATCAGCGAGTGTTTAATCACCTTCCATCTTGGACAGGTCGTTTGCCCGGAATACCCCGCAGGCGTATCCCACATCGGGCCGTACTCTTAAAATGGGTGCGACGGAACGCATTTCAAGGGCTGTTGTCTGAGTTTTTTTGCACTTTCAGGCTAAGTGTTTAGACTGAATGACAGCACTAAAGGTTAAAGTGAGACAGCCGCCACAGAGCGGCGCTTTCAAACTTTCTATTTGATCTGCGGGTCGATATAACCCAACGACAGGCATCACAACGATAACATTATGATGAAATTGACTCTGCTAAAACTGGCTCTGCTCAGTGGAATGATGGTTCTTGGCGGCTGTTCGAGCGTGATGTCGCACACCGGTGGTAAGGAAGGAACGTATCCCGGCACGCGCGCCAGCGCCGCGATGCTGGGCGATGACGACACCAACTGGGGAACAAAATCGCTGGTCGCGCTGGATATGCCCTTCACCGCCGTGATGGACACGCTGCTGCTCCCGTGGGATCTGTTCCGTACCGACAGCTCGGTGAAATCGCGCGTGGAAAAAAGCGAACAAAAAACGCTGGCGACGAATTCCGTGATCCCGCCAGCGCCCATGCCATCGAAATAGCTTAACTGCCGGTTTCCGTTACCCACAGTTGACGAAAACCGTCCACCTCTTCCATCCAGGCGATGTACTGGCCGTCCGGCGAAAACACAACAGCATCGGCTGAAGGCGGATTTCCATGCCCGTCAGTCAGAAACGTCACTGCGCCCGTTGCCGCATCGCACAGCGCAATCCGGTTATCCACGACACATCCCAGCGCATTCCCTGACGGATGCCAGTTAAATGCCGACTGAATACCACTCAGCGTCTGCGTGAGCTGGCGCGGCTCACCGCCCTGCGGCGACATCAGCCACAGCTGCACCACGCCGTTATCATCACGCATCAAAAAGGCGATCTGGCTTCCCTGCGGGTTCGCGCGCACCCAGTGACGCGGAACGTTAACCAGCCCGGGATACGCACGCAGGTGAGTAAAGGTAAGGCGTTTTTGCTGAACGCTGGCTGGCGGCGCAGGCATCGTGCTGCTCGTCCCTTCGAGCGGTTCCTGCCCTGCCTGTTTCCAGTCTGCTTCGTGTTCCGGCAGCGTCACGATAAACAGCTCCGGTACTTTTTCGCCCTGCAGCGTACGCGTATCGCCGATAAACGCCAGCGCGCGGTTGCCCACCCAACCCTCTTCATAAGCGCGGTTGATCTCATCGCTACCCGGCGCGGGCGTTGACGTGGTACGGCTGACCAGCACGCTCCAGTGGCTGGCNNCGTTGCGCAAATCCAGCGTCGCATCGCGCTCGTGCAATATGTGATCGTTATAGGTAAAGCTGACGGCCTTGCCGTCCGGACTATAAACATGAACATGGCTGCCACCGCGCAGCGCACCGGGAGTGAAGGGGGGCGTGATATCCATCGCGTCGAGGTTATGCGTTTCGCCGTTGTGCGTCACCACGCCACGACGGTGATGAAAATCGTACTGCCAGTCCGCATCCGGCTGTTCCGGCCCGTGAATGAAAACGTATCGCGCCTCCTGCGGGTGCACCGTCACCACACCAACGTGCGCGCCGTCAGTCGCCCGGTAAATCACTTCGACCTCACCGGTATGGATATTGACACGCTCAATGGTTTCACCGGTAAACGACGCGCCTGACGGACGCACATCAAACGCCAGCCACTGGCTGTCCGGCGTCCAGGTTTGTGTATTGGTGAGCTGATGATGGCGGGGGGCGAAAGTGACTTGTTTCATTAGGATACCCTGATGCTTGACGTCGCATCAGGGTATCTCAGGTGCGGTGTTTAGCCTACCCGTTTCACGTCGCCAACCAGCAGGATGTAGGAGAGCGCGCCGATCAGCGCCACCACGGCGATATAGGTCAGCGCCGGAGCAAAACCGTAATCCTGCGCCAGATAACCCACCACCAGCGGCACGGTGATACCACCCAGACCGCCCACAAAGTTGAACACGCCGCCGGTCAGGCCGATCAGACGCATCGGCGCCAGCGAAGAGACCAGCGACCAGGTGANCGCGAAGCCGTTGCCGAAGAAGGCGAGCGCCATCAGAGTCATAATCCACACCGGATCGTTGGTGTAGTTAGCGCCCATGATGCAGGTGGAAATCAGCAGGCCGCAAATGATCGGCGTTTTACGCGCCGCACCCAGCGAGAAGCCTTTGCGCACCATTCTGTCCGCCAGCCAGCCGGAGAGCAGTACGCCAAAGAAAGCCGCCAGGAACGGCACGGTGGTCATAAATCCAGCCNGTTCCGCCTGGGAAACGCTTTTGGTCAGGCGCGGCGGCTGATAAACCTTGATCCAGATAAACGACCAGATAATGCCAATCCCACCCGTCACGATGAACACCCAGTGCCAGCTCAGCAGTTCCTGGATCCAGATCAGCAGCGGCGTCAGAAACGCCAGGCCAACGAACTGCCCGGAGGTGTAAAAACCGACCGCCGACGCACGCTCATGTTCCGGGAACCAGCTGGTCACCATGCGGTTGTTGGTGGGAAACGCCGGCGCTTCAAAGATACCGGTGATGGCGCGCAGGCCAATCAACGACATCAACCCTGTGGCGAACCCCTGGAACAGTGTCGCCACCGACCAGCCCAGAATCGCTATGAAATACGTTAAGCGCGAGCCCACGCGGTCAAGGAACCAGCCGCCCGGGATCTGGCACAGGGTATACAGCCAGGCAAACGCAGAAAAGACATATCCCATTTCGGCTTTGGTAATGCCGAACTCTTCCTGAATATGTGCCGACGCTACGGCGAGGTTTGCCCGATCGACATAACAAATCACAACCGTAATAAAGATCATAATCAGGGTCAGATAACGCCGACGCCCGACTTTCGCAGTAGTCACTGATATATCCATCGCAATCTGTCTCCAGATTTTGGGCATAGCGAAGCCGCTCACCATGCCCTGTAATTTACAGAGGGTGTAAGAAAAAACGTTTTTTAATTATTTAATTCTGCCGATTACCACTCGGCAACTGAGCCATCTTCATGACGCCACAACGGATTTCGCCAGTCGGTCACGTTCCGGCTCATTTCGATGACTTTTGCTTCGTCAATATCCACCCCAAGCCCGGGTTTCGTTAACGGTTTAAAGAATCCGCCATCCATGCTGAAGTCATCTTTATTTTTTACAAAGTCGAGCAGTTCCGCGCCCTTATTGTAATGAATGCCCATACTCTGCTCCTGGAATACGGCATTGCGCGACACGAAGTCGATATGCAGACACGCGGCCAGCGCAATCGGTCCAAGCGGACAGTGCGGCGCCAGCGCCACATCGTACGCTTCCGCCATCCCGGCGATTTTGTAGCATTCCGTGATCCCGCCGGCATGCGACAAATCAGGCTGCAGAATGGCGATACCGCCCGCTTCCAGCACCCGTTTGAATTCGAAGCGTGAGAACATGCGCTCGCCCGCCGCAATCGGAATGTGCGTTTGCGCCGCCAGCCTCGGATAGTATTCCGCCTGCTCCGCCAGCACCGGCTCTTCAATGAACAGCGGGCGATACGGCTCCAGCTCTTTGATAAGCACCTTCGCCATCGGCGCGCTGACGCGACCGTGGAAATCCAGACCAAATTCGATGTCGCTGCCGAACGCTTCGCGGATTTGCGCCACGGTATTGACGGCGGCATCCACTTTGCGCGAATCGTCGATCACGCCCAGTTCTTCACAGCCGTTCAGTTTAAAGGTATCAAAACCGATGTTACGCAGGGTTTTGATGCCATCAATCACCTCGGCCGGACGGTCACCGCCGACCCAACTGTAGGCTTTGATTTTATCGCGCACCAGACCGCCCATTAGCTGCCAGACAGGGGCGTTCAGCACTTTGCCTTTGATATCCCACAGCGCCTGGTCGATACCGGCAATGGCGCTCATCAGGATCGGGCCGCCGCGATAGAAACCGGCGCGGTACATCACCTGCCAGAGATCGTTAATCCGCGCCGGATCCTGACCAATCAGGTAATCGCCCATTTCATGAACGGCGGCTTCAACGGTGCGCGCGCGCCCTTCAATCACCGGTTCGCCCCAGCCAACCACGCCTTCGTCCGTTTCGATTTTCAGAAACAGCCAGCGCGGCGGTAAACGGTATGTCGTGAGTTTGGTTATTTTCATTGCACTGCCTCTCGATACGCTTGAACAAATGCGGCGGCCTGCTGCGCGGTTCGCTCAACGGACTGCCCGGCGCGATAGAGATCGCTCCCGAGTCCGGCGCCCGCGCACCCGGCCTGAATCCATTCCCCGAGGTTTTCCGGTGTGACGCCGCCCACCGCAAATACGGGGACGTCCGGCGGCAGCACTGCTTTCAGCGCTTTGATATACGCCGGGCCAAACGCGGAAGAGGGGAAAATTTTCAGCGACTGGGCACCCGCGTCCAGCGCCTCGAAGGCTTCCGTCGCCGTGGCGCAACCGGGGCAGACCGTCATGCCGTGCGCCACAGCGCGGCGGATCACCTCCGGCTGGATGTTTGGCGTCACAATCAGCTTGCAGCCCATTGCCGCCAGTTCATCGACTCGCTCCGGTTTCAGCACCGTACCGGCGCCAATCAGTGCCTTATCGCCAAACGCGGCGACGATCGCCGGGATGCTTTTCTCCCATTGCGGCGAGTTCAGCGGGATTTCTACCGCGTCGAAACCCGCGTCGATGACCGCGCCGACGTGCGCGAGCGCCTCGTCTGGTGTAATGCCGCGTAAAATCGCGATCAGCGGGAGTTTAGTTTGCCACTGCATGGGCGATGCTCCTTATTCCAGCCTGAAATGCGGTATCGCCGTCCACCAGCACGGTGTTGCGCCCGGCGGCGTGGAGCGCCTGCTGGTAACGCACAGCCAGTGAATTTCCGGCAACAATAGCGATCTGCCCGTCGGCAAAGCGGTCGCCCATGCAGGCAACTTCTGCGCCGATCAGCAGACCGGATAAAAACTCGCTCACCTGTTCGCGCGGCAGCGCACCCAGGACATGGGCGGCACGCACTTCGAACAACTGCGGCAAAAGAGAAGGAGAGGCGAGACCACGCGCCAGCCCGGCGCTGAAGGCCTCGGGGGATGCGGTTTGCTCCGGCAACCCCGCGCCGATCAACGACTGGCGCAGCAGCAGGTGATGCAGTTCACCGGTCATCACAGTATGAAAATCGAGAATTTGCTGGTGGTCAGCCTGTACCCATTTGCAATGCGTGCCGGGCATGACATACAGGGTCGAGGGGGCGATTTCACGCGCGCCGAGCAACTGTGTTTCCTCGCCGCGCATCACATTGTGGTTATCGTCACGCGATACGCTCAGGCCAGGAACGATCCAGATATTGTCGCCAACGGACGTTAACTGCTCGCCAATGGCAGAGAAATATGCGGGAACGGGCAAATAGGGGGCGATTTTCCAGCCGACGTTACTGCCGACCATGCCCGCCATGACCACCGGCGTAGCGCCGTCATTCCAGCCCTGCGTCACTTCCGCTAACACCGCCCCTGGAGATTTTCCGTTAAGACGGGTGACCCCTGCTTCCGAATGCCGGTGCTCCAGGCATTCATCGCCCTGATACAGCCAGGCGCGCAGATTGGTCGATCCCCAGTCAATGGCGATGTAGCGTGATGTCATGTGAATTCCTTCAACCGTCGTGTTGAGCTGGCAATCATGGTGAGCGCTGCCTGCTCCGCTGCTTCGCCGTCCTGATGCCGTATCGCATCGAACAGCGCCTTATGCTCCTGGAGCGTTTTCGGCATGTTGGCCTCATCGCCCATCCAGGTGCGTTCAAATACCGCCCGCTGGAGCGAACTGATCGCCACACTCAGCTGCTGCAACACCGGGTTATGCACCGATGCCAGCACCGCTTCGTGGTAGCGAATATCCGCTTCGTTAAACGCATCGCGATTCTGGTTGTTGGCGATCATGTCGTTGAGCGCCGACTCAATGTTCGCCAGATCGCTGGAGGTAGCGCGTTCCGCTGCCCAACGGGCGATGGCCGGCTCCACCAGATTTCGCACTTCGCTCATCGCGGTGATGAGTCGCGGGTCATAATCGTTTTCCAGTACCCACTGCAACACGTCCGTGTCGAGGTAGTTCCATTGGTTGCGCGGCGTCACGAACGCCCCGCGATAGCGTTTCATCTCGATCAGCCGTTTGGCCATCAGCGAGCGAAACACCTCGCGAATAATGTTGCGCGAGGTTTCAAATTCTTCACACAAATCGGCCTCTGCAGGCAGCGCCGAACCGGGTACATATTTCCCGCCTACGATCTGACGGCCCAGCGTGATGACAATACGGTCGGTTTTGTTGAGATTCATGGAGAGTCCTTATGCTCTGTGCGTCCATGTTTACTTTACCTCGACCGCTGAATTTCACCGCACTTTTGCAGTACAAATTTGTGGGGTTCATCCGTTTGCGTGATATCAATGTAGTACAATGATGATGTGTTGTACTACAATTTAGATCACAAAAAGAACAATTCAGAGATAAAAAAAAGCACAGCTAACCGAAGCTCGCTGTGCTGGAGGGTTTTGCAGGGGAGTTATGACGCGAGGACGTATTTCTCGATAGCGTACGCCACGCCATCTTCCAGATTCGATTTAGTGATGAAATTCGCCACTTCTTTGACCGTCGGGATGGCGTTATCCATCGCCACGCCAACGCCCGCATATTCAATCATCGCAATGTCGTTTTCCTGATCGCCAATCGCCATAATTTCTTCAGGCTGAATGCCCAGCGTTTCCGCCAGCGATTTCACGCCGGTACCTTTGTTGACGCGCTTGTCGAGGATTTCGAGGAAGTACGGCGCGCTCTTCAGCACGGTGTATTTCTCTTTCACTTCCGCCGGGAGGCGTGCGATGGCCCGATCGAGCACCACCGGTTCGTCAATCATCATCACTTTCAGGAACTGGGTGGCCGGATCCATTTTCTCCGCTTCGCAGAACACCAGCGGAATGGTGGCGACGTAGGATTCATGCACAGTGTAATAGCTGATATCACGGTTCGCGGTGTACAGCGTGTTGCGATCCAGCGCGTGGAAGTGCGACCCCACCTCGCGGGACAGTTTTTCCAGGTACAGGTAATCGTCGTAGCTCAGCGCGGTTTGTGCAACGGTACTGCCGTCGCTGGCTTTCTGCACCAGCGCGCCGTTGTAGGTGATGCAATAATCCCCTGGCTGTTCCATATGCAATTCTTTGAGGTAGTGGTGCACACCCGCATACGGACGCCCTGTCGTCAGTACAACGTTTACCCCACGCATACGCGCAGCGGCAATGGCATTTTTAACAGCAGGAGAGATGGTATGGTCCGGTAACAATAAAGTGCCGTCCATATCGATCGCGATGAGTTTAATAGCCATGTTTTCCCCGGATTAAATGAGTCTCGGCTCATGCTAACGCGATTTAGCTCAAAAAACAGCAAAAGAGAGGCGGTAAAAGGGGGATGTAATGACGGGGCGGGAATCCCCTTTTGCGGGTAAAGAAAAGCCCGGTGGCGCTGCGCCACCGGGGTGTACTGACTTAAATATCGATATTCGCCGCTTTCAGGGCGTTTTCTTCGATAAAGGCGCGACGTGGTTCAACCGCATCCCCCATCAGCGTGGTGAATAGCTGGTCAGCGGCAATCGCGTCCTTAACGGTAACGCGCAGCATACGACGGCTTTCCGGATCCATGGTGGTTTCCCACAGCTGTTCCGGGTTCATTTCGCCCAGACCTTTGTAGCGCTGGATGGAGAGGCCACGGCGGGACTCTTTCACCAGCCAGTCCAGCGCCGCTTCGAAGCTGGTCACCGGCTGGCGNGCGCAGTTTCTCACCGAGCGTGCAGATACGACGGTATTCCGGGCCGGTCACGAATTCGTGATCGAGCGGATAATCAGTATCCACGCCGTGCGTACGCACGCGGATGATCGGCTCAAACTGCTGCTGTTCCGTGTTTTCACGGACATCGTATTTCCACTGGCTGCCGTGCTGTTCGTTCTCGTTCAGCTCCGTCACCAGCGCGTTCACCCAGCGGGTCACGGCCTGTTCATCGCTGAGGTTCGCTTCGGTCAGCGTCGGCTGATAGATAAGCGCTTTCAGCAGCGAACGCGGGTAGCGACGCTCCATACGGCCAATCATTTTCTGCGTGGCGTTGAACTCGGACACCAGACGCTCCAGCGGCTCCCCCGCCCCCGNNTGGCGATCTGGTACTGATCCATCGCTTCATCGTCTTTAATGTACTGTTCCTGCTTGCCTTTTTTCACTTTGTACAGCGGCGGCTGTGCGATATACACGTGACCACGCTCAACGATTTCCGGCATCTGACGGTAGAAGAACGTCAGCAGCAGCGTACGGATGTGCGAGCCGTCGACATCCGCATCGGTCATGATGATGATACTGTGATAGCGCAGCTTGTCCGGGTTGTACTCGTCGCGACCGATGCCGCAGCCCAGCGCGGTGATAAGCGTCGCCACTTCCTGAGAAGAGAGCATCTTGTCGAAGCGCGCTTTTTCCACGTTAAGGATTTTACCTTTCAGCGGCAGAATCGCCTGGTTCTTGCGGTTACGGCCCTGCTTCGCAGAACCGCCCGCGGAGTCCCCTTCCACGAGGTACAGTTCGGACAGCGCCGGGTCGCGTTCCTGACAGTCCGCCAGCTTGCCCGGCAGACCAGCGAGGTCCAGCGCGCCTTTACGACGAGTCATTTCACGCGCTTTACGCGCTGCTTCACGGGCACGCGCCGCGTCGATGATTTTGCCGACCACGATTTTCGCATCAGACGGGTTTTCCAGCAGGTATTCGCTCAGCAGTTCGTTCATCTGCTGTTCTACCGCCGATTTCACCTCTGAAGAAACCAGCTTGTCTTTGGTCTGAGAAGAGAATTTCGGGTCCGGCACTTTCACGGAAACTACCGCAATCAGGCCTTCACGGGCATCGTCACCGGTGGCACTGACTTTCGCTTTTTTGCTGTAGCCTTCTTTGTCCATGTAGGCGTTCAGTGTACGGGTCATCGCCGCACGGAAGCCCGCAAGGTGCGTACCGCCGTCGCGCTGCGGAATGTTGTTGGTAAAGCAGTAGATGTTTTCCTGGAAACCGTCGTTCCACTGCAGTGCCACTTCAACGCCGATACCGTCTTTTTCGGTAGAGAAGTAGAAAATAGTCGGGTGGATCGGCGTTTTGTTTTTGTTGAGATACTCAACAAACGCCTTGATGCCGCCTTCGTAGTGGAAATGGTCTTCTTTACCGTCGCGCTTGTCTTTCAGGCGGATAGAAACGCCAGAGTTGAGGAATGACAGCTCGCGCAGGCGTTTCGCCAGAATTTCATATTCAAATTCGGTGTGGTTAGAAAACGTCTCCAGGCTCGGCCAGAAACGAACCATGGTACCGGTTTTTTCCGTTTCACCGGTCACCGCCAGCGGGGCCTGCGGCACGCCGTGCGCGTAAATCTGACGGTGGATCTTGCCTTCGCGATGGATAACCAGTTCCAGCTTCTGCGACAGGGCGTTTACCACGGACACGCCAACGCCGTGCAGACCACCGGACACTTTATAGGAGTTATCATCGAATTTACCGCCCGCGTGCAGTACGGTCATGATCACTTCCGCCGCCGAGACCCCCTCTTCCGGGTGAATACCGGTCGGAATACCACGCCCGTCATCCTGTACGGAAACGGAGTTGTCGGCGTGGATGGTGACGATAATGTCTTTACAGTGACCCGCGAGCGCTTCGTCGATAGCGTTATCTACCACCTCGAATACCATGTGGTGCAGACCGGTGCCGTCATCCGTGTCGCCGATATACATACCCGGGCGCTTACGCACCGCATCCAGCCCTTTCAGGACTTTGATACTGGAGGAGTCATAAGAATTCGACATCAACGTTTCTCGCTCATTTTGTCTTGGGTTAATCCGTTATTTTACCCTTTTCCACGGTGAACATCTTCGAATTTTTGTCCGACATGTCCATTACGTGTTCAGCGCTAATCGCGCTGACAAAAACCTGTGATTGCGTCGCTTTTAAACGGCTGGCCAGCAGCCCGCGGCGCGCATCATCCAGTTCAGAGGCAAAATCATCTATGAGGTACAGGCAGCGTCGCCCGCTTTCGCGGGTCAGGAACTCCCCTTGCGCCAGACGTAGCGCGCACATCAGGAGTTTGAGCTGCCCGCGCGACAGCGTGTCTTCCACCGGCGCACCGTCGGCGCGAATGCGAAAATCCGCTTTGTGCGGACCGTGCGCGGTGTAGGTTAACAGGCGATCACGTTCGAAGTTTTTCTCCAGCGTTTCGGCATAGTCCGTCTCTTTCTCCCAGCCGCGCTGGAAGGAGAAGGTGAGAGAAAACTCGGGTAAAAACTGCTTACAGGTATCCGCCATATCATCCACAATGGCCGCGCTGTATTCCGCGCGCCAGCGGCTGATCTGCTCCGCCAGCGGGATAAGCTCGGTGTCCCACGGGCGCAATTGTGCATAGCGAGTCACCTGACGCAGTGCAGCATTACGCTGCCTGAGCAGGCGCTTCAGATTGCTCCATGCGGTGAAGAAACCGGCTTCGTTGTGAAAGCATCCCCAGTCAAGGAACGCTCTTCTGTATTTGGGGCCGCCGTTGAGTAAAGTAAACCCCTCCGGCGTAATCAGTTGCATCGGCATCAGCAGCGCCAGCTCCGCCACTTTGTGACCGTCGGTACCGTCGATGCGCACTTTGCTGTCGCCGAGCTTGTCTTTCGTCAGACCGATGGCGATTTCGCGCTCCTGCCCCTGCAATCGCCCGTGCAGCACAAACGATTCCTGCTCATGGCGGATCACGCGGCCAATCTGCAAACTGCGAAACGCCCGGCCATGGCCGAGCGTATAAATGGCTTCCAGAACGCTGGTTTTTCCGCTGCCGTTGGCGCCAACCAGAAAATTAAAGCCGGGGGATAACGCGAGATCCGCGCTTTCGATGTTGCGAAAGTCGCGGATCAACAGACGGGTGAGCGACATTACAGTCTCATTGGCATGACAACATAAGCCGCGCTTTGGCTGGCCGCATCTTCAATCTGTACACTTGAAACCGAGTCGGTCAGCAGAATGCGGACGTTTTCACACTTCAGCGCGTTCAGCACATCCAGCACGTAGCTAACGTTAAAGCCGATTTCCATTTCGGTGCCGCCGTAGGTGACGTCCAGCATCTCTTCCGCTTCTTCCTGTTCCGGGTTATTAGCGGTAATTTTCAGCTGGTTTTCGCTGACGTACAGACGCACGCCGCGGAATTTCTCGTTGGAGAGAATGGCCGCACGGGCAAAGGCCTGTTTGAGGATATCGCAACCGGCTTCCAGGTGTTTGTCCGGGTTTTTCGGCAATACGCGGCGATAATCCGGGAAACGGCCATCAACCAGCTTCGACGTGAAGATAAAATCGCCGACGTGAGCGCGGATGTTGTTGCTGCCGATCTGCACGCGTAGCGGGTTGTCACCGCCGTCGAGCATACGCATCAACTCAATCACCCCTTTACGCGGCACGATCACCGAATGGTTGGGTAACGGCTCGCCAACAGGCATCGAGCACACCGCCAGGCGGTGGCCGTCTGTCGCGACAGTGCGCAACTCTTCGCCTTCGGTCTCGAACAACATGCCGTTCAGGTAATAACGAACGTCCTGATGCGCCATTGAGAACTGGGTCGCTTCAATCAGACGTTTCATCGTCGCCTGCGGCAGGGTGAATTCCACTTCGCTCTGCCAGTCGTCAAGGTTCGGGAAATCGGTGGCAGGCAGCGTGGAGAGCGAGAAACGGCTGCGGCCAGACCGCACCAGCATCCGATCGCCTTCGAGCTGCACCGCGATTTCCGCGCCTTCCGGCAAGCCACGGCAGATATCAAAGAATTTACGTGCCGGAACGGTCGTTGCCCCCGGTTCGTGTGGCTGAATCAGCGCGACGCGAGCCACCATCTCCATTTCAAGGTCAGTACCGGTCAGCGACAGCGCGCCATCTGCGACCTGAAGCAGCAGGTTACCGAGAATCGGCAGCGTTGGGCGGCCACCTAATGGACCACTCACCTGTTGCAACGGTTTTAATAAATGTTCACGTTCTACGGTAAATTTCATAGCGTCACGAAGATAATGTTCTGATTAAGTTTGAGAAATCTTCTTTGATGTCGTGGCTTTCTTCACGCAACTGTTCGATTTTACGACACGCGTGCAGCACGGTGGTATGGTCGCGGCCACCAAACGCATCGCCAATTTCCGGCAGACTGTGGTTGGTTAACTCCTTTGCCAGCGCCATCGCCATCTGGCGAGGACGTGCGACCGAGCGGGAGCGGCGCTTGGAAAGCAGATCCGCTACCTTAATCTTGTAATACTCTGCCACCGTCTTTTGGATGTTGTCGATGGTGACCAGTTTTTCCTGCAGCGCCAGCAAATCACGCAACGCTTCACGCACGAAATCGATAGTGATCGCCCGGCCGGTAAAATTGGCGTTGGCGATGACGCGGTTCAGCGCCCCTTCCAGCTCACGAACATTGGAACGCAGACGTTTGGCAATAAAGAACGCAACCTCACCCGGCAGACGAATGTCGTTTTCGTCGGCTTTTTTCATCAGGATCGCCACGCGGGTTTCCAGCTCAGGCGGTTCGATCGCCACCGTCAGCCCCCAGCCGAAGCGAGATTTCAGACGATCTTCAACGCCATTGATCTCTTTCGGATAGCGATCCGAGGTCAGGATGATCTGTTGATTGCCTTCGAGCAGGGCGTTAAAGGTGTGGAAAAATTCTTCCTGGGATCGTTCTTTATTGGCAAAAAACTGGATGTCATCGATAAGCAGCGCGTCAACGGAACGGTAGTAGCGCTTGAACTCTTCGATGGCGTTGTTTTGCAGCGCTTTGACCATGTCCTGTACAAAACGCTCTGAGTGCATGTATACCACTTTGGCATTCGGCTTACGGGCCACGATGCCGTTACCAACCGCGTGCAACAGGTGCGTTTTACCGAGACCGGTGCCACCGTACAGGAACAGCGGGTTATAGGCGCCGCCGGGGTTATCCGCCACCTGACGGGCTGCCGCGCGCGCCAGCTGGTTGGATTTACCTTCGACGAAGTTATCAAAGGTGTGCTTAACATTGACGTTAGAACGGTAGGTCGGTTCCGCTGGAGCCGGGACGTTATCCCAACCCGGACGCGGCGCGGGCGCGGTGCGTGGCATTTGAATCTGCGCCACCTGGGCTGGCGCCGCCGCATGAACCGGCTCTTTCACCGTTTGCGCAACGGGTTTTGTGCCAACTTCAAAGCGTAACTGAGGGGCGTCCGTACCGCAGAAATCGTTAAGCAGGCCGTTGATATTATTCAGGTATTTGTCTCTTACCCAGTCAAGTACAAAACGATTTGGCGCGTACAAAGCCAGCGTGTTATCGCTCAGTTCCGCCTGCAACGGGCGGATCCACATGCTGAATTCTGTGGCTGGTAACTCATCCTGCAATCGGGCAAGACACTGCTGCCAAAGCGAAAGTGACACGGCGGACTCCACTCGAACAAAAAGAAAAAAAGAAAACGATCGTGATTGTTGGCACACGTCGAATGTACGCCTCGGCCCGGTTAAGGTTGAAGCGTTGTTGACCCTGCGCAAAAGGGTGACGTGCGAACCGCTGTGCGCGGTTTTTTTACCCGGCCAGGATCTAAAGATCGCGATCGGGACCGCGGATCATAGCGTAATCTGAACCAGAGATCTTCTGTTTCTCACAGATTCTTCCCTGTTTATCCACAGGAAGGATCGAAACCGGATAAGTGTAAACGATCCTGGCACGAGTGAAGCAGGATTTAGGCCGCATATTGGAAAAATTAATGAGTAATGCCGAATTTTGGTTTAAACGATCTAATAAAGATCCTGCACGATCCTTGCGCTTTAAGCGGGAGGCCGTATAATCCCCCACCCGGCGCGTAGAGCCCGCGTTCGTGTATCGACGACAGCGCATTTTTTGCACGTAAAAGTGCGGAATTACGCGGGAAATAAGGTAAAGAGAATTGACTCCGGAGTGTACAATTATTACAATCCGGCCTCTTTAATCACCCAAGCTGAAGCGTAAGTCGTTCGAATGTTGTTCGGGTATACGCAAAAGTCAGTGAATTTATTCAAGTTTAGGTAGAAATCGCCATGAAACGCACTTTTCAACCGTCTGTACTGAAGCGCAACCGTTCTCACGGCTTCCGTGCTCGTATGGCTACTAAAAATGGTCGTCAGGTTCTGGCACGTCGTCGTGCTAAAGGCCGCGCTCGTCTGACCGTTTCCAAGTAATAAAAGCTAACCCCTGAGTGGTTAAGCTCGCATTTCCCAGGGAGTTACGTTTGTTAACTCCCAATCATTTCACATTCGTCTTCCAGCAGCCACAACGGGCTGGCACGCCGCAAATCACTATCCTCGGCCGCCTGAATTCGCTGGGGCATCCCCGCATCGGTCTTACTGTCGCCAAGAAAAACGTGAAACGCGCTCATGAACGCAATCGGATTAAACGTCTGACGCGTGAGAGCTTCCGTTTACTTCAGCACGAACTCCCGTCAATGGATTTCGTGGTGGTGGCGAAAAAGGGGGTTGCTGACCTCGATAACCGTGCTCTCACGGAAGCGTTGGAAAAATTATGGCGCCGTCACTGTCGCCTGGCTCGCGGGTCCTGATAGCCCTTATCCGGGTCTATCAACGCCTGATTAGTCCGCTACTCGGGCCACATTGCCGTTTCACCCCAACCTGCTCTCAATACGGAATTGAGGCATTGCGCAGGTTTGGAGTGATAAAAGGCAGTTGGTTGACGGTGAAACGCGTATTAAAATGCCACCCTTTACACCCGGGTGGAGACGACCCCGTCCCACCAGGACCATTTGATACCAGAGAACACTAACGATGGATTCCCAACGCAATCTTCTTATCATCGCTTTGTTGTTCGTGTCTTTCATGATCTGGCAAGCGTGGGAGCAGGATAAAAATCCTCAGCCCCAGCCGCAACAGACCACGCAGACGACGACCACCCCAGCGGGTAGTGCAGCAGACCAGGGCGTACCGGCCAGTGGCCAGGGGAAACTGATTACGGTTAAAACCGATGTGCTTGAACTGACCATCAACACCAGCGGTGGTGATGTTGAGCAGGCACTGCTGTTGGCATACCCGAAAGATCTGGGTTCCAATGAACCGTTCCAGTTGCTGGAAACGACGCCACAGTTTATCTACCAGGCGCAGAGCGGCCTGACTGGACGTGATGGCCCGGACAACCCGGCCAATGGTCCTCGTCCTCTGTATAACGTTGATAAAGATGCGTTTGTACTGGCTGATGGCCAGAATGAACTGGCAATCCCGCTGACGTATACCGACAAAGCCGGTAACACCTTCACCAAAACCTTCACCCTGAAACGCGGTGAATACTCAGTGAATGTGGGCTATGACGTGAAAAACGTCGGCGAGAAACCGCTGGAACTGGCCTCTTTCGGTCAGCTGAAGCAATCCATCAATCTGCCGTCTCACCGCGACACTGGCAGCAGCAACTTTGCGCTGCATACCTTCCGCGGCGCGGCGTACTCTACGCCGGACGAAAAATACGAAAAATACAAATTCGATACTATCGCCGACAACGAGAACCTGAACCTGAATGCCAAAAATGGCTGGGTAGCAATGCTGCAGCAGTATTTTGCAACCGCATGGGTTCCGCGTAACGATGGCAACAACAACTTCTACACCGCGAACCTGGGCAACGGCATTGCCGCGATCGGCTACAAATCTCAGCCGACGCTGGTGCAGCCGGGCCAGAACGCAACGCTGAACAGCACCCTGTGGGTCGGTCCGGAAATTCAGGATAAAATGGCTGCCGTTGCGCCGCACCTGGATCTGACCGTTGACTACGGCTGGTTGTGGTTCATCTCTCAGCCGCTGTTTAAGCTGCTGAAGTGGATCCACAGCTTCCTGGGCAACTGGGGCTTCTCCATCATCGTTATTACCTTTATCGTTCGTGGCATCATGTACCCGCTGACCAAAGCGCAGTACACCTCCATGGCGAAGATGCGTATGCTGCAGCCGAAGATTCAGGCAATGCGTGAGCGTCTGGGCGATGACAAACAGCGTCAGAGCCAGGAAATGATGGCCCTGTATAAAGCCGAGAAGGTAAACCCGCTGGGTGGCTGCTTCCCGCTGATCATCCAGATGCCTATCTTCCTTGCGCTGTACTACATGCTGATGGGCTCCGTTGAGCTGCGCCACGCGCCGTTTGCGCTGTGGATCCATGACCTGTCCGCACAGGACCCGTACTACATCCTGCCGATCCTGATGGGCGTGACGATGTTCTTCATTCAGAAGATGTCGCCGACCACCGTGACCGACCCGATGCAGCAGAAGATCATGACCTTTATGCCGGTCATCTTCACGGTATTCTTCCTGTGGTTCCCGTCAGGTCTGGTGCTGTACTATATCGTCAGCAACCTGGTGACCATTATTCAGCAGCAGCTGATTTACCGTGGTCTGGAAAAACGTGGGCTGCACAGCCGCGAGAAGAAAAAGTCTTAATACGCTTCATTCTTCAAGCCAGAAGGCGGTCTAATGACCGCCTTTTTTAATACGAGTGATTTTATGAGCCATAACGACACTATCATCGCCCAGGCAACCCCACCGGGACGCGGTGGTGTGGGCATCCTGCGCATCTCCGGCCTGAAGGCGCGGGACGTTGCGCACGCCGTGTTGGGTAAACTACCAAAGGCACGCTACGCCGATTATCTGCCGTTCAAAGACGCCGACGGCACCGCGCTGGATCAGGGCATCGCGCTGTGGTTTCCCGGCCCGAACTCTTTTACCGGTGAAGACGTGCTGGAGCTGCAAGGCCACGGCGGACCGGTGATCCTCGATCTGTTGCTCAAACGTATTCTGACGCTGCCGGGCGTGCGTATCGCAAAGCCGGGAGAGTTTTCCGAACGCGCCTTCTTAAACGATAAGCTTGATTTAGCCCAGGCAGAGGCGATTGCCGACCTGATCGACGCCAGTTCGGAACAGGCGGCACGTTCTGCCCTGAATTCGCTGCAGGGGGCGTTTTCCGCGCGGGTCAATCATTTAGTGGAAGCACTCACTCACCTGCGAATCTATGTAGAAGCTGCCATCGATTTCCCGGACGAAGAGATCGACTTTCTGTCGGACGGTAAAATCGAAGCGCAGTTGAATACGGTTATCGCCGATCTCGACGCTGTACGCGCCGAGGCGCGTCAGGGCAGCCTGCTACGTGAAGGGATGAAAGTGGTGATTGCCGGGCGACCTAACGCCGGGAAATCGAGCCTGCTGAACGCGCTGGCTGGCCGCGAAGCGGCGATTGTCACCGACATTGCCGGTACCACTCGTGACGTGTTGCGCGAACATATTCACATCGACGGTATGCCGCTGCATATCATTGATACCGCCGGTTTACGCGACGCCAGCGACGAAGTGGAGCGCATCGGCATCGAACGCGCCTGGCAGGAAATCGAGCAGGCGGACCGCGTGCTGTTTATGGTTGATGGCACCACCACTGACGCGGTAGATCCGGCCGATATCTGGCCCGATTTTATTGCCCGTCTGCCTGCGAAACTGCCGATCACCGTCGTGCGCAACAAAGCAGACGTCACCGGCGAAACGCTGGGCTTCAGCGAAGTGAATAACCACTCACTTATTCGCCTCTCCGCGCGGACCGGCGAAGGCGTGGATACGCTGCGTAACCATCTCAAACAGAGCATGGGCTTTGAAACCAACATGGAAGGCGGTTTCCTGGCTCGTCGTCGTCACTTACAGGCGCTGGAAGAGGCAGCGAATCATCTGCAACAAGGCAAAGCACAGCTGCTTGGTGCCTGGGCAGGCGAACTGCTGGCGGAAGAGCTGCGGCTGGCGCAGCACAACTTAAGCGAAATCACCGGCGAATTTACGTCGGATGACCTGTTGGGGCGGATCTTCTCCAGCTTCTGCATCGGGAAATAATTTGTGAGCGATTCGGCTAATGTGACTAAGGAAATGTAAAAGTCATGCCTGAATGCTTTTCAGACAGGTTTTTCCGCATTAAAACCTGTCCATTATCGGCGATAATACATTACCCGGCGTTAACCATTGTCCATTAATCAGGGAGCGAAAAATGGCCACTCACTTTGCAAGAGGCATACTCAGCGAGGAACACCTCGCTTCGGTACGACTACCCTCAACCATTCACCACGCGGCACGGCGGCTGCCGGAGCACCGGCGTGCCCGTTTTATGGGGTCACGCGCGCTGCTGGCTGAACTGATGTTCATGCTTTACGGTATTAGTGAGCTTCCGGAAATCATCACGCAGCCTAACGGAAAACCGGTGTTTGCCGATGCGGAACTACCGGGTTTTTCCGTCGCCTATACCGGCAATATCGTCGGCGTGGCGCTGGCAACAGAGGGCAATTGTGGCCTCGACATGGAATTGCAGCACACCAGCCTCAGCAGCGCCAGCGTCCCGGAAGAGTATCCTTTCACCAGTAACGAAAGTCTGTGGATTGCCAATCAAAACGATCCCCACGAGGCGCGCACTCAGCTGGTTGTCCTGCGTCAGAGCGTGCTGAAAATGTCCGGTCACGCCACAGAGGATTCCCCCCGTTTATTACAGCTGCTTCCCGGCTCAGGGCGTTTACGCTCGGCAAAGGTCATGCAGATCGAGGCGATTTGCGATGCCGAAGATATTCTGGTGTGGTCGGTTGCCACCAGCCCCGCTATCGAAAAACTGAGTCTGTGGGAATATGATGGCAAAAACGGCTGGAGCAGCCTGCCGGATGCCCAGACACGCGCCAATGAGCCTGCCGCACGCCTGATGCGATTTACCAGCCTGCCTGCCGAAAAAGCCCTTATAATCAACTGACCTGTCTTCTCATGATGCAAAGGAGTAATCATGTCTGAAACGTTGAATGTTGTTACGTTACTGGGGAGCCTGCGTAAAGGCTCATTTAACGGTATGGTGGCTCGCACCCTGCCTAAAATCGCGCCAGCGGGAATGGATATCACTGCACTGCCGTCGATTGGCGACATTCCGCTTTATGATGCGGATGTGCAGCAGGAAGAGGGTTTTCCGCAAAGCGTTGAAGCGCTGGCCGGGCAGATTCGCCAGGCCGACGGCGTGGTGATTGTCACGCCGGAATATAACTATTCGGTGCCGGGCGGGCTGAAGAACGCCATCGACTGGCTGTCCCGTTTGCCTGACCAGCCGCTGGCGGGGGAGGCGCTCGCTGTCAGTATCACCTGCGGCAGATCCTGGTGTTCCTTGACGCCATGGTGATGAACAAGCCGGAATTTATGGGTGGGGTGATTCAGAACAAAGTCGACCCGCAAACGGGTGAAGTGATTGATCAGAGCACGCTGGATCATCTGACCGGTCAGCTGACCGCCTTTGGTGATTATATTCAGCGGGTAAAAGCATAACGTCTTTATGCAGACCCTCTCCCCTGCGGGGAGAGGGTGTATCGATTAGTGCGCGTCGATAAACACAATCTTCAGAACAAACAGTAGCGCGACGATAATCACGCACGGGCTGAGATCGCGGAAACGACCGGTACCGATTTTCATCACGCAGTAAGAGATAAAGCCCAGCGCAATCCCTTCGGTGATAGAGAAGCTGAACGGCATCATCACCGCCGTAATAAACGCCGGAACGGCCTCGGTAAGGTCATCCCACTTCACGCGCGACAGACTAGAGGTCATCAGCACACCAACGTAAATCAGCGCGCCTGCGGCCGCGTATGGCGGCACCATGCCTGCCAGCGGGGAAAGGAAAATCACCAGCAGGAACAGCAGACCGACGATCACCGCCGTCAGACCCGTACGACCGCCAACGGAGACGCCGGATGAGGATTCGATGTACGCGGTAACGGATGAGGTACCAATGAACGACCCGGCGACGGACGAGATACTGTCCACATACAGCGCCTGCTTCATGCGCGGGAATTTACCGTTCTCATCGGTCAGACCGGCTTTGTCGGTCACACCAATCAGCGTGCCTGAGGAGTCGAACAGGTTGACCAGCATAAACGAGAAGATCACCCCGGCCAGACCGATGTTCAGCGAACCAGCGAGATCGACATGACCCAGCACGGTGGTGACGCTCGGCGGCGCGGAGACGATACCGTTGTAATGAACATCGCCCATCAGCCAGCCCAGCAGCGTGGTCACGACGATAGACACCAGCACCGCCGCATGAATATTGCGGGACGCCAGAATCGCAATAATGAAAAAGCCCAGCACGCCAAGCAGTACGTTATGCGACGTCAGGTTGCCAATGGTCACCAGCGTTTCCGTGTTGGCAACAATCACTCCGGCGTTTTTCAGCCCCATCATGCCGATAAACAGGCCGATACCACTGGTGATGCCCACGCGCAGGCTGACCGGGATATTAGCGATCATCCAGTAGCGGATGCGAAAAACGGTCAGCAGCAGCAGACCCACCGCACCCCAGAAAATGGCGCCCATTCCGACCTGCCACGGCAGGCCCATCGCACCGACAACGACAAACGCGAAGAAGGCATTAAGCCCCATCGCAGGCGCCAGCGCTACCGGCAGATTGGCAAACAGCCCCATCAGGATGCTGCCGAACGCGGCGATAAGACAGGTGGTCACAAACACGGCGCTGGTATCCATTCCCGCGGCGCCAAGAATTTGCGGGTTAACAAAAACGATGTACACCATCGTCAGGAAAGTCGTAAAGCCGGCGATGACTTCGGTGCGTGCCGATGTCCCGTGTTCGCGCAGTTTGAACACGCGCTCAAGCAGTCCCTGACCAGAGGCCTGGGTAGTGTGTTGTTGACTCATCTTCTGGTTCCGAGCAAAGGAGGGAAAATTCGTCGCTATCCTACCCCAAAATGCGACAATAGGGAGAATTAACTCGCACTTTTTTTATTGGTTTTTCTTATACGGCAACGATTGCGTTGCGCAATTTTCATCAGGTAAACGATAAACTTGTTATAACAGGAAACGGCATGACCAACATTGAAGCGGTATTTTTCGACTGTGATGGTACGCTGGTCGACAGTGAAGTGATTTGTTCCCGCGCCTACGTCTATATGTTTCAGCAGATGGGTATAACGCTTGATCTCGAAGAGATTTTTAAACGCTTTAAGGGCGTGAAGCTCTACGAAATCATCGATACGATCAACGCCGAACATGGGGTAAATCTGCAGAAAGCGGATTTAGAGCCTCTTTACCGCGCCGAGGTCGCACGCCTGTTCGACAGCGAACTGGACGTCATTGAGGGGGCAAATGCGTTGCTGGATGCGGTTACCGTTCCAATGTGCGTGGTGTCTAATGGCCCGGTCAGCAAAATGCAGCATTCGCTGGGAAAAACCGGCATGTTGCATCATTTCCCGGAAAAACTGTTCAGCGGTTACGATATCCAGCGCTGGAAGCCCGATCCGGCGCTAATGTTCCATGCGGCAAAAGCGATGAACGTGAATCCGGAAAACTGCATTCTGGTGGATGATTCCAGCGCGGGCGCACAATCCGGCGTCGCGGCCGGAATGGAGGTGTTTTACTTCTGTGCCGACCCGCACAACCCGCCGATTGATCACCCTAAGGTGACGACGTTCAGGGCATTATCGGAACTGCCTGCGCTGTGGAAAGCGCGCGGCTGGAAGGTGACTCGCTAACTATCGCAGGCCCGGTAAGCGCAGTGCCACCGGGCCTTTTAACACCGATCACTCTTTCGGATCTTTACCCGCCAGCAGCTTGTCCAGCTCATCGCCGCCCACGTGACGGAAATCCTGCCCTTTCACGAAGTAGAAAATGTACTCGCAGATGTTCTGGCAGCGGTCACCGATACGCTCGATGGAGCGCGCGCAGAACAGCGCCGTCAGGACGCTTGGAATAGTACGCGGATCTTCCATCATGTAGGTCATCAGCTGACGCACAATGCCCTCGTACTCCTGATCCACTTTTCTGTCTTCACGATAGATACGCACGGCTTCATCGATATCCATCCGCGCGAAGGCGTCCAGCACGTCATGCAGCATCTGCACAGTGTGGCGACCCAGCGATTCCAGGCTCACCAGCAGCGGCTGGTGCTGGTGGGAGAATTTCTCCAGCGCGGTACGGCAAATCTTGTCCGCCACGTCACCAATGCGCTCCAGTTCAGCGATAGTCTTGATGATCGCCATCACCAGGCGCAGGTCGCTGGCGGTGGGCTGGCGCTTGGCAATAATGCGCACGCAGGCTTCATCGATGGCCACTTCCATCATATTAACCTGCTTGTCACCGTCGATAACGCGCTTCGCCAGATCCTGATCCTGATTATGCATTGCCGTAATCGCGTCAGAGAGCTGCTGTTCCACCAGCCCGCCCATGGTCATCACCTGGGTGCGGATATGCTCCAGTTCTGCGTTGAACTGGCCGGAAATATGTTTGTTGAGATTAAGGTTGTCCATCGCTAACTCCAAATCAACCGTAGCGGCCAGTAATATAATCTTCGGTTTGCTTCTTAGCAGGCTTGGTGAATAAATCATCCGTATTGCTGAATTCAATCAGCTCACCAAGATACATAAACGCAGTGTGGTCGGAGCAACGTGCCGCCTGTTGCATGTTGTGCGTCACGATCACGACGGTGTAATCCTGCTTCAGCTCGGTGATCAGCTCTTCGATACGACCGGTGGAGATAGGATCCAGCGCGGAACACGGCTCATCCAGCAGCAGCACTTCCGGGCGAATCGCAATGCCACGCGCGATGCACAAACGCTGTTGCTGACCCCCAGAGAGAGAGTATCCACTCTGGTGCAACTTATCTTTGGTTTCGTTCCATAATGCGGCTTTGGTCAACGCCCACTGCACGCGCTCGTCCATATCGGCACGGGACAGCTTCTCAAACAGACGCACGCCAAAGGCGATGTTGTCGTAGATGGACATCGGGAACGGCGTCGGTTTCTGGAAGACCATACCGACTTTAGCGCGCAGCAGCGCGATATCCTGGGTATTGGTGAGAATATTGTCACCATCCAGCAGGATTTCACCTTCCGCACGCTGCTCGGGATAGAGCTCATACATTTTGTTGAAGGTACGCAGCAGCGTCGATTTACCGCAGCCTGAAGGTCCGATAAATGCCGTCACCTGATTCTTTGCGATGTCCAGGTTGATGTTCTTAAGGGCATGGAATTTGCCGTAGTAGAAGTTCAAATCACGAACCGAAATCTTACCCGGGGCAGTATTAGCCATACTCATCTCACTCTTTTCCTCATCCGGCGCCGTCCATAACCACGCCGTAAAAATTAACCGTGTTTACTCTTGGCAAAAATGATGCGCGCCAGAATGTTCAGCAACAGGACGCACAGGGTGATGATCAATACCCCGGCCCAGGCCAGCTGCTGCCATTCAGCAAACGGGCTCATCGCAAATTTGAAAATGGTCACCGGCAGGTTAGCGATAGGCTGCATCATGTCGGTGCTCCAGAACTGGTTGGAAAGCGCGGTGAACAGCAACGGCGCGGTTTCCCCGGCGATACGCGCCACCGCCAGCAGCACACCAGTCAGGATGCCGGAAACGGACGCTTTCACCGTGATGGCGGAAATCATCTTCCATTTCGGCGTTCCCAGGGCATACGCGGCTTCGCGCAGGCTGTCCGGCACCAGCTTTAACATATTCTCAGTGGTTCGAATGACAATCGGCACCTGCAGCAGGCCCAGCGCAATCACCCCGGCCCAACCGGAGAAGTGCTCCATTTTGGCCACCACGATGGTGTACACGAACAGGCCCACTACGATGGACGGCGCAGAAAGCAGAATGTCATTGATGAAACGAATAAATTCCGCCAGCAGAGATTTACGGCCATATTCCGCCAGGTAAATGCCCGCCATGATGCCCAGGGGCGTACCGAAGATGGTGGCCCACAGGATCAGTAACCCACTGCCTGCAAGGGCGTTCGCCAGACCGCCACCCGCGGTATTTGGCGGCGGCGTCATTTCGGTGAACAGCGCCAGTGACATGCCGTCAAAACCGCGCGAAACGGTTGAGACCAGGATCCAGATAAGCCAGAACAGGCCGAACGCCATGGTCGCCATCGACAGCGTCAGGGCGATACGGTTTTTCGTACGGCGGCGAGCCTGCATTTTGCGGCGGGATTCCGCCAGTTCAGCGGTCGTTTGCATTTCAAGAGTCGCCATTAACGCGCCCCAGACGCAGGATCATGAATTTCGAGGCAGCCAGAACAATGAAGGTGATAACGAACAGAATCAGACCCAGTTCCATCAGCGCCGCGACATGCAGGCCGGATTCCGCTTCTGCGAATTCGTTAGCCAGCGCCGAAGTAATACTGTTGCCCGGCATATACAGCGAAGCGCTGTCGAGCTGGTAGGTGTTACCGATGATAAAGGTCACCGCCATCGTTTCACCCAGCGCGCGGCCCAGGCCGAGCATAATGCCACCGATCACCCCATTTTTGGTGAACGGCAGCACGATACGCCAGATGACTTCCCAGGTCGTACAGCCGATGCCGTACGCAGACTCTTTCATCATCACCGGCGTTTGTTCAAACACATCGCGCATCACTGCCGCAATGTACGGGATGATCATGATGGCAAGGATAACGCCAGCGGCCAGAATACCAATGCCGAACGCCGGGCCGGAAAACAGCGCGCCCACAAACGGGATATTTGACAGCACATTGCCGACCGGCTCCTGAAAATACGTGGCGAACAGCGGCGCGAAAATAAACAGCCCCCACATACCGTAAACGATACTGGGTATTGCCGCTAACAGCTCAATCGCGATACCCAGCGGGCGTTTCAGCCAGGCCGGGGCGAGTTCTGTCAGGAACAGTGCGATGCCGAAACTCAC
Source organism: Trabulsiella odontotermitis (assembly GCF_001188485.1). GTDB lineage: Bacteria > Pseudomonadota > Gammaproteobacteria > Enterobacterales > Enterobacteriaceae > Trabulsiella > Trabulsiella odontotermitis_A. The sequence continues at coordinate 138,053 of NZ_JNGH01000085.1, forward strand.
CGGAACGGCGATCAGCAGCGCGATAAAGGAGGTGACCAGCGTACCGTAGATAGGGACCAGCGCACCGAAGATGTCATTTGGCGCATCCCACTCTTTGGTCCACAGAAACGAGAAGCCAAATTTCTGAATGCTTGGCCAGGAGGAGATGATCAGGGAAACGATGATGCCACCCAGCATCAATAGCACAATCAGCGCAGCCAGTTTTACCAGCGCACTGAATATCATGTCACCCTGTTTACCCGGTGGGTTAAAAGCAGGCTTGGTTGCAGCCATAAGTTACTCTTCAGTTATTTACGTCTTACGAAACAGGCGGGTGAGCGCACGCGCTCCCCGCCATCTTCGTCAACTATATCCTGTTAGTACAGCGCTTTGCCGCTGCTATCTTTCACGTTGGTTTTCCATGCAGCACGAACCTGCTCAACCACGCTGTCCGGCAGGGTCGCATAATCCAGTGCGTTCGCTTCTTTTGCACCGTTTTTGTACGCCCAGTCGAAGAATTTCAGCACTTCAGTGCCCTGCTCAGCATTTTTCTGATCTTTGTGCACCAGGATGAAGGTAGTGGAAGTGATTGGCCACACGTCCGCACCTTTCTGGTTGGTCAGGTCCTGAGCGAAAGATTTACTCCAGTCAACGCCTTTCGCGGCGTTAGAGAAGCTCTCTTCGGTCGGGCTGACGTCAGCACCGTCGGCAGATTTCAGCCTGGTGTAGGTCAGGTTGTTCTGCTTAGCGTAAGCATATTCAACATAACCGATAGAGCCCGGCAGACGCTGTACGAACGCGGCGATGCCGTCGTTACCTTTACCGCCCAGACCGGTCGGCCAGTTAACGGTTGAACCAGCACCAACTTTGGATTTCCACTCTTCGTTTACTTTCGCCAGGTAGCTGGTGAAGACGAAGGAGGTACCCGAACCGTCAGCACGACGAACAACCGCGATATTCTGAGAAGGCAGTTTTTTGCCCGGGTTCAGCTTTGCAATCGCTTCATCATCCCATTTTTTGATTTTGCCGAGGTAGATATCCCCCAGGGTTTTACCGTCAAGCACCAGCTCGCCAGATTTGAAGCCAGGCAGATTTACCGCCAGCACCACGCCGCCGATCACGGTCGGGAACTGGAACAGCCCTTCCTGCTGTAATTTGTCATCCGCCAACGGAGCGTCAGACGCGCCGAAGTCTACTGTGTTTGCTGTGATTTGCTTAACGCCACCGGAGGAGCCGATACCCTGATAGTTGATTTTGTTACCCGTTTCTTTCTGGTAGGTATCAGCCCACTTGGCATACACCGGCGCAGGAAATGTTGCGCCAGCGCCAGTCAGGCTTGCTGCTGCGAAAGCAGAGAAAGCGCTCATCGATAAGGTCGCGGCGACAACAGTTGCGACAGTGGTACGCATAACGTTCATAATGTCTCCTGCAAGATTTGTGTAAATCGTTGTTTAAGTGGCTACGATGAGCAAAATAGGACAAAGAGGTGACAGTTATATGTACGGTTTATGACAGTTTAATGACAGTGGAAAATTTTGTTTAGTCAGCATTTAAAAAAGCTTCTTTTTCATATCGATAGCCACAATTATGACCACAACATGTCAGAATAATTTTATTTCTGTGACACTGAAAAAGGTAGTTGATGATGACAGATTGTCATAAAGGAAAGGATAAAAAACGCCCCATTTATTGATATGGGGCGTTTTTTTTACTCTACGGTTACCGATTTCGCCAGGTTACGCGGCTGGTCAACGTCAGTGCCTTTAATCAGCGCGACGTGGTACGCCAGTAACTGTAGCGGCACGGTGTAGAAGATCGGCGCAATCACCTCTTCCACATGCGGCATCTCAATGATGTGCATGTTGTCGCTGCTGGTGAAACCCGCATCGCGATCGGCAAAAACATACAGATGACCGCCGCGCGCGCGCACCTCTTCAATGTTGGATTTCAGTTTTTCCAGCAGTTCGTTGTTTGGCGCTACCACGATAACCGGCATATCGGCATCGATCAGTGCCAGCGGGCCATGCTTGAGCTCGCCTGCGGCATACGCTTCCGCGTGGATGTAAGAGATCTCTTTCAGCTTCAGCGCGCCTTCCAGCGCAATCGGATATTGATCGCCACGGCCGAGGAACAGGGCGTGGTGTTTGTCAGAGAAATCTTCTGCCAGCGCTTCAATGCGCTTGTCCTGCGACAGCATCTGCTCAATACGGCTCGGCAGCGCCTGCAGACCATGAACGATATCGTGCTCAACGGCAGCATCCTGACCTTTCAGACGCGCCAGCTTCGCCACCAGCATCAGCAGTACGGTCAACTGAGTGGTAAACGCTTTGGTGGACGCCACGCCAATTTCGGTACCGGCTTTGGTCATCAGCGCCAGGTCGGACTCGCGCACCAGCGAAGAGCCCGGCACGTTACAGATAGCCAGCGAGCCCAGATAACCCAGCTCTTTCGACAGACGCAGCGCCGCCAGCGTATCCGCCGTTTCGCCGGACTGCGACAGGGTAATCATCAGGCTGTTGCGACGCACGGCAGACTTGCGATAGCGGAATTCAGAGGCGATTTCCACATCGCACGGCACGCCAGCCAGCGCTTCAAACCAGTAGCGAGAAACCATCCCCGAGTTGTACGACGTGCCGCAGGCGACAATCTGGATATGCTCAACCTGAGCCAGCATCTCGTTGGCGTTCGCGCCCAGCTCGCTTAAATCAACTTCACCGTGGCTGATGCGGCCGGTCAGCGTGTTTTTGATCGCGTTCGGCTGTTCGTAAATCTCTTTCTGCATGTAATGACGGTAGATGCCTTTGTCACCGGCGTCATACTGCAGATTAGATTCGATGTCCGGGCGTTTAACCTGTGCGCCAGATTTATCAAAGATGGTGATGGCACGACGCGTGACTTCCGCGATATCGCCCTCTTCGAGGAAAATAAAGCGACGGGTCACCGGCAGCAGCGCCAGCTGATCGGAGGCAATGAAGTTTTCACCCATGCCCAGACCAATCACCAGCGGGCTTCCTGAACGCGCTGCCAGCAGCGTGCCCGGATCGCGGGTATCCATGATCACCGTGCCGTAAGCACCGCGCAGCTGCGGGATAGCGCGCATAACGGCGTCGCGCAGCGTACCGCCCTGCTCAAGCTCCCAGTGAACGAGGTGAGCAATCACTTCGGTATCGGTCTCGGAGGCAAAGACGTAGCCACGCGACTGCAGCAGCTCGCGCAGCGGTTCGTGGTTTTCGATGATGCCGTTATGCACCACAACGATGTGTTCAGACACATGCGGATGCGCGTTTCCTTCCGACGGTTCGCCGTGCGTCGCCCAGCGGGTGTGAGCAATACCTGTGCCGCCATGGAGCGGATGTTCTTCCGCCGCCTGACTCAGCATCTGGACTTTACCGAGGCGGCGCAGACGGGTCATGTTCCCTTCTGCGTCAACCACTGCCAGACCGGCAGAGTCATAACCGCGGTACTCCAGACGACGTAATCCTTCGAGAAGGATTTCAGCAATATCACGCTGCGCAACTGCGCCAACAATTCCACACATAATGTTTTATTCCGAATATAGGCATTACGCCTGCGTTGTCGCTGACCTGTTGTTTCCCTTATTCCGGGTACCCCGAGCCTTGTAGAGAGTGGGGTTATATTTATGGGTACTGCCATTGGGGCGGGAAATTATGTTATTTCCTCACCCCGACCTCTCTTCAGAAAAGCGAGGTAAAAACTATTATTACTTTTTCTTCACCGGACGCTTCCAGCCCTGTTTCTGGACCTGTGGCACACGGCTAATCACTAATTCATTGTCGTTCACATCGCGGGTCACGGTGGTACCTGCCGCAATGGTTACGCCTTTACCAATGGTCACAGGCGCCACCAGCTGGGTATCGGAGCCGACAAACACATCATCACCAATGATGGTTTTGAACTTGTTCGCGCCATCGTAGTTACAGGTGATGGTGCCCGCGCCGATATTCACGTTGTCGCCAATTTCCGCATCGCCGAGATAGCTCAGATGGCCCGCTTTCGAGCCTTTACCCAGCCGCGCTTTTTTCATCTCAACAAAGTTACCGACGTGCGCGCCTTCCAGCAGCTCAGCGCCGGGGCGCAAACGCGCGAACGGGCCAATGGTGCAGGCGGCCTCAAGATGCGCATCTTCCACCACGCTGTAGGGGCTGATTTCGCAGTCGTCACCGATCACGCTATTTTTGATGACACAGCCGGTGCCGATTTTAACGCGATGACCCAACGTGACCTGGCCTTCCAGGATAACGTTAGTATCAATTTCCACATCACGCCCGTGAATCAGTTCGCCACGTAAATCGAAACGCGCCGGATCGCGCAGCATAACGCCCGCCAGCAGCAGTTTTTCTGCCTGCTCGCTCTGATAAACGCGCTCAAGGCGCGACAGCTGCAGGCGGTTATTCACGCCTTCCATTTCACTTAAACGCTGCGGATGAACCGCTGAGATTTCACGCCCTTCGGCATGCGCCATCGCGATGATATCGGTGATGTAGTATTCGCCCTGTGCGTTGTTATTGGTCAGTTTGCTGAGCCAGCGCTTCATATCCGCGCCACCGGCGACCAGGATTCCGGTATTGATTTCCTGAATCTTACGCTGCGCCTCGCTGGCATCTTTTTGTTCAACAATGCCGGTCACCATACCGTTTTCACGGATGATACGACCATAACCGCTCGGATCGTCCAGCACGACCGTCAGCAGGCCGATGCCGCCCTGCGGTTTCGCTTCACGCAGGCGCTGGAGGGTATCGACGGCGATCAGCGGTACATCGCCGTAAAGCATCAGAATGTCTTCATCATCTGCAAAGCACGGCGCGGCCTGCTGCATCGCATGACCGGTACCCAGCTGTTCCGCCTGAAGCACCCAGTTCAGGCTCTCAGCTTTCAGCGCTTGCTTGAGAAGATCGCCGCCGTGACCATACACAAGATGAACCTGGCGGGCGCCTAATTCATTAGCAGCATCAATGACATGCTGAACCATCGGCTTCCCGGCCAATGTGTGCAGCACTTTCGGAAGCTCGGAATACATGCGGGTTCCTTTGCCTGCGGCAAGGATCACCACGCTCATCGCACTGTTTGACATACGCATCCTGACAGTAATTTGAGTGGGAAGTAAAACCCTTTCACGTTGAAAATTCTACATATTTTGCATCATGAAATGGGATGCAGAGAAAATGCTCAACGCCCGGGTGTAAAACCAGTTTATGGTGCCATTTTCAGCGATCGTACGCGGTTTTGTCTCGAAAAAAATCCCCGTAATCTGAAGATTAGCGGCTATGCCGCTGCTTTCATGGTTTTTTTGACACCTGAATAAAGCGTCCATAAACAAAAAGGCCGCCAGAAGGCGACCTTTTCCAATTCGACCAATATGCGCTTAGAAGCTCATATTGCTGAACATAGCGATGATTTTATTAACGATTTTCATTATAAATTCCTGCATAGCATGTATTTATTTTTGTGATATGTATCACAGAAACGAAGTCTACGCTTCATTTTTGAGCAGATCAATATCCGGGTGATACAAATCACATTTTATTAACAGCAGGCATAAAAAAAGCCAGCCTGGAAACCAGACTGGCCTTTGAGACATTCAAGCCGGTGTTACATCGCTTTTTTGGTCAACTCGATAACGCGCAGTTTAGCGATCGCTTTGGCCAGTTCCGCAGACGCCTGAGCGTAATCCACGTCGCCGTGCGAGCTCTTAATGTGCTCTTCTGCCTTACGCTTCGATTCCATGGCTCTCGCTTCATCGAGATCCTGGCCACGAATCGCGGTATCAGCCAGAACGGTCACGGTGCCAGGCTGCACTTCAAGAATGCCGCCGGACAGGTAGATAAACTCTTCATGACCGTGCTGTTTCACGATGCGGATCATACCAGGCTTAATGGCGGTGAGCAGCGGCGCGTGACCCGGGTAGATACCCAGTTCACCTTCGCTACCCGTTACCTGGATTTTCTCGACCAGACCAGAGAACATTTTTGACTCTGCGCTGACGACGTCCAGGTGGTAAGTCATTGCCATATCACCCTCCGATTAAGGCGTTAAAGTTTTTTGGCTTTCTCGACGGCTTCTTCGATGGTGCCAACCATATAGAACGCCTGCTCCGGCAGGTGATCGTATTCGCCTTCCATGATGCCTTTAAAGCCACGGATAGTATCTTTCAGCGATACGAATTTACCCGGAGAACCGGTGAAGACTTCTGCCACGAAGAACGGCTGAGACAGGAAGCGCTGAATTTTACGCGCACGTGCCACGACCAGTTTGTCTTCTTCAGACAGTTCATCCATACCCAGGATGGCGATGATGTCTTTCAGTTCCTGGTAACGCTGCAGGATAGACTGTACGCCACGTGCGGTGTCGTAGTGCTCCTGACCCACCACCAGCGGATCCAACTGACGGCTGGTGGAATCCAGCGGGTCAACGGCCGGGTAGATACCCAGAGACGCGATCTGACGGCTCAGTACCACGGTTGCATCTAAGTGCGCAAAGGTGGTGGCTGGTGACGGGTCAGTCAGGTCATCCGCAGGTACGTATACCGCCTGAACGGAGGTGATAGAACCGGTTTTGGTGGAGGTGATACGTTCCTGAAGAACACCCATCTCTTCCGCCAGAGTCGGCTGGTAACCTACTGCTGAAGGCATACGGCCCAGCAGTGCGGAAACTTCCGTACCGGCCAGGGTGTAACGGTAGATGTTATCGACGAACAGCAGAACGTCACGACCTTCGTCACGGAACTTCTCAGCCATGGTCAGACCGGTCAGTGCAACGCGCAGACGGTTTCCCGGCGGCTCGTTCATCTGGCCATACACCAGGGATACTTTGTCCAGAACGTTGGAGTCGGTCATTTCGTGGTAGAAGTCGTTACCCTCACGAGTACGTTCACCCACGCCCGCAAACACGGAGTAACCGGAGTGCTCGATCGCGATGTTACGAATGAGCTCCATCATGTTTACGGTTTTACCTACACCCGCACCACCGAACAGACCAACTTTACCACCCTTAGCGAACGGGCAGATCAGGTCCATTACTTTGATACCAGTTTCCAGCAGTTCCTGAGAGCTGGACAGCTCTTCATAGGACGGCGCTGCGCGGTGGATAGCCCAACGCTCTTCTTCGCCGATGTCGCCTTTCATATCGATCGGCTGACCCAGCACGTTCATGATACGACCCAGCGTTGCTTTACCAACCGGGACTTCGATCGGGTGCTCAAGGTCTTTCACTTCCAGACCACGGCGCAGACCATCGGAAGAACCCATGGCGATAGTACGTACGATACCACCACCGAGCTGCTGCTGAACTTCCAGCACCAGATTTTCACTACCATTCATAACCTCAAGAGCATCGTACACGCGCGGTACGGCATCCTGAGGGAATTCGACGTCCACTACGGCGCCGATTACCTGGACAATTTTTCCAGTAGCCATCTTGAATCCTCTACGAATTAACCTGGTTATACCGCGGCGGCCCCCGAGACGATCTCGGTGAGTTCCTGAGTAATGCTGGCCTGACGAGCTTTGTTGTATACCAACTGCAGCTCTTTAATCAGGCTGCCGCCATTGTCGGTCGCGGCTTTCATCGCCACCATACGTGCGGCCTGCTCGCTGGCCAGGTTTTCTACCACGCCCTGATAAACCTGAGATTCAACGTAACGACGCAGCAGGGTATCCAGCAGCAGTTTCGGATCAGGTTCATACAGGTAATCCCAGGCTTTGTGTTTTAACTCTTCGTCTTCAGATGCCGGTAACGGCAGCAGTTGAGTCAGGGTCGGGGCCTGAGACATGGTGTTAATAAATTTGTTGCTGACAACGTACAGCCTGTCCAGACGGCCTTCATCGTAGGCCTGCAACATCACTTTTACCGGGCCGATCAGTTCGGACAGGGACGGGTTATCACCCATACCGGTCACCTGGGCGACAATGTTGCCACCTACGGAATTAAAGAAAGACACGCCCTTGGAGCCGATCATCGCGATATCGCTCTGAACGCCTTTGTCGGACCAGACTTTCATATCCGCCAGCAGCTTTTTGAACAGGTTAATGTTCAAGCCACCGCACAGACCACGGTCGGTAGACACCACCAGGTAGCCCACGCGTTTAACGTCGCGTTCTTCCAGGTAAGGGTGCTTATATTCCAGATTACCGTTCGCAAGGTGACCAATCACTTTGCGCATGGTATCTGCATAAGGACGGCTGGCCGCCATGCGATCCTGCGATTTACGCATTTTGGAAGCGGCGACCATTTCCATCGCTTTAGTGATCTTCTGCGTGTTCTGGACGCTTGCGATCTTACTACGTATCTCTTTTGCGCCGGCCATGAGCTTCTCCTCAATGCCTTGCGGCCTGCCCTAAGACAAGCCGCCGGACGTTACCAGGTCTGGGTTGCTTTGAAGGAATCGAGGATGCCTTTCAGCTTGCCTTCGATTTCGTCGTTATAGCCACCGGACTGGTTGATCTCTTGCATCAGCGGAGCGTGATCACGGTCAACGTAAGCCAGCAGCGCGGCTTCGAAGCTACCGATTTTCGCCAGTTCCACATCTTCGAGGTAACCGCGTTCAGCTGCGAACAGCACCACACCCTGTTGAGCAACAGACATCGGGGCATACTGTTTCTGTTTCAGCAGCTCGGTCACTTTCTGACCGTGGCTCAGCTGTTTACGGGTTGCTTCGTCCAGATCGGATGCAAACTGAGAGAACGCGGCCAGTTCACGATACTGCGCCAGCGCGGTACGGATACCACCGGACAGTTTCTTGATGATCTTGGTCTGCGCTGCACCACCCACACGGGATACGGAGATACCCGGGTTAACCGCAGGACGAATACCGGAGTTAAACAGGTTGGTTTCCAGGAAGATCTGACCATCGGTAATGGAAATTACGTTGGTCGGAACGAACGCAGAAACGTCACCTGCCTGAGTTTCGATAATCGGCAGCGCGGTCAGGGAGCCGGTTTTACCTTTCACTTCACCTTTGGTGAAGTTCTCAACGTATTCCGCGTTAACGCGGGATGCGCGCTCCAGCAGACGGGAGTGGAGGTAAAATACGTCGCCCGGGAAAGCTTCACGTCCTGGCGGACGACGGAGCAGCAGGGAAACCTGACGGTAAGCAACGGCCTGTTTAGACAGGTCATCGTAAACGATCAACGCATCTTCACCGCGGTCACGGAAGTATTCGCCCATGGCGCAACCGGCGTATGGCGCCAGGTATTGCAGTGCGGCAGATTCAGACGCGGTCGCCACCACAACGATGGTGTTAGCCAGTGCGCCGTGCTCTTCCAGTTTACGAACCACGTTAGAAATGGTGGACGCTTTCTGGCCGATAGCCACGTACACACATTTGATGCCGGAGTCACGCTGGTTGATGATGGCGTCGATAGCCATCGCGGTTTTACCGGTCTGACGGTCGCCGATGATCAATTCACGCTGACCACGACCGATTGGGATCATGGCGTCAACGGATTTATAACCGGTCTGAACCGGCTGATCGACGGACTGACGGTCGATAACACCCGGTGCGATCACTTCGATTGGCGAGAAGCCATCGTGCTCAACCGGACCTTTACCGTCGATTGGCGCACCCAGGGTGTTCACCACGCGGCCCAGCAGGCCACGGCCAACCGGCACTTCCAGAATACGGCCTGTACATTTGACCTTCATGCCTTCGGCGAGGTCAGCGTACGGACCCATCACAACCGCACCTACAGAGTCACGCTCGAGGTTCAGTGCGATGGCGTAACGGTTTCCCGGCAGGGAAATCATCTCACCCTGCATACAATCGGCCAGGCCGTGAATGCGGATAACACCGTCACTTACAGAAACAATAGTACCTTCGTTGTGAGCTTCACTCACAACATTGAACTGAGCAATGCGCTGCTTGATCAGTTCGCTGATTTCGGTGGAATTCAGTTGCATGCTCCAGTCCCCTTAAGACTGCAAGACGTCTGCAAGGCGCTCAAGACGGCCGCGTACGCTGCCATCAATGACCATATCACCCGCACGGATGATAACGCCTGCCATTACAGACTTATCGATTTTGCAATTCAGCTTAACTTTGCGTGACAGACGTTTTTCCATCGCACTTGTGATCTTCGAACGCTGTTCTTCACTAAGCTCAGAGGCAGAAGTGACTTCTACCTCAGCGATCGCCTCACTGGCGGCGCGCAGGTGAATAAACTGTTCAAGAACATCCGGGAGCGTGCTCAGACGACCGTTTTCCGCCATTACCCGAATCAGGTTCTGGCCGTTTTCGTCCAGCTGCTCACCGCACACGGCGATGAACGACGTAGCGAGCGTTTCCGGCGCCAGGGCGCCAGAGAGAAGCTCTGCCATTTGTTCGTTCTTAGTCACTTCAGCGGCAAACGCCAGCATGTCCTGCCAGCGGTCAACGCTCTGGTGTTCGACGGCAAAGTCAAAAGCTGCTTTGGCGTAGGGGCGAGCTACCGTTACAAATTCAGACATCAGCCCCTCCCTCCTTACAGTTCAGCGACAAGTTTATCCACGATGTCGCTGTTAGCAGCTTCATCCACGGAACGTTCGATGATCTTCTCGGCGCCAGCAACAGCCAGGATTGCGACCTGCTTACGCAGCTCCTCGCGAGCACGTTTACGTTCGGCTTCAATTTCAGCCTGCGCCTGTGCGACGATTTTTGTGCGTTCCTGTTCTGCTTCCGCTTTCGCTTCGTCCAGGATCTGAGCGCGACGCTTGTTAGCCTGCTCGATGATCACCTGGGACTCCGCTTTCGCTTTTTTCAGCTGGTCGGTCGCGTTGGCCTGTGCAAGGTCCAAATCTTTCTTAGCGCGTTCTGCAGAAGCAAGGCCGTCAGCAATTTCTTTTTGACGTTTTTCGATGGCAGCCATTAACGGCGGGCNNGGCCTGGCCGAGGATTGTTGCGTTCATGTTCACAGCACAATACCTCTTAAAATTTTACGACTGTGGATTAGGGTTATCCCGTACAACTTACTACGCGACAGCAAACATCACGTACAGACCCAGACCTACAGCGATCATCGGGATTGCGTCCACCAGACCCATAACGATAAAGAACTGAGTACGCAGCAGAGGAATCAGATCCGGTTGACGCGCTGCGCCTTCCAGGAATTTGCCCCCGAGGATGCCGATACCGATCGCAGCACCGATTGCCGCCAGACCCATCATCACAGCGGCAGCCATGTACAGCAGATCCATATTCAGGTTTTCCATGACAGTCTCCAGTTTGTTTCAGTTAAAACGTAGTAGTGTTGTTAAAAATCAATGCTCTTCAGACGCCATCGACAGATAGACGATCGTCAGAACCATGAAGATAAAGGCTTGCAGTGTGATGATCAGGATGTGGAAAATGGCCCAGGGCACATTAAGGATCCACTGTGACCACCACGGCAACAGACCCGCTATCAGAATGAAAATCAGCTCACCCGCATACATGTTACCGAACAGTCGCAGACCGAGTGAAACCGGTTTGGACAGCAGGCTAACACCTTCAAGGATTAAGTTGACAGGGATGAATGCCCAGTGATTGAACGGCTGAAGGGTCAGTTCTTTTACGAACCCGCCCACGCCTTTCATTTTGATGCTGTAGAACAGAATCAGGATAAATACGCCCAGCGCCATAGACAGGGTGATGTTCACGTCAGCAGACGGAACGACGCGCAGCGCAGGCAGACCCAGCACATGCTCACCGATGTATGGGATCATATCGATAGGCAGCAGATCCATCAGGTTCATCAGGAATACCCAGACGAAAACCGTCAGGGCCAGTGGTGCAATGAGTTTGCTCTTGCCATGGTACATGTCTTTGACGCTGCCATGCACAAAGCCGATGATCATCTCAATTGCGGTCTGGAATTTACCCGGAACGCCACTGGTCGCCTTTTTCGCAACGCTGCGGAACATCGCCAGGAACAACAGACCCAGAACCACCGAGAAAAACATGGAGTCAATATTGAGCGTCCAGAAGGTGGCTGGGGGGTTATGCGGATCCACCAGCGAGAATGTACGCAGGTCAATCTGAAGGTTGTTCAGATGGTGACCTATGTAATCCTGCGGCGTCATATTTTCAGAAGCCATGATGCCTTTTACCCTTTGTTGTTAATTACAGCGGGTGCCAGTATCTGAACCACCAGCACCAAAACCCACGTAACGATGAGCGGCAAGAAAACCGCCTTAAAAACCGCCAGCGCCACCACCAGCAGAGCCAGCATCGCTAACACCTTGAACGCCTCACCGAAGGCAAATGTCCAGGACACGCGTCCCTTAGCAGGTGTATGCGCCTGGTGACGCCAGGCAAAAATCATAAACAACACGTTAGGCAGCAATACTGCCATACCGCCACATACGGCGGAAATGCCCCAGTAGGGGTCTTTGAGGCAAAACAGCAATCCACTTGCCATTACTGCCATGAGCTGAATGAACAGAAGCCTACGAGCAACGTTTCGACTTACGAGCGACACAGACATCACGTTCTACTCCTGCTCCTTACGAGGTATGCCGCGTGTCGTATAAAACGTCCTTTGAGACTTTGAGTCAAGCATCAAAAAGCGGACAAATTATACGGTGCGTACCGGTGATTTCAAACAATAAGTAGCTAAAAGGTGAATAAATGTTTAAACATTTTTCTGCCGGGCTATTTTCCAGGATTTCACCAAACTGTGAACGATCAGACAAATCTGCAAATAACGCGAAATCACTGGCAATAAAGCGTGGCACAGATCACATAATAAAAATTACTGTTTTCATCCAAATAAAACTGTACGAAAAATAGCTTTATTCATCCTTTTGAAATTTAAGCCGAAACTGAACGACTGTTTTCAAAAAAGGCTTATACAGATTAAAAACCTGTCATTGACATTTTTAATAACTAATTAACAGCCGCCGGTGGTTCATTACACGCATTTTTAGCAGACTGATATTTTCAGTTGTAACTATTTTCTCCACTGACAAAACGCGCACCGTTATGAACAAGAAAAAGCCTGGTAAACGAGTGGTTAAATGTAACCGGATGTTCCGCCGTTTTGTCCGTCAATTGTTAACATTACGACGGGGGGAATTTTTCTATTTTTTTTGATGAAAATTAAATTTTGTTGTGGTTTAACAGCACCAAATGACGCTCGCCATCCAGCTCAGGCACCTGCAGTTTGATGATGTTTTCAACGGCAAAACCGGCAGGTAACTGCGCGATTTCATCGTCCGGCACATGGCCTTTCAGGGCATAAAAACGTCCCGACGGCGCCGGTAAATGCTGGCACCAGCTCACCATATCATTCAGCGACGCAAATGCACGGCTGATCACGCCATCGAACGGCGGCTCTGCCGGGAAGTCCTCGACCCGACTCTGTACGGGTTCAACATTGCCCAGCTTCAGTTCATGCTGCACCTGACGCAGAAAACGCACGCGCTTGCCGAGGCTGTCGAGCAGGATAAAATGGGCCTCAGGCAGCACGATGGCCAGCGGGATGCCCGGTAATCCCGGCCCGGTACCCACATCGATAAAGCGCGAGCCCTGCAGGTGCGGTGCCACGACCACGCTGTCGAGGATATGACGCACCAGCATCTCGTTCGGATCGCGTACAGACGTCAGGTTGTACGCTTTGTTCCATTTGTTGAGCAATTCGACGTAGGCCACCAGTTGCTGTTGCTGGTGATCGGACAACGAAATGCCTGCTTCATCGAGCAGACGAGAGAGTTTTTTGAGCACGGTTGATACCTGTCTAAAAGAATTTGCCCGGTGGCGCTAACGCTGACCGGGCCTGCGAATTTGTAGGGCGGGTTAGCGAAGCGCCACCCGCCAAAACAGCACTAATGATGCTGCTATCAGGCGCTACGGCGCAGCATACCTTGTTTTTTCAGCCACACCAGCAGGATCGAGATGGCTGCTGGGGTTATACCTGAAATTCGTGACGCCTGTCCGATCGAAGCAGGTTTATGATCATTGAGTTTGGCGATCACTTCATTGGAGAGCCCGCTCACCTGACGATAATCGAGCGTCGCCGGCAACAGAGTATTTTCGTTGCGCTGCTGTTTGTCGATCTCATCCTGCTGACGGGCGATATATCCTTCGTATTTCACCTGAATCTCAACCTGCTCGGCGGCCTGAACGTCATCCAGCCCCGGCGCAAACGGCGACAGCTGCACCAGTTGGTCGTAGGTCATCTCCGGGCGACGCAGCAGATCTTCCCCGCTGGCTTCACGGGAGAGCGGTGCCGTAATGTGAGCGTTCACTTCTGCGGCTGATTCCGCGGCCGGATTCACCCAGGTGGTTTTCAGGCGCTGGCGTTCACGTTCAATACGTTCCAGTTTTTCGTTGAATCGCGCCCAGCGTTCGTCGTCCACCAGACCCAGTTCACGGCCCATTTCGGTCAGACGCAGATCGGCGTTGTCTTCACGCAGCATGAGGCGATATTCCGCGCGCGAGGTAAACATGCGGTACGGTTCTTTGGTGCCCAGCGTGCAAAGGTCGTCCACCAGCACGCCGAGGTAGGCCTGCGAACGGCCCGGCGCCCAGCCCTCTTTGTCGGCAGAAAAGCGGGCGGCGTTGAGACCGGCGAGCAGACCCTGCGCAGCGGCTTCTTCGTAACCGGTGGTGCCGTTGATCTGCCCGGCAAAGAACAACCCCGCAATAAATTTGCTTTCCAGCGTGGGTTTCAGGTCACGCGGATCAAAGAAATCGTACTCGATAGCGTAGCCTGGACGCACAATGCGCGCGTTTTCCATACCCTGCATCGAACGGACAATCTGCATCTGCACATCAAACGGCAGGCTGGTGGAGATCCCGTTCGGGTAGATTTCGTTTGAGGTCAGCCCTTCCGGCTCAAGGAAAATCTGGTGCTGATTGCGATCCGCAAAGCGCATCACTTTGTCTTCGATCGACGGGCAGTAGCGCGGGCCGATCCCTTCGATCACACCGGCATACATCGGGCTACGATCGAGGTTATTGCGGATCACGTCATGGGTTTTCTCATTGGTATGCGTGATATAACACGGCACCTGGCGCGGGTGTTGATCCGCTGAACCCATAAACGAGAAAACAGGCATCGGGTTATCGCCGTGTTGCTGGGCGAGAACGCTGAAGTCGATAGTGCGGGCATCAATGCGCGGCGGGGTCCCGGTTTTCAGGCGATTAACCCGCAGCGGCAGTTCACGCAGACGGCGTGAGAGTGAAATTGACGGCGGATCGCCAGCGCGGCCACCGCTGTAATTATCCAGACCGATGTGAATTTTGCCGTCCAGGAAGGTGCCCACGGTCAGGACCACCGCTTTAGCGCGGAACTTCAGCCCCATCTGGGTTACTGCGCCCACGACACGATCGTTTTCAACGATCAGATCTTCAACCGCCTGCTGGAAGATCATCAGGTTTGGCTGATTCTCCAGCGCGGTACGCACTGCCTGACGGTACAGTACACGGTCGGCCTGCGCACGGGTGGCGCGAACCGCCGGGCCTTTGCTGGCGTTTAGTATCCTGAACTGAATACCCGCCTGATCGATCGCCTTCGCCATCAATCCACCGAGGGCGTCCACTTCTTTTACCAGATGTCCTTTTCCAATACCGCCGATCGCCGGGTTACAGCTCATCTGTCCCAGCGTATCGATATTGTGTGTCAAAAGCAGAGTCTGTTGACCCATACGCGCTGCGGCCATCGCGGCCTCAGTGCCTGCATGACCCCCGCCAATGATAATGACGTCAAAAGGATCCTGATAAAACATGGTTTCCTGCCTCGCGGTGTCGCGGTTTGAAAATGGATTGGTGCCCGGGCCGTGGATTCTACTCAACTTTAGCCGATGGAGAAAGCACTGGGATCCTGGGTATTAAAAAGAAGATCTTTTTATTTAGAGATCTGTTCTATTGTGATCTCTTATTAGGATCGGCATCCTTTGTGGATAAGTCCGATCCGCCGTTCAGGATCAATAGATTACAAAGGATCATTCGCTGTGAATGATCGGTGATCCTGCCCCGTATAAGCTGGGATCAAATTGAAGGGTTATACACAGGGTGAAAACTGACCAGACGTTATACTTTGGATAACTACCGGTTGATCCAAGCTTTTAACCAGAGTTATCCACACCCGATCGCACGATCTGTTCATTTATTTGATCAAGTTTATCCAGGATCCTGTCCATTCCTCAGCCGGATCTTCAGGAATGTCGTGTTCAAGGATGTTGATCTTCAGCGTTTCGCCAACCTGTTTGGCTCCGCAGGAGAGCAGCAGGGCGTCGAGTTTGTCGATCGCGCCACAGAAGGTGTCGTATTCACGGCTGCCGATACCGATCGCGCCAAAACGCACGCCAGACAGGTCCGGCTTCTTCTCCTGGAGATCGTCATAGAACGGCTGCAGGTTGTCCGGAATATCGCCGGCACCGTGCGTGGAGCTGATCAACAGCCAGAGACCGTTCGGCGTCAGATCCTCCAGCAGAGGTCCATGCAGCGTTTCGGTTGAAAAACCTGCGTCTTCCAGCTTTTCCGCCAGATGCTCCGCTACATATTCAGCACCGCCCAGCGTGCTGCCGCTGATAAGCGTAATGTCCGCCATGATCGCCACTCCTTATTACAGAGTGGCGTATTGTACGCTGTGTGCGAGCTGGGATCTACCTGTGGAAAATGTGGGATTAATTCTGCGCGCTTACGGGCGGATCGTCCGCATAATCGGGTTCTGGAGGGAGATCAGCGTCTCGGTGGACTGAATTTCATCGATTGTTTGGATCTTGTTGATAAGTACCTGCTGAAGCGCGTCGATCGAACGGCACATCACCTTGATAAAGATGCTGTAATGCCCGGTGGTGTAGTACGCCTCGGTCACTTCATCGAGCGCGTTAAGTTTTGCCAGCGCCGACGGATAGTCTTTCGCGCTTTTAAGGATGATGCCGATAAAGCAGCAGACGTCGTACCCCAGCTGCTTTGGACTGACATCGATACGCGCACCGGTGATGATCCCGGCCTGCTTCATTTTCTCGACACGCACATGAATGGTCCCCGGACTGACACCAAACTGTTTCGCCAGTTCGGCGTAAGCGGTGCGCGCATTGGCCATCAGCGCCTCAAGGATGCCGCGGTCCAGATTGTCGATCTGATAATTTTCCATAGGTTTTTCTTATGATCATTAATGATTATGCAATTTTAGCCTGCGATTTTATTGAATTAAAAGTGCAAAGCCAATTTTGTTTGTTGATTATTGAATTCCACTCCACTTTTGTTGCTTAATCAATACCAACAGGACGCAGGAGTCAAAAAAATGAAAACCGCTTATATCGCAAAACAACGTCAGATCAGTTTCGTAAAATCCCATTTTTCCCGCCAGCTGGAAGAAAAACTTGGCCTGATTGAAGTACAGGCGCCGATCTTAAGCCGCGTGGGTGACGGGACGCAGGATAACTTGTCGGGTTGCGAAAAAGCGGTGCAGGTAAAAGTGAAAACACTGCCGGACGCGCAGTTTGAAGTGGTGCATTCCCTGGCAAAATGGAAACGCCAGACGCTCGGGCAACACGATTTCAGCGCGGGTGAGGGCCTGTACACGCACATGAAAGCCCTTCGTCCTGACGAAGATCGCCTCACGCCGATCCACTCAGTGTATGTGGATCAGTGGGACTGGGAACGCGTGATGGGCGATGGAGAACGTCACACCGGCACGCTGAAAGCGACCGTTGAAGCGATCTGGCAGGGAATTAAAGAAACCGAAGCCGCAGTCAGCAAAGAGTTTGGTCTGAAGCCTTTCCTGCCGGAACAGATTCAGTTTGTTCACAGTCAGGAGTTGCTGGCGCGCTATCCGGGACTCGACGCCAAAGGCCGCGAGCGCGCGATTGCCAAAGAGCTGGGCGCGGTTTTCCTGATTGGTATCGGTGGCAAGCTGAGCGACGGTCACCGTCACGATGTTCGTGCGCCGGATTATGACGACTGGAGCACGCCGGTGTCTGAAGGTTTTGCTGGTCTGAATGGCGATATTCTGGTGTGGAACCCGATGCTGGAAGATGCGTTTGAGCTTTCATCCATGGGGATCCGCGTCGATGCCGAAACGCTGAAACGCCAGCTGGCGCTGACCGGTGATGAAGATCGCCTGAAGCTCGAATGGCACCAGGCGCTGCTGCGTGGCGAAATGCCGCAGACCATCGGCGGCGGTATCGGTCAGTCCCGCCTTACCATGCTGCTGCTCCAGCTGCCGCACATCGGTCAGGTGCAGTGCGGCGTATGGCCGCAGCAGGTTCGCGAGAGCGTCGGCTCCCTGCTGTAAGATTAGCGCCGCCAGCGACGCAGCAGGCGGCTACGCAACCCGGTATCAAAGCGCCAGATATGATCGAAGATGCGCATGATGCCGGGTTTTCCATGTGTGGACATCGCCACGGCATGAAAACGGTGCTGATGCACACGCTGCAAATCTTTCACTTTGTTTACCACCTCATCCGGCAGTCGCTGGGCGATAAAGTCAGAAATCACCACCGCATCGGCATCCGCCCATGCAGTTTCCTGCATCCTTTCGATAATGGCGCGAAAACAGCTGGCCAGATCCGTACCGCCGCGAAAACGCTGGCTTAAAAAGCGGATCGCCTGCTCCAGACCCTGACGCCCGGAAAGCTCGTAACGCACCACTTCGCTGGAAAACAGCATAATAAAGCAGCGGCGGTTATCTGCCAGCGCCACCCGCATCAGTGCCAGACAGAAGGCCTTGGCGCACTGCTCGTTAAAGCCGCCCATCGATCCCGAGGTATCCACGCAGACGATAAATGGCCCGCGAGGCTGCTGATCCACATCCTGATGAACCACCGGTCGTTCGCTGATCTTCTCCCGCCAGGCATCGCCGTGAAGGCGATAGGTCAGCAGCTGTTTTTCCACCAGCCGACGGTAAAATTCGTATTCCAGTTCGGTGATGCCGAGCGTGGCCAGCTCCGGGGGTAAAAGGCGCAAAATGTCATCGCTTCGCTGCAGACCATCGACCTGCTCCGGCACGGTGGATGGTTCGCGCACCAGCGTGCGGTAGGTTTCCATCGGGGAATCTTTTTTGGGAACGGATTTCGCCTGCCGCGAACGGCCTAGCTGCTCCGCCAGCTGCATCAGCTCTGGTTGCTGGCTCAGAAACTCACCGTATTTCACGATCAGCTGATAGTCGCCGCGCTTGAGCTGCCCGGCGCTCATGTCCCACAGTCGTCCGGCGGCGTTTTCATTTTCCACCAGCACCGGCTCAAGCTGCCCGCTTAAGGTCATGCGCTCCTGCACTTCGCTCAGTAACTGCTCGCGTTCGTCTTCCAGCAGTTGCTGATTCAGGGAGGTGGTCTGAACCACCAGGCTCAGCCGCCAGCGCTGTAAAAACAGGGTATGCAGCGCAGGGGTGAACGTGGTGTTGCTGTCCACCAGATGCTGCGCCTGGGCGGCAAACGGCGACTGGACTTTATGCAGTAGTGCCAGAATTTGCGGCAGCGTAACGATGAACTGCGACGTCGACAGCAGCTGACTTTGCTGATAGCAGAGCACCTCTTCCGCCAGATCCGGCGGCACATCGGTCTCTTTTAACCGGCTTTTTAACGCATCGCGCCAGCGCGGGAGATCGCTGGCTATCGCGTTTTTCAGTCTGGGGAATTTTTCAAAAAAAAGCGCCAGCTGCGGTGAGGCTAACAGGGCAAGGATCATCTCATCGATTAATCCCTCTTCACTCACTGCCAGCATCACATTTAGCGTATCCAGCGTCAGCATTGACGAGCCTGTTTAATCTGCGCTCCGACGTCCTGTAGGCTGGCTTCAATGCGACCTAACCAGTCGCGATGGATGAACAGGCATTTTTGCTGTTCGCTAAAGCGGTTATGTTGCTGGTGCCATGCTTCGTCGAGCGCATCAAGCTGCTGTTTGATCTCTGCAGGCATGTTCTCTTGCGATTCGGCGCCGGGCAGCGCGAGGCGGGAACCCTGCAGACTGACGTCGCGAACCACCAGATGCAGGCTGGTGTCGACTTCGAGATTAATCACCTGCGCAAAACCGATCCCGTTCAGTTTACCGCGGATCTCACCACCTTTTTCGAGCCACAACTCCAGCACCGCACGCTCAAAGGTAATATGTACCACGTTAATATCGTGCAGTTTCAGCGGCTGCTGAAGCAGCAGTATCAGCGTGGATTCTTTAATATCTGCAGGCAGTTCGTAATGCGGTTTGCGGCTGAACATCCCCCCGACGCGGGTGACTTTGAGCGCCGTTTTATCACTCTGTTGCTGTTGGATCTGGATGCGTTGCTGAACAATCGCGCCAAGACGTGTCAGCATGGCCTGCTGCTGCCAGGCGTGCCCGGTCATCAATATTTCCAGCTGCTGCTGCATCAGGTTCATGCTTTCCGCGTCATACCACAGGCAGTCTTTCAACAGGATAAGATCGATGGGCGCGATGGCGTCGCGTCCGCTGAAGAAGGCGCTGGCCTGCAACAGACGGATCGCTTTTTTCCAGCGCCTGTCGGAAACATACGGTGCGCCGGGTAGCGCATCCAGCTGCTGGCGCAACTGGTAAATCAGTTCGAAGACGCTGTCCGTGAGGGTGATATCGCCAATGGCTTTCTGCCACTGTACGAACTCTTCATCAGTGACCTGCAACCCGGCTGGCACCGGGTTTTCGCTTTCATCCTGCTGGCTTATCAGCATCGAGCGAAAATTGCCCTTTTCCTGGACTTTATCGAGCCACAGGCGAATCAGCATACGGTCATACAATGCTTCCAGGCTGCTGTCCGCTTCCGGCAGTTCGTTGGACGCCGCCACCAGCAGACGCATGGGAATTTTTGCTTCATGAGCGCCGTTACGAAAGCTGCGTTCATTGATAGCGGTTAGCAGGGTGTTCAGAATCGCCGGGCCGGCTTTCCAGATCTCATCCAGAAAAACGATTTCCGCTTCCGGCAGATAGCCTGCGGTGAGCCGCTCATAGCGGCCTTCGTCTTTCAGCGCCTGAATGGACAGCGGGCCAAACACCTCTTCCGGTGTGGAGAAACGGGTCATCAGATATTCAAACGCCCGCGCATGCTGAAACGCGAATTTCAGGCGGCGGGCGATAAGGCTTTTGGCGATGCCAGGCGGGCCGAGCAGAAAAACGCTCTCGCCGCTGAGTGCTGCCAGCAGGCACAGGCGGATGGCGTGGCTGCGTTCATAGAGCCCTTTTTCCAGCGCTCCGCTTAGCCGGGAAATTCTTTCCGCCAACAGATGTGATTGAGCCATAATTGATTTGCGTCCTTTCGCCGAATACCGGCTAATTGAGCGAGTATAGCCGCTCAGGATTGTCGGTGGTACCCGGTGTCGACGCTGCTCTTTTTTTATTTGAGCCAGGTTAACATGAATTCAGTTAGGGGTACGATTTTGCGATTAATCGTGCATACTGTGCGCCTTTTTGTGGGCCAAGGGACCAGGCACTCATTTGTTTTATAAACGAAAGAAGAGTCTATGAGTACTGATAATAAGCAATCGTTGCCGGCGATTACGCTCGCGGCAATTGGCGTGGTATACGGTGATATCGGTACCAGCCCGCTTTATACACTTCGTGAATGCCTGTCAGGGCAGTTCGGATTTGGCGTAGAGCGTGATGCGGTATTTGGGTTTCTGTCACTGATTTTCTGGCTGCTGATTTTTACGGTCTCTATCAAGTACATCACCTTTGTGATGCGTGCGGATAACGCCGGTGAAGGCGGTATTCTGACACTGATGTCCCTTGCCGGGCGCAATACGTCGGCAAGAACCACTTCGGTGCTGGTGATCCTGGGCTTGATTGGCGGGAGTTTCTTTTACGGCGAGGTGGTGATCACCCCGGCGATATCGGTGATGTCCGCCATTGAGGGGCTGGAAATTATTGCTCCGGAACTGGACACCTGGATCGTCCCCATTTCCATAATTGTTCTCACATTACTCTTTGTGATTCAAAAGCATGGCACCGGTATGGTCGGCAAGCTGTTTGCGCCGATTATGCTGATCTGGTTCCTGCTGCTGGCGGTACTGGGGTTACGCAGCATTATCGCCAACCCGGACGTGCTGCATGCGCTGAACCCATACTGGGCCGTCCATTTCTTCCTTGAATTCAAAACGGTTTCTTTCGTGGCGTTGGGCGCGGTGGTGCTGGCGATTACTGGCGTTGAGGCGCTGTATGCGGACATGGGCCATTTCGGCAAATTGCCGATTCGCGTCGCCTGGTTCAGCGTGGTGCTGCCGTCGCTGGTGCTGAATTATTTTGGCCAGGGCGCGCTGCTGCTGAAGCACCCTGAAGCGATTAAAAACCCGTTTTTCCTGCTGGCGCCAGAATGGGCGCTGGTGCCGATGCTGATTATCGCCACGCTGGCGACCGTTATCGCGTCGCAGGCGGTGATCTCCGGCGTCTTCTCGCTGACCCGTCAGGCGGTGCGTCTGGGGTATCTGTCGCCGATGCGCATCATCCACACCTCAGAAATGGAATCTGGTCAGATTTACATCCCGTTCGTCAACTGGATGCTCTACTTTGCCGTGGTGCTGGTGATCGTCAGCTTTGAACATTCAAGCAATCTGGCGGCGGCGTATGGGATTGCGGTGACCGGGACGATGGTGCTGACGTCTATTCTTTCCGCCACCGTGGCGCGGAAAAACTGGAACTGGAACAAATATCTGGTGGGTCTTATCCTGCTGGCGTTCCTGTTTGTTGACGTGCCGCTGTTCTCGGCGAACCTGGACAAACTGCTCTCCGGCGGCTGGCTGCCGTTAAGCCTCGGTATCGTGATGTTCCTGGTGATGACCACCTGGAAAAGCGAACGCTTCCGCCTGCTGCGCCGTATGCACGAGCACGGTAATTCTCTGGAAGCGATGATTGCCTCGCTGGAGAAATCCCCGCCGGTGCGCGTGCCCGGCACCGCGGTGTATATGTCCCGCGCGCTGAACGTCATCCCGTTCGCCATGCTGCATAACCTGAAGCACAACAAAGTGCTGCACGAGCGTGTGATCCTGCTGACGCTGCGCACCGAAGATGCGCCGTATGTGCATAACGTACGCCGCGTACAGATAGAACAGCTGTCGCCGTCATTCTGGCGGGTGGTGGCCAGCTACGGCTGGCGTGAAACGCCGAACGTGGAAGAGGTGTTCCACCGCTGTGGTCTGGAAGGGCTCAGTTGCCGGATGATGGAGACGTCATTCTTTATGTCGCACGAGTCGCTGATCATCGGCGAAAACCGGCCGTGGTATTTGCGCCTGCGCGGTAAGCTTTACCTGTTGCTGCAGCGCAACGCTCTGCGTGCGCCGGATCAGTTTGAAATTCCGCCCAACCGCGTTATCGAACTCGGCACTCAGGTCGAGATTTAACGCGCGTCCTTCTGCCGGGTAGCGCTTCGCTTACCCGGCCGTCCAAAACCTCTTCATAATTTCACTTTGCGAAACGTTTCGATGGCGATCACATTTCTATAACGTAACGATGGTTTTCTGAGCGTCTCTACGATAAAACTACTACCAGCGAAACGTTTCGCTAGTGGAGTCAAAAAAATGAAGAAAGGTATCGTTCTTAACGCTGAGATCTCCTCAGTCATTTCCCGTCTTGGGCATACCGATACGCTGGTGGTGTGTGATGCAGGCTTGCCGATCCCACACAGCGCCGAACGCATCGATATGGCATTAACCCACGGCGTACCTTCGTTTATGCAGGTTCTGGAAGTGGTCACCACGGAGATGCAGGTTGAGAAGGCCATTCTCGCGGAAGAGATTAAACAACATAATCCGCAACTCCACGAAGCGTTGCTCAGGCACATCGAGCGACTGCAGCAGCACCAGGGAAACACCATTGAAATTCGTTACACCACGCATGAACAGTTCAAACAACAAACCGCGCTGAGTCAGGCGGTCATTCGCAGCGGGGAATGTTCCCCGTATGCGAATATTATTCTTTGTGCTGGCGTCACTTTCTGAGGCCATCATGGACGCATTACTGCAACTCAAAGGCATCGATAAAGCTTTCCCGGGGGTTAAAGCCCTGTCCGGCGCGTCACTGAACGTCTATCCCGGTCGCGTGATGGCGCTGGTGGGTGAAAACGGCGCGGGCAAATCCACGATGATGAAAGTGCTGACGGGGATCTACACCCGTGATGCCGGTTCGTTGTTATGGCTTGGTAAAGAAACTACCTTTACCGGGCCTAAATCTTCTCAGGAAGCCGGGATTGGCATCATCCATCAGGAGCTGAACCTGATCCCGCAGCTCACCATTGCAGAAAACATTTTCCTCGGCCGCGAATTTATCAACCGTTTCGGCAAAATCGACTGGAAAATGATGTTCGCCGAAGCCGACAAACTGCTGGCGAAGCTGAATCTCCGCTTTAAGAGCGACCGTACGGTGGGTGATCTGTCAATTGGCGATCAGCAGATGGTCGAAATCGCCAAAGTGCTGAGTTTCGAATCGAAAGTCATCATTATGGATGAACCGACCGATGCGCTGACCGATACCGAAACCGAATCTCTGTTCCGCGTGATCCGCGAGCTGAAATCGCAGGGGCGCGGGATTGTCTATATTTCCCATCGCATGAAAGAGATTTTCCAGATTTGCGATGACGTCACTGTCTTCCGCGACGGGCAGTTTATCGCGGAGCGCGAGGTGTCCAGCCTCAATGAAGATCAGCTGATCGAGATGATGGTGGGACGTAAACTCGAAGAACAATATCCCCATCTTGAAAAAGCGCCGGGCGAGATCCGTCTGAAGGTCGATAACCTCTGCGGGCCGGGGGTGAACGATGTGTCGTTTACCCTGCGCAAAGGCGAAATTCTCGGCGTTGCCGGGTTGATGGGCGCCGGGCGTACCGAGCTGATGAAAGTGCTGTACGGCGCACTGCCACGCACCAGCGGTTACGTGACCCTCGACGGGCATGAAGTAGTGACCCGCTCGCCGCAGGATGGCCTGGCGAATGGCATCGTCTATATCTCGGAAGACCGCAAACGCGACGGCCTCGTATTGGGCATGTCGGTGAAAGAGAATATGTCGCTGACGGCGCTGCGCTATTTCAGCCGTAACGGCGGCAGCATCAAACATAAAGATGAGCAGCAGGCGGTGAGCGATTTTATCCGTCTGTTCAACGTCAAAACGCCGTCGATGGAACAGGCTATCGGCCTGTTGTCCGGCGGTAATCAGCAAAAAGTGGCGATTGCCCGCGGGCTGATGACCCGCCCGAAAGTGCTGATCCTTGATGAGCCGACTCGCGGCGTTGACGTGGGGGCCAAAAAAGAGATCTACCAGTTAATAAACCAGTTCAAAGCCGATGGCCTGAGCATCATTCTGGTCTCCTCCGAGATGCCGGAAGTGTTAGGCATGAGCGATCGCATCATGGTGATGCATGAAGGGCATCTCGGCGGTGAATTCACACGCGAGCAGGCCACTCAGGAAGTGTTGATGGCTGCCGCTGTGGGCAAGCTTAACCGTGTGAATCAGGAGTAAAAAAGATGACTACCTCGGCTGTTTCTGGGCGCCGTTATTTCACCAAGGCGTGGCTGATGGAGCAAAAATCGCTGATTGCCCTGCTGGTGCTGATCGCGATTGTGTCGGCCATGAGCCCCAACTTTTTTACCATCAACAACCTGTTCAACATTCTGCAGCAAACCTCCGTTAACGCCATTATGGCGGTCGGCATGACGCTGGTTATTCTGACCTCGGGGATCGACCTCTCCGTGGGTTCGTTACTGGCGCTGACCGGTGCCGTGGCGGCATCGATTGTCGGTATCGAAGTTAACGCGCTGGTGGCAGTGGCGGCAGCACTGGCGCTGGGTGCGGCGATTGGCGCCGTGACCGGGATAATTGTTGCAAAAGGTCGCGTGCAGGCGTTTATCGCCACGCTGGTGATGATGCTGCTGCTGCGCGGCGTGACACTGGTTTACACCAACGGTAGCCCTATTAACACAGGCTTTACCGATAACGCCGATCTGTTTGGCTGGTTCGGTATTGGTCGCCTGCTGGGCGTCCCGGCACCGGTCTGGATCATGGCGATTGTGTTTATTGCCGCCTGGTACATGCTGCATCACACGCGTCTGGGTCGTTACATCTACGCGCTGGGCGGTAACGAAGCAGCAACGCGCCTGTCGGGTATTAACGTCAATAAAATCAAGATTATCGTCTATTCTTTGTGTGGTTTATTGGCATCGCTGGCAGGCATTATCGAAGTCGCGCGGCTTTCTTCCGCGCAACCGACAGCAGGGACAGGCTATGAACTGGACGCCATCGCAGCCGTTGTGCTCGGCGGTACCAGTCTGGCTGGCGGTAAAGGTCGTATTGTCGGGACCCTGATTGGTGCGTTGATTCTCGGTTTCCTGAACAATGGTTTGAATTTGTTAGGTGTTTCCTCCTATTACCAGATGATCGTCAAAGCGGTGGTGATTTTGCTGGCGGTACTGGTAGACAACAAAAAGCAGTAATAATCGACTACAGGACATCTCAGATATGAACATGAAAAAACTGGCTACCCTGGTTTCAGCTGTGGCACTGAGCGCCACCGTAAGCGCCAACGCAATGGCAAAAGATACCATCGCACTGGTGATCTCCACGCTGAATAACCCGTTCTTCGTATCGCTGAAAGACGGGGCTCAGAAAGAAGCTGATAAACTGGGCTATGACCTGGTGGTACTGGATTCCCAGAACAACCCGGCGAAAGAGCTGGCTAACGTGCAGGACCTGACCGTTCGCGGCACCAAACTGCTGCTGATCAACCCGACCGATTCCGACGCTGTCGGTAACGCTGTGAAAATGGCAAACCAGGCGAAAATTCCGGTAATCACCCTTGACCGCGTTGCGTCAAAAGGCGACGTCGTCAGCCATATCGCCTCTGATAACGTGTTAGGCGGCAAAATCGCCGGTGACTACATCGCTAAAAAAGCCGGTGAAGGCGCGAAAGTGATCGAACTGCAGGGTATCGCCGGGACGTCCGCCGCGCGTGAGCGTGGTGAAGGCTTCCAGCAGGCTGTCGCGGCACACAAATTTAACGTACTGGCCAGCCAGCCAGCTGACTTCGACCGTACCAAAGGCCTGAACGTTATGCAGAACCTGCTGACGGCTCACCCGGACGTACAGGCGGTATTTGCTCAGAACGACGAAATGGCATTGGGTGCGCTGCGTGCGCTGCAGACCGCAGGTAAATCCGATGTGATGGTGGTTGGATTTGACGGTACTCCTGATGGCGAAAAAGCAGTAAATGATGGCAAACTGGCAGCGACTATCGCTCAGCTTCCTGAGCAGATCGGCGCCAAAGGCGTTGACACTGCGGATAAGGTGCTGAAAGGCGAGAAGGTTCAGGCCAAATATCCGGTTGACCTGAAACTGGTCATCAAGCAGTAATAAGCGATTCAGGTTGTTCGCAGCCTGAGGGACAACGTATAAAGAAAAGCAGGGCATGCGCCACCGGCTAATCATCGGTGGCGCACTTTACCGGACACACTCAAAATGAAAACCGCAGGCAACCTCGTCGTCCTTGGCAGTATTAATGCCGATCACATTCTTAACCTTGAAACGTTCCCGACCCCTGGCGAAACCGTCACCGGCAACCACTATCAGGTGGCGTTCGGCGGCAAAGGCGCAAACCAGGCGGTGGCCGCCGGGCGCAGCGGAGCGAACATCGCCTTTATCGCCTGTACAGGTGATGATGACACTGGCATCCGCGTTCGTAAGCAGCTGGCGAGCGACAATATTGACGTCACACCCGTCAGCGCTATTGATGGTGAATCAACCGGCGTCGCGCTGATTTTCGTCAACGCGGAAGGTGAGAATGTTATCGGTATTCATGCGGGCGCTAACGCTGCGCTCTCGACTACGCTGGTCGAGGCGGAAAAAACGCGCATCGCACAGGCGGACGCATTACTGATGCAACTGGAATCGCCACTGGAAAGCGTCCTGGCGGCGGCAAATATTGCGCATCAGCACCAGACTTCGGTTGTCCTCAACCCGGCACCGGCCCGTGAGTTATCGGATGAACTGCTGTCGCTGGTGGACATCATTACCCCTAACGAAACCGAAGCGGAAAAGCTGACCGGCATTCGCGTGGAAAATGACGACGATGCGGCGAAAGCCGCCCGCGCGCTGCATGACAAAGGCATCAGGACAGTCATTATCACCCTCGGCAGCCGTGGTGTATGGGCCAGTGTTGACGGTAAAGGTCAGCGCGTGCCGGGGTTCAAAGTTAAAGCCATTGATACCATCGCCGCGGGAGATACCTTCAACGGTGCGCTGGTAACCGCGCTGCTGGAAGAGAAACCTCTGGACGAGGCGATCCGCTTTGCCCATGCCGCGGCGGCGATTGCCGTGACACGTAAAGGCGCGCAGCCTTCGGTTCCCTGGCGCAAAGAGATCGACGACTTCTTACAGCAACAGGGGTAATGTGTGGCTACCATGAAGGATGTTGCCCGCGTGGCGGGCGTTTCCACCTCGACGGTTTCACACGTTATCAATAAAGATCGCTTCGTGAGTGAAGCCATCACCGCGAAAGTCGAAGCCGCCATCAAAAACCTCAACTACGCGCCCTCTGCGCTGGCGCGTAGCCTTAAGCTCAACCAGACCCGCACCATCGGTATGCTCATTACCGCCAGTACCAATCCTTTCTATTCTGAGCTGGTTCGCGGCGTTGAACGGAGCTGTTTTGAGCGCGGCTATAGTCTGGTGTTGTGCAATACTGAAGGCGACGAACAGCGGATGAACAGCAACCTTGAGACGCTGATGCAAAAGCGCGTTGATGGTCTGCTGTTGCTGTGCACCGAAACGCATCAACCTTCACGCGAGATCATGCAACGCTACCCGTCTGTGCCGATGGTGATGATGGACTGGGCACCGTTCGACGGCGATTGCGATCTGATTCAGGACAACTCCCTGTTCGGCGGCGACATGGCGACGCAGTATCTGATCGACACCGGTCACACCCGAATCGCCTGCATTTCTGGCCCGCTCGACAAAACCCCTGCCCGCCTGCGGCTTGAAGGCTACCGGGCGGCAATGCATCGCGCCGGGTTTGCGATTACCGAAGGGTATGAAATCACCAGCGACTTTGAATTTGGCGGCGGTTTTGAGGCGATGAACAAACTGCTGGCGCTGCCTGTGCCACCGGACGCGGTGTTCGCCGGTAACGATGCGATGGCGGTGGGTGCTTATCAGGCGCTCTATCAGGCGGGCCTGCGTATTCCGCAGGATATGGCGGTGATTGGCTATGATGATATCGAACTGGCGCGCTACATGACGCCGCCGCTGACAACGGTTCATCAACCGAAAGATGAACTGGGCGAGCTGGCCATCGATGTGCTGATCCATCGTATGGCGCAGCCCGAACAAAAACAGCAGCGTGTGCAGCTCACCCCTGAGCTGGTGGTGCGTGGCTCGGTTTAATGCTTGTGCCGTTCCTTAATCAGATTGCGGCCATCTTTCGCTTTTAACAGCATAAACGTCAACGCTGACACCACCGTGATCGCCCCCATCGTAATAAAGGTGTAGTGGAACTGCTCGATAGTATTGGCGTTATCAAATCCTTCATAGAAGCGCAGCACCGCAGCGCTGATGGCCACCCCCAGACTGATCGATAACTGCTGAGTGACGGCTAACAGGCTGTTGCCGCTGCTGGCGTTTTCGTCCGTCAGATCGGCAAGCGTGATGGTGTTCATGGAGGTGAACTGTGTTGACATCGCCATTCCCAACACAAACAGCGGCAGGAGCAGCATCCAGATCGGCATTGCCGGGGATTGCAGCGAGAACTGAGCGATCATCAGACCGATAAACACCGTAATCCCGACCAGCGTTCTGCGATAACCCAGCGTCCGCAACACCCGCGTGACGGTGGATTTAGCGATGATTGATCCTACAGCGGTCGGTGCCATCATACAGCCTGCTATTAACGCCGGGTATCCAAACCCAACCTGCAGCATCAGCGGCATCAGAAAGGGAATACAACCGGTGCCAAGACGCGTGGCGAGGTTGCCCGCGATGCCGACAGAAAAGGTGCGTGTTTTAAAGATGGGCAGCGCGATGAGCGGTGTCGGGTGGTGGCGCGCATGGCGGATATACGCCAGCAGCAACACGACGCTGGCAAATACAATGACTAAAGCCAGCCACGTCGCGACGATTTTTTCGCCCAGCAACTCCATGCCGCTGGAAAACAGCACCAGACTCAGGCCAAACAGCAGGAAGCCCGACATATCAAAGCCACGGCGCGGCGTGGTGAAGTTCGGCATATATTTGCGGGCGTAGAGCAACCCGGCGATGCCAATCGGGATATTAATCAGGAAAATCCAGTGCCATGTTGCCCAGGTTACCAGCACGCCGCCCAACACCGGTCCGAGAATCGGCCCGACCAGACCCGGCATGGTGACGAAGTTCAGCACCGGCAACAACTCGCTGCGCGGGTAGGCACGCAGCAGCGCGAGGCGGGCGACCGGCATCATCATCGCGCCGCCAATCCCCTGCACAACGCGGAAGATAACCAGCTCCAGCAGCGAGCTGGAGAGCGCACATGCCAGCGAACCCAGCGTAAACAGGCTGACGGCGAGCATAAAGATGCGGCGGGGGCCCAAACAGGC
>NZ_JNGH01000086.1 GCF_001188485.1 Trabulsiella odontotermitis
CGCGTGCCCTCGCCCACCCGTCCAGCCCTGCGGATTGCGCGGATCGGCAATCGCCCGCGGCAGCAGTTTTCGCCAGCCGTCACGCAGCGCTGCGCGCTCCGGCGTGCCGCTGAACACCGCGGGGGAAAAATCATCGTCACGCTCAGAGGGGATAAAACAGTAAGTGCCGCGCCAGTGCGCAGGCAGGTGCGTCTGCCACTGCCAGACGTCCGTACCCGGCAGCCGCGTCAGGGTTTGCGGTGTGGCGTTCTGGTGATGGTCGGTGACGCCAGTGATGTAAATCCACACCCGCTGCATGGCAGAAGTGAGTTCCGTACCGGCCGGATCGCGCCACCAGAACGTGACGCGATAACCGTCACCTTCCGGCTGCCNNTTTTTTCTCTGCCCACCATCTTTCACTACCTGCCGTTAACATCTCCGCCACATTAACCCCATGTTTACTCTGTATTTTGTGGTATCGCGCAAAATATACTGATAATACTATTGATAACTATTTTCATTTGCAATAGCGTAATGCCGCGCGTTTTTTTTATTCGGACCTTTCACATCAGGAATAAAAATGAATAACAAGATCAAATCCCTGACCTTGCTGGTCAATCTGGGAATTTACGGGGTTGCATTACCACTTCACGCTGAAGAGACTACCGACGCAAAAACCGCCGCCGCGGAAGAGACGATGGTAGTCACGGCAGCACAACAAAACCTTCAGGCGCCTGGCGTGTCGNCCGGGCGTTAACCTCACCGGGAACTCCACCAGCGGCCAGCGCGGTAACAACCGGCAGATCGACATTCGCGGGATGGGGCCGGAAAACACGTTGATCCTGATCGACGGTAAACCGGTCACCAGCCGCAATTCCGTGCGTCTCGGCTGGTGCCGCCGGAAATGATCGAACGTATCGAAGTGATCCGTGGCCCGGCCGCCGCCCGTTACGGCAACGGCGCTGCCGGTGGCGTGGTGAACATCATCACCAAAAAAGGCGACAACGCGTGGCACGGTTCATGGAATACGTATTTCAACGCGCCGGAGCATAAAGACGAAGGCGCAACCAAACGCACCAACTTTAGTCTGAACGGCCCGCTGGGCGGAGATTTCAGCTTCCGCCTGTACGGTAACCTCGACAAAACCCAGGCCGACGCATGGGATATCAACCAGGGCCATCAGTCAGAACGTACCGGAATTTACGAAGACACCCTGCCCGCCGGGCGCGAAGGGGTGATCAATAAAGACATCAACGGCGTGTTGCGCTGGGACTTCGCGCCGATGAACTCGCTGGAGTTTGAAGCGGGTTACAGCCGCCAGGGCAACCTGTACGCGGGCGATACGCAGAACACCAACAGCAACGATCTGGTGAAAGAGAACTACGGCAAAGAGACCAACCGCCTCTACCGTCAGAACTACTCCCTCACCTGGAACGGCGGCTGGGGNNGGCGTGACCACCAGCAACTGGGTGCAGTACGAGCACACCCGTAACTCGCGTAAAGGCGAAGGGCTGGCGGGCGGCACCGAGGGGATTTTCAGCAGTAATAAATTCTCTGATATCGATCTCTCTGACCTGATGCTGCACAGCGAGGTCAGCCTGCCGCTGGATCTGCTGGTCAATCAAAATCTGACGCTGGGGACAGAGTGGAACCAGCAGCGCATGAAGGACATGGCGTCAAACACCCAGGCCTTTATGGGCGGTAACATTCCGGGGTCGAGCAGTACCGATCGTAGCCCTTACGCGGACGCAGAAATCTTCTCACTGTTTGCGGAAGACAACCTGGAACTGACCGACTCCACCATGCTGACCCCGGCGCTGCGCTTTGATCATCACAGCATCGTCGGTAACAACTGGAGTCCGTCGCTGAACCTGTCGCAGGGGCTTGGCGATGACTTCACGCTGAAGATGGGGATCGCCCGCGCTTACAAAGCGCCGAGCCTGTACCAGACCAACCCGAACTACATTCTGTACAGTAAAGGCCAGGGCTGTTACGCCAGCGGCACCGGCGTTGGCTGTTACATGATGGGGAACGACGAACTTGACGCGGAAACCAGCATCAATAAAGAGATTGGCCTGGAGTTCAAACGCGACGGCTGGTTAGCGGGCGTGACCTGGTTCCGTAACGATTACCGCAATAAGATTGAAGCGGGCTATGCGCCGATTGGTCAGACCTCGAAAGGCACGACGAAAACGGACATCTATCAGTGGGAAAATGTGCCGAAAGCGGTAGTGGAAGGTCTGGAAGGTACCCTGAACGTGCCGGTCACCGACACCGTGAACTGGACCAACAGCATCACTTACATGCTGCAGAGTAAAAACAAAGAGACCGGCGATCGCCTGTCGATTATCCCGGAGTATACGCTGAACTCGACGCTGAGCTGGCAGGTACAGCAAGATGTGTCTCTGCAATCCACCTTTACGTGGTACGGCAAGCAGCAGCCGAAGAAATACAACTACAAAGGTCAGCCGGTAACCGGGTCTGAAACCAACGAAGTCAGCCCGTACAGCATCGTCGGCCTGAGCGCGACCTGGGACGTCACCAAATACGTCAGCCTGACCGGCGGCGTGGACAACGTTTTCGACAAACGCCACTGGCGTGCCGGGAATGCGCAGACCACGGGTGGCACCACCGGGTATATGTATGGTGCAGGTGCGGAGACGTATAACGAGTCCGGCCGTACCTGGTACATGAGTGTGAACACGCAATTCTGATAGCCCCTCGCCCTCTCTCCACCGGGGAGAGGGCAAACGGAGACAATCATGAATGTTCAGCACCGCACGTTTTCCTTCGCACACTGCCTCATCCAGCAGGTGGATTTCGACCCCGTCACTTTCAGCCCGAACGATCTGCTCTGGCTTCCTCATCATGCGCAGTTACGTCAGTCAGGACGCAAGCGTCAGGCCGAACATCTGGCGGGGCGCATCGCCGCCGCGCATGCTATTCAAGCGTTAACCGGGCATGCCACGGTGCCGGGCATCGGGCCACAGCGTGAACCCGTCTGGCCTGTGGGGATTCAGGGCAGCATCAGCCATTGCGGTCAGCAGGCGCTGGCCGTGGCGGTGGCGCATGAAAAGGCGCTGGTCGGGATTGACAGGGAAAGGGTGCTCGACGAAGCGGAAGCGGAAGAAATCTGGCAGAGCGTAATAAAGGAAAGTGAACGTCCGTGTCTGGACATACTGCCCTTTGCGTTGGGGGTGACGCTGGCGTTCAGCGCCAAAGAGAGTCTGTACAAAGCCCTGCACCGGCACGTCAATCGGTTGCTGGGCTTTGCCAGCGCTGAGGTCACGACAGTGACCCCGCACACCC
This sequence comes from Trabulsiella odontotermitis, assembly GCF_001188485.1. Lineage (GTDB taxonomy): Bacteria > Pseudomonadota > Gammaproteobacteria > Enterobacterales > Enterobacteriaceae > Trabulsiella > Trabulsiella odontotermitis_A. The sequence continues at coordinate 3,289 of NZ_JNGH01000086.1, forward strand.
TGACGCTGGCACTGGCGGAGCCTCTTGCCGGTTACGCGAAAGGCTCCGTCTTCACCCTTCACTGGCAGCAGGAAGAGGATCGGATCATTACCCTGCTTTACGCAGCATAATTTCCGCCTGCGCCGCAATGCTTGCCGCATCGAAGCCATGGCGCTGGCGCAGGTAGCCGCGATCCGCCGCCGCCGCGTATTCTCCGTCAGGGATGCCCAGTCGTTTGAGCGTCGCCGGCAAGGCAGATTCCGCCATCACTTCCGCCACCAGGCTGCCCAGACCGCCGTTGATGTTGTGCTCTTCCACGGTTATCACCGCATGGCAGCCGGTCAGCGCCGCGCGTAACGCGTCGGTATCGCAGGGACGAATGGACGGCACGCTGATCACTTTCGCCTGAATCCCGGCGTCCGCCAGCCGCGTGGCGGCATCGACGATTTCATGTACCGTAGAGCCGGTCGCCACNNAGCGTCACCACCGCGCCCGGCGTAAAACGATAGCTCTCGTCATACAGCTCCGGCAGCGCTTTACCGTCCATGCGGATATAAACCGGGCCGACGTAGCCCAGCGCGTATTCGATAATCTGTCGGCACTCCAGCGGTGACGACGGCGCGAAAATCTGGATGCGACCAAACCCCCGCATGATAGCCAGATCGTCAATCGAGTGGTGAGTGCTCGCTAACGGGCCGTAGCTCCCCCCCGCGTTCAGGCCGAACAGCTTCACGTTGGTATTGTTGTAGCAGATGTCGACCTTGATTTGCTCGTTGGCGCGGGAGATCAAAAACGGCGCCGCGTTACAGGTCACCGCCACTTTACCGCCCAGCGCCAGCCCGGCGGCGGTGCCGACCATGCTCTGCTCGGCGATCCCGACGTTCACCACCCGGTCAGGAAACTTCTTAATGAACGGAGAAATTTTTGCCGTAGAGGTGGAGTCCGCAACCACCGGGACCAGGTCAACGCCCTGTTCTACCGCATCGATAAACGCCTGCACCATCACATTCGCCAGGTGTTCTGCATTACTCATCTTTCAGTTCCTCCAGAGCCAGCTCAATCTCATCGCCTTTCGGTACCCGGTGGTGCCATTCAGGACGCCCCTGGATAAAGGAAATGCCCGCACCTTTGGTGGTATTGGCGATAATCACGTTCGGTTTCCCTTCCTGCTTCAGGCCTTCAATGGCCGCCACCACCGAGGCCATGTCGTTGCCCTGGCACTCGGTCACCTGCATGCCAAAGGCGCGCCATTTGTCCGCCAGCGGATCGGTATTCATGATGTCGCGGGTCGCGCCTGCCAGCTGGAGATTGTTCTTGTCATTAATGATGACGATGTTATCCAGCCCGTAGTGCGCCGCAGCCAGCGCGGCTTCCCAGTTGCTGCCCTCCGCCAGTTCGCCGTCACCGGTGATAAGGAAAATGCGGCGGCGGCTGTTGTCGCGTTTCGCCGCCAGCGCCAGTCCGAATTCAGCTCAATGCCCGGCGTTTTTTGCCGTACCGGGTGGCCCGGCAGATGCGAATCGGCGTGCTGATAGGTCGCCAGCCAGTCAACGGGGAAAAAGCCCGCTTCGGCCAGTACGCAGTAGTAGCAGCCGACGGCGTGCCCTTTGGACTGGATATAAATATCGCGCTCGCTATCCTCTGTGCGGTCAGGCGCGACGTTCAGAATGCGAAAATACAGCGCGGTCAGCAGTTCGACCTGCGACAGGTCGGCCCCGGTGTGACCACCAGCCGGGCTATTGGCATTCAGCCTGACGATGTGCCGCCGTACGGCACGTGCTTTGCGCTCCAGCGCTTCAATATCATAGTTATAGGGATTCATTTAATACCTCTGAATTTAATTTCAACATGGAATATTTATTCCAGCAGGGACTAAAAAAACCAGAAATCCCCCGACAACGCACGACAGGACAGACGCCGTTGGAACGTATTCAGGTACATTCTGCCTCCTCTCCACCCGGCACCGTAGCGCCCGGCGTATTTTCAGTTGACCTGGAATCACCTTGAATATATATTCATGAATGATTCTTTATTCAATTATGGTATCACTGTTGAGAAATTGTCCATAGCTGTTTTAGAGGATTGGTGAAAATATGCGTTCCGTCACACTTAAGCGCGCTTTTTTGTCGCGTATCGTGATGGGCTCAAACATAATGGCTGCAATTAACGACTCTCTGGGGATCTACATGGCTAAGCAGGACGAACAACGGCTATTGGTGAAAATCGCTACCCTTTACTATCTGGAAGGACGCAAACAGTCCGATATCGCTCAACTTCTCTCGCTTTCTCAGTCATTTGTCTCCCGGGCGATTACCCGCTGCCAGAAAGAGGGCGTCGTTAAAATCAGCGTGGTTCAGCCGTCCAATATTTTTCTCAACCTGGAAAAAGGGATCGAGGACCGTTTCGGCATTAAGCAAGCCGTGGTGGTCGATACCGAAGAGGACGCCACCGACCACACCCTCAAGCGCGCCATTGGTTCTGCGGCGGCGCACTACCTCGAAACGCGTCTGCGGCCAAAAGATCTGGTGGGCGTTTCGTCGTGGAGCTCCACCATTCGGGCAATGGTTGATGAAGTCCACACCCAGAACCTGAAAGCAGGCGGCGTGATCCAGCTGCTTGGCGGCGTCGGGCCAAACGGCAACGTGCAGGCCACCATTCTGACGCAAACCCTCGCCCAACAACTGAACTGCGACGCCTGGCTGCTCCCCTCTCAGAGCATTGAAGGGTCGGTGCAGGAGAAAAACCGGCTGATCGCCAGCAAGGACGTGGCCGATGTGATTGCCCGTTTTGATGAAGTGGACATCGCTATCGTCGGTGTCGGCATTCTCGAGCCATCACAGTTGCTGAAAACGTCAGGAAACTACTACCGCGAAGAGATGCTGCACGTGCTGGCCGAACGCGGCGCGGTGGGTGACATCTGCCTGCACTACTACGACAAACAGGGTAAAGCCGTGTTAACGGATGATGAAGATCCGGTCATCGGTATGGCGCTGGAAACGATTAAAAAATGCCCAAATGTTATCGCACTGGCGGGCGGCATTGATAAGGTCGGCGCTATCAAAGGGGCGCTTACCGGCGGTTATATTGATGTTTTAATCACCGATTACCCGACCGCCAGAGAACTGATGAAATCCTGATTTTCACCCTCTGTCAGATTATCCCGCCTTTGCATGTTCAAAAATCGCGCAAAGGCGGAATCCATAAAGCAACTATTCCTGCTGCTTACCTTTTCTTCGTGACGATAAATGTGATTGCCAGCACAAATGACGATTTTGCCAGTGGCTCGCCAGTATGAATCTGGCTAAGGTATTAAATAAATAATCAACACCGAATATATATTCAGTGATTGCAAATGTGATAACGAAATGTCACACCGAAGCCTGACAGAAACGCGATGCCACCACCAGGGCCAGGATCGAGTGTGACGAAGGAGAAAAACGATGTTCACAGCCACAAAAGAGATCATTATTGCGCTGGACGAAGGGACAACCAATGCCAAGGCCGTCGCACTTGACGGCCGCGGCAACGTTGTCGCCCGTTTTTCTCAACCGCTCGCCATCCAGACGCCACGAGAAGGCTGGGTCGAGNCAATCTGGAGCAGCAGATCAAAGCAGTCACCGGCCTGCCCGTCTCGCCGATGTTCTCCGCCTCCAAAATGCGCTGGTTACTGGAATCAGTGCCTGATGGGCAGCAGCTGGCGGAAGAGGGCGAGATTTGCCTCGGCACCATCGACAGCTGGCTGTTGTGGAATTTAACCGGCGGCGCGCAATTCAGCTGCGATTACTCCAACGCCTCGCGCACCCAGTTGCTCAATCTGCAGACCGGGCAATGGGACGACGAGATGCTGAAGGTGTTCCGCATTCCGCGCAACGCCCTGCCGGAGATTAAACCCTCCAGCGGCCTGTTTGGTTACACCCGGGGGCTACCGGCCATTCCTGACGGTATCCCGGTGATGTCGATGGTTGGTGACTCTCACGCGGCGCTGTTCGGCCATGCACTCGGCGAAATGGGCTGCGTAAAAGCGACCTATGGCACCGGCTCATCGGTAATGGCGCCGGTCAGCACCGCGCAGTGCAATATCGAATCCTTAGCGACGACCATCGCCTGGCATGACGGCGAACGGCTGATTTACGGTCTGGAAGGCAATATTCCGCACACTGGCGATGCCGTGGCGTGGATGGCGGACAGCACCGGGCTGAGTGAGCTGTCAGAAAAAGAACTTACTCATGAACTCAATACCCTGCCCGCCTCGGTGGACTCGACGCTCGGCGTCTATTTCGTTCCGGCGCTGACGGGGCTCGGCGCGCCCTGGTGGGACTCTCAGGCGCGTGGCGTAATTTGCGGGCTCAACCGCGGCGTGAAGCGCGCGCACCTGATCCGCGCGGCGATGGAATCGATCACCTATCAGATTGCCGATGTGGTGGTGGCGATGCGCCAGCACAGTGACTTTACGCTCACCGCGCTGATGGTTGATGGCGGCCCGACGAAAAATGACTGGTTAATGCAATATCAGGCCGATTTGCTCGGCTGCCCGGTCATGCGCAGCGATGTGCCTGAACTGTCCGCCATCGGCGCGGCGTTGCTGGCGCGAAAAGCGCTCACCCAGGTGTCCGTGCAGGAGATGAAAGCGTTTCTTGCGCTGCACAGTGAATTCCACCCGGATGCCGATCGCCATCAGCGATTGCAGGCCCGGTGGCAAGGCTGGCGGGATGCCGTGGAACGCACGCTATGGAAGCCAACCCATTAAGCCCTCTACAGAAACTGAAAAGTATTAAAGCCTTACGTTGTTTCAACCGTACCCGACAATAACTATATAGAGAGAACATTGTCATGAAATTACGTTTATCGCTGTTAACCGTTGCTACCCTGACCGCTTTTTCTCTGTCTGCCCAGGCGGCAGAGAAAGGCACCATTATGATCCTCGTGAACTCACTGGATAACCCGTACTATGCCTCTGAGGCGAAAGGCGCCAGTGAAAAAGCGAAGGAGCTGGGGTATTCCACCACCATTCTTTCTCACGGTGAGGACGTTAAAAAACAGAATGAACTGATCGATACCGCCATCGGTAAAAAAGTGCAGGGGATCATCCTCGACAACGCCGATTCTACCGCCAGCGTCGCCGCCGTTAAAAAAGCCAAAGACGCCGGTATCCCGGTGGTACTGATTAACCGTGAAATTCCCGTCGACGACGTGGCGCTGGTGCAGATCACCCACAACAACTTCCAGGCCGGTTCTGAAGTGGCCAACGTATTTGTGGAAAAAATGGGTGAAAAAGGCAAATACGCTGAACTGACCTGCAACCTGGCGGATAACAACTGCGTCACCCGCTCCAAATCGTTCCACCAGGTGATCGACCAGTATCCGGATATGACCAGCATTGCCCGTCAGGATGCCAAAGGCACGCTGATCGACGGCAAGCGCATTATGGACAGCATTCTGCAGGCGCACCCTGACGTGAAAGGTGTGATCTGCGGCAACGGTCCGGTGGCGCTGGGCGCGATTGCGGCGCTGAAAGCGGCCAACCGTAACGACGTGGTGGTTGTCGGCATTGACGGCAGCAACGACGAGCGCGATGCGGTGAAAGCCGGCTCTCTCCAGGCCACCGTGATGCTGCAGGCGCAGGCCATTGCCGCACAAGGGGTGACTGATCTTGATAACTACCTGCAAAACGGGAAAACCCCGGAAAAACAACGCGTGATGTTCCGCGGCGTCCTGATCGAGAAGGATAACGCAGACAAAGTACAGGATTTCAATATCAAGTCCTGAGTTCGGGTTGTCGCGCCCCCACTGCGGGGGCGCAGAGGAGAGAGTTATGTACAGAAAAGCCTGGCTGGCGCTGGCCATCATTGCGCTCGGAGGCTGTCGGATCGTGTCTGAAAAAGAGCTCGCCGACCTGAAATCGCCGCCGAACCCGCACATGGCCGAAGCAGCGAAAACCTGGCAGGAAAAACTGGTGCCGCAGGTGGTCCAGCTGGCGCGTCCTGCGGGTGAACTGCTGACCGCCCTGCATGCCGCCAAAGATATTGATACCGCCTGTAAAACCCTGGGCTACCGCGCACAGGACGAAAACCCGTGCATTTTCTACGTAAAAGTCACAGGCAACGTTGAAAAAATCGATACGGCTTCACGCAGCGGCAAAATGACCCTCAAGGACACCAGCGGCGCTGACGTTGTGGTGCAGATCGGGCCGACGATCCGTGGCACGCAACTGCGTGACGGCTATAAAGGCCTCAGCTACGGCGATTTTAACGACCAGGTGCTGTATGGCGATTACGGTCGGGCAATCAACGACCAGGCCGTCAAAATGATCCAGGCGACACCGTTAAAAACTGGCGAGCAGGCGGAAGTGTATGGTGTGTTCTCGGCATGGGATATTCCTGACGCCCTGCCCGATGTGACGCCCGCGAAGATCGTCCGCGCAGGGGGGCAGTAAGATGGCACAGCAAGAGCCCGTTACCTCACCGGTTGCCGAACCCGATGTGATTATCGAAACCCGCGCGCTGTCCCGCATTTATCCGGGCGTTATCGCGCTGGATAATGTCGATTATCGGGTCTATCGCAATAAAGTGAACGTCCTGATTGGCGAGAACGGCGCCGGCAAATCCACCATGATGAAAATGCTGGCGGGGGTGGAATCGCCCTCTTCCGGCGAAATGTTGCTGGAGGGGAAACCGGTCTCGTTTAATTCCACCCATCAGGCGGAAAAAAATGGCATCAGCATTATTTTTCAGGAACTGAACCTGTTCCCGAATATGAACGTGATGGACAACATTTTTATTGCTAACGAGTTCTTCCAGCGCGGGAAAATTAACGAAAAATACCAGTACGAGCTGACGAAAGCGCTGCTCGACCGCCTTGAGCTGGATGTCGATCCCTATACGCCGCTCGAAGAGTTAGGCATCGGCCACCAGCAACTGGTGGAGATTGCCCGTGCGCTCTCAAAAGACACCCGCGTGCTGATCATGGACGAACCGACTTCGGCACTCAGCCAGTCGGAAGTCAAAGTGCTGTTCAACGTGATTGATCAGCTCAAACGCCGCGGCGTGACCATTATTTATATCTCCCACCGTCTGGAAGAGCTGATGGAAATTGGCGATCACATCACCATTTTCCGCGACGGGCGCTTTATCAGCGAACGTAACGTCAGCGAGGCCAGCATTCCGTGGATCATCGAACAGATGGTCGGCGATAAGAAAAAGCATTTTGATTATCAGCCCGCGCCGCAAGGGGAAACCATTCTTGACGTCAGCGGCCTGACGGCACTGCACCAGAGTGGCGGCTACAAGCTTAATGACGTCAGCTTCAGCCTCAAAAAAGGCGAAGTGATCGGCATTTACGGCCTGTTAGGCGCCGGGCGCACCGAGCTGTTTAAAGGGCTGGTGGGGCTGATGCCCTGTCAGCGCGGCACCGTGCACCTGAACGGCCAGTGTCTCGATAAAGCCCATTTTCAGGCGCGCCTGAAACGCGGGCTGGCGCTGGTGCCGGAAGATCGTCAGGGCGAAGGCGTCATTCAGATGATGTCGATCCAGTCCAACATGACGCTCTCCGATTTCAGTTTGCAGGGCTTTCGCCGGGCGTGGAAATGGCTCAACCCAAATAAAGAGCGCGCCAGCGTGAAGGAGATGATCCAGCAACTGGCGATTAAAGTCAGCGATCCCGAACTGCCGATCACCTCGCTCAGCGGCGGGAACCAGCAAAAGGTGGTGCTGGGGCTGATGACGCAACCGCAGGTGGTGTTTCTTGATGAGCCAACGCGGGGTATCGATGTGGGCGCCAAAACCGATGTGTATCACCTGATCGGCAAAATGGCGCAACAGGGGCTGGCGGTGATGTTCTCGTCATCCGAGCTGGATGAAGTGATGGCGCTGGCAGACCGTATTCTGGTGATGGCCGACGGTCGGATCACCGCCGATTTACCGCGACATGAAGTCACCCGGGAAAAGTTGATTGCCGCATCAACCCCACAAGATTAATCAGGCTGGAAACGATCATGAATCAGAAATATATGCTCTATATGTACCTGCTGAAGGCCAGAACGTTTATCGCTCTGCTGCTGGTTATCGCCGTCTTCAGCGTGATGGTACCGAATTTCCTGACCACCTCTAACCTGTTGATTATGACCCAGCACGTGGCTATTACCGGTCTGCTGGCGATTGGTATGACGTTAGTGATCCTGACCGGCGGTATCGACCTCTCGGTCGGCGCGGTCGCCGGGATCTGCGGCATGGTCGCCGGAGCGCTGCTGACCAACGGCCTGCCGATCTGGGGCGGTAACATCATCTTTTTCAACGTCCCGGAAGTGATCCTGTGGGTGGCGATATTTGGCATCATTGTCGGCTTTATTAACGGCACCATTGTTACCCGCTTCGGCGTCGCGCCGTTTATCTGTACCCTCGGCATGATGTATGTCGCACGCGGCGTTGCGCTGCTGTTCAACGACGGCAGTACCTACCCGAACCTTAACGGGATGGACGCGCTGGGCAACACCGGTTTCGCTATCCTCGGTTCCGGCACGGTACTCGGCATCTACATTCCCATCTGGCTGATGCTCGCCTTTCTGCTGCTGGGTTACTGGATCACCACCAAAACCCCGCTCGGCCGCTACATCTACGCCATCGGCGGCAACGAATCCGCCGCCCGTCTGGCGGGTGTGCCGGGCGTCAAAGTGAAGATTTTCGTTTATGCCTTCTCCGGCCTTTGCGCGGCGCTGGTCGGGCTGATTGTCGCCTCGCAGCTGCAGACCGCCCACCCGATGACCGGCAACATGTTTGAGATGGACGCCATCGGCGCCACTGTGCTGGGCGGTACCGCGCTGGCAGGCGGTCGTGGCCGCGTCTCCGGCTCTATCATCGGCGCTTTCGTCATCGTCTTCCTGGCCGACGGCATGGTGATGATGGGCGTCAGCGATTTCTGGCAAATGGTCATCAAAGGCGTGGTGATCGTCACCGCCGTGGTGGTCGATCAGTTCCAGCAACGCCTGCAGAACAAAGTCATCCTGCTCCGCCGCCATGAAGAGAAACAGGGCGTTTCTCAGGGAACCGCCGCCCCGCAGGGTTAACCGACATTCCACCGGGCACCGTGTGGCCCGGTTTTATTAAGGAGAAACAAATGCAACGAGATTTCAGCAACAAAACGGTTGTGATCACCGGCGCATGTCGGGGGATTGGCGCAGGCATCGCGGAGCGTTTCGCCCGTGACGGTGCCCGACTGGTGATGGTATCGAACGCAGAGCGCGTACATGAAACCGCAGAACAACTGCGCCAGCGCTACCAGGCCGATATTCTCTCTCTGCAGGTAGATGTCACCGATGAGGCGCAGGTTCGCGCGCTTTACGAACAGGCGGCGGCGCGTTTCGGCACGATTGATGTGTCCATCCAGAACGCCGGGGTGATCACCATTGATTATTTCGATCACATGCCAAAAGCCGATTTCGAAAAAGTGCTGGCGGTAAACACCACCGGCGTCTGGCTGTGCTGCCGCGAAGCGGCGAAATACATGGTGAAACAAAACCACGGCTGCCTGATTAATACCTCGTCCGGCCAGGGCCGTCAGGGATTCATCTACACCCCGCACTACGCCGCCAGCAAGATGGGCGTTATCGGCATCACCCAGAGCCTCGCCCACGAGCTGGCACCGTGGAACATCACCGTTAACGCCTTCTGCCCTGGCATCATCGAAAGCGAAATGTGGGAATACAACGACCGCGTCTGGGGGCAGATCCTCAGCAGTGACAAAAAACGCTACGGCAAAGGTGAGCTGATGGCGGAATGGGTGGAAGGTATTCCACTGAAACGCGCCGGACAACCAGCAGACGTGGCCGGGCTGGTCGCTTTCCTGGCCTCTGACGATGCCCGTTACATCACCGGCCAGACGATCAACGTCGACGGCGGCCTGATCATGTCCTGAGGGAGCACCCGAAATGATAGCGAAAGATTTTGCACAACAACTGTTCACCCTCAAGGACCGTGTCGCTTTCGTCACTGGCGCGGGCAGCGGCATCGGGCAAACCATCGCCTGGGGTTTTGCCAGCGCGGGCGCGCGGGTCGTCTGTTTCGATTTACGCGACGACGGCGGGCTGGCTGATACCGTGAAACATATCGAAGCCATCGGCGGCGAAGCCTGCCTGTTTACCGGCGACGTGCGCAAACTCAGCGATCTGCGCGAGGCGGTAAAACTGGCGAAACAGCAGTACGGTCGTCTTGATGTGGCAGTCAACGCGGCGGGGATCGCCAACGCCAACCCGGCGCTGGACATGGATACCGAGCAATGGCAGCGGGTGATTGATATCAACCTCACCGGCGTGTGGAATTCCTGCAAAGCGGAAGCTGAGCTGATGCTGGCATCCGGCGGCGGGTCGATCATCAACATCGCCTCAATGTCCGGCGTCATCGTCAACCGGGGTCTTGAGCAGGCGCACTACAACTGTTCGAAAGCGGGTGTGATTCACCTGACGAAAAGCCTGGCGATGGAGTGGGTGGATAAAAACATCCGCGTCAATACCATCAGTCCTGGCTATACCGCCACACCGATGAATACACGCCCGGAAATGGTGCATCAGACGCAGGCTTTTGAAAGCCAGACACCGATGCAGCGCATGGCGTCTGTGCATGAAATGGCAGGCCCCGCCATCTTCCTCGCCAGCGATGCCTCGTCGTTCTGTACGGGCGTGGACCTGCTGGTCGACGGCGGTTTCGCCTGCTGGTAATGGTTCTGGTCACTACAGGTCGGGGAACATCACGCTGTTCCCCGGCGCTTCACGATGCTGGCGGATAAAGGACGATTATTGTGCCGCAAGGGCGTTAAAAAAAGCAGGGTTATCGCGGATTACCTTCAATACTTTCGCCGCCAGTCCGGTGGGATTACGCCGTCTGGACTCCCAGCTTTTTATCGTATCAACGCTGGTACCCAATGCTTTCGCCATTTCACTTTGGGTAACATTAAGCTGTTCTCGTATTGCCCGTACGTCCGCCACGTCGTAACGAGTGACTCTCGCGGGCGCGCGCTTCCCGGCCTGGATCTCGACGGCCTCTTCCAGCGAAGATTTCAGTTCATCAAAGATACTCATCGCATGCCTCTCCTTGTTTATTGGGGTACATAGTACCCCTTCCGTTCGCAATATCAAACGTATTTTTTGTGAGCAGCGTGGTCAGTTTTTTAAGCTCCGCTTTTTCTATATTGCTCAGGCTGTCCTTCGTGCTTTTTGAATATGCCATGATGAAATAAATCACTTCATGCGTAGCCAGAAAATAGATCACTCTTGCCCCGCCCCGCTTTCCGTGTATACCTGTGGCCAGCCGTATTTTACGCAATCCACCCGTATGCTGAATCAGATCGCCTCTTTCGGGCCAAGCAATGAGCTCCTTTTGAAGTGCTACTAATTCATCATCCGTAGCAATACGCTTTATCTGACGGGTGAAGAGTGATGTTTCGATGAATTCCATCGCGTGATCCATGGCAGTTCCTTTTTGAATCGCAGCAACAGCCTGAATGCGTAAGCAACAGGCTCCCGCCGCAATAGTACTCTTCCCTGAGCCCTGACATGCCTTTTGACTGTACACATATACAGTAAAATGCATTTTTCAGATTTCGTTTAGAGATCCGGAAACATCACGCTGTTCCCCGGCGCTTCACGATGCAGGTGGATAAAGTTAAGGTGACGTTCGTACTGGTCAAGAATGTCCGTGATCACCTGTTCTTTGCTGTAATCCATCAGATCGTTGCCCTGGCTCCCCTCCAGCAAGAAGGTCTCCAGTCGGTAGTAGGTTGATTTCCCGCTGCGTGCGCGATAAGTAAAGCCCGGTACTGAGTAGAGCTGCGGCCATACCTGGTAAATGAAGTTTTGTTCATCACCCATATGCACCAGCAGTTCCAGGTGCCCCAGCAGATCGCCCTCTTCCGGCGGCAGGCTTTTCAGTTCGACGTACGCGCCACGCACCCGCAGCTCCTGTGCCACCTCTTCCATCGCCGGGTAACACACCGTCTCCATCATCTGTTTGGTGTAGCGTGTGCCAGGGTAGTTCATCAGGCGCGACAGCCGTTTTTTCCAGCTCAGCCGATCCTGTACGCCCAGCGGACGCGGCGCGGTATCGCGGCTGGGGGGGGGGNGGCTGGCGCTGACGCGACGGTAGTCTTCGACTTTCAACGATTTATACAGCCCGGCCATGACGAAGAAAATGACGAAGCTGAATGGCAGCCCCATGATCACCGTGGCGTTCTGCAACGCCGAAATCCCGTTGGTCATCAGCATGCCGAGCGTCAGCAGACCAATCACCACCGACCAGAACATGCGCAGCCAGTTGGGCGCATCGCTGTTGATGTCCTTCAGCTTTGAGGTGAAGTTCCCCAGCACCAGCGCGCCGGAATCCGCTGAGGTGACGTAAAACAGCAGGCCGGTGATGGTCGCCACCGAAGCGCTGAAGGTAAACGCCGGATACTGCGCCAGCAGGCTGTAGAAGCCGCGCTCAGGGTGAGCAATCGCCTCCTGGGCAAAACCTGCGTCGCCATGAATGATTTCGTACAGCGCGCTGTTACCGAACACCGACAGCCACAGCAACGTGAAGGTGAACGGAATGATCAGCGTCCCCATCACAAACTGGCGAATGGTGCGTCCGCGGGAAATACGCGCCAGGAACAGGCCGACAAACGGCGACCACGCCACCCACCACGCCCAGAAAAACAGCGTCCAGCTGTTCATCCATTCCACCGGGCGGTCAAAGGCGAAGCTGTTCAGCGTCATACCCATAAAGCGGTTGACGTAATCGCCGACGTTCAGCACCAGCGCGTTGAGCAGAAATTCGGTATCGCCCATAAACAGCACGAATAAAATCAGCCCCAGCGCCAGCACAACGTTCAGCTCCGACAGCACGCGAATGCCCTTGTCGACGCCCGAGGTCACCGAGATGGTGGCGATAATCACTGACAGCACAATCAGCGCCGTTTTCGCCGCCATCGAATCCGGAATATCAAACAGTACGCTGAGGCCGTAGTTGAGCTGCACCACGCCGATGCCAAGCGTAGTGGCAATCCCGAAAATAGTGCCGATCACCGCGGCGATATCCACGGTGTGACCAATCGGACCGTTGATTTTTTTACCGAAAATCGGATAGAGCGCCGAACGGATAGTGAGCGGCAAATTATAACGGTAGCTGAAGTATCCGAGCGCCATGCCCATCAGCGCGTACATCGACCAGCCGGTTAGCCCGTAGTGAAACAGCGTCCAGACCATCGCCTGCCGCGCGGCCTCCATCGTCTGCCCCTGCCCTTCCGGCGGCAGCATGTACTGCGTCACCGGCTCGGCAACGGAGAAGAACATCAGATCGATACCGATACCCGCGGCAAACAGCATCGCCGCCCAGCTCAGTACGCTGAATTCCGGTTTCGACTGCTCCGGCCCGAGTTTGACCGAGCCAAAGCGCGAGCAGGCAATGCACACCACAAAGACGATATACAGCGTCGCTGCCAGCAGATAGTACCAGCCGAAGGTTTTTGACACCCAGTTCAGCGCCCGGCCAATTAACCCCGCCGAGAAATCACTGAAAAAGATCGTCATCAGGGAAAACAACAAAATCAGTCCGGCGGAGGTGTAGAAAACCACCGGATTGATTTTGTCCTTTTCTCTGGGTTGCGGAAGCTCTGTCATCCTATACCCTCACTCTTTTTGTAACCATTTCAATTCAAATCGGTAACAATTAAGACACATTTTATATTGAACGTCCAATCAAAAACCGCTTTAATAGATAACCTGTGCTGATGAAAGGAGGGCGAGAAATGCCCAAACTGGGGATGCAATCGATACGACGCCGACAGCTGATCGACGCCACGCTGGAAGCCATTAATGAGGTGGGCATGCATGATGCGACCATCGCGCAAATCGCCCGTCGCGCGGGGGTATCGACCGGGATCATCAGCCATTACTTTCAGGATAAAAACGGTCTGCTGGAAGCCACCATGCGCGACATCACCAGCCAGCTGCGCCACGCGATATTGCGCCGTCTGAAGGCGTTACCTGCGGCCTGTGCAGAACGTCGGCTACAGGCGATTGTTGACGGCAACTTTGACGACAGCCAGATAAGCCCGGCGGCAATGAAAGCCTGGCTGGCATTCTGGGCCAGCAGCATGCATCAGCCGGTGCTCTGGCGGTTGCAGCAGGTCAGCAGCCGACGCCTGCTCTCCACCATCGTTTACGAATTCAGACGCGAGCTGCCACGCGACGAGGCGCAGCAGGCCGGGCACGGTCTGACGGCGCTCATTGACGGCCTCTGGCTGCACGCTGCCCTGAGCGGTAAACCGTTCGAGCAGCAACGCGCCCGCACCCTGACCCATCATTTCATCAGCCAGCATTTACCACCGGCTACTGACTAACGGAGGAACCATGTCCCGACTGGCCGAACAACAGCTTTATATTCATGGCGGTTATACAAACGCCACCAGCGGCACCCATTTCGAGACCGCGAGGTGCTGGCAACAGTCCAGGCCGCCGGACGCGACGATGTCGACCGCGCGGTAAAAAGCGCGCAACAGGGGCAGAAAATCTGGGCGGCGATGACCGCCATGGAACGCTCGCGTATTCTGCGCCGGGCGGTGGATATTCTGCGCGATCGCAACGACGAACTGGCGAAACTGGAAACCCTCGACACCGGTAAACCGTTCTCGGAAACCTCGACGGTGGATATCGTCACCGGCGCGGACGTGCTGGAGTATTACGCGGGCTTAATCCCGGCGCTGGAAGGCCGCCAGATCCCGCTGCGCGAAACGTCCTTCGTCTACACCCGCCGCGAGCCGCTGGGTGTTGTCGCCGGTATCGGCGCGTGGAACTACCCGATCCAGATCGCGCTGTGGAAATCCGCTCCTGCACTGGCCGCCGGCAACGCGATGATCTTCAAGCCGAGCGAAGTGACGCCACTGACCGCCCTGAAGCTGGCCGAAATCTACAGCGAAGCGGGTCTGCCGGACGGCGTGTTTAACGTGCTGCCGGGCGCGGGCGCAGAAACCGGGCAGTATCTGACCGAGCACCCTGGCATCGCCAAAGTCTCGTTCACCGGCGGCGTGGCGAGCGGCAAAAAAGTGATGGCCAACGCGGCAGCCTCGTCACTGAAAGAGGTCACCATGGAGCTGGGCGGCAAATCTCCACTGCTGATATTTGACGATGCGGATCTGGATCTCGCGGCGGATATCGCCATGATGGCGAACTTCTTCAGTTCCGGCCAGGTGTGCACCAATGGCACGCGGGTGTTTGTTCCTGCCGCGCTGAAAGCCGATTTTGAAGCCCGCATTATGGAACGCGTAAAACGCATCCGCCCGGGCGATCTGTTCGACAGCGCAACCAATTTCGGGCCGCTGGTGAGCTTCCCGCATCGCGACAACGTGCTGCGCTACATGGACGCGGGCCGCCGTGAAGGCGCCACCCTGCTGTGCGGCGGGGGTGCGTTGAAAGCGGCGCGTGGGTCGCCCCCACCGTCTTCACCGACTGCCGTGACGACATGACCATCGTCCGCGAAGAGATCTTCGGCCCGGTGATGGCGATCCTGACGTATGACAGCGAAGACGAGGCGATTCGCCGCGCCAACCATACCGATTATGGTCTGGCGGCGGGCATTGTCACCGCCGATCTCAACCGCGCCCATCGCGTCATTCATCAACTGGAAGCGGGAATTTGCTGGATCAATACCTGGGGTGAATCTCCGGCGGAAATGCCGGTCGGCGGTTACAAACATTCCGGGATTGGTCGCGAAAACGGCGTGATGACGCTGGAAAGCTATACCCAGGTAAAATCCATCCAGGTCGAGATGGCGACATTTCAGTCCATTTTTTAACCCGGAGGTGCAATGCAATTTGACTACATTATTATTGGTGCCGGTTCTGCCGGCAACGTACTGGCGACACGACTGACGGAAGACGCGGAGACCAGCGTTCTGCTGCTGGAAGCGGGCGGTCCCGATTACCGTTTTGATTTTCGCACACAGATGCCTGCGGCGCTGGCGTTCCCGCTGCAAGGCAAGCGCTACAACTGGGCCTATGAAACCGAGCCTGAACCGCATATGAACAACCGCCGCATGGAATGTGGGCGCGGCAAAGGGCTTGGCGGCTCGTCGCTGATCAACGGCNCTACGTTCGCGGCAACGCGATGGACTTTGATAACTGGGCCAAAGCGCCTGGTCTGGAGCACTGGAGTTATTCCGACTGCCTGCCCTATTTCCGTAAAGCGGAATCCCGCGATATCGGCGCGAACGACTACCACGGCGGCGACGGCCCGGTGAGCGTCACCACCGCAAAAGACAACAGCAACCCACTGTTCCACGCGATGGTTGAGGCAGGCGTTCAGGCGGGCTATCCGCGCACTGACGATCTCAACGGTTATCAGCAGGAAGGGTTCGGTCCGATGGACAGAACCGTGACACCGAAGGGACGCCGCGCCAGTACTGCGCGCGGTTATCTGGATCAGGCCAAAGCGCGCCCCAACCTGACTATCCGAACCCATGCGCTGACCGACCACATTATTTTTGACGGCAAACGCGCGGTGGGCGTCGAGTGGCTGGAAGGCGACAGCACGGTACCCGCGAAAGCCACGGCGCGCAAAGAGGTGCTGCTGTGCGCAGGGGCTATCGCCTCGCCGCAAATCCTGCAGCGTTCCGGCGTCGGTAATGCCGCGCTGCTGAAAGCCCTGGAGATTCCGCTGGTTCACGACCTGCCCGGCGTCGGGGAAAATCTTCAGGATCACCTGGAGATGTACCTGCAGTACGAATGTAAAGAGCCGGTGTCGCTCTACCCGGCATTACAGTGGTGGAATCAGCCGAAGATCGGCGCGGAGTGGCTGTTTAACGGTACTGGCGTCGGTGCCAGCAACCAGTTCGAAGCGGGCGGGTTTATCCGTAGCCGCGAAGCATTCACCTGGCCGAACATTCAGTATCACTTCCTGCCGGTGGCGATTAACTACAACGGCTCCAATGCCGTGAAAGAGCACGGTTTCCAGTGCCATGTCGGCTCCATGCGCTCGCCGAGTCGGGGTCACGTTCGGTTGAAATCACGCGATCCGCGCGAGCATCCGGCGATCCTGTTTAACTACATGTCCTGCGAGCAGGACTGGCAGGAGTTCCGCGACGCGATCCGCATTACCCGCGAAATCATGCACCAGCCGGCGCTGGATAAGTATCGCGGTCGCGAAATCAGCCCTGGCATTGACTGCCAGACTGACGAGCAGCTCGATGAATTCGTGCGTAACCATGCCGAAACCGCTTTTCACCCGTGCGGCACCTGCAAAATGGGTTATGACGAGATGGCCGTGGTCGACGGCGAAGGTCGCGTGCATGGTCTGGACGGTTTACGCGTGGTGGATGCGTCGATCATGCCGCACATCATCACCGGCAATCTGAACGCCACCACCATTATGATTGGCGAAAAAATGGCGGATGCGATTCGCCAGCGTCCGGCGTTGCCAAAAAGCACGGCGCCGTATTACGTGGCCGGAAGCGATCCCGTTCGCAAATAAACCCTCCCCCTTTCATTAGCCCGCACAATCGGGCTAATGCTTTCCCGTTCCTGACTATATTTTTATCGAATAATTTATTCTGAATTATGCCTTTACGGAATATTGGTGGCGTCCTAACGTAGCGAAGCATAATAATCACACAATTGTCTTTTTTCAGGGGTTGCTCATGACTAAAAAACTGTTGCCGTTAGTAATACTGGCTGCGCTGTCAGCCTCCGCCTGGGCCGCTACACCGCCCACCACGCTGGTTGTTGCCCAGGGTCTGGATGATATCGTCAGCCTTGACCCGGCCGAAGCCAACGAACTGTCGAGTATTCAGACCGTCCCGAGTCTTTATCAGCGGCTGGGGGGGGCGGGGCGCNNTCCGCTGCGCCCGGAAGACGTGATTTTCTCATACAGCCGTGCGGTGAAGCTGAACAAGTCGCCAGCCTTCATTCTGAACGTGCTGGGCTGGGAAGCGGGCAATATCGACAGCCAGTTGAAGAAAATTGACGACCACACGCTACAACTGCACTGGACGGCGGACGTCAGCCCGGCGGTGGCGCTGAATATTCTCTCCACGCCGATTGCCTCCATCGTTGATGAAAAACTGGTTGCCGCCAACGTCAAGGGCGACGACTTCGGCAATACCTGGCTGAAAATGCATTCTGCCGGTAGCGGCGCGTTTAAAATGCGCGTCTACCAGCCGCATCAGGCCATCGTGCTTGACGCCAACGCCACGTCTCCTGGCGGCGCGCCGAAGCTGAAAAACATCATCATTAAAAACGTGCCGGATCCGGCCTCCCGCCGCCTGCTGATCCAGCAGGGCGATGCTGACGTGGCGCGCGATCTCGGTGCCGATCAGATTGCCGCGCTGCAGGGTAAAGCGGGCATACAGGTGCTGAGCATTCCGTCTGCCGAGCAAAACTACGTCGCGTTTAACACCGCAAACAGCGCTAACCCGCTGCTGAAAAACCCGGCGTTCTGGGAAGCGGCGCGCTGGCTGGTGGATTACGACGGCATCACCAAAAATCTGCTGAAAGGCCAGTACTTCGTTCACCAGAGCTTCCTGCCGGTTGGTCTGCCGGGGGCGCTGGAGGACAACCCGTTCAAATTTGATCCGGCAAAAGCGAAAGCGATTCTGGAAAAAGCAGGCATTAAAGATGCGCACTTCACGCTGGACGTGGAAAACAAACCGCCGTTCATCACCATCGCCCAGTCGATGCAGGCAAGCTTTGCCCAGGGCGGCGTGAAGGTGGATCTGCTGCCTGCCGCCGGGAGTCAGGTATATGCTCGCGTGCGGGCGAAACAGCATCAGGCGGCGATTCGTCTGTGGATCCCCGACTATTTTGATGCTCACTCCAACGCCAGCGCCTTCGCCTGGAACGACGGTAAATCCAGCACCGTGGCGGGTCTCAACGGCTGGGGGCTAACGTCTCGACCTGTACAAAAACATGCAGGAAGAGCTGCAGCGCAGTTCGCCGTATGTGTTTATCGACCAGGGCAAAACCCAGATCGTGGTCCGTGACAACGTGAAAGGGTATCAACAGGGTCTGAACGCCGATATGGTGTGGTACGATCGCGTCACCAAATAACGTCGGGGGGGCCNGGCGCTGCTTGTCGGTGCCGTACTGGGCGTTATCGCTGGCGTCCTGTGCGCACGCTTTGCCGGTTCGCCCTGGGATCTGGCGGTGCGCACGATTACGCTGCTCGGCAACTCGGTCCCCATCTTCTGGCTTGGCCTGCTGATGCTGGCGCTGTTCTACGCAAAGCTGCAATGGAGCGCCGGGCCGGGGCGGCTGGATGATATCTATCAGTTCACGGTGGAAGCCAAAACGGGGTTCGTGTTGATCGACACCTGGCTGTCCGGCGACCGCGAGGCTTTCCGAAACGCTATCAGTCACCTGGTGCTGCCGGTGCTGCTGCTCGGCTATTATTCGCTCGCCAGCATCACCCGCCTCACCCGCTCCGCCTGCCTGAGCGAAATGAACAAAGAGTACATCCTGCTGGCGCGCGCCAAAGGTGCCGGCGAGATGACTATTCTGCTGCGCCACGTGCTGCCGAATATTCGCGGCACGCTGCTGACGGTGATTGCGCTCGCTTACACCAGTATGCTGGAAGGCGCGGTGCTTACCGAAACGGTCTTTTCCTGGCCGGGGATCGGCCGCTACCTGACTACCGCGCTGTTCGCGGGCGAC
>NZ_JNGH01000087.1 GCF_001188485.1 Trabulsiella odontotermitis
TCAGCAGCCGCGCACGCACCGCGTCGCCCAGCCGGTCAGCCTGCTCGTGGGTCGCGAGGCCGACATAGAGCGTCACAATGCTGGCAGCGGAAAACAGCGCAGGCTGCTCGCGTCGCCAGTCATAATCACGGAAACAGCCGCCCTCGTCGTCCCACATGTAGCGGGTCACCGCGTCACGGCGCTGGGTCGCTTTCTGACGAAACAGCGCTTCGGTTTCCTGATCGCCTTTTAAACCGGAAATATTGGCAATCGTGTTTTCCAGTTTGAACAGAAACGCGTTCAAATCGATCGGCACAAACTGGGTGGTGCGAATGCTCGCCAGGCGCGTGGTGTCCCGCAGCCAGCGCGAGGAATAGTCCCAGCCGGAGGCCGCCCCGGCGCGTAAATCCCGATAAACTTCGTTCGGCGGGCGGCCGGGATCCGGGCGGTTTCTACGTCCTCAAGCCAGGATTCGTCACGCGGCGTGTCGCGGTCATCCCAGTAGCGGTTGAGCAGCGAGCCGTCCGGCATGCGCACCACGTGGCGATAGGCCTGATTGGGCAGCAGCGACTCAGCACCGTCCATCCAGAACTGATACTCCAGCTTCAGATGGTCGAGATAGCGCCGCGCGCCGCGCACGCCATCTTCCTCAAACAGCTCCACCATTAGCGCGAACACCGGCGGCTGTGAACGGCTGAGATAGTAGGTGCGATTGCCGTTAGGGATGTGGCCGTAGCGCTCAATCATCCAGGCAAAGTTATCCGCCATGCATTTCAGCAGATCTTCGCGGCCGCTCTCCGCCAGCCCCAGCATGGAGAAATAGGAGTCCCAGTAATAGGTCTCGCCAAATCGCCCGCCGGGAACAATGTACGACTGCGGCAGCGGCAGGAGNATGTGCTCTTTCAGCGAGTTCTCGGGATTGGAAACGTACTCGTTGTCATGCGTTTCCGGTAACCAGAAATGGTTCTCAATAAACTGCGCCAAATCGAAGTCCCGGTGTCGTCTGACTTTCCGGTAACGGATCAAAATATCCAGCGGATCCATTTTCGGTGCGCAGTCGGGGAAGGTTTTGCTGTCGGCAAACAGACGCGACGACTGCACGCGTTCGAACAGTTCAAGGTAACGATCGGCAGGGGTTAACGCATCGGAGGCGGGAAGCCCCTCGATCATCTCCGGCTCGGGTTCTGCTTCGATCATTTCATCCAGTTTTAACTCGCAAGGATCGATTTCGTAGCAGACTTCGGCCTCCACTGGCGGCATTTCTGGCTCATCGATGCGTAGATTCTGGTTGAACATAACGATTCAGACCTCCGGGGTTGTAGGTTCAAAAACAGGTTTTTGCAGGTCACATATTAAGCGTAGACATTCGCTTCGGTGCCTGGGATAAGAGGAATCAGAATTGGGCGTTTTCAGGCCGTGAAAAGGGCGATATGCAAAGAAATGATACAAAAATCCCCTCAGATGAGGGGATTTTGCGAAGCGGCTTAGCGCATCGTCACAAACTCTTCTGCGGCCGTCGGGTGAATGGCGACGGTGTTGTCGAAGTCTTTCTTGGTCGCGCCCATTTTCAGTGCTACCGCAAAGCCCTGCAGCATTTCGTCCATACCGAAACCAATGCCGTGGATACCGACAATTTTCTCTTCCGGGCCGACACACACCAGCTTCATACGGCACGGCTGGCGGTGAGAGGTCACGGCGGTGTACATGGCGGTGAAGGAGGATTTATACACCTTCACGGCGTCATCGCCGTACTGCTCGCGCGCCTGCGGTTCGGTTAGCCCGACGGTGCCGATTGGCGGGTGGCTGAAGACCACGGTCGGAATGTTGCTGTAGTCCAGATGCTCGTCCGGCTTGTTGTTAAACAGGCGTTCAGAGAGACGACGACCGGCAGCCACGGCGACCGGCGTCAGTTCAACCGCACCGGTGTTATCGCCCACGGCGTAGATGCCCGGCACGCTGGTGTTCTGGAACTTATCGACAACAATGTAGCCTTTGTCGTTAGTTTTCACGCCCGTCGCGGCCAGGTTGAAGTTGTCGGTGGCCGGTTCACGACCAATCGCCCAGATCAGGCTGTCGACGGTCTGGCTACGGCCATCTTCCAGCTCCAGCGTCAGGCTGCCATCGGCGTTTTTCACCACCGCTTTCGGGACAGAATTTGTGTGCAGCGTCGGGCCTTCCGCAGCCATCACCTCAACCAGCGTTTCGGTAATCATCGGGTCAAAGGAACGCAGCGGCGCGTGTTTACGCACGAACAGGTGCGTTTCAGCGCCCAGACCGTTAATCACGCCAGCCAGTTCGACGGCGATATAGCCTGCACCTACCACGGCAACGCGTTTCGGCAGCGCTGGCAGGGCNNCCGACCAGGCGTTCCCAGTCAAAATGATTGATGGTGGTATCGAAACCGTAATCCGGGCCATACATATGAATCGCTTCGCGGATCTGCGCCGCATGCCACATGACTTTTTTCGGCACGCAACCGACGTTCACGCAGGTGCCGCCCAGCGCTTTCGCTTCGATCAGCGCGCATTTCTGGCCGTACATGGCGGCACGGTTGATCGAGGCGATACCGCCGCTGCCGCCGCCGATGGCGATGTAGTCATAATGCTTGCTCATGGGTCTTATCCTTAATTTCTGATTGCCGCGATTGTATACCTGATATCAATAGCTTCCACCTATGACTGCGATTACTCAGGGACGATCCAGCTCACGGAGGTATGCCCGGTGCCAGTCGGCACCAGTTTACGATGCAGCCACGGCAGCACATTGTTCATCTGCTGCTCCAGTTTCCACGGCGGGTTGATCACAATCATGCCGGAGGCCGTCATACCGCGCATATCGCTGTCCGGGCGCACCGCCAGCTCGATTTGCAGAATCCGGCGAATGCCAGTGGCTTCCAGTTCTTTAATCATGCGTTTGATTTGCGCGCGCAGCACCACCGGGTACCACAGCGCGTAGGTGCCGGTGGCAAAGCGTTTATAGCCTTCGCTGATGCCGGTGACCACCGCCTGATAATCAGTTTTGATTTCATATGGCGGGTCAATGAGTACCAGACCGCGGCGCGACACCGGCGGCAGTTTGGCTTTCAGTTGCTGATAACCGTCGGCTTTTTCGACGCGCGCGCGGTCGTCTTTCTGGAATTCAGATCGTAGCAGCGGGAAATCGCTCGGATGCAGCTCGGTGAGCTGGAGGCTGTCCTGCTCGCGCAGCAACTGACGGGCGATCAGCGGCGAGCCCGGGTAGTAGCGCAACTGGCCGCTGCGGTTGAAATGATTCACTACGCCAATGTACGACTCCAGCTCGCTCGGCAGGTCGTCCTGTTGCCAGATACGTGCGATACCTTCCAGATATTCACCGGTGCGTTCCGCATGTTCGCCACTCAGTTGATAGCGTCCGGCACCGGCGTGGGTATCGAGATAGAGAAACGGTTTCTCTTTCTCTTTCAGCGCGTCGATGATCAGGCTCTGAACGGTATGTTTAAGAACGTCGGCGTGGTTGCCTGCGTGGAAGCTGTGGCGATAACTGAGCATGGAGATAAAATTCCGGAAATGAAAAATCGATTTGCGACAGTTTACCGCAGATCGGGTCAGATTACCCGCAACCCGGTAAGCGGTTATCCAGGCTGACAGCATTGAAATCCTCTACACTTGACCCCATGCTAGATCTCAACGTAAAAGCGCCAGCCTGCGCGCTTAACTCAAACAATTCAACAGGACAGCGCTTATGACCAATCCATTACTCACGCCTTTCGCTTTGCCGCCGTTTTCCCGCATTCTGCCTGAGCACGTAGTGCCCGCGGTGTCGAAAGCGCTGGATGCGTGCCGTGACGCGGTAGAAAGCGTGGTCGCGCAGGGCGCGCCGTATACCTGGGATAATCTTTGCCAGCCGCTGGCGGAAGTGGACGATCGTCTGGGGCGCATCTTCTCGCCGGTAAGCCACCTGAATTCCGTCAAAAACAGCCCTGAACTGCGTGAAGCTTATGAACAAACCCTGCCGCTGCTCTCCGAGTACAGCACCTGGGTCGGCCAGCACGAAGGGTTGTATAACGCGTATCGCGATCTGCGCGACGGCGATCATTACGCCGGGTTGAACACCGCGCAGAAAAAAGCGGTGGATAACGCGCTGCGTGATTTTGAGCTGTCCGGCATTGGTTTGCCGAAAGAGAAACAAAAACGCTACGGCGAAATCGCCGCGCGCCTGTCCGAGCTCGGCAATCAGTACAGCAATAACGTGCTCGACGCGACCATGGGCTGGACAAAGCTTATCACCGATGAAAGCGAACTCGCCGGGATGCCGGAAAGCGCGCTGGCAGCGGCGAAAGCGCAGGCCGAGGCCAAAGAGCAGCAGGGTTATCTGCTGACGCTGGATATCCCGAGCTACCTGCCGGTGATGACGTATTGTGACAACCAGGCACTGCGCGAAGAGATGTATCGCGCCTATACCACCCGCGCCTCCGACCAGGGGCCGAACGCGGGCAAATGGGACAACAGCCCGGTGATGGAAGAAATCCTCGCTCTGCGTCACGAACTGGCGCAACTGCTGGGCTTTGAAAGCTACGCCTTTAAATCGCTGGCGACCAAAATGGCGGAAAACCCGCAGCAGGTGCTCGACTTCCTGACCGATCTGGCGAAACGCGCTCGTCCGCAGGGGGAAAAAGAGCTGGCGCAGCTGCGTGCGTATGCCAAAGCCGAATTTGGCGTGGACGAACTGCAGCCGTGGGATATCGCGTATTACAGCGAAAAACAGAAACAGCATCTCTACAGCATCAGCGATGAGCAGCTGCGTCCGTATTTCCCGGAAAACAAAGCCGTCAACGGCCTGTTCGAAGTGGTGAAACGCATTTACGGCATCACCGCCAAAGAGCGTACCGACATTGACGTCTGGCACCCGGAAGTGCGTTTCTTCGAGCTGTATGACGACAATAACGAACTGCGCGGCAGCTTCTATCTCGATCTCTACGCTCGTGAGCACAAGCGCGGCGGCGCATGGATGGACGACTGCGTCGGCCAGATGCGTAAAGCCGACGGCTCACTGCAAAAACCGGTCGCTTACCTGACCTGTAACTTTAACCGCCCGGTAAACGGGAAACCGGCGCTGTTTACCCACGACGAAGTGATCACCCTGTTCCACGAATTCGGTCACGGTCTGCACCACATGCTGACCCGCATTGAAACCGCCGGGGTTTCCGGCATCAGCGGCGTGCCGTGGGATGCGGTCGAACTGCCGAGCCAGTTTATGGAAAACTGGTGCTGGGAGCCGGACGCGCTGGCGTTCATCTCCGGCCACTACGAAACCGGCGAACCGCTGCCAAAAGCACTGCTGGATAAAATGCTGGCGGCGAAAAACTACCAGGCGGCGATGTTTATTCTGCGTCAGCTGGAGTTCGGCCTGTTCGATTTCCGTCTGCACGCCGAATTCAGCCCGGCACAGGGGGCGAAAATCCTCGAGACGCTGGCGGAAATCAAAAAACAGGTCGCTGTGATCCCTGGCCCGGCCTGGGGCCGCTTCCCGCACGCCTTCAGCCACATTTTTGCGGGTGGCTATGCGGCGGGCTACTACAGCTACCTGTGGGCCGACGTGCTGGCGGCGGATGCCTACTCCCGTTTCGAAGAAGAGGGGATTTTCAATCGCGAAACCGGACAATCGTTCCTCGACAACATTCTGACCCGCGGTGGTTCTGAAGAGCCGATGGATCTGTTCAAACGCTTCCGTGGCCGCGAACCGCAGCTGGACGCGATGCTTGAGCATTACGGCATCAAAGGTTAAGCGTGACGTGAAGATCTGCTTAATTGACGAGACAGGCGCCGGAGACGGCGCCTTATCTGTTCTGGCGGCCCGCTGGGGGCTGGAACACGATGCCGATAACCAGATGGCGCTGGTATTAACGCCTGAGCATCTGGAACTGCGTAAGCGCGATGAGCCAAAGCTCGGCGGTATTTTCGTTGATTTCGTCGGCGGCGCGATGGCGCACCGGCGCAAATTTGGCGGCGGTCGTGGCGAGGCGGTTGCCAAAGCGGTAGGCATTAAGGGCGATTATCTGCCGGACGTGGTGGATGCCACGGCGGGCTTAGGGCGCGATGCGTTTGTGCTGGCGTCAGTGGGCTGCCGCGTGCGAATGCTGGAGCGCAATCCGGTGGTCGCGGCGCTGCTCGACGACGGATTAACGCGCGGCTACGCGGACCCGGAAATCGGCCCGTGGTTGCAGGAACGTTTGCAACTGATTCATGCCTCGAGCCTGACGGCGCTGACCGACATCACGCCGCGCCCGCAGGTGGTGTATCTCGATCCGATGTTCCCGCACAAGCAGAAAAGCGCGCTGGTGAAAAAAGAGATGCGGGTGTTTCAGTCGCTGGTGGGGCCGGATCTCGACGCCGACGGATTGTTATTGCCGGCGCAGCGTCTGGCGACNGTCGCCACCAAAGGCCACCGCTTTGATATTTACCCCGGAACCCCGTAGACCCGTTAAGCGTGGCGCTATCGGGCCTACAGCGTCACGCCTGTTCTGACGGCGTATTAATCATCTTGTTCAGCCACGGTACCAGAATTGCCATCACCACGGTTACCGCCAGCGTCACCAGCCCGATTTTACTGAACACACTGGTGTAGATCGGCAGCGTCTGCAGCGGATCGGTGATGTTTTCCGGTACGGCGGTGAAGGTGGCGACATAACCGCCGAGCAGGAACGCCGCGGCCTGCGTCAGGAACCACATCCCGAGAATAAAGCCCATCAGATGCTGCGGCACCAGCGCGGCCACCATCGCCAGCCCCAGGGCGCTGATCAGCAACTCGCCAAGACTCTGGAACAGATAGACCAGCACGATAAACCACGGTGACGTCAGCCCCTGCGCATCAGCAAACCACATGCCTGCGGCCGCGGCGGTCAGGAAGCCGAGCGCGCAGAGGAACATCCCAAGGGTAAATTTCATCGGCATGGTGAGGTCTTTGCCCCGACTGCCCAGACGGGTGTAAATCGCTGCCAGCACCGGACTCGCCACCACCACCCAGAACGGGTTCAGCGCCTGGAAACTGACCGGGTTGATGGCAAAGCCGAGGATTTCATGGTGCACGTTGTTGATGGCGAAGAAGTTCAGCGAGGTCGGCATCTGCGCGTAGAGGATATAAAACAGCACCGCTTCGAGCATCAGGATGAACGCGACAATCATCTTGTTGCGGCCGGTTTTATCCAGACGGAACGCCTCACGGAAGAAGAAAATCGTCACCACGATGGAAAGCACAATCAGCACCAGGTTGGCGATTTTGACGTTATGCATCAGCCAGGCGCAGAGAAATACCATCGCTACCGTGCCGATCAGCACCAGCAGCAGGTTTTTGAAATTCATCGGCAGATGGTCAGGCTCAGAACCGATATCTTTCACCATGCCGCGGCAGGCGAAATAAACCAGCAGCGCCACGATCAGACCGGCGCCGCACAGGTTGTAGGTCACCGCATAGCCGAACTTGTCGGCAATCACCGGTGCCAGCGACAGCGACAGCAGCGAGCCGATGTTGATGGACATATAAAACAGGGTGAACGCCCCGTCGAGACGCGGATCTTTAGGCGGATAGCATTTCGACAGCAGGCTGGCGGGGTTGGCTTTGAACAGCCCGTTACCGACCGCAATGGTCCCCAGCGCGATGAAAATCAGATCCGGCTTTAGCAGCGATAACCCGGTCATGAAATACCCAATCGCCAGCACTATAGCGCCCAGCACTAACGTTCGTTTCGTTCCCAACAGGTGGTCGCCCACGTAACCACCGATGGAGATCAGGCCGTAAACCAGCGCTGCAAAGGCACCAAAGGTGATGAAGGCCTGCTCCTGTGAAAAACCTAACTGCTTAACGAAAAAGACCGCCAGGATGCCCTGTACGCCGTAATAGCCGAACCGTTCCCACAATTCGACAAAGAAAATCATGAAGAAAGGGCGAGGCTGCTGCATTAATCCCACGGAGGGAGAGGTGTTCATGTTCTGTCGTCCTTATTAACCAACCCACAAAAGTATGAGCGCATGCGGATAAATGTGCGAAGTCTGCAATCATTGAAACACAATGCTGTCATGTGTCTATGCAGTAGAGTATTAGATTGGATAATAAGGAAACAACCAATAGATCACACTAATTATCTTCAGTGTGCCAAAGCAATATTTTTATCAGGGGGCGTAAAAATGAAAAAGCCCGCACGAGGCGGGCATCTGGCGGCAAGCGAGAGAGATTATTCGTCTTCCTCGTCGCGTAACGGGACAATCAGCATATCAACGTGAACGGTGTTGATCAGCTGGCGTGCTGAGGACATCAGCTTGCTCCAGAAGTCCTGGTGGTGACCACACACCACCAAATCCATGTCATATTTTTTAATCGCATCAACCAGGACCTGACCCAGATCGCCGCTACCGCTCAGGGTTTCCGTGATCGGATAGCCCGCGTTGGTGGACAGCTCAGTCAGTGCGTGGTGAGTCTCTTCAGAAATGCGTTTCTGCATATCACCCAGATTGACGTCGATAAGGCCGGTGTAGAGATCGGAGTAATTCACATCAACATGAATCAGGGAAACTTTCGCGTTGTACGGGCGTGCCATCGAGACCGCTTTGTCTACCAGCACTTTACTTTCCGGAGACAGATCTACCGCGATAAGAATGTGTTTGTAAGCCATAGTGTTACTCCTTCCTTAAGTTATCGATGACTAATTTTAGTAAACAACTCCACCATAAAACGACCCACAAGTTACGTCAATGTGACTTGCTTACCAATTAGTTAATCAAATTTATCCGCCAGGGGTATTGATAACGGTTAACCTTGTGGTAAAAAATTTAACTCATCTCCTACACTATTTAATAAGCCGGTTAGACATTATTTTGTGACCGGCTTCGCACTCTTTCACTGAACTGGTCTGGGTATGGGGAGCGGTAGTCCTGGGGGTTACCCCGTGGGCGGGTCGCCGGGGAGGAGTTATGATCAGCACTGTTGCGCTGTTTTGGGCCCTGTGTATCGTTTGTGTCGTGAATATGGCGCGTTACTTCTCATCTTTGCGCGCACTATTAGTGGTTCTGCGTGGTTGCGATCCCTTGCTCTATCAGTACGTTGACGGTGGTGGATTCTTCACTTCGCACGGTCAGCCCAGTAAGCAAATGCGTCTGGTGTGGTACATCTACGCGCAGCGCTACCGCGACCATCACGACGAAGAGTTCATCCGCCGGTGCGAGCGCGTTCGCGGTCAGTTTATTTTGACCAGCGCACTTTGTGGTCTGGTGATTGTCAGTCTGATTGCATTGCTGATGTGGCACTGAGACGAATAAAAAAACGGGTCAGTTTCCTGACCCGTTTTCTCGCATTGCCTGAAAAAGCTTAGATGATCTTCAGCGAAATCCAGTACAGCACGCCAGACAGCACAATCGAAGCCGGTAACGTAAAGACCCAGGCCATCAGAATGTTGGTCACGGTCTTCCTTTGCAGCCCGCCGCCGTCCACGATCATCGTCCCCGCCACGGAGGAAGAGAGGACGTGCGTGGTGGAGACCGGCATCCCGGTGTAGCTGGCAAGTCCGATGGAGACCGCCGCCGTCATCTGGGCTGACATGCCCTGCGCGTAGGTCATCCCTTTCTTACCAATCTTTTCACCGATGGTGGTCGCCACGCGACGCCAGCCAATCATCGTACCTATGCCCAGCGCCAGCGCCACGGCCATGATGATCCACACCGGCGCGTATTCGATGGTGCTCAGCATGTCGGTTTTCAGTTTCTTCAGCAGGCGCTGATCGTCACCGTTAACATCCGGCAGCTTCGCGACTTTGTCTGTGGTATCAGAGATACACAGCAAAATGCGGCGCAGCTGGCTGCGTTGCTCAACGGAGAGTTTGTTGTAGCTTTCGACGTTGGTCAGCAAGCCTTTGGTACGTTCCAGCGCATTGATGGTGTTAGCCGGATGGCAGTGGAATTCCGTATTCGCTGCCACACCAGGTTCCGGCGACGGGATCAACTGCTCAGCGCCAATCGCTTTGGTTAACAGTTCAGGACGCTGCTGGAAGAACAGCTCCACGTTGTTGACCGCATCGCGGGTACGCGTGATTTCGTATCCGGACGCGTTCATGTTGACCACGAATCCTGCCGGTGCCACGCCAATCAACACCAGCATCACCAGACCAATGCCCTTCTGACCATCGTTCGCGCCGTGCGAAAACGCGACGCCAACGGCCGACAGGATCAGCGCGATACGCGTCCAGAACGGCGGCTTTTTCTTGCCGTCTTTCTTCTCACGCTCTGCAGGGGTCAGGTGAATACGTGCCTTCTTCTTTGTGTTGCTCCAGTAGCGGCGCAGGATAAAGATCAGGCCGCCCGCGAACACCAGCCCGACGACAGGCGAGAAAATCAGGGACGCAAAAATGCTGATAACTTTAGGGATATTCAGTGCATCCACCACCGAGGTGCCGGTCATCAGCGCGTTGGTCAAACCAATCCCGATGATAGCGCCAATCAGCGTGTGGGAGCTTGAAGCCGGCAGGCCGAAGTACCAGGTCCCGAGGTTCCAGATAATCGCCGCCAGCAGCATGGAGAACACCATGGCGAGACCATGTGCAGACCCCATGTTCAACAGCAGATCGGTTGGCAGCATATGCACAATGGCATAAGCCACGCTCAATCCACCCAGCAGTACACCGAAAAAGTTGAAAATCGCGGCCATCGCGACCGCAATTTGCGATCGCAGTGCGCGAGTATAAATCACTGTAGCCACTGCGTTTGCCGTGTCGTGGAAGCCGTTGATCGCTTCGTAAAACAGAACAAAACCCAGAGCAAGCAATAATAACAGCCCGGTATGTAAATCCAGGCCGGCAAACAAATGTAGCATAGGACGTTACGCCATTTTGAGGACATGAACGCGGCGCATTATCAGGGACATTCGCAGCGTGGGCAAAGTGAAATATAGACTTTTTTTGATTTCCCTACAGGTAAGTCAAATCACTGTCAGGAATTATCCTAGTATTTTCAATGTACTACTTGTGTGACAGAATTTTTACGCTGGTGCGACCAGCGTGGAATATTTACAATTCCCGACATTCAAAAGTGAGGATTGTCGTGTGGAAAGGTTTGATGCCATTGTAGTAGGCGCCGGTGCGGCGGGGATGTTTTGCGCAGCGCAGGCGGGGCAGGCGGGTTGTCGCGTGCTGCTGGTCGATAATGGCAAGAAGCCTGGCCGCAAGATTTTGATGTCTGGTGGCGGTCGCTGCAACTTTACCAACATGTACGTTGAGCCTGCGGCGTATCTCAGCCAGAACCCCCATTTCTGTAAATCGGCGCTGGCGCGCTACACCCAATGGGATTTTATCGATCTGGTGGGCAAGCACGGCATTGCCTGGCATGAAAAAACGCTGGGCCAGCTGTTCTGCGATGACGCCGCCGATCAAATCGTAAAAATGCTGGTGGATGAGTGCGAAAAGGGCAACGTCACGATGCGTCTGCGCACCGAGATCCTCAGCGTGGAACGCGACGACGACGGCTATACGTTGCAACTGAACGGTGAGACGGTAGCGGCGAAAAAACTGGTGATTGCCAGCGGTGGGCTGTCGATGCCGGGTCTTGGCGCCACGCCGTTCGGCTATAAAATCGCCGAGCAGTTCGGCCTGAAGGTGCTGCCGACGCGCGCGGGTCTGGTGCCATTCACCTTGCATAAGCCGCTGCTGGAACAGCTACAGGTGCTTTCTGGCGTGTCGGTGCCTGCGGTTATCACCGCCGAAGACGGCACGGTCTTTCGCGAAAGCCTGCTCTTTACCCACCGTGGGCTTTCCGGCCCGGCGGTGCTGCAAATCTCCAGCTACTGGCAGTCCGGCGAATACGTCAGCATCAACCTGCTGCCTGAGTGCGATCTGGACGCTTTTCTCAATGAACAGCGCAGCGCACATCCGAATCAGAGTCTGAAAAACACACTGGCAATGCAGCTACCGAAACGGCTGGTGGAATGCCTGCAACAGCTCGGGCAGATTCCCGACGTCACGCTGAAACAGCTCAATATGCGCGATCAGCAAACGCTGGTGGAAACACTCACCGAATGGCGCGTCCAGCCTAACGGCACCGAAGGCTATCGCACCGCCGAAGTGACCCTCGGCGGCGTCGACACTAACGAACTCTCTTCCCGCACCATGGAAGCCCGCAACGTGCCCGGCCTTTACTTTATTGGCGAAGTCATGGACGTCACCGGCTGGCTCGGCGGCTACAACTTCCAGTGGGCCTGGTCGTCCGCCTGGGCATGCGCGCAGGCGCTGGTTGAGGAGTAAAAGAAGCATGTCCGGCACGGGTTCTTTCCTGCGCCCGTAGCGTATATGATGTTGCCGACAAGCCTTTCCACTCTTTTGCCCGGAACGCCATGAAAGCATCGCAAACGTCTATTGCTGAGTCACTGACCCAACGCCTCGCTAACCGTATGATCCACGGCGATCTCAAGCCTGGGCTGGCGCTGCCGGGTGAAAATGAGCTGGCGACGGAGTATGGCGTCTCCCGCACCTCGGTACGCAATGCGCTGCAGTTTCTGGCGGCGAAAGGGCTTATCTCCATTCAGGCGAAAAAACGCTCGACGGTCAACCCACGCGAGCTGTGGAACCTGCTGGACGCCGATATGCTCAACTGGCTGGCGGGAGGCGAGGNNGAACAGCTGATGGTCACGCGTCTGGTGTTTGAACCGAACGTTGCAACCCTCGCCGCGATGAACGCCACCGGGCACGATCTGGCGGCGATGGAAGATGCGCTTCACCTTATGCGCCAGGGCCAGCTCAGTGCGCAGGGCGATGTGTTTGAAGCGGGCGACATGGCGTTTCACCACGCGCTGCTGCGCGCCACCCATAACCCGTTTCTGTTGACCCTCGGCAACGCGCTGTCGGCGGCGATGGCGCTCTCGTTTCGCCAGACGCTGGAAAAAGATGTGCGCCAGACCAAAACGGCAGTGGACGATCATTACCTGCTGCTGGAAGCCATTCGCCTTAAACAGCCTGAACAGGCGCGCCAGCAGATGCGTACTATCCTGCTGAATGCCGCGCGCAAGCGCATCTGGCAGGATCGCCCTGAGATGTTCGATCTGATCGTCTGATTCCCCGTTAATGTAATTTCGATCTGCTTCACAGATCGCGATTTCGCTTTGCTCTAGCATTCTTGTATTACAAGATTAACTTATTTGTATTACATGATATGAAAAACAACTGGATCGCCATTGACTGGGGTACGACCAACTTTCGTGCCTTTCTGCTGGAAAATAATCAGGTCATTGATCGCCTGTCTGAGCCTTGCGGCTTACTGTCCGTCAAAGAGGCGCAGTTTGCCGTCACGCTGCAGCGTCTGCTGTCGCCGTGGCTGGGGGCCTTACGCGCCATTGCCTGCGGGCGCGGGCAATCTCGTTGACGGCGCTTACGCCTTCCGGACGCCGTGGGGCAGCCCGGGGTGGATTATCCCCGGCGTGAACGGCACCAGCCGCTACGGTCAGCCTGACGTAATGCGCGGCGAAGAAATCCAGCTGCTGGGCCTCGCGGTGCTGCATCCGGCGGAAAAACACCTCGCCCTGCTGCCGGGCACGCACAGCAAACAGGCGCGAATGGTCCACGGCGAGATCATCGATTTTTCCACCTTTATGACCGGCGAGCTGTTTTCCCTGCTAAGCGAACAATCGCTCCTGGGACGCGACCTGCCACTGCAAACGCCGCACGATGCCAGTTTTGCCCTCGGCGTGGAAACCTCTGATTTTCTCCGCACGCACGCGCCGTCTGAATGGCGAGGTGGCGACGGAACACGTTCACAGTTATCTCTCCGGCCTGCTGATTGGTCATGAACTGGCGGCGCTTGAGGCCGAGCGTCTCGCGTGGGTGGTGGGTTCGCCAGCGTTGACGGCGCGTTATCTGCAGGCGGCGGAGATCGTCGGCCTGACGCTGACCGCCGTGGATGGCGACCACTGCTTTCTGCACGGGCTCGGCCTGCTGCGTTCACTGATTCAGGAGAAAATCGCATGACCCCGGAACGTTTTTTTGCCCGCTGGCGTGAAGAGCCGCTGCCGCTGATCGCCATTCTGCGTGGCATCACGCCACCCGACGCGCAGGCCGCCGCTGAAATCCTGCTGTCGTGCGGTTTTCACTGGCTGGGAGTGCCGCCTNNCGTATGAATCCATTCGCCTGATGCGCGATGCAATCAACGGACGGGCGTTCGTCGGTGCGGGCACGGTGCTGACACCGGAACAGGTGGATCGTGTCGCGGACTGCGGCGGGCAATTGATTATTTCACCCAACTGCGACGAACAGGTAATTCACCATTCGCGCGAAAAAGGGCTTATCAGCCTGCCGGGGATCATGACCCCCAGCGAGGCGTTTGCCGCGCTACGCGCCGGGGCCAGCGGGCTGAAATTTTTCCCTGCCGAGCAGGTGTCACCTGCGCTGTTGAAAGCCTTTCGCGCGGTATTGCCCGCAGATGTTGCCTGTCTGCCGGTCGGTGGCATTCAGCCGGATGCACAGCAAATGCAGCGTTACGTGCAGGCAGGCGCGAACGGTTTCGGGCTGGGCGGCGGGCTGTATCAGGCGGGCATGAGCATGGCGCAATTGCGCGCCCGTGCGACGGCCTACCAGCAAGCCTGGCGCAATGTTGCGGAGTAATGCAATGAACCCGATTCACGTTGTCGGTGATTACCGTGCGCAGCTGGGAGAAACTCCGGTATGGTGCGAGCGCAGCCGCTCTCTGCTGTGGGTGGATATTGTGGCCGGCAAGCTGCTGCGCCACTGGCCGGAAGAGGCGGCCCGCATCGATATCCGCGAGATGCCGCGATTCACCAGCGCGGTGCTGCTGACCGATGACGAAGAACAATTTCTGGTAGTCAGTCAGGCGGGAATTTCGCTGTATGACTACCAACACGCACGGTTTACACCAGTGTGTGACTGGCCGGAAACGCAGGAAACGCGCCCGAACGAAGCCGCCATCGCACCGGACGGCGCGCTGTGGTTCAGTTCAATGGATGTGCAGGCGCAGCGCAGCATCGGCGGCTGGTATCGCCTCTCGGGGGTGAACACCGCGCCGCAAAAGCTGCTGGCCGCGCAAGGAGTACCCAACACCCTGATCTGGTGGCAGGACGAGATCTGGTTCGCCGACTCGCTCAACGCCTGTTTTTATCGTGCGACGTTCGCTGACGATTCACTCCTCATTCACCAGTGCTATCCGGTGGCAGGCACGCCTGATGGCTCAGCGCTGACGCGTGATGGCCTGCTGATTAACGCCCGCTGGGGCGAAGCGAAGCTGGTATGTGACGAGTTGCATCAGGACGCGCTCACTGAAACCAACGTACTGGCGCTGCCGGTACGTCAGCCGAGCAGTTGCACCTTTGGCGGTGACACGCTCAGCGATCTCTACATCACTTCCGCCCGGGACGGGCTGCGTCAGCCGCAGGCCATCGACGGCGCACTACTCAAAATAACCACAACGATGACGGGCCAGCCCGCCCGCCGGTTCCGTCTTTAACTCCTTTTACCCTCAAGGCATGACGATGAGTACATTAACTACACCCGCAACGACAAACCGGCAGACGATCCTCGTCTGCTTCCTCGCCGCGCTGGCCGGACTGCTGTTCGGTCTTGATATGGGCGTTATCGCCGGAGCGCTGCCGTTTCTCGCCCAGGAATTTACCCTCAGCAGCCACAGTCAGGAAATCGTGGTCAGCGTGATGATGTTCGGTGCCGCGCTCGGTGCGCTGTGCAGCGGCCCGATGTCGTCGATGCTCGGGCGACGCAAAAGCCTGTTGACCGGTGCGCTGTTGTTTGTGGTGGGCTCCGTGGGCTGCGCCGTGGCGCCGGATCTCTCCGTGCTGGTGATTTCGCGTTTTATCCTCGGTCTGGCAGTCGGCGTGGCGTCGTTTACCGCGCCGCTCTATCTCTCTGAGATCGCGCCGGAACGCATTCGCGGCAGCATGATTTCGTTGTACCAGCTGATGATCACTATCGGCATTCTGGCCGCGTTTCTCTCAGACACCGCGTTCAGCGCGAGTGGTCACTGGCGCTGGATGCTCGGCATCATCACCTTCCCGGCGCTGGTGTTGTTCATCGGCGTGTTAACGTTGCCTGAAAGTCCGCGCTGGCTGGCGATGAAAGATCGCCATGAGCTGGCGGAAAAGGTGCTTAAGCTGCTGCGCAACAGCGATCGGGAAGCGCGCGAGGAGCTGGCGCAAATCCGCGAAAGCGTGAAGATGAAACAGCGTGGGTGGCAACTGTTCCGCCATAACCCGCATTTTCGCCGTTCGACGTACCTCGGCGTGCTGTTGCAGTTCATGCAGCAGTTTACCGGCATGACCGTCATCATGTATTACGCACCGAAAATCTTTGAAATCGCAGGCTTTACCACCACCCGCGAGCAGATGTGGGGCACGGTGATTGCCGGGCTGACCAACGTGCTGGCGACCTTTATCGCTATCGGCCTGGTGGATCGCTGGGGACGCAAACCGATCCTCAAACTCGGTTTCTCGGTGATGGCGATGTGCATGGGGCTGCTCGGCTACCTGTTTTACAGCGGCATCAGCGCGGGTGCAGAACAGTATGTCGCCGTCGCCGTGCTGCTGATTTTCATCACCGGGTTTGCGATGAGCGCCGGGCCGCTGATTTGGGTGCTGTGCTCGGAAATCCAGCCGCTGGCGGGGCGTGATTTTGGCGTCACCTGCTCAACGATGGCGAACTGGATCGCCAATATGATTATCGGTGCCACCTTCCTGACCCTCATCGACACCATTGGTAGCCCGAACACCTTCTGGCTGTATGCTCTGCTGAACGTGGTCTGCATCGTACTGACGCTGGTCTTTGTCCCGGAAACCAAAAACATCTCGCTGGAAAGCATTGAGCGCAACCTGATGCGTGGCGCGGCGCTACGTCATATCGGGCAGCCGCCGCACGTCAGCGAGGTGATAACAACAGAAAGGAGCCTCTGACGTGAAAACCCCTGAAAATCAGGCTTACCGCAAAGTGACCCGACGGCTGATACCGTTCCTCATTCTTTGCTATTTCTTTGCCTATCTCGATCGTGTGAACGTCGGGTTTGCCAAACTGCACATGCAGGACGCACTGAATTTCAGCGAGACAGTGTACGGCTTCGGCGCCGGTATTTTCTTCATTGGCTATTTCCTGTTTGAGCTGCCGAGCAATCTGTTGATGCAGCGCTTCGGACCACGCTTCTGGATCGCCCGCATCATGGTGACCTGGGCGGTGCTGTCGGCGGGCATGATGTTTGTCACCACGCCCACGCAGTTTTACGTGCTGCGTTTCCTGCTCGGCGTAGCGGAAGCCGGGTTCTTTCCGGGGATCGTCTTTTATCTGACGCTGTGGTTCCCTTCCTGGCGCTCGGCTCGCACGCTGGGGTTGTTTATCCTGGTTACTCCGCTGTCGACGATTATCGGCAGCCCGCTGTCGGGGCTGATCCTCAAGCTGTTTGAAAGCGTTGGCGGCTTGCACAACTGGCAGTGGCTGTTCCTGGTGGAAGCCATTCCGTCATTCCTGCTGGCGTTCGTGGTGCTGCGCTATCTCGACAACGATGTGAAATCTGCGAAATGGCTCAGCGATGATGAAAAACAGCTGATCCTGAACGATCTGGCGAAAGATGCGTACAACCGTGAACAGGCCAGCCACGGCAAGGTCGACAGCAGCCTGAGAGCGATGTTCAACAACGGTTACGTCTGGCTGCTGGCACTGGTGTTTTTCAGTTTCAACATCGGTTACTACGGCATCAACTTCTGGCTGCCGTCGATCATTAAAAGCTCCGGCGTCAGCGACGATCTGCTGATTGGCCTGCTGGCGGCGCTGCCCTATGTGTTCGGCGCGGCGTTTATGGTGTGGAACAGCCGCCATTCTGACGTTAAACAGGAACGCCGCTGGCATATCGCCATTCCGGCCATTATCGGCGGCGTCGGGTTGGCGCTGAGCGCGTACTGCAGCGGCTCCACCTTCTGGATGATGGCGTGGATCTGCGTCGCCATGTCCGGCACCCTGGCGCTGATCCCCACCTATATCAGCCTGCCCGGCGCCATGCTCTCCGGCACGGCGGCCGCGGCAGGTATCGCGCTGGTGAACTCGGTCGGCAATCTCGCCGGTTTCTTCGGCCCGACGGTACTTGGCTGGCTGAAAGACACCACCGGTAGCACCGACATCGGCCTGTACATTCTGGCGGGCTTCCTGCTCCTGTGCGCGCCGCTGATCCTGGCGCTGCCTGCGCGACTGGCAAACCCGACGCGCCACCGACCCTCTGAACACCCCACCGTGCAGCCTGACGCTGCCGGTAATACTTATCGCTAAACGCTAAAGAGAACGTTATGAAGAGTGAATGTGGAGGATGTGCCAGCTGTGGCACGCATTTCAACCCAATCCTCGAAGGAGACAACGGCGCACTGAAACGCGCGCTGTATAAATCGATGGGGCATACGGATGAACAGCTGCGCCGCCCGGTGATCGCCGTGGTGAACAGCTACACCAACGCCACCGCCGGGCACGTGAATCTGAATGAACTCACCGCAAACGTGCTGAAAGGCATTGAAGAGGCGGGCGGCGTCGGCATGGTGTTCGGCACCATCGCGCCCTGCGACGGCATCGCCGAAGGGCATCTCGGGATGCGCTATATCCTCGCCGCGCGTGAAGTGATTGCCGCCTCCATCGAAACCATGATGCGCGCCCATCGCTTCGACGGCATGGTGCTGCTCGGCTCGTGCGACAAAATCGTACCGGCGATGCTGATGGCGGCGGCGCGGCTGGATATTCCGGCGATCATGGTCAACGGCGGCCCGATGTACCCGGCGGAATACAAAGGCAAACACTGGGACGGCAATATTGTCACCGAAGCGGTGGGCTGGAAGGCGCGCGGCGAGATCACCGACGCCGAATTTGCCCATATCGAAAACATCGCCGAACCGGGTCCCGGTTCCTGCACCATGTACGGCACGGCCAACACCATGTGCGCCATCGCTGAAGTGCTTGGCATGAGCCTGCCGGGCAGCAGCATGTTGCCCGCCATTTCCACCGCCCGCCGTGAGTGCGCGCAGGAATCCGGACGGCAGGCGGTCAGGCTGGTGCGCGACGGCGTCAACNGCCGCTCGCGACCTTTGACGCTCTCAGCCATCAGGTACCGCTGGTGGCCTCGCTCTACCCGGCATCGGAATACGACATGATCGATTTCTACGAGGCGGGCGGCGTGCCGGCGGTCGAACAGGAAATCGCCGCGCTGATGCGTCCGAACGCGTTAACGGTCGTCGGTAAAACGAAAGGTCAGTTGTTAGCGGAAGGCCACCACACGTCGCGGCCAGAAGTGATCCACACGCTGGCGATCCCGGTGCGCAACGAGGCGGGGGGGGNNGGCAGCGTGCTGGTGCTGCGCTACGAAGGACCCAAAGGCGGGCCGGGCATGCCGGAAATGTACCGTCCGATGAAATCGCTCGAAGGGATGGGGCTTTCTGACAGCTGCGCGCTGATCACCGACGGGCGGTTTTCCGGCTCGAACCGGGGGCTGTTTGTTGGTCATATTTCGCCGGAAGCGATCGACGGCGGCGCGCTGGGGCTGATTGAAGACGGCGATGAGGTGTCGATTGATATTCCAGGCCGCACGCTGACGCTACACGTGGATGACGCAACGCTCGCCGCCCGTCGCGAAGAGTGGCAGGCGCTCCNNACCTGCGGCGCAGGGCGCGGTACTGGCGGACGGGGAGACCGAATAATGAACATGCATTACACGGCCAGTGAAATCGTCGGCGTCAATCCGATTGTCGCCATGCCATTTACCCCGAACGGGGAGATCGACGAGCGCAGCTTTGTCGCCCTGCTCGAACACCTGGCGTCTACCGGCGCGCAGGGAACCACGCTGTTTGGCATCGCCAGCGAATTCCCCAAACTTGAAGATCGTGAGCGCGAGCGGCTGGTGCAGATCTTTATCAGCACGCTGGCGGGAAGCGCGATGTACCGGGCGATGTCGGTCACCGATCACAGTACAGACGTGGCGGTTAAGCGCGCCCGTTATTACGCTGAACGGGGCGCTGATGATATTCCGGTGATGGTGCAGTACGCCCCTGGCGAAACCGGGCTTGCCATCACGCCGCAACAGCTGGCTGCCGTGGCGGATCGTTACCCGCATGCGGTGTTCAAAATCGAATGCAATCCGCCGGTCGACTACACCCGCGAGTTTCTCGCGCAGGCGCCGCAGNGACGAGCACGACCAGGCGCAGGCGCTGCATCAGGCGTTGCTGCCGTACATTCAGTGCTGGATGCGTCACTGCGAATACATCATTCAGGCAGAGAAAACGATCCTGATGCGTCGCGGGATTATCGCCAGCGATTATTGCCGCCGTCCGGGCTGGCAACTGAGTGCGGACGATAACGCGCTTATAGACGCATTTATCACGCAGTTTGCATTATCCACTGCGGCCAACCGCCGCTAACGGAGCAGGTATGAATCAGGCAACAACCCCGCGCGTCGTCATCGTGACGGGCGCCAGTCAGGGGATCGGTCAGGCAATTGCTGAGACCTTTCTGCGTAATGGCGATATCGTCATTGGTTGCGCGTTTTCCGCGCTGAACAACGCGCCGCTGGCGCAAAAAATGCTGGCCGACTGGCCGGCGCGTTTTTTCTATCATTCCGTGGACGTCACCCAGACCGCACAGATCAAGCAGTTCATCAGCGAGGCCGAACAGCGGTTTGGCCGCATCGATGTGCTGGTGTCGAACGCCGGGAAAAACGTATTTAAAGGTATCGATTGTGACGAAAGCGACTGGTCGCGCAATTTCGACCTCAACCTGCGTTCACACTGGTATCTGGCGAAATGCGCGTGGCCGGCGCTGCAGAAAAGCCACGGCGTGATCCTGGTCATGACCTCCAACCACGCGTTTTCTACCATGCCAGGCTGCGCACCTTATAACATCAGCAAGCGGGCGCTGCTGTCGCTGGTGCAAAGCCTGACGATCGAATGGGGGCCGGAGATCCGTACCGTGGGCATTGCGCCAGGATTTATCGATACGGACGGCAATCAGGCGTGGTTTGATGCCCACCCGGATGCGCAACGGGCGCGCGAAAAGACCGTCAAAAAGCATCCGGTTGGTCGCATCGGGCGGCCCGATGAAGTGGGCGAGCTGTGTCTCTATTTAGCCAGTGAGAAAGCCGGGTTTATCGCCGGGACCACCATCGTGATGGACGGTGGTCGCAGCGCCATCATGCAGGATGAGGACGACGCGTAACCTTATTCGTCACCTTCGGCGGTCAGGCACTGCAAATGGCCGTGTCTGACGCCGCGTTCGGCAATCATCTCATCGGCGAAATGCTTAATCTCATGCATATTGCCCTTCAGCACTGCAATCTCCAGGCAGTCCTCGTGGCTGATGTGGACGTGCAGCGTCGCCACCGATAAATCGTGGTGGTGATGCTGGCTGGAGACCAGACGGCTCGCCAGATCGCGCTTTTCATGCTCATACACGTACGAGAGCACTGCGTAGCCCTGGCGGTCGGCCTGCTGGCTTTTCTCCTGCACCAGCGCGTTACGCAAAATATCGCGAATGGCCTCGGAACGGTTGCGATAGCCGTGGTGCTCGCTGAGCGCATCCAGTGTGGTCAACAGGTCGTCATCGAGCGTAATGGTCACGCGCTGCATGCGAGTTTTCCTTCAGTCAGGGTGGCGGGAAACGCAGGCAGCACGGCGCGCTGAAGCGCCTGTCCTGCCGCAGAATGAAAACGAAGCGGCGACTGCACGGCGGTGGTTTCCACCAGTTGCCCGTGCTCCATCACCATCACTCGCTGGCAAAAACGTTCGACCAGCCGCAGGTCGTGGGTGATGAACAGACAGGCGACGCCGGAGTGCTGTTGCAGGCGCTTCAGCAGGCGGATAATCCCTGCCTGCAGAACGAGATCGAGACTGGAAACGGCTTCGTCGAGGATCAACAGCTTCGGTTCGACAATCAGCGCCCGCGCCAGGCAGACCCGCTGGAGCTGACCGCCGCTGAGCTGCGGTGGCCGCTTGTCGAGCAGCGACAGATCCAGTTCAACCGCCTCCATCATCGCGGCGATTTTTTGCTGCTGTTCCTGGCGCGAACAGCGCAGCAGATGGCGCAGCGGCTCACGGATAATCTCGCGCACGGTTTTGCGCGGGTTTACGGCGCTGAGCGCATCCTGAAACACCATCTGTACGTCACGATGAAAATCACGCCGTGCCTCGCCTTTCAGCGCGGACAGCGGTTTGCCCTGCCACAGCATCGCGCCTGTGGTCGGAGTTTCAAGCCCCACCAGCAGCCGCGCCAGCGTGCTTTTTCCACAGCCGCTGCGCCCCAGTAACGCGACAGTTTCGCCACGGTTGAGCGTAAAGGTCACGTCGTTCAGCACATCGGCATGCCGGGGATAACCGTGATTCAACTGGCGAACGGTGAACAGATTCATTGGGGAAGCTCCATGCCATACAGCGCCAGATGCGCTGCCAGTAGCTGACGGGTCACCGGGTGCTGCGGTGCGGAAAAAATCGCCTCGACGTCGTTGTGTTCCACGATACGCCCGTTTTCCATCACTGCGACCTTATCGGCCAGCCGTGCGGCAACGCCCATATCGTGAGTCACCAGCAGCAGCCCCGGTCGGCGGGTCTGCATCAGCGAATCCAGCAGATCGAGAATACGCGCCTGGGCGACGGCGTCGAGATCGGTGGTCGGTTCATCGGCGATGATAAACGGCGCGTCGCTGAGCACCGCCATCGCCATCATCATGCGTTGCAGCATCCCGCCGCTCATTTCGAACGGGTAGAGCGCCAGCACGCTGCGGGGATTGTCCAGCCCGACGCTCTCCATCGCGGCGAGCAGCGTGGCGTCATCGAGCGGTTTTCCCAGCGCGCGACAGGTTTCACGTGCATGCGTCGCCATGGTGTAGAGCGGGTTAAAGGCGCTGCGCGGGTTTTGCATGATCGTCGCGACGGTGGTGCCGCGAAGCGACGCAGGTGACACCGGTTGTTGGTCTGCCCGTACCTCACCCGCCGTCTGGCGCACACCCGCCGGTAATACCCCCAGCGCCGCCGCGCAGGTCAGCGATTTTCCGCTGCCGCTGCCGCCGAGCAACGCCAGTACGCGGCCTTTGCGCAGGGTCAGCGACACGCCGTGCACCAGCGGCCTGTCGGCATGCAATGTGATGTTGTGCAGATCCAGTTGCGTGATCATCCGTGGCTGTGCTCCGCATTCAGGTACGGGTCGAGACGATCGCGCAGCGCGTCGCCCGTCATGTTAAAGGCCATCACACTGATGAACAGCGCCAGCCCCGGCCACAGCATCTGTAGCGGCTGTGTCCAGATGTACTGCCGCGCGTCGTTGATCATCACGCCCCATTCCGCCGTCGGCGCAGTGACGCCGAGGCCGAGAAAAGACATTCCCGCAACGTGCAGCATCATGTGACCGATATCGAGCGTCGCCAGCACCAGCAGCGATGGCATCACCGCCCCCGCCAGATGACTGATAAACACCTGCACGTGGCTGGCCCCGCTCAGACGGGACGCCAGCACAAATTCACGGTGGCGCAGGGAGAGCACCAGATTGCGCACCATGCGGGCATACCACGCCCAGTGCGACAGGGCGATGGCGATAATCACGTTGGTTAAGCCGGTGCCGAGCACGCCAACCATAAAGAAAGAGAGGATCGCCGTCGGAAAGGTCATGAACATATCGGCGACGCGCATGATGGTTTGATCCACGCGACCGCCGAGCAGACCGGCGCTGCCGCCAAGGGTCAGGCCGAGAGCGAGGATCAGTACCAGGCAGATCATCACCGAGCCGAGCGACACGCGGGTGGCGGCGAGCAGGCGGGAGAAAATATCACGCCCGAGGTGATCGGTGCCNGCAGCACGATAATGATCATCGCCAGGCGAACGGGCCAGCGCGCGGTCAGAAAAACGTTCATGCCTGCACTCCTTCATGACGACGAATGCGCGGGTCGAGCGCCGCGTTCAGCACGTCCACCGTCAGGTTGCACAGCACGAACACGGTCACCATCAGCAGGGTGAAACACTGGATCACCGGATAGTCGCGGTTGAAGATGGCCGACACGGCATAGCGCCCGACGCCGGGCCAGGCAAAGATGTTTTCGATGATCATCGTGCCGCCAATCAGTTCGCCGATGTGCATACCGATGGCGGTGACCACCGGCAGCGTGGCGTT
>NZ_JNGH01000088.1 GCF_001188485.1 Trabulsiella odontotermitis
CGTCGGTTCTGATCGCGGACGCGACTCTGGCAGGCAAAGAACGGTTCAAAACCTTCGCGATGCAGGTTTTCAAGTACGGTGATGGTCGGTATCCAGGTATAGCGGTCTGAACGGGACTCATGCCTGTCGCTCCCGAAGACGCTGGGAACAACCTGCATCAGTTCTTCACGGGTCAGGGGACGGTCGCGGCGGATCTGGTTCACCCGACCAAAATGGCTGGCTAATCTCATACTTAATTTCCTCATGGTCAATGTCACGGTATAAACAAAAAGACCATGCGCCCTGACGGGCGCATGGTCTGTCGGTGTACTGGCTGGTGTGCGGGTGATGCCCGTGGTGCGTCAGTTCTGGGGGAGCCCATGGCTTACCAGATAACGGTTAAACCACTCCCCGGCATCCGATTCAAAATTCCATGCCCGCCAGATTAACTGACTGTCGCGGTCACGGATCACCAGCCGAAAATGGCTCCCCTTGTCGTCTTCAATGGTGATGTTGCAGTAAAGTGCCGCCACGGCTTCAGCCTGTTGGCGGGTGAAAGGGCCGGGTGGTAACGGCGTATCGTCAGTGTTTTGCACAGTGCGCTCCTGATAATTGGTACAAAAACAAACGCCCTGCCCGAATGAGCAGAGCGTGGAGTAGTGTTGGCTAAAAGATTGTTTACGGCAGAAGTGTTATTACGGAGGCTGGTTCAGCGAGTATTGCANTAGCGTGAAGACCGCCGGTTTTGCACCAGAGCCGGAAACGATCACACGTTTACCGGTACGCAGCTTGTTCCACGCCCACATAAGGTTGTCTTCTCCCACGTGAGAGTCGCTTTCGCTGATATTTGCCTCTTCTTCGT
This sequence comes from Trabulsiella odontotermitis, assembly GCF_001188485.1. Lineage (GTDB taxonomy): Bacteria > Pseudomonadota > Gammaproteobacteria > Enterobacterales > Enterobacteriaceae > Trabulsiella > Trabulsiella odontotermitis_A. Next base: position 842 of record NZ_JNGH01000088.1, read on the forward strand.
TATCAATTTTCATCGTCAGGGTCTGACCGCTGTCCATGCTGACCTGATGGCCGTTTGCGTCGGTAAAGATGATGGTGGCGGCCTGTGAACCGGAGCTGTCGCAGGCGAGATACAACTGTGACTGCCCCTTGCCGAGGATGGTATATTCCGCCGTACCCTGTGCGAAGCCGCTCGTCCATGTGTCGTGGCTACCGAACGCCAGCACCTGACCGGAGAAACAGAGTACGAGGGCCAGGGGGACTATCGATTTGAATGACATAAAAATTTTCCTTTACCAAACAATGAGAAATTTGGGGAGATTAGAGGTCGATGCTAAAGACTGTTTATTCGGTCACCGTGAAGGTGCCATGGTCGGTGAATACACGGGCTTCAAGGAAGCTGCAGACCACGCCCGCCGGTGGCTGAAGGTAGGTATGGCCGAAATGCCAGGTCAGTCCGTCAGCAAAATGCATCGTGGTGGGCGTGAAGGTCGCACCCTGCGCCACCCATCCCTCAAGTCGTTTGCCCTGGTATGTGATGGTTCCCTTTGTCAGCAGCGGACATTTGCCCCGGTTGACGTCAATATTCTTAATCACAACGGTATCAGTTTTAGCCGTAACGGTGACATTGATACCCTGTATGTTCTTCTGAATATCGACCTTAATGATGTCGTTTTCAGCCGCTGCGGCCGTTGAGGACAGGGCTGCCAGCAGCGTCATGGCTGCAGCAACGGTATAATATTTAGTCATGTAAGTTCCTTAAGGCGTGACAACTCCTGCGAGTCATCGCATTGATTTTTAATGAAGAAATAACGTAATGACACGGTTCCCCGTGGATTATGTAACTGCGGGACTTATCAGGTACAGCGATGAATATCGATCTGTTCGATCGGCGATACTGATCGTGATGAAGCGAAAATGCTTATCGACAGTGATGAACTTTTTTATCTAACCGAAGAAAAATCCCCACAGGGAGCGTGCCGCGCGGGCGACGGTGTGGGTCACCGCATGCAGCGCCGAACGGGCCACCTGCGGCAGCGGGGCCAGGTCAATGACCTTATCGATAACCTCCACCACGGCATCACCGAAGCTGTTGCTGGCGGTGCTGATGATGCTGGTGGTGCGATACCCGGTCTGCAGGTGCGGCACAAGCGGACTGCGGGCCTGCTTTGGGAGGCGGGTTATCATCGCCTCCACCAGGCGCGACAGACGGTAACGCCCCCGGACCGAGACCGGCAGAATATTAATTTCTGCTATCTGTAACTGACGGGCCACCGCCTGCTGTTTCTGCGCAATACGTTCTGCCTGTAACGCTGAGGGCTGAGCCGATAACCAGTTCCACCGTTCCGCAGGTTCGGTTTTGTCCACCTGGTTTAACACCCACAGCACCGGCGGCAGCGGTGCGCTGAACTGCGCGAATACATTCTGATAAAAGTATTCTTCCACTGCATAAGCCCGGTCATCGGCTTTGAGCACCCACAGCACCATATCGAGCTGTGGCATGAGTTCGCGGTACAGCTCACGATATTCATCGTCGCGGCTGACACTCTCACCCACGCCGGGCAAATCGACCAGCGTCAGAAAATGGCTCCCGAAGCGCAGTCGTATACGTTGTGGCTGGCGGGTGCAGGCTTCAACCGCATTGACCGCACAGACTTCACTGCGGAATAACGCATTGCACAGCGAGGATTTGCCGACACCGGTTTTGCCCATAATGCCAATCACGGGTTCGTACGTGACCAGCCGGTTAAGCTCCTGCAGCAAATGCTGGCGCAGTGAGCGCGGATAACACCGGAGATGGCGACGAATAAGGGCATAGCCTGAGGGATGTTTCATATCGGCCTCTGAATGAAAAAAGGCCATCCGGTGGGGATGGCCTGTTGAAGTGAAACGTGAGTAAATTCAGTAAGATGATATATAAGTTAGATTTTTTTAATCCAGAACTTCAGCAATAGCCCTCGGCCCCGCCAGTAACGAGTACTACATATCATCGTACATTATACCCTCTGGAATCTCCCAGATCTCAGCAGAGGCGGNATACTAATTACTTTATCTTCTCCGCCATTTGAACCAGTTATTATTTTGGGCTGTTTTCGTTCTTTCCGGGCGAGGTATTTCTCATTTGAGTATTGATTGTCATAAGTAAAGCTACCAGCCTGAGTAAAGGTCGTTACACCCGGTATTGCATTATAATTTTTTGCTACGCGGGCCATATAATTAAGATGATTTTTTTTATTTTCAGTTCGTTCCGTTATGCTTTTTAGCAGTTTATTCAACTCCTTAATTTGATTATGAACGCGTAACTGCCCATTAGTTTTCTTTTTAACCTGTTGGTTTTGAAGTTGATTCTGAAGGTACTCTTCAAGATGAGCTATTTTTTGCTTAACTTCACTAATGGTGATAGCTGCTTCTTCGTCCCTGTTGGGATCTTCCGAACTAAAGGGCAACAATACGTCTTTATAATGCAATTCATAGTCCGGGAGAGTATCGGCGATTTTCTTCATGACATGATTTGGAGGTTCTGCAAGTTCGCCGGTAAAGGAGTAGTAGTGAACTTTGACCCGGCAGCCACTGATAATACCCCAGGTTTTGCTAATATCATGAGAATACCATGTATTGAGGTCACCCTCTGAAAGGTAAAAAATAACATGCAGAAAAGGCTCAAAAGCCGTATCAGTTACCATGACCAGTTTTGAGTATCCTAAAAAACTAACATAGGGTGACCTGTGCCGAAGTATTTTCAAAACCTTTGGAAACTGCCTGGTAAGCAATGCCGCACGAGCTTTCAGCCGCTTATAAGCCGAACCAGCATCGAAATGCTCCATCTCTTCTCTCTCAAGAAAAATGGATAATGGAAGCAATGTCAGTTTCTTTTTCTTGACTCTGGCTTTTTCCTGCATAACGCAATAATGCTGCTGCAGGCTGGTGAAAACCTTCTTTTTATCATTGAGCAAAATCTTGAGTTCGCGCCGATATTCAGCCTCAGGCGGGTGACTGAACTTATGTCTCCAGTAACTGTGATGGTATTGCCTGGCAAGGACCACTTCGTTGTCTGCTCTTTGCCTGGTGCTGAAGTTTTGTGGGGGTTGTCCCTTCGCTTTCCTTTCGTTTAGCTCTTTTCTGATATTTTCGCGCAGAAGCGTCAGGAGAAAATTTGCAGGCTCGTAGCCCCTCTCCCGGGAATCAGAATCCTGGACTGATTTCTTATTGAACTGAATCAGAGTATAAGCATCAGCGATTTCACCAAAGATAACGTCATTCCATCGCTTTCCCACATCAGCAGGTTCTACATTGAAAAATCGAAGTTCATCTAAAGGAAGAGGGGAAAGTCCCGTCGCAAGACGCTGATCTTTCTGTTTCTCTATGTCTCTCCATTTAGCATTTTCTTCTGAATCTGGCGTTTTTTTCATCACAGTCCTTTTCCTGTCTCTTCAACGACCTTCGCTTGATGCCGACATCGCGACAGCTTACTTTATGCCAATTCCTTCATTTTCGCATTCAATAATGATGTTTAAAATCTTGGTTTTTTATACATCAAAAACCTATAAAACATGTCTAAAAATACCGTTTTTCATGTCGAAAAAATATGCTTTAAATCTCATTAATCACTATGTTTTAGCCAGTAACCTTCAATTTTCACTGTTTTCAATTTCTCCACTCATGATGCTCACGTTCCGGTCTGAAGGAGAGCGATCCTGCTCAAGCATCAATCTCTTCCCGTAGGTCTCCCATAGAAGAAGTAAAGCATGTACAGTGAAGCAGAATATTTCACTGCGTTTAGGTATTATTATTCTTACTTAAAGAAGTGCTCTTAATCACCTTTCCACCTTCCCCTTTAGAGCTCACTACCAGACTTACCACTCCACATGTCCCTGAGTGATTCAAATCTGAAGTATCTCTCACATCCAGTGTTAACCACATTGAGAGAGACGACATGACATATCGAACTAACCCGAATTTCACCATAGATGATGAATTATTCACTGACCTGACAGACCACATGGAAAGTCTTCGGGAGCGTTACTCTGACATCATCCCGCTACGTATGGATTTCGCTTATAAGACGACCAGCAGACGTTATGCCGACCGTTATCGGGACCACTGGGATATGGACATGTACCGGTTGGCTGAAAGAGTAATGCGGACTAATACCGTCATTGGCTATGCATGGGTGATGGAGCTCACCTGTCAGCATGGTCTTCATTTTCACGCGGTGTTCTACCTGGATGGCCAGCGTAAGCGGAATTCCTACCGTTCTGCGAGAGTGATTGCCGAAGAGTGGCGAGAAGTTACAAACGGCGAGGGTATCTTTGAAAACTGCCAGAAAAAAATTTACCACAAAGTGAATGGCTCAAGATGCCTGCACTACTCAGATCGCAAAGGCTATCGTGATCTGGCGTTTATCGTGAGCTATCTGGCAAAGCTCGAGCAGAAAGAGATGCTTGCAAACCCGGCATGCTGGCTGAGTGAGATTAAGCCTAGGGGGCGTGGAGGAAGGCCACGCCTGATAAGGGGAAGATGAGTATCAGTTAAAAAATACGCCACGGGCACATCGTTTGAAGAAGTCTGCAGCATTCGGATACCTGGCTTCTTCTCCCTTACCACCAACGGAGAAAAAACGATGACCACACCTGGTAGCCTTCTCAGCGACAAATTTGTTGATATGGCCTTCATTACACAGCTCACTGGCTTAACCGACAAATGGTTCTACAAACTGATTAAAGACGGGGCGTTCCCAAAGCCCATTAAGCTGGGCAGAAGCTCCCGCTGGCTTGAAAGCGAAGTGGAAGCCTGGCTGCAGCAACGCATCGCACACTCCCGTCAGTAATCTATCGAAGCAATCACCTTCCCCATCTGATTTAACGCCACCAGTCGTATGACCTGCACTGCTGCCCTCCCCGGGATGGTTTACGCCTGCGCTTCATCCGGCAAAGGACCAATACTATGACGATTTACGCCAAATCTTTTATCGCGCTTGACGGCAATCAGCGCCTTACGGGCGCGACCACCGCACAGCTTTACCCTTACGCCCACTATACCTGCCACCTCTGCGGCAGCGCCCTGGTATTCCACCCTGAATGGGGTACTAACTGCCCGTGGTTTGAACATACATGGGAAAACCTGACCGAGAACGGTCGTCACCATTGCCCGTACGTACACCCTGAGCCGAAAGAAGCGCGGCGGATACGCATGCTGCGCCGTTACGTCCCGGATGTCCTACCGATAGTGCGGAAGGCCGACTGGCACTGTTCGGAGTGCGGCAGCGAGTACCACGGCGAACGTTACTGCATGAGTTGCCGTACTGGCGACCACAGTGTCGAAGTCACTGCTAACTAACCCCCTTACCTTTTTCCCCGTCAGCAGCGACTGGATTACCTGCTGCGGGAGGAGTTGTACCATGCGAATTCTGAAATGTTATCTGGCGAACAACATCCGTAATCAGTTTGTTAATGCCAAAGAAGCCGCTAAGGCCGGTGATGATGCAGGGCACTGGACATGCGCCAGTGAATTACTCCTGCGTACAGGCGAAGCAGGAGAAGCCCCCTGGTTTGAACACATACCGCATTCCATTCCCCATCAACGGCTTATGAAATGCGCATGGGTGGACCCTGAGGAAAAAGCACGGGCTCGAGAAAAGAAGCTCCGTCAGGTGGTGTATTCCGTGGACAAAAATTTAAGACCGCCTCAGGAATGGCATTGTGTGCTGTGTGATACCGAATATCAGGGGAATAAGTACTGCAGAATATGTAAATCCGGGCTCTACAGTACGGAGCCGAGGTTCATAGGCTGTCTCCCCAAACCTGAGGACGAAAACTAGCTCGGTACAATCTGTAGCGTATCTGATGTGCTGCCTGCCACTAACATACAACTCGCCAACGTAGCTCTTTCTACCTAGTCTGAAAACGAGAATTTTACGTAATAAATTTAAATTCAGTTGACTTCACCACCCGGATTGATAGACTCACCACACGCATTGTAATTTAAGTTTATTCAATGAAAACTGAGCCAGTACCCTATTCCATCGTTGCTTCATTTACTCCCGGTGCGCATGTCAGTCGTATCAGACAGAATGATAAGGCTAAAGCATGTCGCTTTTATGCTACCGAGCAATTTATGCGTGACTGCTGGCAACCGGGTACTACTATCAACGGTGATAAAGAACAGGTTGTACGCCCCACTCAAGCGGTTCTGTCAGTCCAGACGGGAGATGTAGTTATAAGCCTGATTCATGGTAAGGCTGCTATCGTCAGCCCTGAGCATGCCGGACGTCTGCTCAGTAATAACTATGTCAGGGTCGAAGTTGACAGCCGGAAGGTTATTCCTGCGTGGTTTGTCTGGCACTTCAATGAAAGCAGGGAGAGCCGCCGCCAGCAAGCTATGGCAACGCAGGGGTCAACGTTTGTATTGCGTTTGTCTCTTACTGAGGTACGTCAGTTTACTGCAACGCTGCCTCCTCTTAATAAGCAGAAGGCAATCGGTGGGCTCTATTTGGCGACCATTGAAAAACGCCATTACCAGGAACGCTTGGCCGTACTAAACGAACAACAGATCCTGAGCCAGCTCAGTGATATGATTCAGTAACTATCCCTTAACCGGGACTTACAAGAACAACAGGAAGAAGTATGTCGCCCCAGATTGAAGCGCAAAATTTGAGTGAACTGCAAAGCCGCCTTTGGAATATTGCAGATACCCTGCGTGGCAAGATGAATGCCGATGAGTTTCGTGACTATTGCCTTGGTTTCATCTTTTACAAGTATCTTTCCGAGAAGTTTGTCACCTATGCCAACAAAATCCTGAAGGAAGACGGGATTAAGTATAACGAGCTGACAGCTGAGCATCCGGTTTATCAGGACATCATTGATGCGGTAAAAGACGACAGTGTTCAGACGCTGGGTTACTTTCTGCCCCCAACTGACCTGTTCCACACCATGGCTCAGCGTGTAGCGAAAGATCAGAAAGGTGCTGGAGAAGGTTTTATCCTCGAAGATCTTGCTACCACCTTACGCAATATTGAGCAAAGCACCTTGGGCACTGACTCCGCTGATGACTTCAGCAACCTGTTTGAAGACCTGGATTTAGGCTCCAGCAAACTGGGTAATACTGCCAAAGCCAAAAATGAGCTGATTGGAAAGGTTATCACCGAACTCGACAAACTGAGTTTTAACCTGAGTGAAGCCAGTTCTGACATTCTGGGCGATGCTTACGAGTATCTGATTGGTCAGTTTGCATCCGGTGCAGGTAAGAAAGCAGGCGAGTTCTATACACCGCAGCCAGTTTCTACATTGCTGGCAAAAATTGTTACCACACATAAGCTCAAACTGAAAAACGTCTATGACCCGACCTGTGGCTCTGGCTCTCTGCTGCTGCGTGTAAAACGTGAAGCCTCTTCCGTAGGTAAGATCTACGGTCAGGAGATGAACCGCACCACCTACAACCTGGCACGTATGAACATGATTTTGCATGGTGTTCACTATGCTGACTTTGAAATCATGCAGGAGGATACGCTGGAGCATCCGCAGCATACGCATCTGAAATTTGATGCGATTGTCGCCAACCCACCGTTCTCGGCCAAGTGGAGCGCCAGTCCGCTGTTTATGAACGATGACCGTTTTGCGCAATACGGTAAGCTCGCGCCGTCCAGTAAAGCGGATATGGCATTTGTGCAACATATGTTTTACCACCTGGAAGATGACGGCACGATGGCGGTGGTTCTGCCTCATGGGGTCTTATTCCGTGGTGCGGCAGAAGGACACATCCGCAAGTTCATGATTGAACAGTTGAACTGTATTGACGCCGTTATCGGGCTACCTGCGAATATCTTCTATGGTACCAGTATCCCAACCTGTGTGCTGGTGCTGCGTAAGTGCCGTAAACACAACGACGGTATTTTGTTTATTGACGCAAGCAACGACTTTGAGAAGGTGAAAACTCAGAATCGCCTGCTGCCGGAACATATCGACAAGATTGCAGATACTTACAACGACTGGAAAGCTCAAGAGAAGTACAGCCATATTGCGACGCTGGAAGAGATTCGCAGCAACGATTACAACCTCAATATCCCGCGCTATGTCGATACCTTTGAAGCAAAAGATGAAATTGACCTCAATGCGATAGCACATGAGATTCGTGAGCTGGAAGGAAAAGTGGCTCAGATCGATAAGACCATTGCTGGATTCTGTAAAGAATTGGGGATCGATGCGCCATTTGTACAGGCGGAGGATAAAAAATGATGGTGCCAAAGTTAAGATTTAAAGGTTTTAGTAAAAATTGGTATAGTAATAAACTGGAAAATATTTTTTCATTTAAGAATGGACTCAATGCCAGCAAAGAGATGTATGGAAATGGCATTAAATTTATTAATGTTCTAGATATCATTAATAATGATAAAATTACATTCGATACGATTCAAGAAAGTGTACAAGCCACAGATGAGCAGATATCTTCTTATCAAGTAAAGCAAGGCGATATACTTTTTCAGCGTAGTTCGGAAACAAGAGAAGAAGTTGGGCAGGCTAATGTATATGCTGATACTAACCCTGTCTTATTTGGTGGTTTTGTAATCAGAGGCAGGCCGTTAGTTAAGCTAAATAGCGCTTTTATAAATTATCAATTAAAAACTGACATATTGAGAAAAGACTTAACCCAGAGAAGCGGCGGTAGCACCAGATATAATATTGGACAAGAATCTTTAGGCAAGGTTACGGCTTTTTTCCCTGAATTAGAAGAGCAAAATAAAATTGCTGATTTTTTGTCTTCTATTGATAAAAAAATAGCACTTTTAAACAAACAGTATGTCTTATTGAATCTGTATAAAAAAGGAGCAATGCAAAAGATTTTCTGTCAAGAAATTTTCTTTAAAGATGATAAGGAAGATAAGTTTTCTCAATGGAGTGAACTAGTTTTAGGTAATGTATTTGAACAACGTACAGAAAGAGCTTTCGGAGATGAGGAATTACTATCTATCTCTATTAATGGAGGTATCCAAAAATTTGATGAGACAGTCAGAAAGAATAATTCCAGTTACGATAAAAGTAATTATTTGAGAGTATACTGTGGTGATATTGCTTACAACTCAATGAGAATGTGGCAAGGTGCGAGTGGTGTGTCATCCTTTGATGGTATTGTTAGCCCCGCATATACAGTTCTTAAAGGTAATAGTAAACATAGTAGTATTTTTTTTAGTTATATGTTCAAAACGGACAAAATGATTTTTGAGTTTCAAAAGCACTCTCAGGGACTGACATCTGACACATGGAATCTAAAATATGCTCAATTAAAAACTATAAAAGTTAAAGTTCCTTGCTTACAGGAACAATTGAAGATTTCACATTTTCTTTCTTCTATCGATCATAAACTCACTTTAAAAAAGGAGGAACTAGACAAATTAAAAATCTGGAAGCAAGGCCTGCTCCAGCAAATGTTTGTATAAAAATAATTCGGCTCGGCCAGATCCAGACCCGCATAACAACGAAAGGCACAACATACTGATGGCAACGCAAAGCGAATACGAGTTAGAAACGCAGCTGATCAACCAACTGGTGGGGATGCACTACGAACTGGTGAATGTTACAGACGAAGCCAGTATGAAAGCCAACCTGCGCAAGCAGATCGAGATTCATAATCGGCTGGAGGCTGCCCCACTCACCGACAGCGAATTTAACCGTGTTTTCCTGCATCTGACCAAAGGCAATGAAGTGATCGATCGTGCCAGAATCCTGCGCGATCGCTACCAGTTGCTGCGTGATGATGGTACGGAGAAATGGCTCAGCTTTATCAACAAAGACGAATGGTGCCAGAACGAGTTTCAAGTCACTCGTCAGGTCAAGCAGTTTAATGCCGAGCAAAACACTCGTAAAACGCGCTTTGACGTTACGCTTTTGATTAATGGCTTGCCTTTAGTACAGATAGAGCTTAAGAGACGTGGGTTGGGCCTGAAAGAAGCCTTTAATCAGATTGACCGTTACCATCGGGATGCATTCTGGGTTGGTAGTGGTCTGTTCCAGTATGTTCAGTTGTTTATTATCAGTAATGGTGTTGATACTAAGTATTACGCTAATAATCGGGCTAACCATTTCGAGCAGACCTTTTTCTGGACAGACGAGAAAAATGAACCCATTAAGTCGCTGGAGAAGTTTACAGAAGCCTTCCTGAAAGTTTGTCACATTGCAAAAATGATCACTCACTACACGGTACTGAATGAAACCCGTAAGTGCCTGATGGTCATGCGACCCTATCAGTACTATGCCTGTGAGGCGATGATTCGCCATGTTAAGGACAGTCTTCACCTACAGGGCAAACCCCGTAATGGCTATATCTGGCATACCACAGGTAGCGGGAAGACCTTAACCAGCTTTAAGGCCAGTCAGGTGATCATGTCCATGCCTGAAGTTGATCGGGTTATTTTCGTTGTCGATCGTCGCGATCTGGATTATCAGACAGCCAAAGAGTTTAACAGTTTCGCTAAAGACAGCGTAGATACCACTAACAATACCAGTACACTAATTAAGCAGTTAAAGGCCAACAACAGTAAACTGATACTGACCACCATTCAGAAACTGAACAATGCCATTACCCATGAAGGATATAAGGCACAGCTGGAGCACCTGCGTAAGGAACGTATTGTCTTTATCTTTGATGAATGCCACCGCAGTCAGTTCGGTGAAACTCACAAGGCTATCGTAAGTTTCTTTGAAAATGCACAACTGTTTGGATTTACCGGGACCCCGATTTTTGCCGATAACGTCAATATTACCAATGGTATCAAGCAGACTACTGAAATGCTGTTTGACAAATGCCTCCACAAATATGTCATTGTCGATGCCATCCGTGATGAGAACGTATTGCGCTTTGCCGTGGAGTATGTAGGAACATATCGCCGTAAAGAAACCAGTAATGAGATCGATATCGATGTGGAAGATATTGACACCAAAGAGGTCATGGAAAGCGATATCAGGCTGGGCAAGATAACCGACTACATCCTAGCTCACCATAATGCAAAGACCCGAAACCGTGAGTTTACCGCAATGTTCTGCGTGGGCTCGGTGGACATGCTGATTAAATACTACAAACTCTTTAAAGACAAACAAACAGAGCTTCAGCAGGCCGATCCAGATTACAAGCCGCTGCGTATCGCAACAATATTTACTTATGCAGCAAACGAAGCGGACAAAAGCGATAAGGAAGCGGTTAACGGCTTACTGGATGAAGAAGACATCAGCCTGCCTCAAGGCGGGAAAATCGATATCTCGAGCCGGGATCATCTAGACAGCTTCATCAAAGATTACAATACGCTGTATGGCACCAGCTATTCAGCTAATGATTCGCAAAGCTTTTACAATTATTACAAAAACATTGCACAACGAACCAAAGATAAAGGAATTGATATCCTGCTGGTGGTCAATATGTTTCTGACGGGATTTGATAGCCCTGCTCTCAATACGCTTTACGTTGATAAAAACCTGCGTTACCACGGGCTGATACAGGCATTCTCCCGAACCAATCGTATTCTTAATGAGAAGAAAAGCCACGGTAACATCGTCTGTTTCCGCAATCTCAAGAAAGCCACTGATGATGCCATAGCGTTATTCTCGAACAAAGACGCATCTTCAGTCGTGCTTGTTAAGCCTTTTGAGGAGTACCTGAGCGACTATCAGGCTGCTGTAGATACCTTGTTGACCCTGACACCTACAGTGGAAAGCGTGGACAGCCTCTCTGATGAAAAAGCTCAGCTTGCTTTTGTGACGGCTTTCCGTGACATGATGCGACTGAAGAATATCCTGGAGAGCTTTGCTGATTTTGATGAAGTGAGTAAGCCTTTATCGGATCAGACTCTTGCCGATTACACCAGTAAATATCTCGATATTTATGACAAGGTGAAAAAACGCACTGGCAAAGATAAAGTCTCGATTCTGGATGAGGTCGATTTTGAAGTGACACTAATTCATCGGGATGAAATTAATGTCGGCTATATCCTGAGGCTACTGGCTGGCATCCAGGCTATGCCACCTGAAGCGCAGCAGAAGCAGAAGAAGAAGGTCATGGATATCGTTGACAGTGACGTCACGCTGCGCAGCAAACGCGAACTGATTGATAATTTCATCGAAGAAAATCTGCTGAATGTTTCGCATGATGAAGATATCACCCAGACCTTTGAAACCTACGTTGAACGTGAAAAGCGTAAAGCGGTTGCAACGCTATGTGCTGAAGAAAATCTTGATGAAAGCAAAGTTACCGCATTACTGGATAACTACCTCTTTACAGATGTGACCCCACGCGAGGACGAGGTAGCCAGGGCTCTAACGTGGACACCAAAGATCCTTGAAAGGAAGATGGTGCTTAAACGTGTATATGACAAGGTTTGTGGCGTGATTGATACTTTTATCAACGGAATGCGTGGGTTCTGAGGGTAGCGAAGCCCCAATTGGGGCTTCGCTATTGATATATTTAACCGGTTGAGCGAAATATTGTAGGTGGAAAGTAAATGATTAATTGATATACTATAAAATAATTGTACGCACTATTTAACACAGGAAAACATTATGATAATAAATTTCCTTTTTAGAGTTCTTTTAACATTTAACGCAACATCGTTGTTGGCTATAATTTTCTTTGTACAAAAGAAGTACACTCTTTATTACTTTTTCCAAGGGTTTGAACACAGTCATTGGTTGAGTTTATTACCACAAATGACATCATACGTATTTTACATGCTAATCCCCATATTACTAACTTGGATTAGTTTGTTTTTAAGTTCCAGACTGGGCAAGGATGAGTTTAAAGAAGGCGAAGTAGTTTCTGTGGAGCATGCGAACAACTCATTTCTTCCAAGTTATCTTGGTTATTTTTTTGTAGCTTTAAGTATAACTAGTTGGTCAGCCTTGTTTTTTGTTTATGCCGTTTTATTTACTTTTACCTTTATGTCTCAAGCATTATACTTTAACCCTTTATTTCTACTGTTTAGATATGAGTTTTATAACATTAAAAACAAGAGCGGCGCATCCATTTTTTTAATTAGTCGTCATAAATACAAAACCCCCAAAGAGATCAAGATCCCCGTTGCATTTAGAATAAACAACTATACCTTTATCGAAAGGAAAAAATAATGAATAACATTTTTGCGAAAGTAAAAGGACCTCGTAAGAAACCTTTTTTTAAATTGGTATCAGACTACACTTTGTTTGACGCTTTAGATTTATCTACTCTTAGCCTCATTCCATATAACCCTGACCATAATCTTGATGAAGATTCATGGTTCAAAATTGATAATTTTAGTCAGCAATCATTCTGCTTATCATGCATTAAGGATGAATTTGATTCAAAGGACTTCGACGATTTAACAAAAAAATATTTCACGAAGATTTCATATATATTCTCTCATCAGGATGAAGACTTTTATTTTCAGAAAATAACTCCATCCCTGTTTATCAAGAGAAAAACAATTGCTTTTGGTGAATCAGCAGAAATAGAAGAAAATGAAGGGCGTTTGATTGTTAATCATATACCTGATGCTGTATATCTAAAGGAAAGAAATATATTATTATTCAGAAATCTCGCCACAATTTCAAGTATATTTAAAGGCATCGATGTTCTGTACAAAGAAGCCACGGAAGAAGAAGTTAAGTCGTTTTTAAGTGAATCCTTCATTGTACTTTCAACTGACTATGATGTAGAAAAGGTATCAAAGCCAAACCGAAAGAGAATTGCATTAGCTATGGATACTCTTGCAGCGATGCCAGTGGAAGACAGAGGTGAGATGCTGAATTACATTAATGATTATTGTGCTGAAAAACTTAAATATGACACAACTGAGAGTAAATTCGAAATATCATCAGAAGAAGAGTTAAAATATTTGCTGTATGGTATAGAACAAAGATTTTACACTACTAGATTTGGTAATGAAAAGAGATTAGCCAACTCAATACAAAGATTATAAAAGTGGTGTAATGGATACCTTAATCAACAGAGTTTGTGGATTCTGAAGCTGAAGAAAATCTGTATAATCTTTGCTATTACCATTACAGTTTAGGTCGAGGCTAATCTAGGGGGACAGGTAACAAAACCTGTTGCTGCCCCGTGCCTGCACACTGAGTGCACCTGCCTTCCTGCCGATATTACGTTCACTCGCACGGTCAGAAGCAGATTGCGTGCATATCGTAGTCTTTTGTTATTCTTCTAATTTGGGGTTTTCAAAGGTAAAAAGGCGTCCGGAATTTAACTTCCGGATGCCTTCTGTATGTAATTGGTGTTCTACACGATTTACCTGCTTAGCATCGGGTTATTGAGTTTTGCATAATCAAACGGGCTAATTGTTTCCTCCCGGTTCGCATCCAGAAAATCGGCCCACCACTGCAACATCAGCTTGCGTTCATCCAGATGTTCCGCTTTATGGATATACGCAGCTCGCACCGAATTGCGTTCCATATGGCTCATCTGGCGCTCCACTGCATCCTTCGACCATAGCCCTGACTCAATCAACGAACTACAGGCCATTGTGCGGAATCCATGGCCGCAAACCTCAACCTTAGTGTCATAGCCCATCACCCGTAGCGCACTGTTTACCGTGTTCTCGCTCATGGGCTTACGCGGATCGTGATCGCCAATAAAAATCAGTTCATGTTCCCCGCAGAACTGTTTTATCTGCTTTAGGATCGCCAGCGCCTGCTTTGAAAGCGGCACCAGATGCGGTGTACGCATCTTTGAACCTCGCTGAGAATGTTTCACGCCGGGAATAGGTTCTCGCTCAGGCGGGATGGTCCACATTGACGTTTCAAAATCGATCTCTGACCAGCGCGCAAAACGCAGCTCACTGGATCGTATAAAGATAAGCAGAGTAAGTTCGGTTGCCCAACGGGTTAGTGGCCTGCCGGTGTAGTCATCTATTTTCTGGAGTAATTCAGGAATGCGCTTTAACTCCAGCGCCGGACGATGCTGCCGATTACTGGAAGCTACCGCCCCCGCCATCTCTTGCGCCGGGTTATAATCAATTAGACCGCTTTGCACCGCATAACGCATGATGGCCGTGGTGCGCTGTTGAAGACGGGAAGCCACTTCAAGACGTCCAGATGTCTCCACGGCTTTAATGGGAATTAATAGATCGCGGGTGCCTAGTTCAGCAATATTGCGAGCACCAATTGCCGGGAAGATATTGTCCTCTAGGCTCTTTTTAACGCGATGAGCATGATCTTCCGACCATTTTTGGTTGGTCACAAGCCACTCTCTGGCAACCTTCTCGAAAGTAATAATCTCTTTCGCCTGCTCTTCTTTCACAGCACGTTTATGCTCACGAGGATCGATACCAGCAGCTACCAACTTTCTGGCCTCTTCCCTTTTCTTTCTGGCATCCGCTAGTGAAACTTCGGGATAGACACCGAACGCCATCAAATGTTGTTTACCGCCAAAACGGAAACGAAATCGCCAATACTTTGAGCCGTTAGGTTTTACAAGTAAGGACATGCCGTCGCCGTCAACAAGTGAATACTCTTTCTCCTCAGGTTTCGCAGAACGAACTTTAGTATCCGTTAGGGCCATAATGGTCCTCCTTCCATTGGTATATCGTGAGTATACAAACAATATCGAATCGGCAAATATACTCATTAGTATACTCACAAGTCTGTTGATGTAGGTTGACTCAGATTGACTTCAGTCGAGGGGAAAAGCTGGGAAAGCCTTGTGTAGCGCGGATTTCAGACATAAAAAAAGACCTCAATTGAGGTCCATTTACATGCTTTTGGTGCCGAAGGCCGGACTCGAACCGGCACGTATTTCTACGGTTGATTTTGAATCAACTGCGTCTACCGATTTCGCCACTCCGGCACTGAAGGGGATATGCTGATAGCCGGTGTATTATACCTGTTGGGGATCCTCGTGCAAGGGGTCGCCCGCCTAACCGCTTCTGAATGCCGAAAATTTCAGCATCGTCCGTTTCGCTGTCCTCGTTCCTGAATCCGCCTCGCAAAACGATGCAACGTGATCGTTGTGGTTTACATTTGCATCCGTCTGGTATCTGATCCTGTTACTGGTTGTTGTTATTCACCCCATCCATTGATCAGGATTGAGCATGCGTTTCTATCAGGTCGATCCCACGCTGGAGAACTACTGGCGCGGCATCATCCTCTTTGGCAAAAATGTCGCATCCTACAAGTTTGCGCTGGCGCATGCGTTATATGACGTTAAACGCGATGGCAGCGACCTTATCCTGCTCGAAGATCTTGCCCTGCCCTTCAGTCAGCATCTGTGCCGCCATCTGGCGCAGGCACCGAAGCAAATCACCGCGAAAAACAGTCAGTACCTGAATACCTGCGGGAGCTTTAATAGCGGTGAAATCGATCAGAACATCTTGATCGCTGCGACGGTGAAGACAGGTTTCAGCGTGGTGCTGGATAAGTTTCACAACGTCAATCAGGGTGAAATCGAGAAACGCTTTTTCATCGACGAGCGAAAAACCCACAAAGGTATTCGCCTGACGGATAACTTTTACCGGCTGACGGAACGCCAGCAGTTTCAGAATCTGATCCATGAAACCGACGCCCGGTGGCGTCTGGTTGAGCAGGCATGGGCGATGGGCGTATCACGCAACCTGATCGCCATCGAATACGATGCCGAAGAAAAGCAACTTTTCAGCACCATGAACCACCGTCGGGTGACGATTACCAGCTGTCGCGACAGCCTTAACGGCTATCAGAAAGGGCACTGCTTTTATTGTTTCGCACCGATAAGCCTTGAGCCGGGCGATGAAAATCTGGCGGATGTCGATCATTTTATCCCCTGGATGGCGCGTACCCAGGTGGCAAATATTAATGGCGTATGGAATCTGGTGCTGGCCTGTAAGCACTGCAACCGCGGCAAGCAGGGAAAATTCGCTCATATTCCATCGCTGAAGTTGCTAAAACGCCTGAACGACAGGAATGAGTATTTTATTAACAGCCATCTGCCGCTTCGCGAGACGTTGATTCAGCAGACGGGCAATACGCCTGAACGGCGGGGTGACTTTTTGAACCGGGTCTGGAACACTGCACAGCAGGAACTGTTCCATCTATGGGAACCTCAGGCCGCCGGACCGGATACTTTCTGATGACGATTCATTATTACCAACAAAACGCGAACAGCTTTTTTGATGCCACGGTTGCCGTGGATATGTCCTCGCTGTATGCGCCCTTCGTGGCCGCAGTGGTGCCGCAGGGCAAAATACTTGATGCAGGCTGCGGTTCGGGCCGTGACAGCAAAGCGTTTTTAGCGATGGGTTTTGACGTTGATGCCTTCGACGCCACAGCGGAAATTGTCGCGCTGGCAACGAACTATACCGGGCTGCCGGTGCGTCAGCAGACCTTTGCGGATCTTAATGATCACGAACGCTATGACGGTATCTGGTGTTGCGCGTCGCTGCTGCATGTTGATCGAGGCGCATTGCCGGAGGTGATGCAGCGCCTGTCGCGCGCCTTAAAACCGGGCGGTGTCTGGTACGTGTCGTTTAAATACGGTGATGGCGAGCGGCTGAAAGACGGGCGTCATTTTACCGATCTGAACGAAGCCGGGCTGGATGCACTGGCTGCCGGGCTACCGGATATCCGCCTCTCTTCAACGTGGCAAACGCAGGATAAACGCCCCGATCGCGACGAAACCTGGCTGAACGCGCTGCTGGTGAAATCAACCGCACGTTAGCCCCACCCCTATGCCTCCTTCTGCCAAAGCGCCTGCCTCGCGCATGCTCTACACTTCCTGTTCAACACCAACAACGGGAAAGCATGATGACGATTATAAAAAGCTATGCCGCAAAACACGCGGGCGCCGATCTGGAAGTCTGGGAGTACGACGCGGGTGAACTGACGGCGGACGATGTGGAAGTGCAGGTGGAGTACTGCGGGATCTGCCATTCGGATTTGTCGATGATCGACAACGAATGGGGCATGTCGCAGTATCCGCTGGTCGCGGGCCACGAGGTGATTGGTCGCGTGGCGGCGCTGGGCAGCGCGGCGCAGGGCAAAGGGCTGAAAGTCGGTCAGCGCGTGGGCGTGGGCTGGACAGCGCGCAGCTGCGGTCACTGTGATGCCTGTATCAGCGGCAATCAGATCAACTGTCTGGAAGGCGCAGTGCCGACCATCATCAACCGCGGCGGCTTTGCTGATAAGCTGCGCGCCGACTGGCAATGGGTGATCCCGCTGCCGGAAAACATTGATATCGAAAGCGCGGGCCCAATGCTCTGCGGCGGTATCACCGTCTTTAAACCGCTGCTGATGCATCACGTCACGGCCACCAGCCGCGTGGGAGTGATCGGTATCGGCGNCCTCTGCCGGTCCCGGCGTTTACCCTGATCGCGGGCGATCGCAGCGTCTCCGGTTCGGCGACGGGCAATCCGTCGGAACTGCGCAAGCTGATGAAGTTCGCCGGGCGCAGCGGCGTCACGCCGACCACGCAGTTGTTCCCGATGTCGAAAATCAACGACGCGCTGAAACACTTGCGTGACGGCAAAGCGCGCTACCGCGTGGTGCTGCAAGCGGATTTCTGATCCTTCCGGCCTTCTCTCCCCTGAGAGGGCCAAAAACCGCCTGTTCATTAAATCATCATCTTACCGCCATGGTTTTGCAGTAAATCTTTTCCACACTGGGTGGCTTTGAAACGCCTTAGCGAGCCCGTAGATGATGACGAAAAAAACCTGGCTTCCCTGGCTTATCCTGTCGCCTTCCCTGCTGTTTTTGCTGTTGTTTACGTACTTCCCGCTGGTGCGTTCGGTGTACGACAGCCTGTTCGATACCCGCATGGCGGGCGATGCGGCGCCGTACGTCGGCATGGGTAATTTTCTCCGCCTGTTTGATGACGCCGTTTTCTGGCAGTCGCTGGTGAACAACCTGATTTATATCCTGCTGACGGTGGTGCCCGGCGTGGCGCTGGCGTTACTGCTGGCCGTCGCGCTGTGGGAGAACCACCGCGTTAACCGCTGGCTACGCACCGCCTTTTTCTTTCCAATGATTATCCCGATGGTCAGCGCCGCGGCGCTGTGGCTGTTCATCTTTATGCCGGGCATGGGGATGCTGGATTACTATCTGGCGAAGCTGTTCGGGCCGATGAACAACAACTGGCTCGGTCGCAGCAACAGCGCCCTGTATGCGCTGGCGCTGATTGGGGTGTGGAAATTCGCCGGCTACTACATGCTGTTTTTCCTCGCCGGGTTGCAGAGCATTCCGGTCTCGGCGCGTGAAGCGGCGATGATGGAAGGCGCGACGCCGACGCAAATCTTCTTCAACGTCACGCTGCCGCTGCTGCGCCCGACGCTGAGCTTTGTGGTGACCACCGCGCTCATCTACTCCATTACGCAGATTGACCATGTGGCGGTGATGACGCGCGGCGGGCCGGACAACGCCACCAGCGTGCTGCTTTATTACATCCAGAATCTGGCGTGGGATACCCACGACCTCGGCAAAGCTTCCGCCGCGACCTTCCTGACGCTGGCCGGGCTGTTCGCCTTTTCCTTCATTAACCTGAAATTACTGGAACGGGGTGCGCACCATGAGCGTTGAAATCTCGCCGGTTATTACCCGTACGCAGAACGCCTCGCATCCGCTGTGGCTGCGCCTGCGCCGCTCAAAAACAGTCACGCTGAGCGTGCTGATGAGTTGCCTGGCACTGCTATGGATAAGCCCGTTCCTGTGGATGCTGTCGTCGGCGTTCAGCACCAGCACCTTTGGCGAGGATATGGCCTCGGTGCTGCCGCGCTTCCCGCTGACCTTTGACAACTTCCGCGACGCCTGGAGCAGCGCGAACTGGCTGAGCCTGTACGCCAACACCATCATCTTCGCGTTCGGCACCTTTGCCGTGCAACTGCTGACCATCACCACCGCCGGGTACGTCTTTGCCTGTCATGAGTTTCGCGGCAAGCAGACGCTATTCCTGCTGTTTCTCGTGCAGCTGATGATCATGCCGGTGGTGATGATGGTGCCGAACATGATGACCCTCAACATCTTCGGCCTGCTCAATACATTGACCGGCGTGATGATGCCCTACTTCACCTCGGCGTTCGGCGTGTTCCTGATGCGTCAGGCGTTCCTCGCCATTCCAAAAGAGCTGGAAGAGGCGGNNATCACTGGAACGAATATTTATGGCCGCTGATGATGCTCAACGATCCGGACAAACAGGTGCTGACCGTTGGCCTCGTCTCTTTCGCCATGGGCGCGGAATCCGGCGGCCAGTGGGGAATGATCGGCGCCGGGACGCTGATGGTCTGCCTGCCGCTGATGGTGGCGTTTATCGTCTTCCAGAAACAGTTCCTGAGAAGCTTCGGGTTTTCAGGCANGCGCGAACGCCCGGACGCGGTGGTGGTGAGTGGCGATATCGTCAACTGCGGTCGCCCGGAAGAGTATCTTGTCGCCCGCCAGACGCTCGGCGCACTGCAGTATCCGCTGCTGCTGATCCCCGGCAATCATGACGACAAAGCCCATTTCCTCGAATATCTGCACCCACTGTGCCCGCAGTTGGGTAACGATCCGCAAAACATGCGCTATGCGGTGGACGATTTCGCCACCCGCCTGCTGTTTATTGACTCCAGCCTGCCGGGCCATTCGAAAGGCTGGCTGNCCGCTGGGTAACGCACAGATGGACCCGATCGCCTGTGAAAACGGTCATCGTCTGCTGGCGCTGGTGGAGCGTTTTCCGTCGCTGGTGCGCATCTTCTGTGGCCACAACCACAATCTGACCCTGACGCAATACCGTCAGGCGACAATCGCCACCCTGCCTGCCACTGTGCATCAGGTGCCGTATCACCATGAAGACACGCGCCCGTATTACGACATGTCGCCGCCGTCGTGCATGATGCACCGTCAGGTGGGCGAGCAATGGGTCAGCTACCAGCACTCGCTGGCGCACTACGCCGGGCCGTGGCTGTACGACGAAAGTACCAGTTGCCCGACGGAAGAGCGCTGATTGCCATGTTGAGACTGAACAATATCTGTAAGGCATTCGACGGCAAACCGGCGCTGAACGCGCTGTCGCTGGAGATTAGCGACGGGGAATTCGTGGTGCTGGTCGGGCCGTCCGGCTGTGGCAAGAGCACGCTGCTGCGCCTGCTCGCCGGGCTGGAAACGGTGAGTGACGGCGAAATCTGGCTGAAGGAAGAAAACATCACGTCGCTGTCGCCGCGCGAGCGCAACTTCGCGATGATTTTCCAGAACTACGCCCTGTTTCCGCATCTGTCGGTGCGCGACAACATCACCTTCGGCATGAAGATCCGCAAAGAAGAGAAAGCCAGCTGGCAGCCGCGCCTCGAACGGGTGGCGCAGATGCTGCAACTGGAAACGTTGCTCGACCGCAAACCGGCGAAGCTCTCCGGCGGTCAGCGCCAGCGTGTGGCGATGGCGCGGGCGATTGTGCGCAATCCGCGGCTGTTCCTGATGGACGAACCGCTCTCCAACCTCGACGCGCGTCTGCGCAGCGAAGTGCGCGACAGCATTATGGCGCTGCATCTGCAGCTCAAAACCAGCACCATTTACGTGACGCACGATCAAACCGAAGCGATGTCGATGGCTGACCGCATTGTGGTGCTGAACAACGGCCACGTGCAGCAGGTGGGCAAGCCGGAACACCTTTACGCCAGCCCGGCAAATCTGTTCGTAGCCGGGTTTATCGGCTCCCCGGCGATGAACCTCGTGCTGCTGCCCTGCGCGGAAGGCCGGGTGCAGGCTGGCGAAGTGGCGTACCCGTTGCCGCCGCNCACCCCACCGGCGATCAGCTCGTTCTGCCCGCCACGGTGATGCAACGAGAACTGATGGGAGCCGATTACCTGCTCCACGTCAGCACCCCTGTCGGCACCTTGCGCTACAGCCGCCGCCATCGCGGGGCGGTGCCCGACAAAGGCGACACCCTTACCCTCGGCTTTTCGCCGTCGGACATTCATCTTTTTCATGCTGAGAAACAGCACAACTTACTCCAGGAGATTGACCATCATGCTTAAGCCCCTGAAACAGAAGTTGCAGGCGCTCACCGTTAGCGTCGTACTCGCCTTTAGCGGTACGGCGCTGGCAAAAGAAAAAATCGATTTTATGTTCCCGGCGCCGGTCGACGGCAAGCTGACAATGGAAATGACCCGCGTGATTAACGTCTTCAACGACTCGCAGCAGGACGTTGAAGTACGCGGCATTTTCACCGGTAACTACGACACCACCAAAATCAAAGCCGAATCCGCGCAGAAGGCCGGGCAGCCGCCCGCGCTGGTGATCATGTCCGCCAACTTCACCACCGACCTGGCGCTGAAAGACGAAATCCTGCCGATGGACGAGCTGTTCAAATTCGGCAATCAAAAAGCAGGCCCGTTCCTGCTGAACGAGTTCTGGCCGGCGATGCATAAAAACGCGCAGGTGATGGGCGTGACCTACGCCATTCCGTTCCATAACTCAACACCGATCCTCTATTACAACAAAACACTGTTCGATCAGGCCGGGATCAAACAACCGCCGCAAACCTGGGCAGAACTGCTGGCGGCGGCCAAAAAGCTTACCGATGAGAGCAAAGGTCAGTGGGGGATCATGTTGCCGTCCACGAACGACGATTACGGCGGATGGATTTTCTCTGCGCTGGTCCGCGCCAACGGCGGCAAGTTCTTTAACGAAGATTACCCAGGCGAAGTCTATTACAACGCCCCGTCCACCATCGGCGCGCTGCGCTTCTGGCAGGATCTGATCTATAAAGACAACGTGATGCCGTCCGGCGTGCTGAACTCAAAACAGATCAGCGCCGCGTTCTTCTCCGGCAAAGTCGGCATGGCGATGCTGAGTACCGGCGCGCTGGGCTTTATGCGTGAAAACGCCAAAGACTTCGAGCTGGGCGTAGCGATGCTGCCTGCCAAACAGCAGCGCGCGGTGCCGATTGGCGGCGCGAGCCTGGTGAGCTTCAAAGGCATTTCCGACGCGCAGAAAAAAGCCGCGTACCAGTTCCTGACCTGGCTGGTCAGCCCGCAGGTGAACGGCGAGTGGAGCCGCTTTACCGGCTATTTCTCACCGCGCAAAGCGTCTTACGACACGCCGGAAATGATAGCGTATCTGCAGCAGGATCCCCGCGCGGCGATTGCTCTCGATCAGCTGAAATACGCCCATCCGTGGTACTCCACCTATGAAACCGTGGCGGTACGTAAGGCGATGGAAAACCAGCTGGCGGCGGTGGTAAACGATCAGAAAGTTACGCCGGAAGCGGCCGCTAACGCCGCGCAGCAGGAAGCTGACTCGCTGATGAAGCCCTACGTGGAGAAAACCGCGCTGGCGGACGTGAAGTAAACCAAAGACTGGCGCCTTCATGTGTGGTGAAGGCGCCCACACATTACTGCCCTATCGCAGCAAACACCTCAGCAATGGCGACCGCGCCCGGGTCGGTCACACCGTCAAGATTCTGTTTATTCACATACGACGAACGCCCGGCACCTGCTTTTTGCATCGTCGCCGTGCGCGCTGCGCCCTCTTTCGCTGCCGCGATGGCCGCGGAGAGATCGCGGTCACGCAACGCTTCCAGCGCAGGCTGGAGCGCGTCGATCAGCGTGCGATCGCCGAGATCCGCGCCGCCGTAGTGTTTCATCTGCTTCAGGCCGTTCAGCAGCGCATCCGGCAACGTTTTGCCATCCTGCACCGACTGCCCCGCCGCCGTAAAAAAGATGGACATCAGCACGCCGCTGGAGCCGCCCATCACCGTCGCCAGCCGCTCACCAATGAGCTGGAGCAGCTGCGCGGTGTTGNGCAGTTGGGCGATGTCCCGCGCCCCTTCGGCAAAGGTGGAGCCAGTGTCGCCGTCGCCGACTTTGGCATCGAGCGCGTTCAGCCGGTTTTCAAGGTGGATTAACGTCTGCGTTGCCGTTGCCACCAGCGCCTTCACCTGCGGGTTGTCAGACGGCGTGGCTTCCACGCTGTCATGGATTTTTCCGTGCTTCAGCGTTTTCAGTGGCGCAAACGCAACAGGCTTCTGCCAGCCAACGGTTTCCACTTCTTCTTTCAGCGCCGCTTCAAATCCGGCATTTAACGTCAGCAGCGACAGCGAAAAGCCTTTCATGTCGAGGGAACTGACCAGCGGCGCCGGGCCAATCAGGTACGCTATTTGATCTTTCAGCGCCGAGTGCGCCAGCTCTTTGGTCAGCAGCGCCATTTCCAGTGCCGACACGCCGCCGAGGTTGTTGATCAGCACCGCGACGCGGGCATCGCCCACTTTTTCTTTTAACGGCGCCACCAGCGTATCAACGATGGTTTTGCTGTTGTGGCTGTCAACGGTCGAGGCGCCCGGCTCGCCGTGGATCCCCAGCCCCAGTTCCACCTGCCCGTGTTTGATGCGCCCTTCTTCATCATCGCTGCCCGGCAGATTACAGGTTTCCATCGCCACGCCAAGGCTGAACACGCTGTCGCAGGCCTTCTGCGCAATGTCGCGCACCTCACACAGCGATTTGCCCTGTTCGGCGGCGTAGCCGGCAACTTTATGCACCAGCGCCGTTCCGGCAATGCCGCGCGGCTGTTTGTTGTCCGGCAGCGCAATGTCGTCCGCGACGATCACCATTTCCACCTTCAGGCCGTAGCGTTTCGCTTTTTCTGCCGCGAGACCAAAGTTCAGGCGATCGCCGGTGTAGTTTTTCACAATCAGCAGGCAGCCGCGGTCGCCGGTTACCGCCACGATGGCGTTGAGCACGGCGTCGACGCTTGGCGAGGCAAAAAGATCGCCACAGACTGCGGCGGGTTGCATCGCGGGATTTATCCCAGTCGCCGCGGGCGACGATACGAATAGCCGGATCGATATCCAGCTTCACAAGATTGCCATGCGGCGCAGACAACACTAAACCTTCAATGGCATCATTAACCAGCTGTTTGCGGTCATTAAAAAAGAATCTGGACATAATTTCCCAAAAAAAAGTAAACCGTATGCAAAGCATAGTTCGCACTGGATAATACGCCGCAAAGTGCAGAATTTACTGAGTCGCTTTGGCGTCAGGTTGCCTATACTGCTCGCAGGACCAACGGAGGAAGCATCATGAGCGCACCCTTGTTAATCGCGCGTACCATCGATAAAACGCTGTTTTTGTTGCCAGGCATGGCGAACCGGCATGGGTTGATCACCGGTGCGACAGGAACCGGCAAAACCGTCACCCTGCAAAAGCTGGCGGAATCCTTTTCGGAAATTGGCGTTCCGGTGTTTATGGCTGACGTGAAAGGCGACCTGACCGGTGTCGCAAAAGCGGGGCAGTCGTCGGAAAAGCTGCAGGAACGACTTAAAAAAATCGGTGCCACTGACTGGGAGCCTCATGATAATCCGGTGGTGCTGTGGGATATCTTCAGCGAGAAAGGCCACCCGGTGCGCGCCACGGTCTCTGACCTGGGCCCTCTGCTGCTCGCCCGCCTGCTGAACCTGAATGAAGTGCAGTCCGGCGTGCTGAACATTATCTTCCGCATTGCCGATGACCAGGGTCTGCTGTTGCTCGATTTCAAAGATCTGCGCGCCATTACGCAGTACATCGGCGATAACGCCAAAGCCTTCCAGAACCAGTACGGCAACATCAGCAGCGCGTCGGTGGGCGCTATTCAGCGCGGGCTGCTGACCCTGGAACAACAGGGCGCGGAACACTTCTTTGGCGAGCCGATGCTCGACATTAAAGACTGGATGCGTANNAATATCCTCAGCGCCGAAAAGCTCTACCAGATGCCGAAACTCTACGCCGCCAGCCTGCTGTGGATGCTTTCCGAACTGTACGAACAGCTGCCGGAAGCGGGCGATCTCGAAAAACCGAAGCTGGTGTTCTTCTTTGATGAGGCACATCTGCTGTTCAGCGACGCGCCTGACGTGCTGCTGGATAAAGTCGAGCAGGTGATCCGCCTGATCCGTTCCAAAGGCGTCGGCGTGTACTTCGTGTCGCAAAACCCGTCTGACGTGCCGGACAAAGTGCTCGGTCAACTGGGCAACCGCGTGCAGCATGCGCTTCGCGCCTTTACGCCGAAAGATCAGAAAGCGGTCAAAACCGCCGCTGAGACCATGCGCGCCAACCCGGCGTTTGATACTGAGAAAGCCATTCAGGAACTGGGCACCGGCGAAGCGCTGATCTCCTTCCTTGACGAAAAAGGCAGTCCATCGGTGGTGGAACGCGCGATGGTCATTGCCCCTTGCTCGCGCATGGGACCGGTGACTGACGACGAGCGCAACGGGCTTATCAACAACTCGCCGATGTACGGCAAGTATGAAGATGAAGTCGATCGCGAATCCGCATTTGAGAAGCTGCAGAAAGGCGTTCAGGTGGCGACGGACGAACAAAGCGCGCCACCGGCTAAAGGCAATAACGTTGAGGTGGATGACGGTATTCTTGGCGGCCTGAAAGACATTCTCTTTGGCACCACCGGGCCACGTGGCGGCAAGCGCGACGGCGTGGTACAAACCATGGCGAAAAGCGCGGCGCGTCAGGTGACGAATCAAATCGTGCGTGGTGTGCTGGGCAGCCTGTTAGGCGGTAGACGTCGGTAATACGTGATTACGCTCTCCCCGGTGGGGAGAGCGGTTTTTGTTACTGATAGACCGGCAGCAGGTTAAAGCTCGACAGCACATGCACCACGGCGTTGCCGATGCCGAACAGCAGGATCAGGACAATCATCGGCTTGCCGCCCCAGACGCGGAACTGCGGGCTGCCAAAGCGCTTACGCGACGCGTTCGCCAGCAGTGCCGGAACAATCGCCGCCCAAATGGTGGCCGCCAGTCCTGCATAGCCAATGGCGTACAGGAAACCATTCGGCCACAGCAGACCACCCACAACCGGCGGCAGGAAAGTCAGCAGCGCGGTTTTGAAGCGCCCCATCGCGGAATCATCAAAACCAAACAGATCCGCCAGGTAGTCAAACAGGCCCAGCGTCACGCCAAGGAATGAACTCGCCACCGCAAAGTTGGAGAACACCACCAGCAGCACATCAAGGCTGCGGCTGTTCAGTACGCCGCTCAGCGCCTGTACCAGCACATCGATATTCCCGCCCTGCTGCGCGATGCCGACAAACGCCGGACGCGGAATATTGCCCATCGTGCCCAGCAACCAGATAACATACAGCCCCAGCGCCAGCAGCGTGCCGTAAATCAGGCAGCGGGTGATAGTGCGCGGATCTTTGCCGTAATACTTCATCAGGCTCGGTACGTTGCCGTGATAACCAAACGACGCCAGACAGAACGGCAGCGTCATCAGCAAGTATGGCATGTACGACGTATTCGGCTCCGCCACGTTAAGCAGCGTGGCAGGTTGTACATGCCCCAGCAGGCTACCAAAGGTGAGGAAGAAGGTGATCACTTTCGCACCCAGCACGATGGCGGTCATCCGGCTGACGGCTTTGGTGCTGATCCAGACGATCAGCGCCACCAGCAGCGCGAAACCAAACCCGGCAGCGCGTGCGGGCACGTTCAGCGAAAACTCGCCAAAGGTGTGATGCAGAATCGAGCCGCTCGCCGAGATGTAGGCGTAGGTCAGAATGTAGAGCACGAACGCGATCGAAATTCCGTTCACCACATTCCAGCCCGTGCCGAGCAGATCTTTGGTGATGGTGTCGAAGCTGGAGCCGATGCGATAGTTGAGGTTCGCCTCAAGGATCATCAGCCCGGAATGCAGCATACAGAACCAGGTGAAGAGCAGCGCCGCCAGTGACCAGAAAAACCACGCGCCGGACATCACGACAGGCAGTGAGAACATCCCTGCCCCGATANCGCCGCCAAACAGTGACGGTCGGGTTGCTGTGGTAGTGAGTGTCGCCATGCGAGCCATTCTCCAGAAAAGCGTTAATCTGTTAACGTGACGCACTGTACCAGTACACGAGTACAAATGAAATAAAAAAAGCCCCAATCGTAAGATCGGGGCTGTATATTTTACTTTACGTCAGTGAACGTAGTTTTTTACGCGGCAATTACGCGTCACGACGACGGCTGCTGCCGTTGTCATCACGACGCGGCGCACGACCTTCGCGACGCTCACCACCGAAGCTACGACCGCCTTCGCGACGTTCGCCGGAGAAGCGACGACCTTCAGGACGGCCGCCTTCACGACGCTCGCCACCGAAACCACGACCACCGCCACGACGTTCACCGCCGCGATCGGTACGCGGTTGCGCGTCGCCCAGCAGCTGCATGTTCATCGGCTTGTTCAGGATGCGGGTGCGAGTAAAGTGCTGCAGGACTTCGCCCGGCATACCTTTCGGCAGCTCAATGGTAGAGTGGGATGCGAACAGCTTGATGTTACCGATGTAACGGCTGCTGATGTCGCCTTCGTTGGCGATAGCGCCCACGATATGACGTACTTCAACGCCGTCATCACGGCCCACTTCAATGCGGTACAGTTCCATATCACCCACATCACGACGTTCGCGACGCGGACGATCTTCACCGCTGCGCTCGCCACGCGGGCCACGATCGTTACGGTCGCCACGACGCTCAAAGCGATCGTCACGGTCACGGAACTCACGCTTCGGACGCATCGGCGCATCCGGCGGCAGGATCAACGGACGTTCGCCCTGCGCCATTTTCAGCAGTGCAGCGGCCAGCGTTTCCATATCCAGTTCCTGGCCTTCCGGCTGCAGTTTGCCAAGCAGGTTGCGGTACTGGTCCAGATCGCTGCTTTCCAGCTGCTGCTGTACTTTCGCGGCAAATTTTTCCAGACGGCGTTTGCCCAGCAGTTCTGCGTTCGGCAGTTCCACTTCCGGAATGGTCAGCTTCATCAGACGTTCGATGTTGCGCAGCAGACGACGCTCGCGGTTCTCAACGAACAGCAGCGCGCGGCCAGCACGGCCCGCACGACCGGTACGGCCGATACGGTGGACGTAAGATTCGGTATCCATCGGGATATCGTAGTTAACCACCAGGCTGATACGCTCAACGTCCAGGCCACGGGCCGCAACGTCTGTCGCGATCAGGATGTCCAGACGACCATCTTTCAGGCGATCCAGGGTCTGCTCACGCAGGGACTGGTTCATGTCGCCGTTCAGCGCGGCGCTGTTGTAGCCGCTGCGCTCCAGCGCTTCTGCCACTTCCAGAGTCGCGTTTTTGGTACGAACGAAGATAATCGCCGCATCAAAGTCTTCCGCTTCCAGGAAACGCACCAGCGCTTCGTTTTTACGCATGCCCCAGACGGTCCAGTAGCTCTGGCTGATGTCAGGACGGGTGGTGACGCTGGACTGAATGCGCACTTCCTGCGGCTCTTTCATAAAGCGGCGGGTAATGCGACGGATCGCTTCCGGCATCGTTGCAGAGAACAGCGCGGTCTGATGACCTTCCGGGATCTCCGCCATAATGGTTTCTACGTCTTCGATGAAGCCCATGCGCAGCATTTCGTCAGCTTCATCCAGTACCAGACCGCTCAGTTTAGAGAGATCCAGCGTGCCGCGTTTCAGGTGATCCAGCAGACGACCCGGCGTACCGACAACGATCTGCGGACCCTGACGCAGGGCGCGTAACTGCACGTCATAACGCTGGCCGCCGTACAGGGCTACCACGTTTACGCCGCGCATATGTTTAGAGAAATCCGTCATCGCTTCAGCAACCTGAACCGCCAGTTCGCGGGTCGGTGCCAGCACCAGGATTTGCGGTGCTTTCAGTTCCGGATCGAGATTGTTAAGCAGCGGCAAAGAGAACGCTGCGGTTTTGCCGCTACCGGTCTGGGCCATACCCAGAACATCGCGGCCGCCCAGCAGGTGCGGGATACATTCCGCCTGGATCGGGGATGGTTTTTCGTAACCCAGATCGTTGAGTGCTTCGAGGATAGGAGCCTTAAGACCCAGATCTGCAAAAGTGGTTTCGAATTCAGCCATGTAGTACGTGTGCCTCAATATGAATGGCGGCCAGTCTACATAACTCATCGTGAAAACTTACGGCAATTTTCATTGAAAAGTGTGAACCGGCTCAAATTAGTTGAATTAACGAACAATAAAGCCCTCACCCGCGAAGGTGATGGCAATCAAAAAGATTTGGGCTGATGTGTTCGTCAGCTATTGCTGGTCCGATTCTGCCAGGTCATCTTGCTCCTGGCCCAAGAGCGATAATTCCAACAATGCGTATCGGTGCTCAACAAAGTTATGAACGTTGTTAGCCACCGCCAGTTTGAACAGTGCCGTAGCGCTGTCCATATCCCCCAGACTTAGGTAGTACTTACCTAAATAGAAGTTGGTTTCACTGAGATGCTCAGCGAGCGAGGTGTTATCCGTTGCGTCCGCCTTCAGCCTGTCCATTAGCGTTGCTTCGCTAATGTCACCGAGGTAGAACTCGACAATGTTCCATCCCCATTGCTCTTTGTCCGATTTGTCGAAGCGCTGTTTCAGTGCTTCGCGCGCCTGCTTTTCGTCGAGCTTCCGCTCAACGACATAAAGCCACAGGCTTCGGAAAGGATCATTGGGATCGTCTTGATAAAACGCCAGCAGATCATCTTGCGCTAACTTAATGCGACCGCCGTAATACAGTGCGATGCCGCGATTTAAATGCGCATAATTGTAAGTTGGATCAAGCTCAAGTACAGAATCAAACGCTTCATAGGCAGCATCAAAATTGCCTGCCTGCGTTAAATAAATGCCTAAGTAATTGAATACTTCAGGCATATCCGGTCGGATTGCCAGCGCTTGTGAGAAATCATTTCGCGCTAAGGCCCTCAGACCGAGACTATCATACAACACTCCGCGCTCATATAAAAGCTGTGCGCGTTCGTCATCGGTTAAAGCCCGACTGGCAAGAATTTGTTCCATGCGTGCCAGAATCACTTCTTGCTGCAAAGTCGGTTGCAATGGTACCGCGAGGACTTCACTCTTACGCCAGGCAGAATTGCTGCATCCTGCCAGGGTGAGTGCTGTCGCAACGAAACACCAGCGCAAAAAAGGCTTCATTTCCCACTCCCGAAGACAACAATTGGATGAACGTCCTGTTCCCCGGTTGCAAATCAGGCATCCTGCCGGGTCAATACGCCCTCCGCTTTCGCGGAGGGCAAATGGCAACCTTACTCGCCCTGTTCCGCAGCCGGTGCTTCCGGCGCGGCGGCAGGCTGAGACTGCTCGGTCGCTTCTTTAATGCTCAGACGGATACGGCCCTGGCGGTCAACTTCCAGCACTTTCACCGGCACTTCCTGACCCATCTGCAGGTAATCGGTCACTTTCTCTACGCGCTTGTCAGCGATCTGCGAAATGTGAACCAGACCTTCTTTACCGCCACCAATGGCAACGAACGCGCCAAAGTCAACGATACGGGTCACTTTACCATTGTAGATACGACCGACTTCGATCTCGGCAGTGATCTCTTCGATACGGCGGATAGCGAATTTCGCTTTGTCGCCGTCGGTCGCTGCGATCTTCACGGTGCCATCATCTTCGATTTCGATGGTGGTGCCGGTTTCTTCGGTCAGCGCGCGGATCACGGAACCGCCTTTACCGATCACGTCTTTGATCTTGTCCGGGTTGATCTTGATAGTGTGGATACGCGGTGCGAACTCAGAGATATCGCCGCGCGGCGCGTTGATCGCTTGTTCCATCACGCCCAGGATGTGCAGACGCGCACCTTTAGCCTGGTTCAGAGCAACCTGCATGATCTCTTTGGTGATGCCTTCAATTTTGATATCCATCTGCAGCGCAGAGATACCGTCGCGGGAACCCGCCACTTTAAAGTCCATGTCACCGAGGTGATCTTCATCGCCCAGGATGTCAGACAGCACAACGTAGTTGTCGCCTTCTTTCACCAGACCCATTGCGATACCCGCAACGGCAGCTTTCACCGGAACACCCGCGTCCATCAGCGCCAGAGAAGCACCACAGACGGAAGCCATCGAAGAAGAACCGTTAGATTCGGTGATTTCAGACACCACGCGAACGGTGTACGGGAATTCGTCCATGGTCGGCATAACGGCCAGCACACCGCGTTTCGCCAGACGACCGTGACCAATTTCACGACGCTTCGGCGAACCTACCATGCCGGTTTCACCGACAGAGTACGGAGGGAAGTTATAGTGGAACAGGAAGCTGTCAGTACGCTCGCCCATGATTTCGTCGATGATCTGCGCATCACGTGCGGTACCCAGCGTTGCCGTTACCAGCGCCTGGGTTTCACCACGGGTGAACAGTGCGGAACCGTGAGTACGCGGCAGCACGCCAGTACGCACGTCCAGACCACGGATCATGTCTTTTTCACGGCCATCGATACGCGGCTCGCCAGCCAGTACACGGCTACGTACGACGTTTTTCTCGATAGCGTGCAGGATATCGCCCAGCTCGTTTTGATCCAGGGTTTCGTCTTCGGCTACCAGGGTCGCGATCACTTCTGATTTGATCACATCAACCTGAGCGTAACGCTCCTGCTTGTCGGTGATGCGGTAAGCATCGCTCAGACGGGATTCGGCCAGGGACGCTACGCGCGCGTTCAGCGCGTCGTTCGCCGCTTCCGGCTGCCAGTCCCAGCGCGGTTTACCCGCTTCTTTCACCAGTTCGTTGATGTTCTGAATGACTACCTGCTGCTGATCGTGGCCATATACCACCGCACCCAGCATCTGATCTTCGCTCAGCAGTTCTGCTTCGGATTCCACCATCAGCACAGCGGCTTCGGTACCGGCAACCACCAGATCCAGTTTGCTGGTTTTCAGCTCTTCCGGCGTCGGGTTCAGAACGTACTGGTCATTGATGTAACCTACGCGAGCGGCACCGATAGGGCCATTGAACGGGATACCAGACAGGGACAGCGCCGCAGAAGCACCGATCATCGCAACGATGTCCGGGTTAACCTGCGGGTTAACGGAAACCACGGTCGCAATGACCTGTACTTCGTTAACGAAACCTTCCGGGAACAGCGGGCGAACCGGGCGGTCAATCAGACGCGCGATCAGGGTTTCGCCTTCGCTCGGACGGCCTTCACGACGGAAGAAACCACCCGGGATTTTACCGGCAGCGTAAGTACGCTCCTGATAGTTAACGGTCAGCGGGAAGAAGTCCTGACCCGGCTTGGCTTTTTTCTGACCAACAACGGTAACAAATACCGCGGTGTCATCCATGCTTACCATCACAGCGGCCGTTGCCTGGCGCGCCATCATGCCGGTTTCCAGCGTTACGGTATGTTGGCCGTACTGGAATTTACGAACGATCGGATTAAGCAAAATAATATCCTTTACTTGATTGGGGGACAGCACACCATGCTGGCATGCTGACCAGTGCACCCGATCCTCTTGCATCCTCGCGACTAATGACAATCCTAACCCCTCTCGGGTCAAGCCTCTCATTAGCCGCGCGAACCTCTGCAATGAAGATCATTTAAAGCAACAATACATTAGTTTCCAGTGAATTGCTGCCATCGGCTTGAAAAAAGGGGCCATGAAGGCCCCTCTTTATGAAACTCGCCAGACTTAGCGACGCAGGCCCAGACGCTCGATCAGCGCGGTATAGCGTGCAACATCTTTACGTTTCAGGTAGTCGAGCAGTTTACGACGCTGAGAAACCATGCGCAGCAGACCACGACGGCTGTGGTGATCTTTTTTGTGCTCTGCAAAGTGACCCTGCAGGTGGTTGATCTGTGCAGTCAGCAGAGCAACCTGAACTTCGGTAGAACCGCTGTCGTTAGTACCACGACCGAACTCGGAAACGATTTTAGCTTTAGCTTCAACGCTTAGAGACATGATGTACTCCAAAAATATAAAAGAAAGAAAGGGCGCCGATCTCTAATTCAGCCACCCTGAGATTAACGCCGCGACATATGTTAAACAAATGTGCAGACGTCAAGCGGCAATATTCTACTCGCAGTACCCTGTAATCGCAAGATGAGCGCTTTACTGCGGGTATTCCACCACCAGACGACGCGGCGCGACACGGCCTTCGTCGTCGATTTCACCCATGCCGATAAACGCCTCGTCATCGCCTTCCGTTACACGGACCAGACCTGCGGCCGGCACCTGAGACGCCCGCACTGGCTGGCCCTGTTTAAAGTAGGCGGCAACGACGGTCGGAATGTTCACCCGCGGGAAATCAGACGCGGGGCTGTCCATTGGCATTAGCAGCGGATCCAGCAACTGAGCGGCCGGAATCTCCTGCGCGTCCGCCTGCTCAACCAGCGAACGCAACTGCTCAAGCGTCACCATCCGTTCGACCGGGTATTTGCTCACCGCCAGACGACGCAGGTAAATCACATGCGCACCGCAGCCGAGCTTTTCGCCTAAATCATCAATGATGGTACGAATGTAGGTGCCTTTGGAACAGTGAACTTCCAGCTCCAGCTCATTCCCTTCGTGACGAATAAACAGCAGTTCGTAGACGGTAATCGGTCGCGCTTCACGTGGAACTTCAATCCCCTGACGCGCGTACTCGTACAGTTTTTTGCCCTGATACTTGAGCGCAGAATACATCGACGGCACCTGCAGGGTGTCACCGCGGAAGCTTTCCAGCGCCTCGGCCAGTTGAGCATCGGTGAACGTCACCGGGCGCTCTTCGACGATATTGCCGTCCGCGTCCGAGGTGTCGGTACGCTGACCGAGACGCGCGATAACGCGATAGCGCTTATCGGAATCCAGCAGGTACTGAGAGAACTTCGTTGCTTCACCGAGGCAAATCGGCAGCATGCCGGTCGCCAGCGGATCCAGCGCGCCGGTGTGCCCGGCACGGTTGGCGTTATAAATACGCTTTACCTTTTGCAGGACATCGTTGCTGGACGCGCCCTGCGGTTTGTCCAGCAACAGCACGCCATGCACATCGCGACCGCGACGACGAGGACGACTCATCAGTCCTCCTTGCTGTCGTCCGGGTTCACACGACGCTCTTCGTCATGCTTCACCACGTTGGTCACCAGGTTTGACATGCGCATCCCTTCGACCAGCGAGTTGTCGTAGAAGAAGGTCAGCTCGGGCACGATACGCAGGCGCATCGCTTTACCCAACAGCGAACGGATAAACCCGGACGCTTCCTGTAACGCTTTGATGCCCGCTTTAACGGCGGCTTCATCTTTGTCGTTCAGGAAGGTGACAAATACTTTGGCATAAGCCAGGTCACGGGACATTTCGACACCGGAAACGGTGGTCATCATGCCGAGACGCGGATCTTTAATTTCGCGCTGCAGGATGATAGCAATCTCTTTTTGCATCTCCTGTGCCACGCGCTGCGGGCGACCAAATTCTTTCGCCATAATAAATTCTCCAGACTAAAGACAAAAAAGGGGCAAAAGCCCCTTTTGAAATGCATTGCCGGGTGGCGCTGGGCTTACCCGGCGAGTGGCGTGATTACTCGATGGTGCGTTGGATCTCGATAATCTCGAACACTTCGATCATATCGCCGGAACGCACGTCGTTGTAGTTCTTAACGCCGATACCACATTCCATACCGTTACGGACTTCGTTAACGTCATCTTTGAAGCGGCGCAGGGATTCCAGCTCGCCTTCGTAGATAACCACGTTGTCGCGCAGAACGCGGATCGGGTTGTGACGTTTGACCACACCTTCGGTAACCATACAACCTGCGATGGCGCCGAATTTCGGTGATTTGAACACGTCACGAACTTCAGCCAGACCGATGATCTGCTGTTTCAGTTCCGGAGACAGCATGCCGCTCATCGCCGCTTTCACTTCGTCGATCAGGTTATAGATGACGGAGTAGTAACGCAGATCCAGGCTTTCCGCTTCGATCACGCGGCGAGCAGAGGCATCGGCACGGACGTTGAAGCCAACCAGGATGGCGTTGGAAGCAGCGGCCAGCGTCGCGTCGGTTTCGGTAATACCACCCACGCCAGAACCCACGATCTTCACTTTCACTTCGTCGGTGGACAGTTTCAGTAAAGAGTCGGTGATCGCTTCCACAGAGCCCTGAACGTCGGCTTTCAGCACGATGTTCACTTCGTGGACTTCGCCCTCGGTCATGTTGGCAAACATGTTCTCGAGTTTAGATTTCTGCTGACGCGCCAGTTTAACTTCGCGGAATTTACCCTGACGATACAGCGCCACTTCACGCGCTTTTTTCTCGTCACGCACGACGGTCACTTCGTCACCAGCAGCCGGAACACCGGACAGGCCGAGGATCTCAACCGGAATAGACGGGCCCGCTTCCAGCACTTCCTGACCCAGTTCGTTACGCATTGCACGAACACGGCCATATTCGAAGCCACAGAGAACGATGTCGCCTTTGTTCAGCGTACCTTCGCGGACCAGAACGGTGGCGACCGGACCACGACCTTTATCCAGGAAGGATTCGATAACCGCGCCGCTTGCCATACCTTTACGGATCGCTTTCAGCTCAAGCACTTCAGCCTGCAGCAGAATGGCGTTCAGCAGATCGTCGATACCGGTTCCCGCTTTCGCAGAAACGTGGACAAACTGCGCTTCGCCGCCCCACTCTTCAGGGATAATGCCGTACTGAGCCAGTTCGTTTTTAACACGATCCGGATCGGCTTCTGGCTTATCAATTTTGTTCACCGCAACCACTACCGGCACCTGCGCCGCTTTCGCGTGCTGGATTGCTTCAATGGTCTGCGGCATCACGCCGTCGTCAGCCGCCACCACCAGAACAACGATATCCGTTGCCTGCGCACCACGTGCACGCATCGCGGTAAACGCGGCGTGGCCCGGGGTATCCAGGAAGGTGATCATGCCGTTTTCAGTTTCTACGTGGTAAGCACCGATGTGCTGGGTAATACCGCCCGCTTCACCAGACGCCACTTTCGTAGAACGAATGTAGTCGAGCAGAGACGTTTTACCGTGGTCAACGTGACCCATGATGGTCACGACAGGTGCGCGCGGTTCAGCCGCAGCGCCGGTATCACGGTCGCTCATTACGGCTTCTTCCAGCTCGTTTTCACGACGCAGAATAACTTTGTGGCCCATCTCTTCGGCAACCAGCTGCGCGGTTTCCTGATCGATGACCTGGTTGATAGTCGCCATCGCGCCCAGTTTCATCATCGCTTTGATGACCTGAGAGCCTTTGACCGCCATCTTGTTCGCCAGATCGCCAACGGTGATGGTTTCGCCGATCACAACGTCACGGTTAACCGCCTGCGCTGGCTTCTGGAAGCCCTGCTGCAGTGCAGAACCTTTACGTTTGCCGCCTTTACCACCGCGAACGGCAGCACGGGCTTCTTCACGATCGGCTTTCGATTCAGCGTGCTTGTTGCCTTTTTTCGGGCGCGGCGCTTTCGCGGTGCGACCACGGCCACGGCCGCCTTCAACTTCACGGTCGTTTTCGTCTTCAGCCTGACGCGCGTGCTGAGAAGTGGTGACGTGATAATCGCTCTTATCGTCTTCCACTTTTTCCTGGTCTTCCCAGACACCGGCATTTTCTTCCGCCATACGACGAGCTTCTTCGGCAACGCGACGGGCTTCAGCTTCCAGCTTACGACGCGCTTCCTCTTCCGCTTTACGCTTCAGCTCTGCAGCTTCGTTTTCGCGGCGAACCTTCTCAGTCTGGGTGGTTTTGGTTTTTTCGTCGATTTGTTGATTGCTCACTTTGTCTTTTTCCGCTACTTCGCGTTTCGCCTTGTCTGCGGCATCACGCTTAGCTTGTTCTGCGGCCTCACGTTCAGCTTTTAATTGCGCCTCACGCTTGGCTGCTTCCTCAGCTTCACGACGGGCTTGCTCTTCCGCTTCACGCTGTGCTTCTTCTTCGGCCGCGAGACGCTCAGCTTCTTGAGGGTCGCGTTTTACAAAGGTGCGTTTTTTGCGGACTTCAATCTGTACCGATTTACTTTTCCCACCGGTACCCTGAATGCTTAATGTGCTACGCGTTTTGCGCTGCAACGTCAACTTATCCGGGCCTGAACCATGCTCGCGGTTCAGGTGCGTTAATAAGGTTTGCTTCTCTTGCGCGGTCACAGAGTCTTCAGCAGACTTCGGGATCCCTGCATCAGCAAATTGCTGTACCAGGCGTTCCACGGAAGTCTGAATCTCTGCGGCCAGCGATTTTACGGTTACATCTGTCATGCTGTTCCTTCCTGCTACAGTTTATTACGCTTCGTCACCGAACCAGCAAATATTGCGGGCGGCCATGATGAGCTCACCAGCCTTCTCGTCGGTCATCCCTTCGATATCAGCCAGGTCATCAACGCCCTGTTCGGCGAGATCTTCCAGCGTACAAACACCACGGGCAGCCAGTTTGAATGCCATTGCGCGATCCAGACCTTCAAGGTTCAGCAGATCGTCAGCCGGTTTGTTATCACCGAGGCTTTCTTCCTGAGCCAGCGCCAGCGTGGTCAGTGCGTTTTTCGCGCGTTCGCGGAGTGCTTCTACGGTCGGCTCATCGAGACCGTCAATTTCCAGCAGCTCTTTGATCGGCACATAGGCCAGTTCTTCCAGTGAGGAGAATCCTTCTTCCACCAGCACCGTTGCGAAATCTTCATCAATATCGAGATATTTGGTGAAGGTATCGATAGCGGCATGCGCTTCGGCCTGGTGTTTCGCTTGCAGGTCATCAACGGTCATTACGTTGAGTTCCCAGCCGCTCAGCTGCGAGGCCAGGCGAACGTTCTGACCGTTACGGCCAATCGCCTGCGCCAGGTTACCGGCTTCAACCGCGATATCCATGGTGTGCTTGTCTTCGTCAACCACAATGGAGGCGACATCAGCAGGCGCCATCGCGTTGATCACGAACTGCGCCGGGTTGTCGTCCCACAGCACGATATCAATACGCTCGCCACCCAGTTCGGTGGAGACGGCCTGCACACGCGCACCACGCATACCGACGCAAGCACCGACCGGGTCGATACGCTTGTCGTTGGTTTTCACGGCGATTTTCGCGCGAGAACCCGGATCGCGGGCAGCGGCTTTGATTTCGATAACTTCTTCACCGATTTCCGGCACTTCAATGCGGAACAGCTCAATCAGCATTTCAGGTTTGGAACGGGTCACGAACAGCTGCGCGCCACGCGCTTCCGGACGAACGGCGTACAGTACGCCGCGAATGCGGTCACCCGGACGGAAGTTCTCACGCGGCAGCATGTCTTCGCGCAGGATAACGGCTTCAGCATTGCTGCCGAGATCCAGGCTGATGTTGTCGCGGTTCACTTTCTTCACCACACCAGTGATGATTTCGCCTTCGTGCTCGCGGAACTGATCGACTACCATTGCGCGCTCGGCTTCACGGACTTTCTGTACGATAACCTGCTTCGCGGTCTGAGTGGTGATACGGTCGAAGGTCACAGATTCGATCTGGTCTTCGACGTAGTCGCCAACGTTGAAGCTTTCGTCTTCAAAACGGGCGGCTTCCAGGGTGATTTCTTTGGTCGGTTGGGTCACTTCTTCGACCACAACCCAACGACGGAAGGTATCGAAGTCGCCGCTTTTGCGATCGATCTCAACGCGAACATCGATTTCCTGTTCGTATTTTTTCTTGGTGGCCGTTGCCAGAGCACTTTCCAGCGCTTCGAAAATCTTTTCACGCGGCAGCGCTTTTTCGTTGGAAACGGCTTCAACAACAGCCAAAATTTCTTTGTTCATCGGGGCCTTTCACCTCAATCCAGACTGTTAAAAGTGGGGAACCAGGTTCGCCTTCTGGATGTTACTCAGCGCGAACACTTCATCTTTTCCTTCGACGGTTACCGTGATCATCTCACCGTCGACCGCTTTAATGATGCCCTGCCATTTGCGACGATTCTGAACCGCCATACGCAGGACCAGCGTGGCCTCTTCACCCACAAAACGCGAGTAGTGTTCAGCAGTGAACAGAGGGCGATCGAGGCCTGGGGAAGACACCTCCAGGTTATAGGCGACAGTGATTGGGTCTTCAACATCCATCACCGCGCTGACCTGGTGACTCACATCAGCACAATCATCAACATTGATGCCGTCTTCACTATCAATATAGATGCGCAGCGTCGATGTGCGACCGCGAACGAATTCAATGCCAACCAGCTCGAACCCTAAGGCTTCGACTGGCGCAGTGAGCATCTCAGTTAATTTCTGCTCTAATGTGGACAAACCCACCCCCAAGACATAAAAAAAGGGCGTATAGCCCAGTTATTCT
The DNA here is from genome assembly GCF_001188485.1 of Trabulsiella odontotermitis. Lineage (GTDB taxonomy): Bacteria > Pseudomonadota > Gammaproteobacteria > Enterobacterales > Enterobacteriaceae > Trabulsiella > Trabulsiella odontotermitis_A. The sequence continues at coordinate 40,722 of NZ_JNGH01000088.1, forward strand.
GTAGTCAGATAACAAAAAACCCCGATAAATCGGGGCTTTAGATAACTGAACCCTATAACCGCAAATGCGGTCTGGAAAACATTTTCCGAGAGATTTCTTTCAAATCCAGCGACGAAGCCCAATGTCTTCACAGCTTATTTGAAAAAAAACTCTATGGGAAAATGGTTGCGGGGGCCGGATTTGAACCGACGACCTTCGGGTTATGAGCCCGACGAGCTACCAGGCTGCTCCACCCCGCGCCTGAAACGTGGCATATTTTACTCATACGAAGTAAAAAGTGCAAATACTGCTGGGATTTGGTACCGAAGACGGGACGTTAAATCGGTGTGCAGTATATTGAAAAATCATGTGATCTGTCAACCCACCACTTCTGTTCCCTTCAATACGCATAGATCCACTACGCTTATGCATACTCATATGGGGGCGACGGAAGAAAAATTCAAGAAAAATGCGTGAATCACTTCCTGTCATGTCCAAAAGATGATTAAATGAAAACTCACTAAAACTGCATAAACATGCAATAAGAGCTGAACAGCAGTTTCATCATAGTCTGGCTAGCAGGGTTCTACTTATGACGACGATTCTCAAGCATCTTCCAACAGGTCAACGTATTGGTATCGCTTTCTCAGGCGGGCTGGACACCAGCGCCGCGCTGCTGTGGATGCGAAAAAAAGGTGCGGTTCCTTATGCATATACTGCGAATCTGGGTCAGCCGGATGAAGACGACTATGACGCAATCCCGCGCCGCGCGATGGAATACGGCGCCGAGAACGCCCGCCTGATCGATTGCCGTAAGCAACTGGTCGCCGAAGGTATTGCCGCTATTCAGTGTGGCGCGTTCCACAACACCACCGGCGGGCTGACCTATTTCAATACTACGCCGCTGGGCCGCGCCGTTACCGGCACCATGCTGGTCGCCGCCATGAAAGAAGATGGCGTGAACATCTGGGGGGATGGCAGCACCTATAAAGGCAACGACATCGAGCGTTTTTATCGCTATGGCCTGCTGACCAACGCCGAGCTGCAAATTTACAAGCCGTGGCTTGATACTGATTTTATTGATGAACTGGGCGGCCGTCAGGAAATGTCCGAGTTCATGATCGACTGCGGGTTCGACTACAAAATGTCGGTCGAAAAAGCCTACTCCACCGACTCCAACATGCTCGGGGCGACGCACGAAGCGAAAGATCTGGAGTTCCTGAATTCCAGCGTGAAAATCGTCAACCCGATCATGGGCGTGAAGTTCTGGGATGAAAACGTGAAAATCGCGGCGGAAGAGGTCACCGTGCGTTTCGAGCACGGTCACCCTGTCGCCCTGAATGGCAAAACATTCAGTAATGACGTGGAGCTGATGATGGAGGCCAACCGCATCGGCGGCCGTCACGGTCTGGGCATGAGCGATCAGATTGAAAACCGTATTATCGAAGCCAAGAGCCGCGGTATTTACGAAGCCCCGGGCATGGCGCTGCTGCACATCGCCTACGAGCGTCTGCTGACCGGCATTCATAACGAAGATACCATCGAGCAGTATCACGCCCATGGCCGTCAGTTGGGCAAACTGCTGTATCAGGGCCGCTGGTTTGATCCGCAGGCGCTGATGCTGCGTGACGCACTGCAACGCTGGGTGGCGAGCGCGATCACTGGCGAAGTGACCCTCGAACTGCGTCGCGGTAACGACTACTCGATCCTCAACACCGTCTCTGACAACCTGACCTACAAGCCAGAGCGTCTGACGATGGAAAAAGGCGACTCCGTCTTCTCGCCAGACGATCGCATCGGGCAGTTGACCATGCGGAATCTGGATATCACCGATACCCGCGAGAAGCTGTTCAGCTACGCGGAAACCGGACTGCTCTCTTCTAATGCGGGCAACGGTTTGCCGCAGGTGGAAAATCTGGAAAGCGGCAATCAGAAATAACCGTCGCGGAATCTTCCTTCACAGGCCAGCTACGTTTGCGTACGCTGGCCTGTGAAGGTTGCAGAAATAGCGAAGAGATAGTGGGATGAAAGACATCGCCTAATACATTATGTGTGCTAATGTCTTTATCATTTCAAAAAAAAGGGGCGATAATCGCCCCTTTTTTTGATAATCATGAATTATTTAATTTTAGGCATCTTATCAAATAATTCTTTCATTTCCTGAGGGAAGCCGGTAGAGAGTTTAAGTCGTAAATCGCTCATTGCCGTTTCAAAATCTTTTGGCCGCTCCTCTTGTTGCATTTTTTGATGAGCATCAACATTATCCTGTAAACCACTAAATACTCCATTCATGTCGTCCATCATTTTTTTGCAGGTTGCATTGACGGAGTTCATAATGTCTCGCGCGGAGTCTGAACCAGACATTTGCATGTTTTTCATTCCTTCTGCAAAAGGCTTTTCCAGATCAGCTTGTGCGTTTTTGCCAAGCTCCGAACTGTCTTTCATTACAGATTGTAGATTTTTCGGATCTAACATAAATAAGTTCCTTTTTCACGGTTAAATACTACCAGGACATGAGAATTGGCTTAACGCCCTCGACCATAATGGATAATCTTTCATAGTCGAACTTAATTCGATCTTGAAAAATCCATTAACTGAATTCATCGCAATTGTAAGTTCGCGACTATTACCACTAAGCTGGACAGGATTGCTGGCGTCATACATTCTGAAAATTGCCCATGGGCCATCAAAACTTACCGCTTCAGTCCGGCCATCCTGAGTCTTAAATGTCAGCCGGATATAAACCCCACCCTTTGGCCCGGGCCAGTTCACACGTACTGGCTGACTGAATCCATGGCTGTAGGGAATGACCTGCCCGTCTATATCAAGTACGGCCTCCATAATAGAAGGTGTCAGAGATATTGGCCGGATAATCATTGACATACCAACCTGGCCCGATTCATTAAAAAACGTATCCCGTATCAGCGCAGCACTCTCAAAAGACTTAATCGTTTTTTCCGGTACCACTCCCGAACTTTCGGGTTTGACCTTCCATTTACTTCCATTGGTATTGACGTAGGATGCCAGATTCTCATCGAAGAATGTCTGCATTGCGCCAGTCCGGCCAAACATTCTGTTGAAATCATTAATCCCTATTTCTTCAGTTGCAGAACGGTTGAAGGGGTAACGGCCATTTATGGCATTACGACACAGGTCAGAGGCGATAGATGAAACACCCTTCGTCAAATTTTGCTTACTTTGTTGTAGGCTTTGCGTTTGCCCCATTGAGAGCAAATCCATCATTACGCTACGAATGGGTTCAGGCTGCCGCGCCATGTCGATCGTCAAACGATTAAAGTCGCTGTTTTGAGGTAATATTTGCCCGGCACGCAGCGAGGTGGACATCGTAATTAGCTTGTTGTAGATCTGCTCAAAGAGTCTTCCCAACGGATCACTGTTACTTCCTGAAGGTGCCTGTTGTAAGGAAATACCCAATCTCCTGAGCAATTCAAAGCGATCGGCTACGCTTTTTTCCGGTGTAAGACGGAAACGGGAACGCTCGCCGGTCATTTCATCCAGAATGCTGCGCCGCGTTTGTGTGAGACGGTTACGCTGTTTTTCAAACCAACTGGTGACATCCCCTTGTGTTTCAGGGATCAACGTGGTCTCTCTGGTGGCAAACCGAACCAGATTAGCCAGCGGTGAAGAGGGGTCTGAAAACTGTCGTGCCAGCAACGCCGCATCATCCAAATCACTAATTGGACGAACACGAATATCTTTCAAAAAGTTATCCCACTGATTGGCATATTCCAGCAGATAATATTTGCGAGATTCATCAGCAAGCTTTTGTGTCGCCGCCAGCAACTCGACTTCACCTTGTGTTGCCCGACTGTCACTTAGCACCCAGCTTTCTTCTTTAATCATCGCCCTTGACTCTTCCTGGAGTTGAGGGAGAAAAACATCAAAATAGCTGGCTCGCGTATAAAAACCCGGGATAGCAATATCAGTTACCGTGCTCTGACTTTTACGGCGTAGCATCAATGTGACGCTTGGTCCACCAGCGTCAGCCAGCGTTACCCCTTCAATCCGGGGTGGCAGCGGCTTATCCTGAATACGGCGTACGACACGCATATGAATAGGAATTCGCATAGACTTCACCCGTGCTATTCGCACGAGTTCAGCATCTATTTTTGCCTTTGGCGCCCCCGCAGACGTGTCTTTAAATAACTCACTCAAATGATACCGGAACAAGTTACGGTCATTTTCCGTATACCCTTGGGGGGCAAATTCATTCCAGCGTGCCATGAACCAATTTTCCAGAGCCTCGGCATCCCTATGCTCTGGATAACCTAGCATCATGTAAACTTTCAGGGTGTCATAAACATCAGCATCAGAGGCAAGCGTGTTTTTATTCAACTCATTAGCGATATAATGTTCTACCGCTGGCCAGAATATTTTATACAAATGCCGATGATAGGTTTGAAGCATTGCATGACTGAGCAACTTATGTTCAAAGTAAGGCGTCATCACCGGAGGAGAACTCTCCAGAAATTGTGTACTGATATACCCCAACTGTTCATAAGCTGCGACGAGATCGTCATTAATCTGACTGGTAAGTGGGATATCTCGCACAATACGTTTTGTTTCATCAAAACGCGCCGTAGCATAAGCGATGTAATCCCATTCCCAGAAATAACGTACGGCTAATAAGAAGCTAAGAACGAGCAGTACCACCACAACTGTCGTGTGGCGTGTAATATTAAATAACCGATTACGCAGTGGCAAAGGCCCCGTCGCATGCAAAATCCCTCGTTCATTAATTGCATGGCTTAATACAGGATAATAAACACCACCGCAAGGACGATCCTCATAAATATCTACTGAGTTTGGATTGAATATCGACTCCCAGGGTTTCAATGGCTGCGTACATCCCAACCACAACTGGCGTAAACATCCTGAATAACCGACAGGAGAAACCGGGAATACTTGCTCCAATAACGCAAACAAGGGTTTTTGCAGAGCGCCTAAGCTTTCGGTAAATAATAAAAGCTGATGACGGTTTTTTTCATCCGGAGCATTGTGAATAATTTCCAGTACATACTGACTGATCCTGAGCAGGAGTTCTTTATAGCTGGTTTCATCGACGGAAAAATCATTGTGCCCATTCTGGCTGCGCGTCATGGTGATTCCTAACCCATCGGCTAACAAGTCATCATTCATCATCGACAGAAATGTTTCCCCTCCGGGAAGTTTGTCGATGTTATTCAGTATCAGATAGACAGCAATATCCGTGTGAAACAACGAAGCTACTTCCAGGATACGTACACGCAGGGTGTCGGCTAAGGTTTTGCGCTCTGTCAATGAAGCATTCAGCAACATCACAACATCCAGACATAAGATAACGCCGTCAATACCCGGGTAACGACGGTACTTACGGATCAAGCTAAATAGCTTTTGTCTGGCATCTCCGGCCTCTTCGCTTCGCCCATGTAACAGAACCCATTCACCTGCTGTATCAACGTAGACAGCCCGTTCCGTCAGCCATAAATTACAATCCTGAGTAGGCCCAATATCACTGGTTTTAGCCAGTCCATATTGCTCTGACAATACGAAGTGTTCACCACTTTCATAAATCATCGATGTCTTGCCACTCCCCGGAGGACCGATGATCAGAAACCAGGGTTTTTCGTCGATATATTGTTTCTTCCGTTTAAGTTGCCAGCGTTCCCAATAAGTTTTTTTGCCTGCAAGACTGACCAGTTGCAAGGTATGGAGTGCGTCAAAGAAACGAGCCGAGACACGATCCAGTTGCAATGTTTTTTTCTTGCGCTTTGGTAAAGGTGCTCTGGCATGACGAAATATCCAGCTGATAAAAACGGCGACAAATGGCCAGAGCGCCCAGCAAAGAATTAAGCCAATGATAATCTGGCGGATCAATTCCCCCCCCAGAGGGAAAAACGAACCTATGGCAATTAACGGGCCGACCCACCAGACCGCATAGCAAATCACCAGAGCAATAATCAATATAAAGAAACGGCGTATCATATCTGTCCCTATTGTTTATCCACCGGACGCGGCGTTACCGGTGTTACCGTTGATTGTTGCAGAAAATCTTTCATGGCCTCATCAGCTTCGCGTTGTCCAATCTTCCAGAGAATGTCAACACGTCGGTTACGGCGTCGTCCTTCGTCAGTAGAGTTATCCGCGAGTGGTTCGTTTTCGCCCCGACCAACAGAAGAAATCACTCGTTGATGAGTCTGGTTGATATTGGTGGTTTCTCTGAGCTTGTCAGCAACCACCTCGGCGCGAGCTTCGGACAATTTCAGATTTGAATTCACTTTGCTGTTGCGGAATGGTTGGTTATCCGTATGGCCAATAACTTCCAAATCTCCCGGCCAGGGTGCCAGCGCAGCGCCCAGGCGTTCGATATTGCGTTTTTGCAAAAACGATTCTGACAGCTGAGCTTCACCAGTCCGGAATGCGCCGTCCGAGGTAAATATCAGCAACCATCCGCGAGGGTCTTTACGCACCTCCAGCCATCCTTCATTAAGAATTTGGGATAATGGGTTAGGCAACGTTTCCATGATGTTGATTTTGCGAGGTTCAGGAGGAACCCATGCCAGGATATCGTTACGGATCTTGCGTGCCTGCTCATGGAGATACCAGGCGGTGATCCCATAGGCTACCAGGCAGATTAACAATCCACACAGGAGGACCTTAATCGCCTTCAACCTGCGGCGTCTTGGCGTAACGCTTTCACTGGTAGCCGTGGTCAGATACTGAGTGGGGTTATGCCCATAAAGTAATGAATTCAGATGGGTTCGAAGATCCAGAAGCAATGCACTTCCTCGTTCTTCCATCTGATACTTACCTTCAAACCCTAAAGACAAAATCAAATCATAGAATTCCAGTAGTTCTCTGTTGCGCTGCGGAGCTTCCATATAGATTTGCAGGTGCTCAAAACAATCCTCGCCCCCCCATGCATCGCGATGAAACTCAACGAGCAGACTCAGCGATGTCACCTGTTTATCCGACAAAATGGCATCAATGTAAGTACAAAGAAGGTAGGAAATATGATTAATATCCTCCTGTGGTTTTCCTTGCTTTTGCAAATTTTGCTGAAAATGCTGTAATTCCCGGACAATCTGCGAGCGCGCCTCTTCAAAGGTTAATGAACGTTGGCCACGCAAACGCTCTACGAGCAATAACAGGGGCATCGCTGCAGCAATGTACGGGTTTCCCCACAATCCGTGTGAAATACCGGGTCGTTCGATGCTGACGCGTCGTGTTCCTGTTTCGTCTCGCCCGGAGCGAGTCATCGCATTTCGCATGAACGCATCAGATGGGGTATTTTGGGCCGCATCACCTGATTTATTTTGTTCAGTTTCCCGAGTATCTTCCGGTATATCGTCAGACTCATTCTCCTGATTCGAATTATTCCGGTTGCTTCCTTTGGGTAGCAGGCCACTCATTGAAGCCATGCTGCTCTTGGCTTGCCAGATAGGGCTTGTCAGTGACTGCTCTGCATGTTTTGCACCTGTTCGTGCTGCCGAGATCGCCTCACGGATCTGGCGTTCAAACTCATTCATCCCACCCTCCCTTGCCGCAGTCCCCAGGCCTCAAAGCGCAACTCTGGAAAGTCACCAACAATACTGAGTGCGATAGCGCTTCCCGCCATCATTTCCCGATACATCGCATCGGCATTGTCTACTTCGAAATAGACGCTGTTGGGATAATAAGGAATATGACGTGGCGGAGAGGCCATCGGCAGCATGCGTACCCCAGGCAGTTGAAGATCGATCAACTGAACGATCTTCTCCACAGGGCCTAACTTGGTTTGAGCCGGGAAATAGGTACGAACAGTATCCGCAGGCAAATTGGTAGTTACTGTAAAAATGAGTTTTTCCAGACGAAGTTGCGGATCGTTCTGGCACAGATAGATATTATCGCCTCGCTCAGAGAACGGCAGAGCGACCGCCGGAGCCTCAATGACCAGCGACAAGGCGCGACGAAGGGCGGCAAATAGCGTGAAATATCCGTTATGTGGTTCGTTGTGCGAATAAATTAAGTCCTGGCGTCCCCAGGCTTTCTCCCCTCCCGGAATGGTACTCAACCGGCCTAATAATCCTAACAGGGTGTGAAATAAAACTTCAGGATGCACTTGCGGAAGAGAAAGCAGGTGATTCAGCTGCAAGTTGTACTCACTTAAGGACTGGAGTAACAGAAGTTCCAGTAATTCTGAAAGCCCGCCAATAGATAAAGGAACATCCGGGCGGTAGACAGCTTCAAGCCGTTGTAAAAGTAAACCGAGCAACTCGGTCGTTGCGCTTTCGAGCCATCCTGTTGCCCGAAAATCAATCATCGGTGGAAGAAATTTATCATCCAGAATCAGCCGTCCATCCCGGGTACGTTCCTTGATGTAAGCAACCGGCAACAATGTTTCGGCATCACTGATCGCATTTCTGAAATTAAGACTGGACTGTAGCTGACCTAGCTGCATAGACGCCAGTAACGGTGTGCCTTCAGTAGCGATACCATGATTTCTGTCAGGGATCTCCGCTTCGATAACCCCGAAGCGGCTTTTGCCTTTACTCCGGGTAAGATCGATAAAGGTATTGCCCAGCAAATCCATCGGTGTCGACAGACAAATCACGTTGCCCTGACAGTTTTCGCCCGGTTCAAAAGGCAATGGTAATGGGTCGTCATCACCCAGGCAAAATGGCGTTCCATCAGGGAAAACGCCCCTGGCTTTACTGATCGCCACCTTCCCCTGATCCAGTAATCCCTGATTGATACTTAAGCGATGAAAACCCCAGGCCTGGGCGCTGAGGCTACGTGCCCGCATATCAATTAAATATTCTAAATGGCGCTCCTGTTGTTGAAAGTGTTGTGGTTCCATCAACATACCTTCAACCCAGGCTACCCGTTGTTTCAGTAGCATTTACTTTCCCTCCATGTTCTACGGCTTAGCCCTGGTTAGCGGTAACAACCGATTGCCATCGACAAGAACCACTGGGTTAAAATCGTTGCGCGCCCCTGACTTCAGTTGAATGACACTGTCTTTTCCCAGAGACTGGAATTCCACAGCAATGACCAGCCAACGGTCTTGCCTGTATGGGACTTCCCGTATAAACGTCCGTGTCTCCATCGGCGCCATAATGAAAGGCGTGACGCTGAGGACATCTTTATCAGGCTGGATATCACTGCACGCCCGTCCCTGATACAGTCCTGGCGGCGACCACCCTTCCCGATTCAACTCAACGACGCACATTTTTACAGGCTGAGCGACACCCGCTGACGTAGGATTCAGGTCATTCGTCGCAACGATCTGCAGCACGATATTGCGATTTTCAGGTTCTCTCTCCGGCTGATCTGAGGAAAAAAACCAACTACATCCACTTAGAAACAAGCTGCCTGCCAGAGAAATTGAAACAATAAAATGTTTTATATTAAGCATTAATAAAGTACTTCGTTTGGCTTGGTGAAATTTGCGTCGAAGATGAGTTGTTATTGTTCGTCATACTCATATCTCCTAAGCGTGTCGCTGGACTACCCTGGATGAAATATTTCCCAGAGCCCTGCATAGGATCCATTTTCGATGAGTGAGTACCAGATGCAGCACCAACAATAATACCAGTATCAATTGTTGATACCCTTATGGTATTTAAATTCTGCTCGTTCCCACCGCAACAATAATAATTACTAACATTAGGAACACCCGTGTTATTAGGTGCAAAATTTGGTCCAGAAATAGGTACCATTGGATCACATCCAGTAAAACTCATACCGCCAGCACGTGTATTTGCAGCTGTCATTTTAATTATCCCATATGAACCTGTCCGCCATCTATTTTCAGTACGGCAGAGGCATTAATTGAACCAACCCGGGCATTAACAGCGAGACTATGTTCTGCTCGCTGGCTTATATGTCTGGCTTCCACTTCATCGGTATATTCCACTTTCCGATGCGCATTCGTTGCCCGGACAAAGAGCGACCTGGTCACCTGATGGAGCGTTTCAGATACCCACTTAGATGTCCTGGATAACAGCGAAAGTTGTTGGGTGTGGATTTCTACGCGATCCGTTCCCTGGAGCATTAACGATGGCGCGACAATATGAAGCGGCACGTTCCCACCACTAAAAATTAAGGGGGCTTCACTGTCCTCACGCAAAAGAACGGCAGTCACATAGAGTTTCCCGTCATTGACGACTGCGCTCACAACATCGCCGCTGACTGGCGCCAGAAGACAACTGGCGGCAACCAGCGCAGGCAAATGAGGATACTCTTCAACACAGGGAATACCCTGCTCGTCAAGACACATGCGTCCGGTAATCAACCGTGGCCCGCTCTCTTGTGCTAGCGCCTGGAAAAAAGACAGAGGCTCGTTTAATGTTGCGTCATAGCGTCTGTTCTTCACTGACGTGATATGAATAATGTCAGACATAACGACTGGCTCCTGAAAATAAAGAGGAAGATTCGGTGTTCACTTTCGGTCCTGGTCTGTGAAGTGAATACCAGCTATCCAGCTGCCCCATCAGCGGTTCTGGTGTCTGTAATGCCCAGTCCAGAGGCTGAAGTGTGGCGCCGTGCAAACGCGTTTTATGAGTAATTGCTGGTTGCAACAGAGATGTTTTCAGATCGGCGAATCTCATATCTGCGTGGCTGAAATCCGCCTGAGTCAGATTACAACTCGTCAGCTTCGCCCGTTTCAGCGTAGCCCGAACCAGATTTGCGCTGAGAAAACTGCAGTTCGATATCGTCGCATCAGTGAACTGGGAGCAGGACAAATCCGTCTGGCCAAAATCGCATTGCTGAATTTGTGCACCATTGAACTGAGTCGCATCCATTTTGCATCCCGCAAACTGGCAGTCCCGTAAGACAGATTTCTGAAAGCCGGAACACGATAAATTCACTTTTCGGAAATCAATTTCCTGTAGCTGACATGAACTCCAGATAAAAATGTCGCAAGCGGTATTTTGATATTCACACTGTTTCAGTGTGCAACTGCCCATGACCTGGCGAGAAATCGTTGTCCCCTGCCAGAAAACCTGTTGAAGCGTACATTCATGCCAGTTGCCATCCTGAAAGGTTCCGCCTGACATGATGACATCCTGGACAGGGGTGTTTTGTGCCGTCCAGTAGCTAATACTGGTGTCATTCCACCGGGCATGTTCCAGATGACAACCCGCCATCATCCAACGCTCAATCTGACACTGCTCAAGCTGGATCCCTTGACATGGCGTCTCCAGAAAAGAAATGTTGAAGACCGTCGATTGCCGGATATCGACATTTGTCATCTCACAGTGGCGTAAAGTACAAAGGTGCAGGTCCGCACCTTTGATGCGAACATTACTGAACCGGCATCGTTCAAAGCTGATCCCCCGACCGACCAATCCTTCGATGTCTATATCGGAGAAGACACAGTCGATGTAATAGATATCTTCGACTACCGGACAAGACCACTGGCAGTGGCTAAAATGCTTACCATTTATCCTGCGTGGTTGTTCCGGCACGGTGACATGCTGTTCTGATTCGATCATTCCATTTTCCTCCCGCATAATCAGGTATTCATCCGATAACGTCGGGGAATCCAGTGAACGTGTTCCATCAGGCAGCCATCAAAGCGTGTGGTAACGTTCTGGCTAACCATTGCCAGATTGGCACCAGCCAGATTGCATTGCCTGAACGTGGTATCACGCAAATCTGCGTTGTAAAGCACGCTTTGTTGCAGGCTGGTTCCCCGCCAGAGTGAATGCGTCAGTACCGCATCTTTCAGGCGCAGGCCTGCCATATCGCAAGAAATAACATGGGCGCTATCAAAGTCTGCTTTATCGCAACATGCTTCCAGTAATGTGCAGTGCACAAAATGGCACCGCTGAAGATCGGCTTTAGTAAATCCAATTCTGACCAGGCTGCACTGTTCAAAGCGTGAATCAGAGAAACTCACTCCCAGCCCCGTCGTAACACTGTCCATCTGACATGCCATAAACTGGCTGTTTTGCCATGTCCCCTCAATGAATGAATTCTTATTTAGCGTGCAGTGCGAAAATGAAACATTCTGGGTCTCGCATTTCTCAAAAACAGAGGAAACCACCTGACTTTGAAGAAATGAGGCACTGGAGAATATGGAAAAAGTAAAGAATCCATTATTAAATGAACAGCTATCAAAACGACAATGGCTAAAATCATCCTGCATCATAATATTATTATTCAGGCTACTTTTAATAAAATGACTCATCTGAAAACCTGATGATTCCAGCGTGACTTTCTCCAGTAAAGAATTCTCTATTTGCACATCCTGAAGATGCGAATGCTTAATAAACCCACCTGACAACGTTACGCCAGAAAATGACGACCCATCAAAATCGCAAAGGATAAACTGGCATTGTTCAAATACACAGTCTTTCAACTGTGTCGCCTTAAATTTGCAATTATGAAATGTGCAATAACGGAACTGTTTATTTTCCAGGAGAGATGCAGAAAAATCAGTACCCGAAAACGTAATGTTCTCCGCCTCTGCATTTCCTTCACTTAGCCACGTTTCGCCTTGTCCTTCAGGAAGTGCGGGTAACATCGTCTCATTAATGCCAGGCGAACTGGCGTTATCCGATTCTTTCCGTGCCTGCTGTTGCTGTTGATAAAGTGCGATAGCCTCTTTCACATCATCATAAAAATGCGTCGTATCCGCTTTTGGTAAAGGCAACGCGCTGTAGAACTTCGAGTCCGGATGATCGGTGAGACTGCGAATGACATTCAACGGCATACCCACTGGCATCAGGTCCGGATCATTTAAAAATTCAAAGGCTGGCGCATCCTCATGGCTGCGACGTGCATACACATCACAGTAATGTGCTTCATCACGCAAAGACGTTGCAGGATCAAGCGCAACCAATAAGGTTTCAACAGGCTCATCAAATAAATGCTTCAACGGGTAATGTCCAGTGAAGACCATCAGCCCTATGTCATCATCAGGCAGCAGCCACAACGTCTTGCGTTGCAGTACAATTTCCTCGGGGTATTTCGCGTCATTTTCCCAGACAAAAGCCCTGGCGCGTACAACAGGAAAATCTCCGCTCAGCACTTCGTTATGTTCACGAAAGCCCTGAAGTTCAAAGGAAATACCGTTAGGCCATTCGGCTTTATTCAACCATTGCGCCGGTGCAGCCATCTGGAAATATCGGCGATCGATACCCGGGGGCAACCCCGGGAAAAACGTTTCCAGATAATGTTTGTCTGACATCGACGAAGCCACATTATCCATATGGTTCTTACGAATCTGAAAATCAGGTGGAAGCGGTGTCGGCGCCGCCAAAGGCGAACGAACAATGGCAGAACCATCAATGTTAATCGACATCAGATTAGGATGCTGAGAATCGCCATAGCCTCGTCCCAACGCGTTTTCTTTACATCCTTTACCTCCCCAACTGTGCGTATGATCCAATGGCATGCGCAAGAAAGGCTTAACGGTCATCCCGGCGGTGCCACTGTCCCCTTCAACGCGCCAGTGACGCTTGAGTGGCCCGACACGGGCCATTACATCCAGCGCATTAACTTCTTCACCAATACCCGCATGTCCTGCCAGTAAAAATTCGGCAAAAGGCTTTGGTTCCACACTATCGAGAACCCGAAATGATATTGGTGCCGACTTCCAGGCATGCCAGATCTGAGGCTCAGTAATAAAGTGATCCTGTCGGGAAAGATAAAACCCGGCCACAACGCTGATGCCCATATGGCTGTCCCGGCCAATTTGGTAGCCATTTTTCAGTACTGCAAGTTGTTGGGGACGAATGATACGCATAAGAAGCCCCCTCAGTTCTTGCTCTGCATGCCGACAGTTTTCAGGTCAATACCACAGTCTGCGTACTGGACGCCGTTGTAACTGATAGCGACCCCTGTGACGGAAATGCTGCTACCGGTTGTGCTGATACTGCTGCCTGTCGTACTGACACTACTACCGGTGGCGCTAACACTACTTCCTGTCGTACTGATACTGCTGCCTGTCGTACTGATACTGCTCCCTGTCGCACTAATACTGCTGCCAGTGGCACTGATGCTGCTTCCTGTCATGCTGATGCTGCTACCCGTCGTACTAATGCTGCTGCCTGTGACAGAAATGCTGCTACCGGTTGTGCTGACGCTGCTGCCTGTCTGACTGACACTGGATCCTGTAGAGCTAAAGCTGCTCCCGGTGAAAGACTCACTCGATCCCGTCATACTGGAACTATGTCCCGTTTCACTGACGCTACATCCTGTCAGACTACTGCTGAACCCGGTGATACTATGGCTGCTGCCCGTAATACTGTTGCTGATGCCGGTAAAAGAGTTACTACAGCCGGTCATTGAGTTGCTCACGCCGGTCAGGCTGTTAGCTGCCCCCGTAAAGGATGTGGACATTCCAGTAAAGTGAGTACCAACGCCCACGAAAGAAGTGTTGATCCCATTAAAATAGGTACCAACGGGCACGCACCCAACTTCAAAGCCAGTGAAGTAGAAGTTGAGCATCGTGGCGGATGCATTAAGGCCAGTGAAAGAAAAATTCATCCCCGTAATGGAGAAGTTCATATCCTTATAAGAGACGTGATTTGTGAACCAGTCCGTGCTGGTACGCGCAACGGTTTCGTATTTATCCTGCCCCACGGCAGACGCGTTGTTACGCTCGACGGTCTTTTGCAAATCACGCTCAGCATGGAGCATGACTCGCTCGTTACCCCGGTTATCATCGAATGTCAGCTGGCTGGCATGTTGCGGCTGTCCAAATCGGAGTGAGCGAGACACCAGTCCTGAATAATTAATATATTCAGGAAGGCGATATGGCGGAGGGTTTTCGCCATTGTAGACAATCCCGGTCACCATCGGACGATCCAGATCGCCATCGATATAGGTCACCAAAACCTCTTGTCCGACACGAGGCATGGCGACGACTCCCCAGCCTTTACCAGCCCAGGCCTGAACCACCCTTATCCAGCAGGAGCAGTCTTCTTCTGTTGTCTTATATCGATCCCAATGGAAGTGAACACGAATACGAGCATATTGATCAGTGTGAACCTCAGACTGTTCGGCACCGACAACGGTTGCACTTTGACTACCGGAAACCTGTGGGCGTTTTGTCAGACACAGCGGCCTAAAAGGAATATCATCGTTCAACGCCCTGAAACGACAGGAGATGTTACGTCCCTGGCTGGCGCTATCAGGACCATCCTGCAAGTAGGTGTAATCACAACTAATTAATTTGAAACCCCGATTTCTCCCCGGATCCGGATGCTGAACCAGGTCGAAAGCATAGCCTGCAATCAAGCCAGCGGCGTTACTTTCCCCTATTAACAGCTGGTTATTACTCTGCATCGCTTCCAGTCGCAAGCGAGCAATGGTGTCCCCTTCCTGAATATCGGTATAGCCGGCCGCATAGTCATACCATTCCAGCGGAATGCCCTGCAGATGTGCACGACTCTCTTCAATTTGTGTCTGTAACGTATTGCGTGGATTAATAAAATCAAAATCCCTCAATACAACTTCGCTGGAATGAATACGATTTGTTCGCTGAATGCGTTGAATACTTTCTCGAATCGCACGCTGCTCTTCACTATCAGGTAAAAAACTTAGCTCAGCGTAATTACCTTCAAGAACAGGGAAATGCTGGCGGTCGGTAATGACAAGAGTATTATTTTCTTCACTGTGATCGAAATAATACCAGACGCCCTCATCCTCCATCAGCCGGCTGACAAAGTTAAAATCGCTTTCTTCAAACTGAACACAATATTCTCGCGGAAGATAAGTTCCTTCGAGATCAATACGATAATCCGCAAAATTATAGCGTTCAAAAATCTGTTCAATAATATCAATGGCACTGATATTCTGAAAAATTCGACAGTTACGGTTTTGCATTAAAAACCATAGCCAGGTGCTCATTTCCAGACTATACACAAACTGGTTTTGTCGTTGTCCTTCATCGGCACCAGCAACGACATAAGTAAAATAGGTGCGATAACCCGCAGCATCGGGAAGTTCAATCCGTACCTTAATAACTTCACCAAGCAGTGCGCTCAGATCCAGATCGGCATCTGCAACCTGAAATTCCAGTTTGTAAACTGGATTACCAGAAATGTGCTCTCTCGTTGTGAAACTAAGAGGAAACGCATCCATTACTGACAATTTGTCATTTTCTATCTCAATTAAAGGCATATCGCCCCCATCGTAATAAAGGTAGTAATCCAATGTCCGAAACTTGTTTTAAGCAAACACGATACTGAGCTCCTGAGCTTCAACGATCAGTCGGACTGCTTGTAACGATTCTGATTCCCGTCTGCGTCGCAGGACTTCATTGCCGATAGCGGGGAGCACGGTCTGACGCAGAAGTTCATCTACCGCACGTCCACGATTCGGATGTGTACTGACCCGTTCGGCGATCCAGCCGGGGATATCCCCTTCCATCTCAAGCGCGGCGCCGGTTTCCGATTGCAGACGTTGACGTAGACGATTGAGATTGTGTTCAGCAATGGCAGAAAGCGCCTCCTGCCCCAGAGGTAAATAAGGAATAATATTGATCCTGGCGAGTAACGCAGGAGCAAAGTTACGTAATAACGCGTCATAGACCCGCGGCTTTAAAACATTAGATTTGACGTTTATATCTTCCTGGAAGGCCAGTTCAATTTCCTCTGCACCCTGATTACACGTCAGAAAAATAAAGCATTGTCGGAAACTGACAATTCGCCCTTCAGAGTCTTCCATCCAGCCTTTATCAAACACCTGGTAAAAAGCGTCATGAATATCAGGGTGAGCTTTATCAAACTCATCAAGTAAAATAATTGAGTAGGGTTTACGTCTAACGGCCTCGGTTAATTTCCCGCCCTTACCGTAGCCAACATATCCCGGAGGTGCACCTTTCAGGGTTGAAAGAGTATGCGCCTCCTGAAATTCACTCATATTGAACGTAATTAAGTTATGGACTCCGCCATATAACATTTCTGCCAGAACATTGGCTGTTTCTGTTTTCCCCGTACCTGTCGACCCGGCTAACAGGAATATACCTAAAGGTCTTTCCTGCGGTTGAATGCCTGCTCTGGCAATACGCATCGCCTGCGCAATTTCCCGGATGGCATTATCCTGGCCGAAAATTTGCTCGCCTAAATACTGTTCAAGATTGAGAATACATTCGATGTCATCCTGCAACATTTTGCCAGACGGAATACCGGTCCAGTCAGAAAGTACTTCCGCAATAGTGTGTTCATCGACCCAGGGATAAACCAGCGGTTTGTTCTGCTGTAATTCCTGTAATTCAGGTAAACATGAACTAATCGTATTCCCTTCGCTCCAGCTCACCAACTCCTTGACTAATACACGCTCTTGCTCGTTGCGCTGACGCAAGTCTTCGAGCTCTTTCTCCATCTGAGAAATAAGCGTTTCGACTTCTGCTAACCTTTCATTTACCGAAGCGCCGAGCAGCAGTTCATGCTGCAGGTATTGATGTTCTGTATTGAGTATGCTCAGCCTTGCGGCCAGAGCCTCAATGGCCTGAGGATCAGCGTGCTGGCTGAGCGCAACCCTGGCGCAAGCAGTATCTAACAGGCTGATAGCCTTATCCGGTAATTGGCGCGCAGGTAAATTACGCACAGAGAGTCTGACCGCAGAAGTAATTGCAGAATCTCGAATCGTGACGTTGTGGTGCTGCGCAAAGTGAGGAGCAATTGCACGCAACATGTCTACTGCCGTTGACTCGTCCGGTTCGCCGATAAATACCCGCTGGAAACGTCGTGTCAGCGCGGAATCTGGCTCAATAAACTGTTTGTATTCGGACCAGGTTGTTGCGGCAATCATGCGCAACGCCCCTCTCGCTAACAGTGGCTTGAGCAGGTTGACGGCATCACCTGTACCTGCCTGCCCACCGGCGCCAACGAGGGTGTGTGCCTCATCGCAGAACAAAATCACAGGCGTAGGCGATTGCCGAATAGCATCGATCAGTGCCTTTAAGCGGGATTCAAATTCCCCACGCATGCTCGCTCCGGCCTGCATCCGGCCAAGATCCAAGGACAACAGACGCGCACCCTGTAGCAATGGCGGTACTTCACCACTGGCTAAACGGCGAGCAAGCGCTTCAGCCACCGCCGTTTTACCCACCCCCGCTTCGCCCACCAGGATAGGGTTGTTCTGCCGACGACGCAGTAAAATATCCACGACCTGGCGGAGTTCAGATTCTCGACCAATAACCGGATCAATCTCTCCCTGTTGTGCCTGTTTCGTTAAGTCACTACACCATTTTTCCAGCGCATCGGGGTCCCGTCCGGACGATTCGGCGGTAGTTACCCCCTGGCTGTCGTCCGCTTCTCTGCCTTCACTATGTTCACAGGAAGAGATCAACACCTCTTCATATTGTTCAGCAATTTGCGCCACCGGGAATTTTTTAAATTCATCACATAAACGGTATAACCAGCGCTGGTGCTGAGGATCCTGCAATAAACCGATAAGAATATGCGCTGTACGAATAGTCTTCTGGTTTCCTGTGAGCTGGCTAATCAGTAAACCACACTCTACAGCGGCTTCCAGACGATCCGACAAATCCTGCACAGAAGTATTACTGTTTGGCATATACCGGATAAAATTATCAATACGCGCCGTAACCGCACTCTGATTCACATTGTAGTGAGTGAATAAAGCGGGCAGATCGCCATCCTGGCGATCCAGTAAAATTTTCAGCCAGTGCTCCAGTTCCACAAATTCATGACGGTAACTTCGACATAAACGGGTCGCTTCAACAAACGTTTTGTAAGCAAATGGTCCGAGTCGGTTAAACAGACGTTCACGCTGATACACCGTTATTACTCCTTTAATCAGGTTGTCGTTTTGTAGAGGAGTCGTTTCGTCAAAGCTGTGCCGGGTTTCAACCAGCTATGCTTCCCAAGCCTGCCACTCCTCAAACAACAGGCCATGTCGGGTGAAGTTTGAATAAGAATGCTGACATCCAGCACCATCCGGTGACGGATGAAGTCATGACACAGGTGTACCAGCGTTTTCAGACGTTCACTCCCTCGTTGATACTGAAGATACTCATCTCCGATAACCGGTCCGATAGCTACCGAGAGGCTGTGTTGTGCATCGAAAAACCGCTTGCCAATGCGAGTTGAACCCAGATATCCCATTCTTTGGCATTCTTGATTTCGCGCATCGTTAATCCATGTTCCCTTATGTGGAGTCAATCGCACAGGGACAGAAAAATAGTGGGTCAAAATCTCCTGCAATTTCCTTAGTGAACCGCGGCCAGGTAGATAGGCGCCGGGAAAGGCTTCCCGCACGTTGAGGATATGGCGATTTATACCCGTTTCATCCAGGAGGCCGGCAATCTGGTGTATATGCGATTTGAAGCGGTTGTGTTCTTTATGATCATGCCCAACCGCGACATGCAGTTGTGACCACGCCCGGTAATGCAAAATCGCCATTCGCTGACTCAAAATGCCCGCAAAATCCTGAAAAGCCCTGTTCCGCCGGGCCAGCAACTCATTACGGGCATGCTCTGTGATATGGATAGGTAAAGGACCATAAGGGGCAAATAATCCGAAATGACGACAAATAATAATCACCGGTTCAGCAGTTTGACCGTCGCCCAGCGGTTGGCGGACATCCGCCACTTCCCGTGGGGCAAATGACAAATCAGCGGGTTGATAAATACGTATTTGCCGTTGCCCCGGATCACCAAGCCGCACATCGCTATGAGATGCCCACTCAATACGGCGCAGTAATTCGAAAAAATCCTGCCGCGCTGAAATACCGACGATACGTCTGGTCGCGGCTTGTCTTTTAGGCATGGGTGATGGGCCCCCATTTCGTCAGCGGCTCGCCATCCAGAGTGACGGTCATTCGGAGGGTCTGTCCGAGTTCACAATACTCAGCAAGCGCGTGATGGATGATGCGGGCAAAGAGAAACGCCCCCTTGTCGCTATGGTGATGGCTGTGAAGATCAAGCGTGGCCTGGACACCCCGTATCCACGCTATGGGGCCGGGCAACAGGCTGCGTTCAAAATTATGCTCAATACACGCATGGTTCAGACTGGTTATGCGTCTGTGATGAGTCGCATCATTAGGCTGACTAAATAATGAAAGCCAGTCGCGAAGTAAGGACGAGCAATCAGCAATTTCCGGCAAGGCATAACGCAAAGGGTTATTTGCCAGCAACTGCAGAGCCTTCCATGCCTGAGCGATATCCGGAACGCCCTGAGGCCTGGAGGGATGTCTTAACATTTCAATTCGTCGTATCGGCAGAGCACTTTCCAGATGGAAGCCAGGTTGCTGGAGCTGGCTCGGGATCAAATGCCGATCACAGACCATAGCCTCTATAGAAAGCGATTTAACGCGATCAATATCGATATTTGTTCTTCCCGGAGAAAGCGCGATAAACAGGCTATCCATTGGAAGCTGTGCAAATTTATGATCGTTTTTATCCGCGAATTCTCTGCGCCTGCGTAAACTGTAGCCAGCGACCTGCTCATCATTACTAAAATTGGCATAACCATGCAAAGGTGAAAATGGCAAACTGCTGCCATCATTCAGTAAACCATTTACTTTCAACAGATGATGAATTTCATATGTACGAGGATTGAGCCTGTCAACGATAACAGGATATTCCGTATGCTCGCCATTAATTAACACAGGGCTACAGCGGCGTTTACTTAAATTAATAATGGGAGTCGCAAATAAACGGAAATCCTCTTCGCTCACATGCCCGTTCAAATGTAATGGGCGATGCCGTAAAACGAACAGGATTTCAAATTTCTGTTCACGCCCTGCCTGCTGTAAAAAGTCGTTAAGACCATGCAACTCCAGTGAAAGAAATCGCGACGGCGCCGCAAAGTACTCTCTTAATAACCGGCTACCTGGTAGTTCCCCAATCGCCGCAGGGAGTAATGCCTCCTCTTCGCTAAGCCCCCCCTGACGCAAATTGTCAGACGGTAACACCTTAACGATGGGTTTATTTTTATCGGTACTGGTCCACAGAATGATACGCAGAGTATCATTGAGCAAAGCTGTAATTAATTGATTTGAATGAACAATATCCCCCGTCAGCGTTAAATGCATGGGGGCAAAATCAAGATCACCCAGTGAGGCAACGCCTTGAGTGGACATCTGTAATTCAATATGTGCTTGTCCATCCTGCATGGACGATGCTACGACCTGTGGTAAATGCGCAGAAGGGGTATTCGCGCACCGTGCAGATTCGATGACCAGAGGCTGAATTTTAAGACTACGTCCGGTAGAGAATGTGGCATGACGGTTCACCAATGATGCGTCATGCATCAATACCTTACTTCCCCGGGGAAACTCCACTTGCGAATGCCATTGTGGAGAGGTCAAATCAGGAATCATTGAAATCGTGGCGATAGAAGGTAACGGCGTATACCAGAATGGCGCCAGACGCCCCAACATCTGGAGTGCGAATTCAGGCTGTTCATTGTTAAGTCTCTCCTGCACTCTGGCGCTCAGGAAAGCGGTGCCCTCCAGTAAACGTTCGACAAAAGGATCCAGCACACTGTCTGACAACATACCTAAATGTCTGGCAACCTGAGGATGGGTGTGAGAAAAGCGCTGACCATCTTCACGCAAATAACGCAATTCTTCGTTGTATAGCGCGAGAAATTTATCGCTGAGCATAACTACTGTCTCTTTTTATTATCATTGACGAGCATTTATAACACCCGAACGATCCCATAGGAGTAATCGAGTGCAATTCTTAAATTCACCATTTGTTCGTCTTCAGGCAAACTACACTTAGCATGAATATCGAATAAAATAGCTAATACCCATGTTTGGTCCTTGTCTATTAACGGGACAACGCGAATTGAATGAGGATCCAAACGTGATTCAAAAGTGGCAATGATGCGCTGAATTTGTCTGGCTAAGGCAATGAGATCAGTATTCACTGGCACCTGCTGGCTAAGAGAAGGTAATCCGTAATTCACAACGGATGTTTCACACTGAGAATATCGTTGTAACTTTAGCGCCGCACTATGTGCCGAATCATTCAGCAAATATTCAATATCTCTCAACAGTATTTCCCGCCAGTGGGGTAAACCTGAACGGTCACGCCGTACGGTCAGTTTGTCAAACAAAACCGGATCCGATGTTTTCATCATCCCTTTTTCCAAAATACTGCTCCACCATATAGTGGAGCAGTTTATTCATTAGATACGAGAGTTCAGTTTCAGGTCGTAGCCAGACTTAATAACAGCACCCATCGAGCCATCGTTCTTCTGCTCTTTGTATTCAATTTCAATACGTGCAAAGTTCAGACTGATGACATCAGTAGGCAGTACAGTATCTGCATCCTGAAG
This sequence comes from Trabulsiella odontotermitis, assembly GCF_001188485.1. Lineage (GTDB taxonomy): Bacteria > Pseudomonadota > Gammaproteobacteria > Enterobacterales > Enterobacteriaceae > Trabulsiella > Trabulsiella odontotermitis_A. The sequence goes on from NZ_JNGH01000088.1 coordinate 62,954, forward strand.
AGTGACCATTGATGGGCCAAGAGGCATGTTGCCAACGGTCTTGAATGAAGAGACGAGGCAGTTTCCGAAGGTAACGGTCAAGAAATCCTGTTGACCGCTGCCGGATTTACGACATACCAGTTTAGCCTGCGGGATATGTTCACCGGTGGCGCACATCAGAAAAAGTTTCGGAGAAGCTTTGTTGCTGACCATGCGGAATTCGAAATCTTTCATCTCGACTTTACCGGAACCGCCACCACTGCCGTACCCCCAGCGTCCGGCGTTTTCCTCAGACCATTGCCAGGCCTGAAGTTGAATCCAGCCGCCATAGGTTTGATCGGGAGATTCACCTTCTACGCCTTCAATTTTGAGAAAATAATCTACTAAAGCTGTCATGCTTTACTCCTGTTTAATTACATTAATTAATAAAACACCCTCGATATAAAATGTGCTGACCCAAAGTACCCGATAAAGCGAAAATTAATTCCGTCCAGTTGATGTTTCTTATAAAAAAACAACATTGACTGGTAATAACCAGAAAATGGCATGTCACGGAAATTTTGATACTCTGGAAATCAGAACACTTACTTCTCTTTCCCTTCCTTACTTGACGGAAGTTTAGAAACCAGTCGCAAAGAGACTGTCATCCCCTCCAACTGATAATGCGGGCGCAAATAAAAGTGAGCGCGATAAAAACCTGGATCATCCTCAACATCCTCGACTCTGACTTCTGCAGCAGCTAAAGGACGTTTAGCCTTGGTGGCTTCCGTTGATATTGTTGGATCCCCGTCTACATAATTCATTAACCAGTCATTAAGCCAGACCTGCATATCGTCACGAGAACGGAACGAACCAATTTTGTCTCGAACAATACATTTGAGGTAATGCGCAAAACGGCAGGTCGCAAAGATATAGGGCAAACGCGCAGATAACTTGGCGTTAGCTGTTGCGTCAGGATCTTCATAATTAGCAGGAGCATGCAAAGTACACGATCCAATAAATGCAGCGAAATCTGAATGCTTGCGATATACAAGAGGAAGAAAACCAGCACTTGAGAGTTCATTTTCACGGCGATCGGAAATGGCCAGTTCTGTCGGGCATGTCAGTTCATACCCACCTTCATCAGAAGGGAACGCGTAAGCGGGTAATTCTTCAACTGACCCACCTGATTCAATACCGCGGATGCGTGAACACCAACCGAATTCATTAAAAGCACGGTTAATATTGACCCCCATAGCATAGGCGGCATTTGCCCATGAGAAATCTTCAATGACATGAGGGTTGACGACTTCTTCAAACGCAAAATCTTCAATCGGATTAGTTTTTGCGCCGTAAGGCAAACGGGACAAAAACCGCGGCAATGTCAACACCAGATAGCGGGAGTCATTACTTTCACGCAGGCGGCGCCAGGGCGCATATTCAGGGGTAGTGAAAATTTTGCCAATATCACGCGGGTTCCCAAGCTCTTTCCAGTTATTCATTTGCATAATAGCCGGCGATGCTGAGGCAATAAACGGACAGTGTGCTGCGGCCGCAACTTTAGAAATCTCAGTGAGTAAACTCACGCTTTGCGGACCATGGTCAAACTCAAAATCGCCAATCATGCAGCCAAAAGGCTCGCCACCAAATTGACCGTACTCTTGCTCATAGATTTGCTTGAAAATAGGGCTTTGATCCCAGGCGGAACCACGGTACCGGCGAAGCGTTGAGGCAAGCTCATCCTGACGAATATTCAAAACACGGATTTTGAGCGTCTCATTAACCTCGGTGTTGTCAACGAGGTAACTTAAACCACGCCATGCCGATTCCAGTTTCTGGAATTCCTTGTGATGGAGCACATGGTTCATTTGCTCGGAAAGTTTCTCATCAATTTCCGCAACCAGAGATTCGATGGTCAGCACGACATCTCTGTTAACTTTCACTTTCCCTTTTTGTGCGTAAGCCGCCAGAGTCCCAATCGCACGACGAACAGCGGTAGATGCTTCATCCGTTCTTGGACGGAATGAACGTTTAAGTAAATCATCAAGCTCATTGTAATCATCTTCGGCAAAAGAAAGACCGACTTCTGGCTGCAGCTCAGGCTGAACTTGTTGTGTGTTTTCCACTTATGCATCTCCCTCAGTAGGCTCAGTTGGCTGCTCATCCTCGTTCTCATTGATTGCAGCAATAGTCCCCTGTGCATCGGTTGCCAGACGTTGTAAAAAATCCGGTTGTTCAAGCAAACGCTTCACGACTTCTTCAGCACTCGCTTTACCATCCATATAGGTGATCAATTCCGCCAGATGCGCACGGGCCTCCAGCAGTTTTTCCATCTGTGGAATGCGACGCGCGATGGAGCCAGGGGAAAAATCCTCCATTGATTCAAATTCCAGTTCCACATCGAGCAACTCATCTTCCTCGCTTAATGTGTTATCAACGTAAAATTTTAAGCGTGGCTTAATTGCTCGCATGCGGGCATCGAAATTATCTTGATCGAAAGTCAGGAATTTACGCTCCTCTACAGGGGCAAGAGGTTTTGCCCGGTGACCAGAAAGATCTGCCATCACCCCAGTAACGAAAGGCAATTCAACTTTTTTCTGCGAACCATAAATCTCAACGTCGTATTCAATTTGCACTCGAGGCGCGTTGTTTCTACCAATAAATTTTTGAGAACTTGCATCTTTTGCCATCTCAATTTCCTCATTCAGCCGTGATGTTATTATTTCCAGTAAATTGTTGCAGAGTATTCATCGATTCCGGCAAAAGCTCTTCGACAATAGAAATAAAATCCATGCCAATCATTTGCTTTGAACGACGTATGAATATGGGAGCAGGATGACTAGGCTCATAGCGTTGAAAATAATCCAGAATACGATCCAGCATCAGGATAATCTCCTGCCTGGATCGAATATTTGCATCCCCTCCGTCGAGCAATAAAGATCCTGCTATACCAGCGATATTACTTCTTTCCGCATTGATGTCATCCTCATTAAGATTCACTGGTGCTGACTGTTGTTTGAGTTGAGATAATGCTTTAGTTAAAAAAGATCGTAGTGCATGACAATCCAGCAAATATCCTTCGCTGTACTGATTCGCATATGCTTCAACATTTTCTAAAGTCTGACTGATTGCTGTTAATTGCTCATTAAAATCAGGCAAACTATTTTGTTGATAGTAAGTGTTTATGGCTAACAGGATTGAGGAGGATGACGAAAATGAATATTCGGCCGATGAGTTTGCATCTACATTAATCAGATCATGTAATTGATAATTATGCTCTCTTGTAAGCTTTATAGATTTCAATTCTGCAATGAATTGCGGTGCAGATAGCCATCCTAAAGCGGCAGCATGTCCTTCATTACTATTATCTGTCTCTGACTTCGGATAGGCAATGTTATTTTCACTCATTAAAACCTGTCCGAGCTCAGTAATACCATGATAAACAGCACTGATACAATCCAGATACATATTGGCACGGATTAGCCATAGCGCGACTCGCAGGTCATAGCACTGCTCAAGCATTTTTTTAGCATGTTCAGCAACAAGACTCCAGTTCACCTGTGGGGCAGCTCCTGCCTCCGCAAGAGGATCAGAAGACTCATCTAACTGAGCCAGCATGGATTCAATCTCACCATACATAGGATCAAATTCAACGCCATAAAACTCTTGAGAAAAAGTATCAATCGTCATTTATCCTCTACCCCGTGATGAAGTTAAATTCACCTCGTAAACCTGAACGAACTTCCTTATTCATCTTCATACATAGATAAGAGACAGAGAAGGGAGTTTCATATATAAAAATATGTTCTACTTTGTTTACACATTAATATATTGGATACCCACCAGGACAACAGGGACAATTTGAAGCAGGTTTTTTTTGACCCTATGCGATATGCTACAAACAATCATTAATACTAGAAATATAGTTTTTAATGACCAACCATAAACTTAAGGAATGGATTATGGATAGCGAGGCATATACTGATTTTGCTTGGGAATACCTTAGAAGGAATAAGCAGTACATTGCTGACTGGGAACTAAGTAATAATAGTAAATCAAGACCTGGAATACAAACAATTCTTGATCGTAACGCTGAAAAAAAATGGGGGTTACTGAAATATGCAGATCCATCTGAGAAAAATCCTAAAAATGTTTTCTGGTCACCTGAGTTAAGCAGCAAGTCAGCCAGGGTAATGCTTAGCAAGTATGGGGATTGTATATGGGGCAGTCTCTATAAAAAATCTGGGATGAATCTTGAAAAATTAACTTTGCAAGACAAAACAACATGTATCAAGATATTCAATCAAAATGATTACTTTCAGTTTTTCATCGAAGATATTGATGCTTTAAATAGTAGCTCGAGAATTTTTCTGTGCTTTCCGCTCAATCTTGACAATAAAATCAAAAGCAAAAACATCGACTTCATTAAAGGCATTATTAACAATGAGATTTCTGACCTCAATAAAGAGCCACCACCAAATTTATTAGAAACAATCGATGATCTAAATAAAGGTTTTTCGCACCGAACGATAGCATCGAAAATTTTTGGTAAAGAACTTGTTGAGACGGAGTGGTCATCTGATAGCTGGTTGCGCGCAAACATACGATATCGTATCAAAAAAGCGATCACATTAGTTAATACTGGATATTTGAATTACATCTGATTCATTTGACCAGTGATAGCGATGGCTACGGTTAGCATCCTATGTAGCCATTGCTATTTTCGTAGACAGTTTTTATACCGCATTATGGAAATGAGTTACTATCACTATTTTATACTGTCAGCAGCCATGCGATCTTTGATACGTGCCGCTCGCTCAGCAGAGACAGGGTGATTGTCAAACATAGAGTTTCGTTGACCTACTTCCAGCTTCGCCAGTTTTTCAAAACTGGTGACAAGTCCTGTTGGGTTGAGTCCACGTTTACGTAGCAAATCATAAGAATACTCATCGGCCTCGAGCTCCTGCCGCTGAGAGAATTGAGAGTTAATTAGTCTTTCCCCCATATCGCCAAGCGGAGACTGAGAAACACTGCCAGCGAGGCCACCTACTGACGATGCCACCGTGCGCATCGTATTTGTACCAGAGGCTATTTGCCGGCTCTCTTTAACATGGCCAAGGGCAACGTGACCTATTTCATGACCAATAATGGCCTCCATTTCGTTATCATTCATTAGATCCATCAACCCACTGTAAACACGTATGCAGCCATTTTCCATTGCAAAGGCATTAATTTCTTTTGACAGGTAAACGTTATAATCGACAGGTTGACCATTAATGTTGTGACCAAGCATCAACGCAATTTTTTGCAGGCGCCTGGCATAATCACTGTTTCCCGGTGCAATAGTGGCTCTACTATCTATTTCCCGACAGGCCTGATCATTCTGCGGTTGTACCTGATAGTCGCTCAATGTATAAACTTCGAAAGCTTCAGCTCCGGTACTAAACCAGCTCCCCGATTCCATACTTTGGCAGCTACTCAGAAAGAGACTTATTCCCAGTACCAGCATCGTTTTACGCATTCTCATAATGTTGATTCCTTGCACATAAACACAATTAACTTCCAATCCAAAAAGTTGAGGGTAATTGTTAACTGCGTTAGTATCCGACTTGCTCTTTTTTTGTGAAGGGATAAATCAGAAGGAAGGGAGTCTCTCCGGGATAAATTATTCCCCTAAAGCAGTTGCAGGCCGCGCCAGTGCTTGCGTCTTCAAGCGAATAAATATGCAGATCAATAGAGGTAATGCTATCTTTATCGATCTGCTTTCAAAATATCATTAACAAAGATTATTTTGGTGACGTCGGATAAAAAGCTCAGGAAAACGCTTTATACCTAATTTTCGTAATATATTGGACTTATGCGCACTGACTGTTTTTTCACTGCGCGAAAGTTTGCCTGAAATTTCCTTGTTTGTAGCGCCCTCAAGGCACATTTTCAGGATCTGCATTTCTCGTCGGGTAAGCCCGGAAGAGGCATAATATTCCTCATTGAATACCTCACTAATATCATTATTAAGAGTGTGTATGCTCCAGGAATAACAATACCCGCCATCTTGTATCACATTGATACTATTAAGGAAAAAACCTATATCACATTCTCGTTTTATCACGCCATGGATATATTGGATCTGTTCGAGATATTTCTTCCAGGGCTGATTCTCCTCCACTAACAAAAGAACCGGGTAACTAATCAATTGCGATAGTCGCTTCAAATTACATGAAGAACTAGTGTGTAGTGCCCGACCATCAATGATCCCGATGCTATAGTAGTCGGTAGAGTCTTCTTCAATAAATTTATCGATATTCTTCAGGATGACAGAAGACATTTTATAATTAGATTCTATGATACTAATAATGCCAAGACTGCCGAGGTTCTTTTCGCCAAGGTATAATGCTTTCATATATTATTCCTATTTATCCTGATATTCAGAAGCCTCATTTTGTTGCCTTACAATGTAATAGCACTTTTAAGGCTTTTCCTTCATCATCGATACAAACAGGTTGACCAGTCCTGTTGCTTACTCGTGCATGTTGCAGAGAAGATATGCTCATTTGTTCACTTTCATCGCATAGTGAATAATGAACATACGCACTTATAAAGATAAAATTGTGAAGTCATATAATAACGATAAGAAACAGGATAGCATCGAAATTGATACTAGCATTGTTTTAAATATAACATAGTCAAATAAAAACACATCTTATCATTGATGTAAGAATATATCGCCACATACTAAGAACGTCAACATGTTGTTTACTAAAAGATGACACGGCCCCTTATTTTTGATACGTTTTAAATATTCGTTCTTACGAATACTCAATTTTCATATACGAATTTACCCTATTGTATTTAGTAACATCACTTGTGAAAATTCAGTTAACCTCCTAAATACTTAATAAGCAGATCTACTGCCCTCTTGTCCAAATATACTGTAAAATCTGCTATTCATGCAAAAAAACATCACTTTAATAATGTATCTGGTAAGGCATGAAAAATCTCAACCACACTCCATAAATAGACAAATATTCTTACTTTGAGACTCGATTGATCTCAAAGATCACAGATTTTCTGATATATTTTCCGTTAACCGGCGAAAAAGAGCATCCATATTAAACACTGAGTAAGAAATCCATAATCCCGATAGAGCCTTAAATTCCTTTAAAATTTTTTAAGAAGATAACTTATATCACTCTGTTCACAACGCAGGAAACTACTACTTCTGTAGTCGCTTTCTTAATTAATGGATTAATAACCCTCTGGCACTGAGTAAATTTGTTGTTACCAGGCTAAGGGTTAAAAAACAATCGAATAAATTGTCCCTTCCAAACTACGTCCATATGTATATTTTTTAATATGATGAAAAAACATAAAAGCGATATTTTTCAATTAATTACGTTTCACGTTTTTTATGAATCTATTGCACTGCGACCGGATTAGATTTGAGTTTTACTTAACCCTAAAGATTTCCCCTCATATTTACCGGAAGCAAATGCATTACGTAACATATTCTAACCGCTTGTTTTAAAAAGAAAAGGGAACGTTCCCTATAAATTATTCAGTATGCCTTCGAATAAATTTAGCGATGCGTCTCTAACAATAAAGGACATTTAATATGCTAAAAATAAATCAGCAGGACATCGATAAATTGATCGAGCTGGTGGGCGGGCGCGAGAACATCGCTACTGTCAGCCATTGTATTACCCGTCTGCGCTTCGGGTTGCGGTAGCACTGCCACAGATGCACCCACCACGACGCCGGTTTCTGCGCCGGAAGGGTGTTTTCGCCGTACTGCTCGCGATGTTCTTCAACCTCCATCGCGGTCAGCCCTTCCGGGTGGCTATTGAAGGCACGCCAGATTTCGTTTTCATCCATCGCCGCGACGTTCAGACAATGGCGGGCGAGCGAGTCCGGTATCGGACCACTGGCGAGCGATTTGCCCGCGGGCATCGGGTCACGCTGAACGAGACGGCGCGGCAGACGGCGGCTAAGCTGCGCAAACAGCTGCCGGCTAAAAATTTTCCACATAAGAAGTCCCTCCGCGCCCGCAATTCACGGGCGCAGCACGATTTTCAGGCAGGGCAAGGCCGTACCTGACAGGCACAAACATTCACTACAGGGACATCAACGACGTCACTGCCTCACCGCGCCGGTAAGACAGTCACCACAGCCTTACCGGCGCGAAAAAAACTCCCGCGATATCGGGGAATGGGATCGGGATCCATGTCACCTCCGGTAAGTGAAAGAAGAGAGACCGCGCAAGTCCGCCAGATAAACGATGAAGCTTGTGCGATGATGGCGTTATCATACGACCGCGCAACTAAACCGGGCATCAACCAGACTTTTGCCCCTTGTGATTTCGCTGAATCACAGTAGTCTCTGTTTATTCGTTAGAACTGGCTTACGACGGGAATTGAGGATGCAAAACCGGCTGACAATCAAAGATATCGCACGCTTAAGCGGGGTGGGAAAATCCACCGTCTCCCGCGTCCTGAACAATGAAAGCGGCGTCAGCGAGCGCACCCGGGAACGTATCGAAGCAGTCATGCTTCAGCACGGTTTCTCCCCTTCCCGCTCGGCGCGTGCGATGCGTGGGCAGAGCGACAAAGTGGTCGCCATTATCGTTACCCGTCTCGATTCCCTCTCCGAAAACCTCGCCGTACAAACTATGCTGCCTGCCTTTTACGAACGCGGTTACGATCCGATCATGATCGAGAGCCAGTTTTCCCCGGCGCTGGTGGAAGAGCATTTAGGCATGCTGAGCCGCCGCAACATCGACGGCGTGGTGCTGTTTGGCTTTACCGGCATCACCGACGCGATGCTCGCGCCGTGGCAACCGACGCTGGTGCTGCTGGCGCGGGATGCCAGCGGGTTTGCGTCGGTTTGTTATGACGACGAAGGCGCTATTCAGACGCTGATGCAGCGCCTGTACGATCAGGGGCATCGCCATATCAGCTACCTCGGCGTGCCGCACAGTGACGTCACTACCGGCAAACGCCGCCATGAGGCATACCTCGCCTTCTGCAAAAAGCGCAAGATCAACCCGGTTGCCGCGTTGCCCGGTCTCGCCATGAAACAGGGCTATGACAACGTCGCCAGGGTGATGAACAGTGACACCACCGCGCTGCTCTGCGCCACCGATACGCTCGCCATCGGCGCCAGCAAATATCTCCAGGAACAGCGCATCGACACCGTTCAGCTGGCGAGCGTCGGTAACACGCCGCTGATGAAGTTTCTCCACCCGGAAATTATCACTGTCGATCCCGGCTACGCCGAGGCCGGAAGCCGCGCGGCGCAACAGTTGATCGAGCAGATCAACGGCCACGCCGAGCCACGTCAGATAGTGATCCCCGCCCGACTCGCCTGATCCTTTTCTGCACAAATAGTGTGATCGTCGCTGCGTTTCGGGAACGTTCCCATTTACCGAATTTGCGGAAAGGCTCAGGATGATCATCAGGTCATTACGCAACATCCTTCATCTGCCATGAGGCTACATGATGAGCAAAGTTAATCAGCAGGACATCGATAACCTGATCGAGCTGGTGGGCGGGCGCGAGAACATCGCTACTGTCAGCCATTGTATTACCCGTCTGCGCTTCGTCCTGAACGCACCCGCAAAAGCCAACCCGAAAGCCATCGAAGAATTACCGATGGTCAAAGGCTGCTTCACCAACGCCGGGCAGTTTCAGGTGGTCATCGGCACCAACGTTGGCGACTACTATCAGGCGCTACTGGCCACCACTGGTCAGGCGTCTGCCGACAAAGAACAGGCGAAAAAAGCCGCCCGCCAGAATATGAAATGGCACGAGCAGCTGATTTCGCATTTCGCCGAGATCTTCTTCCCCCTCCTGCCCGCGCTCATTAGCGGCGGCTTGATCCTCGGTTTCCGCAACGTGATCGGCGATCTGCCAATGAGCAACGGCCAGACGCTGGCGCAAATGTTCCCGTCGCTGAAAACGATCTACGACTTCCTGTGGCTGATCGGCGAAGCAATCTTCTTCTATCTGCCGGTCGGGATCTGCTGGTCAGCGGTGAGAAAAATGGGCGGCACGCCGATCCTCGGCATCGTGCTGGGCGTAACGCTGGTGTCGCCGCAGTTGATGAACGCCTATCTGCTCGGGCAGCAGGTGCCGGAAGTGTGGAATTTTGGCCTGTTCAGTATCGCCAAAGTGGGCTATCAGGCGCAGGTTATCCCGGCGCTGCTGGCGGGTCTGGCGCTTGGCTTTATCGAAACGCGCATGAAGCGCATCGTGCCTGACTATCTCTATCTGGTCATTGTGCCGGTGTGCTCGCTTATCCTCGCGGTATTCCTCGCCCATGCACTGATCGGCCCGTTCGGCCGTCTGATTGGCGACGGCGTGGCCTTCGCGGTGCGCCACCTGATGACCGGCAGCTTCGCGCCGATTGGCGCCGCGCTGTTTGGTTTCCTGTATGCGCCGTTGGTGATCACCGGCGTGCATCAGACCACGCTGGCGATTGATATGCAGATGATCCAGAGCATGGGCGGTACGCCGGTGTGGCCGCTGATTGCTATCTCGAACATCGCCCAGGCGTCGGCAGTGGTGGGGATTATTATCTCCAGCCGCAAACACAACGAACGTGAAATCTCGGTTCCTGCCGCCATCTCCGCGTTTCTCGGCGTCACCGAACCGGCGATGTACGGTATCAACCTGAAATACCGCTTCCCGATGCTCTGCGCGATGATCGGCTCCGGGCTGGCAGGTCTGCTGTGCGGTCTTAACGGCGTGATGGCGAACGGCATTGGCGTCGGCGGCTTGCCGGGCATTCTCTCTATTCAGCCAACTTACTGGCAAGTGTTCGCGGTCGCGATGCTGGTGGCGATTATCGTACCAGTAGCATTAACCGCATTTATCTATCAGCACAAACTTCGCCAGGGCTCGTTGCAGATTATTTAAGGCTGATTTTTATCATGCAGCCTCAGTTGAAACACGAAATGTAGTAAACGGATGACAAAAATCAATACTCGCAGGAGAGCAGGAATAATGATTAATTTACGTAAACTTACCGTGGCAGCGATTTTTACAGCAAGTCTCGTATCCACCCAGGCAATGGCGGTTGATTTCCATGGTTATGCCCGTTCAGGTATCGGCTGGACTGGCAGTGGTGGAGAGCAGCAATGCTTCCAGGCAACGGGCGCACAAAGTAAATACCGACTCGGAAATGAATGTGAAACATATGCGGAATTTGGGCTGGGACAAGAAGTCTGGAAAGAGGGAAATAAACGTTTTTATTTTGATTCCCTTCTGGCCTACTCTGTTTCGCAAAGAACGGATTTTGAATCAACAAGTCCGGCACTTCGTATAGCCTCTGTGCGAGGCGAAAACCTGATTGATTCTCTGCCAGGTGCCACTCTCTGGGCAGGGAAAAGTTTCTATCAACGACATGATGTTCATATGATCGACCTGTATTACTGGGATATTTCCGGTCCAGGCGCCGGGCTGGAAAATATCGATCTGGGTTTCGGTAAACTCTCGGTGGCCGCGACTCGTAACAGCGAATCCGGCGGCTCGTATGGCTATCTTGATAATGAGTGGGATCTNCTAACGCCCAGGATAACTACCGTTTTGCTGATGGTGCCAGTAAAGACGGCTGGATGTTCACAGCAGAACATACGCAAAGTATTCTGGATGGTTACAACAAATTTGTAATCCAGTACGCTAACGATTCTATGACTGCACAGAATAATGGCCGCAGTGAAGGGGCATCCATCAATAATAACGGTCATATGGTTCGGGTACTTGACCATGGCGCTATTGATTTCAACGATGAATGGGGTCTGATGTATGTCGCAATGTATCAGGACGTCGATCGAGAAAACAATAATGGCGCCACCTGGTACACGGCGGGTCTGCGTTCTATGTATAAATGGACACCAATCATGAGTACGTTATTAGAAATGGGGTACGATAACGTCAAATCTCAGCAAACAGGCGACCACAACAGTCAATATAAAATTACATTAGCGCAACAATGGCAGGCAGGAAACAGTATCTGGTCTCGCCCGGCGCTCCGTTTATTTGCCACTTATGCGAAGTGGGATGAAAACTGGGGGTATGCTACTGACAATGATGCAAACTACACTTCCGGTATCGCATACAGCGACAACAATCTTCACCAGTTTAGCCGTGGTAATGACGACGAATTTTCATTCGGCGCACAAATGGAGATTTGGTGGTAAATAATTATGTGCCCCATCGCATACATTAAATAAGGCATAAAAAACGGGCCCCTTTCGACGGCCCGTTTTATGTTAAGCGAGATTAATCAGTTGCCTCTGACCAGAATATCCACACGGCGACTGTTCACGTTACACCCGGCGTCCTGCTGACTGGCGCGGGTACCACACCCTTCCGCTGACTGCGCCACGCCCTGGCCCATCGCGTTGTTGATCATCTCAGGTTTAATACCCTTTTCAATCAGAAACGTACGTACCGTACTGGCGCGCGCTTCTGAGAGACGCAGGTTCGCATCACGGTTACCGATGGCGTCGGTGAAGCCGATAAGCTGAATTTCGCTGACGTTACTGGCCTGCTTAATGAACTTCACCACGTTATCCAGCTTGTCGCGCGACTCTGGCAGGATCCCCTCCGTATCGCTCTTTGCAAAGCGGAACAGGACCTGTTCCTGAATCAGGATCACGCCACTGGTGTTGATGTAATTACAGCTTTTCACCTGCGAGGCACGGTTCACGATGCGGGTGTGTTTTTGCAGACCGCTCAGCATCGTCTCCGCTTGTGGGCGTTCTTCCAGTGCCGCGGTGTTGCCGGTTGTGCCGGGGTTAACCTGCACAAAGTAGGTTTCACCGCCCTCGGCAGGCAATTGCTGCGTCGGGTTTTGCTTGCCCTGATAAAGCGGTTGATCGTTGAACACCGATTCGATCGCATGCGCCCCTGGCGTCACACAAAATACAGTAAACTCACCTGGCAATAATGCAGACTGTAATTCACGGTCTACATACACTGCCGCCGGTACGCTTCCCTGCGGGTAGTACATCACCACTTGCGCTTGTTCAGGCACCACTGCTGCAACCGGGCGGTAAGGTTCAGCCGACGCTGCCGCCGCGCTAAGCCCTGCCACCGCGCAGAGAATCAACTTGAATTTATTCAAACTAAAACAGGTTGCTTTCAAGCCATTCCTCCGCTGACACTGGCCCGACGCCACCAGACCCGGACCCGACGCCAGACCCGACTCCCGATCCTGACCCACAACCGACGCTGGATTACAGCAACGGCGTCACCGTGGACCCGAATACCAAAACCATCACTTTTGACGCCGTCACCGGTCAGAGCGATGCGCCGGTCACCTTTACTTACGTCAAAAACGGCAGCGACTACGTGCTGACCGCGCCTGATGGCCGCACCCTGACCGTCACCGGCTGGGAAGTGACCGCCGNACCTGGATCTACGACCGCAGCGGCAATTTCACCTTCGCCAGCGCGGACACCAACACCTTTACCGGCGACGGTACCAGCAACACCGTTGACGGCGACACCAGCGCCAGCGGCAGCGGCGAAGCAGGCACCATTGTTTCCGGCGACGACACCAAAACCGACATTAACNCCACCGCTGACGGCGAAGGCTCGGCAGGCACCATCATCAACGGCGACAACGCCAGTTTCGACCAGCAGGGCGATATCACTGTCACTAACGGCGCGACGGGTATTGCGGTGAATGGTGCGACGGCGAAGATTGATAACAGCGGGACCATTACCGTCAAAGACGCAGGCTCTGTGGGCGTCAACGTCAGCGGCGACAATGCGACCTTCATCAACACCGGCACCATCGACAGCAGCCTGAACGGCACCGGGGCCAGCATTACCGGCGACAGTGCCAGTGTGACGCTCGACGGCACGGTAAATGTCCATGCGGAGAAAAATGCCGACGGCGTTTATCAGGCGGCAACCGGGGTCAGCGTGGCGGGGAATAACGCAACGACGGAAATTACCGGTGATGTGACGATGACTGGCGCAAGTGATACTGACGCCGAGATCTACCCGGCAGGTGTTTTAAAAGGCGTGACGGTTTCCGGCAATGATAATTCGGTTACGCTGGACGGTGCGTTAACAATGGATTTCACCACCCCTTATGTCGGTTTTTATGCAAAAGGTATTGAAGTGACCGGCAGTGGTAACACGGTTGATATAACGGGTGGTGTAAACGTTAATACCTCGATTGATAAAGTAGGCCTGGAACATGATGTCGCCGGTATTTCCGTGAGCGGAAACAACACGGTTACCGTCAGTGGTCATTCGACTATAGATACTGTAAGCATTGGCGGCACGCCAACGATTTTCGCCTCAGTGAATGAGGGCGGAAAGGTCATTCTGACCGAAAATTCAGTTTTAGATACCTCATTCACTAATCTGAACGCGGCTTCTTATAGTTTTTATTCGCTTTTACAGGCGACAGGTTTGAACAGCAGTATTGTCAATGAAGGTATTATTAATACTGATGTCGGTATGGTGGTAATGCGTGCCGACCAGGGTGCCAGCGTCAGCAACAGCGGAACGATTAATGTTACACCCGCAGAAGCTACCATCCGTAAAACAGCAATGATGCTGGCAGATGGCGCTGACTCTGTCGCTACAAACGAAAGTGGTGGAACGATTAACATTGAATCGACATTAACGCCATACTTTAGCTCAGGCGCTGTCGCCTATCCTCTGATGTGGAACAACAATGTAGAATATGCCCTGATGGCGTCAAATTATGGCAGCGTGGAAAATGATGCCGGTGCCACCATTAATCTTACTGGCGCGGGGCTTTATGGCCTGGGCGTTGCCAAAGGCACCGCCACTAACGCCGGCACCATTAACGTCGATGGTTTTATTCCGACCCTTGATGAAGAGGGTACCGTCACCAGTAAAACCTTCTGGCAGGACAGTGGCGCGCTATACGCCATGAGCGCCGGGATGATTATCGGTTCGACGGACGCAGGCTACGGCGATGCCACCGGCCTTAACACCGGCACCATCAACGTCAACAACGAAGGTTTCGGCATGCTGGCGCTGAACGGCGGCACCGTCACCAACCAGGGCACCATCAACCTCACCGCTGACGAGGGTGTCACGGCTTTCGCCGATAANNGACGAATCTGGCACCATCAATATCGATGCCGATTATGGTCAGGCGTTCTACAACGACGGCACCGGCACCATTTTTAACTACGGTGCCATCAACCTGAACGGCAGCCCGATGGATGACTCGGACGAGCATATGGGTGACGCCCCGACGGACGCCGTATGGCTGAAAAACCTGACCGGCAGCGGTGATACCGATACCCGTGCCAGCGACACCGGTTTTGCCATTACTGACGCAATGGCGAATTACGGCAGCGAAACCCTGACCGGTGATGTGCAGAGCACCGCCTGGCTGTACAACGAAGACAACGCTAGTCTGACGGTCAATGGTGCACTGACGGTGAACACTGGGCTGGAAAACAGCGGCACGCTGCAGGCCGACACCATCACTGCCCGCGCATCCCTCTATAACCGTGCGTCCGGGTCAATGACCACCAACACGCTGAGCTTAAACAACAGCGCCATCTTCTTTAACGAAGGGGATTTTACCGGCTCAGTCATCGCTGACAGCAAGGATCAGTACGTGGTGAACACCGGCGATATGACGATCGCAGAAGACGGTAAATCGCTGGCGGGCGGGACGTTCCACTTCTTTAACCAGCAAGGGGCCACCCTCAGCAACACCGGGAATGCCGTGGAGGGCGGCGAAAACAGCATTATCAATGTCACCAACACCAGCACCAGTAACAGTCTCTATCAGGTTAACAGCGGGACCATTACCGCCACCAACGGTTACAGCGCCATTAAGACCGCGAATACCAGCGCGCTCGGTGCCTGGATATGGAACACCGAAACCGGGGTGATTAACGGTGTGAACCCGGATGCGCCCCTGGTGGATCTGGGCGTCGGTTACAACTTCTCTAACGCCGGCACCATCAATGTGCAGGGCGACAACGCCGTCGCCATTAGCGGCGGAACCGGCTATACCATCAAGCTGGTCAACAGCGGCACCATTAACGTGGGCACTGAAGAAGGCAAGGCGGACGGCACCAACGGCACCGGGCTTATCGGTATTAAAGGAAATGGTACATCCACCACCATTAATAACACCGCCGACGGCGTCATTAACGTCTACGCGGATGACTCGTACGCGTTTGGCGGCAAGACGAAGGCGATTATTAACAACGGGTCGATAAACCTGCTGTGTGATACCGGCTGTGGTATCTACGCGCCGGGCACCACCTACACCACCGACACCGGGGAAGATATCGCTGTGCCGACGGCGAATACCGCACCGTCACAGGGCACGGTGCCGACACCGCCAGCCGATCCGAATGCGCCGCAGGTGCTGACTGATTATGTTATCGGCACTAACGCCGATGGCAGCGCCGGGACGCTGAAGGCCAGCAATCTGGTGATTGGCGATGACGTGAAAGTGAATACTGGCTTTACCAGCGGTACAGCGGCCACCACGGTGGTGCTGCAGGACACCTTTACCGGCAGCAACATTCAGGGCGCGGATAATATCACTTCCACTTCCGTGGTATGGAACGCGCAGGGCAGCACCGACGCCCAGGGCAACGTTGACGTCACGATGACCAAAAACGCCTACGCCGATGTGGCGACGGACGGTTCAGTCAGCAGTGTGGCCACCGCGCTCGACGCCGGTTATACCAACAACGAGCTGTACAACAGCCTCAACGTTGGCAGCACCGCAGAACTCAACAGCGCCCTGAAACAGGTCAGCGGCAGCCAGGCCACCAGCGTGTTCCGCGAAGCCCGCATGCTCAGCAACCGCTTTGATATGCTGGCCGACGCGGCCCCGCAGGTGAGCAACGGTCTGGCGTTCAACGTGGTGGCGAAAGGCGACCCGCGTGCCGAACTCGGTAAAAACACCGACTACGACATGCTGGCCCTGCGTCAGAAACTCGACCTGACCGGCAGCCAGAACCTGACCATGGAATACGGTATCGCCCGTCTCGACGGCAGCGGCAGNNGCGTTCGAAGGTGGTCTGAGCTGGAACAACGCCCTGCGCTATGACGTTCACAACCTCGACAGCAACCGTTCCGTCTCTTACGGCGACACCAGCAAAACCGCTGACAGCAGCGCGCGTCAGCAGTATCTGGAGTTCCGCAGCGAAGGGGCGAAGGCGTTCGAACTGAGTGAAGCGCTGACCGTGACCCCGTACGCGGGCGTCAAACTGCGCCACACGCTGGAAGACGGCTATCAGGAGCGTAACGCCGGAGACTTCAACCTGAACATGAACAGCGGCAGTGAAACGGCGGTGGACAGCATCGTCGGCATGAAGCTGGACTACACAGGGAAAAACGGCTGGGGCNNCGTGAAGACGGCATCAGCGACAAAGGCATGATGCTGAACGTTAAGAAAACATTTTAAGTAGTCACCCTGGCAAGCAGAAGCCTGCCGGGAAACCAGTTCCTTCCTGGATCGGTGGGTGTAACAACCTTCCGTTAATACACCCGGTGACATGGATGTCTGCCGGGGTATTATAAAAGCGGCCTGTCTTATCGTTCCCGCAGCGCCTCTTTCGCTTTATTCAACGGCTTCAGCAGATACTCAAGAATCGTTTTATTTCCCGTTTTAATATCCACGGTCGCAATCATGCCCGGAAAGACCGGAAACGATTTGTTCTGTTTGTTCACCAGATGGTTGCTGTCGGTGCGGATGTACACCCGGTAGAAATAGACGTCGCGTTTAACCTCATCCTGAATGGTGTCCGGCGAAATCATCGTCACCACACCGTCAATACCGCCGTAGATCGAATAATCGTACGCCGTCACCTTCACCAGCGCTTTCTGCCCCGGGTGGATAAACGCCACGTCACGCGGCAGAATTTTTGTTTCAATCAGGATCTGATCGTCCAGCGGCACCAGGCTCATCAGCTTGCCGCCGGGGGCGATGACGCCGCCCACAGTCGTCACGTCAATGTCTTTCACAATGCCGCGCACCGGTGCGGTGAAGGTCAGACGGGTGAGTGAGTCCTCACGTCCACGCATTACCGAACGCTCGGCTTCGATTTCCGCATTCGCCCGCGCCAGCTCTTCGCGCGCGCGCACGTAATACTGGTTTTGCATTTCGGCGATCTTATTTTCCAGCTCGTTTTTCTGCCGCTGGAGACGCAGCACTTCCACGTTGCTGGCCGCACCCTGTTTAATCAGCGGCTCGGTGAGCGACAGCTCACGCTGCACCAGCAATACGCCCTGTTGCAGACCGGCCAGCCCTTTCTCCAGGCTGTCGCGGCGCGACTGGAACAGCGCCGTTTCCTGGCGAACCAGTTCGGATTCGTTGCCCAGCTCTGGCGGAAACACCAGCGCGGTGTTGTTCACTTCGGCGTTCAGTCGCGCAGCGGTGGCCATCGCGGCATGCAGTTTGGATTCGCTTTCCAGCACGCTGGATTCGGTTTTGGTGCGGTCAAGCTGCGCCAGTTGCTGGCCGCGCTCAACGATGTCCCCTTCATGCACCATCAGCTTGTAGATAATGCCGCCTTCCAGCGACTGGATCTCCTGCTCATGCGACGACGGCACCACTTTGCCGCTGCCGGTGGTCACTTCGTCGAGGTGGAAAAAGCCCGCCCAGGCGACAAACGCCGCCAGCAGGGCAAATAAAAACCACGCCACCAGCGAGGAACGCGGCAGGCTCGGCTCGCTCAGGCGGCTGTTAAAGCGGTTCATTTCGCTCATTTACATTCTCCCCTGCACGACATTCGCCGACGGGGTTTTCATCATCGACACGTTGCTGTCCGGTGTTAAGCCATGTTTGTTAAGGATTGCCTCACGCGGGCCATCCATCACGATGCGGCTGTTGTCCAGCACGATGATACGGTCAACCAGCTCAAGGATCGGCAGGCGGTGCGTCGCGACCACCATCGTGCGCTGCGTGCCAAGCNNGGCTCATCAAGCAATAAAATGTTCGGTGAGGTCAGCAACGCGCGAGCCAGCAGCAGCGCCTGACGCTGGCCACCGGACAAGCCTGCGCCGCCTTCGCTGATGACATAGTTCAGGCCCATTTTCTGCTTGCGGACGAACTCCAGCGCACCGCTGTTCGCCAGCGCCTGCTGGATATCGTCATCCGTCGCCGTCGGGTTGCCTAGGGTGATGTTGTCGTGGATGGAACCAAAGAACAGCCGCGCCTGCTGGCTCAGCAACTGCATATCGCGGCGCACGTCCGCCGGGTCGAGGTGATTCAGTGCGATATTGTCGAGCAGCACGGAGCCCTGCTGTGGCTCCTGCATCCCTGCCAGCACCTGCAACAGCGTGCTTTTGCCNAATACGTTCAGCTTCTCTTCCTGATCGTAGTAAAAACCGACGTTTTCCAGTTGGTAGTGCCCGCGCAGGTGCGCTTTATGTACTTTTTTGCCGCGCTGCGGTTCGTCGATCGGACGCTGCATTAAGTCATCAAGCCCTTTCAGCGCCACTTTTGCCGACTGCCAGCGCGACATCACCCCGGAGATCTGCGACAGCGGCGCGATGGTGCGCGACGCCAGAATGGAGGTCCCCACCAGCGCACCGGTGGTCATGTCACCGCTGATGACCAGGTAACAGCCAATCAGCAGCACCACGGCATACACAATCGACTGCACTTCCTGTGTCCACGTCAGCAACAGGCCAGTGAGCCAGCGCTGGCGCATACCAACGTCGGCCGCGACGAAATTGGTGTTGTTCCACTGGTTCTGAAAACGCTGTTCGGCGCGCATCAGCTTGATGTCTTCAATCCCCTGCACCGCTTCGACCAGCGTCGCGTTGCGGATAGCGGATTCGCGCATCCCTTCGGTGGAAAGCCGCGCCAGCGGACGCTGCACCAGCATGCCGGGGATCAGTAATAACGGCACTGCGGTGAGCACCACCAGCACCAGCGGGCCGCCAATCATCCACAGAATAAAGACAAACAGCAGGAAGAACGGCAGATCGGAAATTGCCGCAATACTGGTGGAGGTAATTAATTCCCGCACCGATTCCAGTTCGCGAATTTGCGAAATAAACGATCCGGTGGATTTAGACCGCGCGCCGTTTTTAATCCGCAGCGCATGCGCAAATACCCGTTCGGAGATGCGTAAATCGGCGCGTTTACCGACCACGTCGGAGATATACACCCGCAACATGCGCATCACCAGTTCAAACAGAATGGCCAGCATCACGCCGCCAAATAAGACCCACAGCGTGGCTTCGGACTGCGACGGCACTACGCGGTCATAAATCTGCATCGAAAAAATCATGCCGGACAGCGCCAGCACGTTAGCCACCAGCGCGACAATCATAATATCGCTGTAGCGACGCCAGTCTTTTAATGCCAGCCGCCAGAACCAGTTTTTCTTATAGGGCTGAATATAATCATCAACGCGGGCATCAGGGGTGGATTCCAGCGGCCGCAAAATAAGCAGCGTTTTCATGCGCGAGGCGACGTCATCACGCGTCAGTACGGTGTCCAGCCCGTCATCGCCGCTGAACTGCAAGCTGATATTTCCGTCAGCGTCCATGCGGTTAATAACCGCAATTTGCCCGCCGTCGAATTCCGCAATCAGCGGTAATCGCCAGGGATCGAGATAAGCCACTTTCGCCGGAACAATGCGCAACCCAAGGCCCAACTGGCGCGCCATATCTTTTAACACCAGATCCCGAGGTGACTGACTTTCATAATTTATCGTCACCCGCACATGTTCCTGAGAAAAGTCGAGACGATAATAGTGCGCCACGCCGATCATTGCCTGGAGCCACGGCTCGTATTGCGGGTTCGCGTTCATAGAGTGATGTTCCTGTTCTACGTGATGACGCTGTACTGGAAAATGTCATTACTGACTGCAATGGTACCCATGAGTTTTTTGCGCACGACCAGACAGAGGCATAAAGCCTCTGTTCATTCTAGTGCGTATTTCGCCGGTTATTTGTCGGGGGGAAGAAAATCCCCCCAGAGGAGAGGATGACCGTTATTCTCTGGCGCTATTGCCGTTAATGCCAACCCAGTTGAGCAGCATAGACGCGCTAGAAATAACGTTAATGTTGGAAATATAACCATCGTAGCGGTTATTAATCGCCGACAGCTGATTATTAAAGTGATCGTTTTCTGCGGTCAGTACATCCAGTAATGTCCTTTTCCCGAGGTGATACCACTGGTCATAAAACATTTGCCGGACGCGGTCGGTTTCCGACGAAAGACGGTCATAATCATCGGCACGCAAGAATGAAGAATCGCGGATCTGAATCTGGTTATTGATCTGATATTCCAGGTCGCGGTAGCTGACTTCATATTGCTGTTGCGCGGCATTGGCTCTTGCCCGCGCCGACATCTGCGCCGCCCGTTCAGAGCCGCCGCTGAACGCATTCCACTCCACGTTCACGCCGGTATACCAGCCGCTTTCGTTGCCGTTCACGTCTTTGGCGGTGCTTTTCGAAATAACCCAGTTTACTTGCGGCAGACTGGAGGCTCTGATGCTTTCTGCTTCATGTTCCGCCGCCCGGACTTTCGCCTGCAGGCTCATCATCATCGGGCTTCGGTCCAGTGAGGCGATTGCCGTCGAGGCCGGGATCACCGTGTCACGCCAGGAGATATCTTCCGGTACCACCGGCTCAATGCCCAGCAGGCGTACCAGCTTGATGCGGCTGGTGCTGACCTGATGCTCAATGTTATCCATACTCGCCTGCGCCGACATCAGCTTCGCTTTTGCCTGCACCAGCTCGCTGTCTCGCCCCGGATCCGCCTGGGTGATTTGCGACAGCATGGTCACCAGCTCCTGCATCCTGTCGACGTAAGCTTTCGCTACCATCCGGCTGCGCTGATAGCGGCTCAGGTTCATCAGTTCCGAAATGGTGCTGTAGGCCAGTTGCTCGCGGGTGTGATCCTGGTCGAAACGCGCGGCTTTTGCCGTTTCTTCCGCGTTATCAACCTGGCTACCGATCCGCCCCCAGTCAATGATGGGCGTGGAAACCGACACCGAGCCGCTGGTATCGCTGATGTGCGAATTGTTGTTAGTGGACGTATTGCCGCCGACGGTAGTTAACGGTGAGGTCACGCCCAGTTTCACCTGCGGCCAGCGCTGACCGCGCGCCTGGTCAACGCTGTATTCCATCGCCAGCACTTCGGCGGAGGACATGCGCATTTCCGGGCTGTACGACAGCGCTTTGACCACCATCTGACGTAAATAGTCGCGCGACGGGTTTTCGCTGCTGCCTTTAAACTGCTGCTGCAACATACTGTTGATGTCGCGGGGGCCACGGTTTCCCTCTGATTGCCCCTGCCAGCGCACTTTGTTGTACGCCGGATCGGGCTTGTAATATTCGGTCACCGGGGGGAAGTAATCATAGGTTTTCTTCAGCACGGCCCGGTTTTCTGTGGTCTCTTCGCCCTTATCAAGACGCACAAACGCCGGTTTCGTTTTCTTCGGTGGCGCTGGCGGAGACGAAGGCGGCACGATGGCGCTGGCCGTTGCCGGAGCGGTGATCCGCTCATAGCGCTCCTCCGGCGTGCGGTTGTTGTTTTCTGGCGGTGGACTGACAGGCGCAGGCGTCGGCGTTATCGCCGGCACCGCAGGGGTTGTCACGATGGGTCGCGGCGCGGGTGTCGGGGACGTCATTGTAGCGGGTGCCGCCTCCGTTTTTTGCGCGCGCATATATTGCGACTGGGTCCGCATTGTCGGTAAGGACGAGAGCGAACGATCCGCCGCCTCTGCAAACAGAGGAAAAATAGCGGATGAACAGGGTAAGCAGAACGCAACCGCCGTCGCCACCTTCGCCCAACGGTGGTCTTTCTTTTTACAGGCCATGAACTTATCTCTCCCTGAACGCTTCTCGCGCCTTCAGCACAGGTTTGAGGATATAAGAAAGAATTGTCTTCTCGCCGGTCCTGATTTCCACGTTAGCCACCATCCCTGGCATAATCGGGAACACTTTATCTTTCACATGCAACGCGGCTTGATCCGTGCGCACATACACCCGGTAGTAAGTTGAATCACCGCGACCCATCCGGGCCTTTTCTTCATCTATCAGGGTATCTGAGCTGAGATGCTCAACCACGCCGCTCAGACCGCCGTATATGGCATAGTCGTAAGCGGTAATTTTCACCGTCGCCGGCAGGCCAGGGTGAATAAATGCCACGTCAGACGGTTTGATCTTCGCTTCCACCAACAGGTTGTCCTCAAGTGGAATGATGGTCATGATTTCAGCGCCCTGCTGAATCACCCCGCCGCGTGTGGTGACGCGAATATTGTTGACGGTGCCGTGTACCGGCGCGACGACCGTGGTGCGGTCCATGACGTCCTGACGCCCGCGCAGGATCTCTTCGGCCTGAGCCAGTTCGGATTCCAGACGGTTAAGCTCGCTGTTGGCGTCAGAGCGGAAACGGTTGGTACGTTCGGCAATCTGTAAGCGGAACTCGTTGGCCTGACGCTTCAGACGCAGAATTTCCACGTCCGACATCAGCCCTTTATTAGCCAGTGGTTCAGAGAGGTTCACTTCGTTTTGCGCCAGCGCCAGGCTGTGACGCAGCGCATCCACGCTTTCATTCAGGGTTTTGATACGCGCGTTGTAGGCCTGAGTTTCGTCGTGAACAATGGAGGTGTTGTTGGCGATATCCGACGGAAACTCCAGCGGCGTGCCGTACGCCTCCGCACGCAGACGGGCGATGCTGCCTTTCAGCCCCTGCACTTTTGACAGTGATTCGCCATAGCTGGCCCCGGCGCGGGTGGGGTCGATTTTGAGCAGGATCTGCCCTTTCTCCACCACGTCGCCTTCGTGCACGTTCAGTTGCTCCAGAATCCCCCCTTCGAGGCTCTGGATCACCTGTTCACGGCTGGCAGGGATCACTTTACCGTCACCGCGCGTAATCTCTTCGACGCGGGCGTAGTGCGCCCACACCGTGGCGGCAATCACAATGAACGCAATGAGGTAGAGCATGATCATGCTAAACGGTGTCTTCTGTGAAATCAGCGCGCCCTGCAGATCGTGCATGAACTTCAGATCTTCCGACTTCACTTTCCCGGTGACCTGTTTTGGCGGTTCCTGCTGCGGCTTTGCTGTTTTACCCGCAGGCGAAGGCGCGCCGATTTTTCTCAGCGCGGGAGAGGAGGCACTCGTCACCAGTTTTACTGTTTTGTCGGATGCGTTATCGTTCACATCGTCGTTGCTCATCATCTCTACCTTATTTCTACAACTGAAACCGTCTGTCAGGGGTAATTACTTCGGCCGATACTGCATCGGTGCCTGCGGCTTTTTCTGCGCGCTTTCATTGAGGCTGGCGATCACCTGCTCTTTCGGTCCGTCTTTGGCGACGTGACCGTCTTCCAGTACGATCAGACGATCGACCAGGCTTAATACCGACATGCGGTGGGTGACGATGATCAGCGTCTGCCCTTCTGTCGCCTCTTTCAGGCGGCGCAGGAACAGGGTTTCTGTCATCGCATCCATGGAGCTTGTCGGTTCATCCATCAGCAAAATTTTGGGTTTCAACAGCAGGCAACGCGCCAGCGCCACCAGCTGTTTTTGCCCGCCAGAGAGACCGTTGCCCATTTCACCAATGGGCATTTCATAGCCCAGCGGATGGCGGGCGGCGATATGATCGAGGCCGGTCATGCTGGCAACGCGTAAAAAATCTTCCGTGCTGACGCTCGGGTTGCCGATGATGACGTTCTGACGCAGCGTGCCGTAAAACAGCCGGCAGTCCTGACCGACATACCCTACGGCGGCACGCCAGTCGGCCGGGGCCANNATCGATAAAGACCTGGCCGCCTGCGGGCTGGAACAGCCGCGCCATCACGCGCAGCAGGGTAGATTTACCGCTGCCGATTTTGCCCAGAATCGCAATACGCTCCCCGGGGGTGATCTTAATATTGATGTTTTCCAGCACGCGGATCGGCACCATCATGCCGGGCACCGGCCAGGCAAATGACACTTTCTTCAGCCGCATGCTGCCGGTGAATTTTGGTGTCGGCAGATACGAAATAGTAGGGTCGCGCTCGGTGGGGGCATCCATCAAATTGTTCAGCGATTTCAGCGCCGTTTTCGCATGCTGATAACGCAGCGCTAATCCCACCACCGACGCCAGCGGCGCCAGGCAACGCCCGGAGAGGATCACCACCCCGATCATCGCCCCCATGGTGAGGTCGCCCGCGTGGATCAGGTACACGCCGTACACCACGATGCACACGGTAGTGATCTGCTGAATAAAGGTGACGAAGTTTGAGGTCATCATCGAGAGATAACGGGTTTTCATGGAGGACGCCGCCGCCATGGCGCTGAAGTCATCCCAGCGTTTTTGCATGACCCCTTCGCCGCGCGCCGCTTTCAGTGCTTCCAGCCCTTCGATACTCTCAATCAGCAGCCCCTGCTTGAGCGAGATTTCACGAATGTTCTCTTCCATGTAGCGGCCCAGCGGCCACTGAATAATGACGCTGGCGATGAGAATGATCGGGATCGCCGCCAGCGGCACATACGCCAGCGCGCCGCCAATCATGTAAATGACGAACATGAACAGCGCGCAGAACGGCAGATCCGACAGCGTTGCCAGCGTGGCGGAGGTAACGAAATCGCGCACCGCTTCAAAGTCACGCAGCTGGTTCGCGAAGGTCCCGGAGGACTGCGGCTTATTCTCCATGCGCATCGCCATCACCTGGCGAAACAGCTTCGCGCCGAGGATCAGGTCGGCTTTTTTCCCGGCCACGTCAATCAACCAGGTTCGCACCTGTCGGGTGGTAAATTCAAAAACAATGGCGATGATGACGCCCACTGCCAGCGACCATAACGTGACGTAGGCCTGCGTCGGGATCACGCGGTCGTAGACGTTCATGGTGAAAAAGGTGCTCGCCAGCGTCAGTACGTTCGCCAGCAGCGCCGCCAGGGCCGCGCTGTAAAAATAACGGCGATAGCGCCACAGGGTCGAAAACAGCCAGTGCCCTTCGCCCGGCCCTTTCGGCAGCAATTGATCGTCGGCGCGCGCATCCAGTTTGGGTTTTGGCGTCGCCACCATGGCGTATCCGGCGTAGCTTTCCAGCAGTTCCGCCTCCGCCAGCATTAACGCGCCGCCGCTTTCCGGCACCACCACCTGATAGATGTACTGGCCACGCTTTCCACGGCGCGCCGTGAGAATGCAATAGCTGCCGTCATTACGGGCAATCAGTAACGGAAACAGATAAGAAGAGAGTTTATTCAGATCGCGCTTTACCCAGCCCGCAGAAATACCGACCTGCTCCAGCATGCGCAAGGCAGTTTCTGGATCAAGTCTTTCGCTACGCGGTAAACCGGAATATAAAACTTCCTTACTTACCCGCTTTGTGTGATGCGCGCAAATCCACTCCACGCCCCACAGAAGAGAATCTTTTCCGTGGTCTTCAATATTTTCAAAATGAGAAGGAGAGGACATCTCAGCCGCAGAATTCTGAACACTCATTATTGTTCCCTGGCTTACGTAAAACCTTAAAGCGACACGATTATTACTGTGCTTTTACTTTACTTGTTATATCACAACGCTTGCTATTACCGCTCAATTTTCGTCTAGGAATATCCTTATTTAATAAGCATTAAAAATAAGAAAAATTAAGGCGTTAAGTGGCAATTTAGTGACTGCAGACGCATTAAAAATTGAGAGAAATTCTCTATTTCCGGCAGTTAAAAAGACCAGCAAGCCCCGAAAAACAAATAAATAGCAACAGCCGAGAAATTATCCTAAGAATACCTTTCAATTATTAATTAATTGTTATATTTATGTCGCACTAAGGAAGTAATAATAAAGATGTGACAAAACGCATATCTCTAATTAAGCCATTAAAAAACGGACCCCATTTCGGCGGTCCGTTTTTAGTAAGACGGATTAATTAGTTACCTCTGACCAGAATATCCACGCGGCGGCTGTTAACGTTACACCCGGCGTCCTGCTGACTGGCGCGGGTACCACACCCTTCCGCTGACTGCGCCACGCCCTGGCCCATCGTGTTGTTAATCATCTCAGGTTTGATCCCTTTATTGATCAGCAACGACCGTACCGTGTTGGCGCGCGCGTCAGAGAGACGCAGGTTAGCCTCACGGTTGCCGATGGCGTCGGTGAAGCCGATAAGCTGAATTTCACTGACGTTACTGGCCTGCTTAATGAACTTCACCACGGCATCCAGCTTGCTGCGGGATTCTGGCAGGATCCCGGCGGCATCGCTTTTCGCGAAACGGAACAGGATCTGCTCCTGAATCAGCACCACGCCGCTGGTGTTGATGTAATTACAGCTTTTTACCTGCGAGGCACGGTTCACGGTGCGGGTGTGTTTTTGCAGACCGCTCAGCATCGTCTCCGCTTGTGGGCGTTCTTCCAGTGCCGCGGTGTTGCCGGTTGTGCCGGGGTTTACCTGCACAAAGTAGGTTTCACCACCCTCGGCAGGCAGTTGCTGCGTCGGGTTTTGCTTGCCCTGATAAAGCGGTTGATCGTTGAACACCGACTCGATCGCATGCGCCCCTGGCGTCACGCAAAAGACGGTAAACTCACCTGGCAGTAACGCCGATTGCAGCTCACGGTCGACATACACCGCCGCCGGTACGCTTCCCTGCGGGTAGTACATCACCACTTGCGCCTGTTCTGGTACCACTGCTGCAACCGGGCGGTAAGGTTCAGCCGACGCTGCCGTCGCGCTAAGCCCTGCCACCGCGCAGAGAATCAACTTGAATTTATTCAAACTAAAACAGGTTGCTTTCATTTTTAACTCCCAGATTAACCCAGTAATTCATTGATAAATAACAATATTCAGACAATTCGCCTTCACTTATCCCTTCTGTCGCGCCCTGACAACGGGCGCGAGCAGATAGCCCGCCATCCGAAGATGGCGGGGATTGCCGGGTTAAATCGTGATCTGGTTGTTCTGCAGCAGAGTGACCAGATCGGTCTGCACATCGGCCAGGGTGACAACCTGCGTGAAGCCATGCTGTCCGCCCAGACCATCACGGTCGATGCTGATAACCGTGTCGTTACCGACCACTTCTGTCTTCAGGTAATCCTCAAGTCCTTTGGATGCCGTATCCAGTTCCGTCTTACCGTTGTTCTCGAAGAAGGAGACTGGACCACTGTAATCCAGCAGATCGCTGAGGTTGAGCGTATCGGCGTCACTGTCGGTTGCCACGTCGCCCACCCTGAAGGCGTGAACCACGTCATGACCGTTGCCGCCGGTAGCGTCATTACCCATTTGGACCACTGTAATCCAGCAGATCGCTGAGGTTGAGCGTATCGGCGTCACTGTCGGTCGCCACGTCGCCCACCCTGAAGGCGTGAACCACGTCATGACCGTTGCCGCCGGTAGCGTCATTACCCATGCCATCCAGCACCTTGTACATCAGCGTGTCGTTACCGCCGTTCATCAGGTAGAAGGTGTCATCACCTGCTCCACCTTCAAGAACGTTATCCGCTGAGTTATCCGTGATGACGTCATCGCCGCTGGTACTGATCAGCGTGGTGATGTTTTCCAGTTGCTCACCGGCGGAGTTAAAACCGGTCCATAGGTTGGCGGTCATCCCTTCGCTCAGGGCGCTGTAGTTAGCAATACCTGCAGTCGCCTCGCTGGAGAGGATCAACTGGTGGTTAGCCAGCAGCGTCGCCAGGTCAGCCCTGGTATCCGTCAGCGTCAGTAGTGTGGTGGAGTTGAATGCTCCGCCGCTGCCGTCGCGGTCGATGGACACCACGGTATCCTTACCGTTGTAAGTCACACTCAGGTAGTTACCAATGGTTTCACCCGCATCAATGGTATCCTGACCACCCCCTTTCCCGACGACGTCGAGGTTGAAGATGTCATTCCCGCCGCGGCCTTCGAAGTAGTTGTTGCCCGCGTTACCGGTGAAGGTATCGCTACCCTGACCACCCGCCAGACCCTCGATGTTCACAAACGTCGCGTTACCAAAGCCCGTGTTCTGTGCCGTGGTTTTGCTGAGATCGATGTTCAGTGATGTCGTTCCGGCCAGCCGATAGTCGACGATATCGATACCGCCTGTGTTACTCCAGACACGTTCACCGGAAACGATGGTGGTACCGCCACCGCCGTTGTAGATGTCCGTTCCGAGTGTTGCAGAGAAGGTGTCGTTGTAGCCCGTACCGACCACGCCNNGGTGGCCACACCGTTGATGTAGTGCGCTGCACCGTCAGCGCTGGCAGAGTAACCGACCAGCAGGTTGCTGACGTCGATGACATCCGCGGCTTTCGTCGCTTCTACTGTACCGACCCAGAAACCGTTGACCGTATCGCTACCGTTACCGCCGGTACCGTTACTGTTTCCACCTGCCAGGACCTTGTACGTCAGAGTATCCTGACCACCCCCTTTCCCGTCGACGTCGAGGTTGAAGATGTCATTCCCGCCGCGACCTTCAAAGTAGTTGTTGCCCGCGTTACCGGTGAAGGTATCGCTACCCTGAGCACCCGCCAGCCCCTCGATGTTCACGAACCTCGCGTTACCAAAGCCCGTGTTCTGTGCCGTGGTTTTGCTGAGATCGATGTTCAGTGACGTCGTACCAGCCAGCCGGTAGTCGACGATATCGATACCGCCTGTGTTACTCCAGACACGTTCACCAGAAACGATGGTGGTACCGCCGCCGCCGTTGTAGATGTCCGTTCCGAGTGTTGCAGAGAAGGTGTCGTTGTAGCCCGTACCGACCACGCCATTACCAATGTTGGCGTTGTTAACGGCACTGCCACCTTCCGCAGTTAACACATAGCTGTCGTAGCTGTTTGTCGCTTTCAGGTCAGCCCACGCGGCGTTCACATTCTCAATGGTGGTTCCCCCGAGAGAGGCTTTACCGCCAACATCAGACGAGACGCCTTTAACCGTACGTAACAGGACCGCGCTGTAGTTTTCAGCAGGATCTAATCCGTAGAAGTCCACAATCGCCGAGCTGTCGCTGGTCTGGTTCCCGGCCTGCGGGTTGATGATCTGCGACGCCACCAGGTTCCCGTTCGCATCAAACAACTGGACCGTGTTGCCGTACAGGGCGTTGATACCATTCTGATCAACAATCTTCAGATGGATCGCATTCCCGTAGTCGTTGGCCGATTTGTTTTCAACATAGGTGGAACCTTTGTTACCGGTGAACAGCAACAGGTCTTTATCACCGTCCCAGTCAAGGTCAAGGGTTAACAGGCCAGTAAGGGCACTGCCCACACCCTGATCCGCCACCGTTGTCAGGACCGATGAAGTGAACTTCACTGTACTGTTAGCGGTACCGTTGGTGTACAGCATCACGTTCTGGGCCGTTGCCGGATCAGCACTGCTATAGTACGGGATTTCAATGACATCCATTTTGCCATCGGTGTTCCAGTCGACGGCCACGGAGCCGCCGCCCTTCATACTGTCTCCCATGCCGTAGGTACGGCCTACATCTGTATCAATACCGTAGCTGTTTGTCCCAGCAGAAGAGATCCGGCCTCCATCGTTGAAGAAGATCTTACTCTGGTTCTGGATAGCCACCGATGCACCGTCCGTCGTGCCCTGGAAGAGATCGAGGTAGCCATCACCATCGAAATCCGCCCAGGTCATGGAGACCCCGTCGAACA
The DNA here is from genome assembly GCF_001188485.1 of Trabulsiella odontotermitis. GTDB lineage: Bacteria > Pseudomonadota > Gammaproteobacteria > Enterobacterales > Enterobacteriaceae > Trabulsiella > Trabulsiella odontotermitis_A. Next base: position 93,463 of record NZ_JNGH01000088.1, read on the forward strand.
CCAGTCCTTCATCGTTGTAGAGTGCGTTGTTAACGATCTGCGTGACTTTCAGCACACCATCACTGTTCGCACTGGCGACGACCAGACGATCCCAGTCAAGGTCAAGGGTTAACAGGCCAGTAATGGCACTTCCCACGCCCTGATCCGCCACTGTTGTCAGTGTGGATGAAGTGAATTTCACCGTACTGTTAGCGGTACCGTTGGTGTACAGCATCACGTTCTGGGCCGTTGCCGGATCGGCACTGGTATAGTACGGGATTTCAATGACATCCATCTTGCCATCAGTGTTCCAGTCGACAGCCACAGAGCCGCCGCCCTTCATCGAGTCACCCATGTTGTAGGAACGCCCCACATCGGTATCAATACCGTAGCTGTTTGTCCCTGCAGAAGAGATCCGGCCTTCATCGTTGAAGAAGATCTTACTCTGGTTCTGGATGGCTACCGATGCGCCGTCCGTGGTGCCCTGGAAGAGATCGAGGTAACCGTCACCGTCGAAATCCGCCCAGGTCATGGAGACCCCGTCGAACACCAGTCCTTCATCGTTATACAGTGCGTTGTTAACGATCTGCGTGACTTTCAGCACACCATCACTGTTCGCACTGGCGACGACCAGACGGTTGGCGTCACCGGAGTTCTGCGCGTTGGTGTTACCACTGATGTAGTTGTAACCCGCACCGCCCAGGTAGACGAGGTCCGTCACGCCGTCGTTGTTAAGGTCGACGCTCGACACCATCTTCTCAGGTGTGGCCTGATACCGCTCACCATAGAGGTTTGCAGGCGCCCCGGTCGGATCCCATACCAGCGACGGATCCTTGCTGAACATGCCCTCGCCGTTATTAACAAACGAGGAGTCATAACCCTGTCCGGCTTCTTCATCGTTCGGCGTGTTATCACCGTAGGCGAGGTCGACGTACCCGTCACCATCCCGGTCGTAGGCCGCCGTGCCGCCGTACCAGGCCCCACCCGCTGCCCCAAATAGGTGGTTGAACCCACCTGAAAGGCGTAGTAGTCATGGTTAACCGCACTGCCCGGTGCCGCCGGGATATTGGTCTGCGTCGACCCCGGACGGTACATAAAGGCCTGCTGACCATCCGCATAGATGGAGTCTTCACCGAAAATATCCATCAGCCCGTCACGGTTGAAGTCCATGAAGGTGACCGAACCAAAGACCCCCTCGTTACCGGTCAGGATATTCCCCTTGTCGAACCGGGTGACGTTGGTGATATCCGTCCCGTTGGCATTCAGCACCGCCATGTTGGAGAAGATCCGCCACTGTCCGTCTTCACCAATGGTCATCGCCGTTGCTTTGTTGGCCGTATCTGTCGTTGCCGGGGTTTCCGGTGCGGCAGGAGTGTTACCCACATACAACTCGCCGGTGGTGTCGTCGGTGGTAATGACGATGCCATCCGACTGTTTCAGCACCGCAGAGACATCATACGTCTGACCTTTCGGCAGAACATGCGCATCCGGGATCTGGACATACCAGGTGTTGTTCTTCGGATCCAGCACGACCTGACCATTCTGGGAGCTGTATACCTCACCGTTTATCGTGATCTCGACATACTCGCCGGCGCCAATCGCAAAGCCGGTGTAACCGGAAACGATAGGTGTCGTATCCAGGGTGTTCTGGCTGTTGATAATGATTGACAGATCAACCGATACCGTGAACTTACCGGATACCGTCCCTTCGTTACCTGCGGCATCCGCGACCACCGCCCGGAAGGAGTAGGTCGTATTATCCGACAGCGGCGGGAGGTNGGATTCATCGTGGCCACACCCAGCAGCGTGTTCGTACCAGCATCATAGATACGAATCTCATCACCCGCGGCTAATGGCACACCGAAAAGCGAACCATTCAGTACCGGCTGACGGTCATCTGTGGTCATGCCGTTGCTCATATTACCCGTCGACAGACCAACATCATCGTAGTAGCTGTTGATCGTGACCGTCTGGGTTGGCGGCGTCAGATCAACCGTTAACGTGAAGTCAGACGATCTGGCCGACTCATTACCCGCGGCATCCACTGCGGCTGCTGTAAAGGTATAGGTGTTGCCATCCTGGAGTTCCGACAGCGCAAGGGTCCATGTATGGTTATTGCGATCAATATCCATCGGATCCACCGTGCCAATCAGCACTCCACTCTGGTAAATACGCAGCGTTTCAGTGTCTTTCAGCTCGCCCGTCCAGCTGCCTCTCAGTACTGGCGAGGTATCGTCAGTGCTGGTACCGCTGCCGATGATCACACCTTTATTGGTGCCGACATCATCGAGGTAGCCATCAATCGCCAGCGTAACACCCGGTGCCTGGGTATCAACGGTGACATTCACCGGTGACGTTGGTGCCCCTGTGTTACCCACGCTGTCAGTGACGGTGGTGGTGAACTGATGCGCACCATCCGCCAGTGCCGTCGCCGGCGTCCAGGTCCAGTTACCGTAGCTGTCCACTGCGGCACTGCCGATAACAACACCGTTATCGAGGATATTCACTGTGCTGTCTGGCTCAGCCTTACCCGCAAAGGTCGGTTTGTTATCATCCGTAATGGCGTTGTTGGTCAGCGGACCGGTGATCGTTCCGACATCGTCAGTGATCGTCAGATCCGTGACCGCCGCCGGCGCTGTCGCGTCGATTTCAATACTGAACGACGGGCTCTTCTCACTTTCCTGACCGGCAGTGTTTTTCACCGTGACAGTAAAGTCATAGGTGGCATCTGTCAGTGCTGTCAGTGGTGTGAAGGTCCAGTGACCACTCGCATCGAGCGTGGTCGAGCCCACCACCTGGTTACCGTTGTAGATGATCACAATGTTGCCTGCCACGCCCGGTGCCGTACCGTGCAGTGTCGGTGTGGTATCGCTGGTCATGCCGCCGTTATTCAGCTCGACATTCGCCGGGCCGGTATTATCGGTCACGCCATCAATCACCGGAGCCGTTGGCGGGTTGGACAGGGTGACATCATACGTCCCTGACGGTTTCGCCTCGTTACCGACGTTGTCGGTTTCAACAACAGACAGATGGTTAATGGAATCCGCGTACAGCGATCCGGACGGGGTCAGTGTCCATTTGCCGTTGGCATCAACGATGGTGGAGCCCAGCACGCGGGTATTGCCATCTTTATCCGTGGTGTAAACAGTGATGACGTTGCCCTGTTCAGCACCTGTCCCTCCAATCACCGGACGTGGATCGTCCAGTACTCCACCATCCAGTATCAGGCCCTGCACAACACCGTACTGGTCGGTCACAGTGTCGATGGAAACTTTGCTGGCATCCGGCGAGGTGTAGTCGGTATTCACCACGAAGTTCGCAGACTTGTCGCTGACGTTACCGGCTTCATCTGTCGCCGTGACGTAGAAGGTGTTCTTGCCTTCAGGCAGTTTGCTACCCGGCTTGAAGTTCCACGCCCCGCTGCTGCTGGCCGTTGCTGAGCCGATCAGCGTACCGTCAGCGGTGTAGATTCTGACGATACTGTTCGCTTCGGCTGTACCATGCAGGATCGGTTGTGGGTCATCCGTGTAACCGTTGTTGCTCAGGTCATTTTTCACGGCACCCACCTGATCTTCCGCATAGTCAATCATCGGACGGTTTGGCGTCGCGGTATCCACACGGAAAGTAAAGGCACCGGAAGTATCTTCCTGACCTGACAGATCACGTGCTGTAGCCGTGATGCTGTGCGCGCCATCACCCAGGTTACCCACCGGTGTGAAGGTCCAGATACCGTCAGCCCCGGCGGTGGTAGAGCCCAGAACCGTACTGCCATCCTTGATGGTGATAATGCTGCCTGCTTTCGCCTTACCGGTGAATTCCGGACGGGCGTCATCAGTTACGTTATCCGCAGCGACATCGCCGGTCACCGTACCCACGTCATCTTTCACGCTGGTGATGCTGACACTCACACCTGAGGTATCCAGCATCACCGTAATACCGGTGTTGACCGGGCCCAGGTTACCGGCAACATCCCCGGCACGTGCCGTGAAGGTATGCTGACCATCCGTCAGAGTGGTCATGGTGTACGTCCAGTTACCGGAGGCATCCGCCGTCGTTGACCCGTTCTCCACGCCATCGACGTAGAGATGAACGATACTGCCAGGCTCTGCAATACCGCTGATCTTCGGCGTTGCATCGTTGGTCGTGTCGCCATCGTTCAGGTTGCCGACCTGCGGCGCCAGATCGTCGGTGACCACGAAGGAAGACACCGCACCCGGGGCCGCTGTATCGACCGTGACCGGGAAGCCACCGGTCTGCGGGCTCACCTGACCGATGCTGTTAACGGCTTCAGCTACGAACGTGTTGAGACCGTCTGACAGTGCCGACGTGGTGTAAGTCCAGTCGCCGTTGGCATCCGCCGTGGTTGACCCCAGCAGCGTGGTGCCGTTGACACCGCCATAGATCTTGACCGTTACGTTAGCTTCGGCCGTACCTGTCAGCGTCAGGGTGTTGTCGTTGGTGACGGCATTGCTCTGCAGGGCACCCGTATAGGTCGCCACATCGTCAACAACGCTGGTCAGTGTCGGCGGCAGCGGCTGACCGCCTGCGTCGATCTGAATCACGTATTCTGGCGATGCAGCGGTTTCGTTACCCACTTTATCGGTTTCTTTCGCCGTCAGTCTGTAGGTACCGTCAGCCAGTACAGTATTCACCTGCAGTGACCATGTACCGTCACCCTGTACGGTTGCCGTACCGATAACCGTGTTGCCGTTGTAGACCGTGATCGTGTTGCCGGCTTCTGCGCCGGTGCCCTTGATCAGCGGCGTGTTGTCGTCGGTGACACTACCGGAAGTCATGTTACCTGTGACCGAACCCGCATCATCAACCACGCTGGTGATGCTGACTTTACTGCTGTCTGGCGGGGTGTAGTCGGTGGAGAGCACGAACCTGTCAGATGCCGGACCGGTATTACCGGCCCTGTCAGTGGCGGGGGCAAANTGAACGACCAGGTGCCGTTGCTGTCAGCGACGGCAGAGCCAATCAGCTCGCCATTATCGTAGATATCGACCCGGCTACCGGCCTCCGCAATGCCTTTCAGCGTGGGGTTGGCATCGTCGGTGACGCTACCGCTGGCCAGATCGCCACGGATGTCGCCAACATCGTCATTAGCCACGGCAATCGCCGGTTTTCCCGGTGATGCAGTATCGACCGTCAAATCGAAGGCCGGAGAAACGACATCATTACCCGCCTGATCGACAGAGATCACCGTCAGACTGTGGTCACCGTCTGCAAGATCTCCGGCTGGGGTAAAGCTCCAGCGGCCGTCCTGTTTGACGGTAGTCGAACCCAGTACCTCATCACCATCTTTAATAGTGACCACGCTCCCAGGTTTACCGCTGCCGGTCAGTTCCGGACGCGCGTCGTCGGTGACACCGCCGTCAGTCAGGTTGCCGGTTACCGGCCCCTGATCGTCTTTCACCGCACCGAGAGTGACCATGTTCGGATCCGGATCAACGGTGAAACTGACGCCCGGCGACGGTTCACTGGTGTTACCCGCCGGGTCGGTGACGGTGGTGGTGATCTCGTGCTTGCCTTTCGCCAGCGGCGTTTCCGGGGTGTACGTCCACTTACCATTATCACTGGCTACCGCCGAGCCCAGCACGACGCCGTTGTCGATCACCGTGATGATGTCACCCGTCTGCGCCGTGCCGCTGAAGGTCGGGGACTGGTCATCTGTGGTGTCGCCGTCGTTCACCGGGCCGGTATACTCGCCGACGTTGTCCGTAATCAGCAGTTCGGCGATCACGGACGGCGCGGTGCAGTCAATCACCACCGGGAAGCTGCCACTCTCCTTGTGGTTGCCTGCTGGGTCAGTGGCGGGGGGGGGGAATGGTTGCCGTCTGCCAGCGCCGTATCCGGCGTGAAGCTCCAGCGGCCATTGATGTCCGCTGTCACCGAACCCAGGACGGTGCTGTCGTCGCGGATGGTGACGATATCACCGGCCGCCGCCGTCCCGTTCAGGGGCGGGGGGGACGTGCGCACTGCTTACTCCGGAACCACTGTAATCCGCGCGCTCCCCTAAATAGGTGGTTGAACCGACCTGGAAAGCGTAGTAGTCGTGGTTAATCGCACTGGACGATGCCGCCGGGATGTTGGTCTGCGTCGACCCCGGACGGTACATAAAGGCCTGCTGACCATCCGCGTAAATGGAGTCTTCACCGAAGATATCCATCAGGCCATCACGGTTGAAGTCCATGAAGGTGACCGAACCAAATACCCCCTCGTTGCCGGTCAGGATATTCCCCTTGTCGAACTGGGTAACGTTGGTGATATCCGTACCATTGGCATTCAACACGGCCATGTTGGAGAAGATCCGCCACTGCCCGTCTTCACCAATGGTCATTGCGGTTGCCTTGTTAGCCGTATCCGTCGTGGTCGGTGTTTGTGGTGCCTCAGGCGTGTTACCCACATACAGCTCCCCGGTGGTGTCGTCGGTGGTAATGACGATGCCATTGGCCTGTTTCAGCACGGCAGAGACATCATACGTCTGACCTTTCGGCAGAACATGCGCATCCGGGATCTGGACATACCAGGTGTTGTTCTTCGGATCCAGCACAACCTGGCCATTCTGAGAGCTGTACAACTCACCGTTGATGGTGATCTCAACATATTCGCCAGCACCAATCGCAAAGCCGGTGTAGCCTGAAACGATAGGTGTCGTGTCCAGCGTATTCTGGCTGTTAATGATGATTGACAGATCAACCGAAACCGTGAAGTTGCCGGATACAGTGCCTTCGTTACCTGCTGCATCCGCGACCACCGCTCTGAAGGAGTAAGTGGTATCATCCTTCAGCGGCGGCAGCTCGAAGCTCCAGGTGGTCCCGTCGGCGTTCATCGTGGCGGCGCCCAGCAGCTGATTCGTGGCGACATCATAGATACGCACCACATCACCCGTCTCTAATGGCACACCGGAAATCGTACCATTCAGTACCGGCTGACGATCGTCCGTGGTAGAGCCATTGGTCATATTGCCACTCACCAGACCGACATCGTCAAAGTAGCTGTCGATCGTGACCATCTGGGTCGGCGGTGTAAGGTCAACGGTCAGCCTGAAGTCCGACGATTTGGCAGACTCGTTACCCGCTGCATCCACTGCGGCTGCAGTAAAGGTATACGTATTGCCATCCTGGAGACCCGTCAGCGCCATTGTCCATGTGTGGTTAACCCGATCGATATCCATAGGATCAACCGTGCCAACCAGAACACCCCCCTGATAAATACGCAGTGTTTCCGTATCTTTCAGATCGCCCGTCCAGCTGCCTCTCAGCACCGGTGACGTATCGTCAGTGCTGGTGCCGCTGCCGGTGATCACCCCTTTATTGGTGCCAACATCGTCCAGGTACCCATCAATCGACAGTGTAATGCCAGGTGCCTGGGTATCAACATTAATGGTCACAGGTGACGTTGGTGCCCCGGTGTTGCCCACGCTGTCGGTCACGGTGGTGGTGAACTGATGTGTGCCATCCGCCAGTGCTGTCGATGGTGTCCAGTTCCAGTTGCCGTTGTTATCCACCGCGGCGCTACCGATGACCGTACCGCCATCGAGGATATTAACCGTGCTGTTCGGCTCAGCCTTACCCGTGAAGGTTGGTTTGTTATCATCCGTAATAGCGTTGTTGGTCAACGGACCGGTGATCGTACCGACATCGTCAGTGATGGTGAGATCGGTGACCGCAGCCGGTGCCGTGGCATCGATTTCCACACTGAACGACAGGCTCTTCTCACTTTCCTGACCGGCAGCGTTTTTCACCGTGACAGTAAAGTCATAGGTGGCATCGGCCAGTGCAGTTGACGGTGTGAAGCTCCAGTTACCGCTCGCATCCAGTGTGGTTGAACCCACTACCTGGTTACCGTTGTAAATGGTCACGATGTTGCCAGCCACACCCGGCGCCGTACCGTGCAGGGTTGGCGTGGTATCACCCGTTCTGCCACCGTTATTCAGTTCGACATTCGTCGAACCGGTATCGTCGGTGACACCACTGATGACCGGTGCCGTTGGCGGGTTCGACAGGGTGACGTCATAGGTCCCTGATGGTTTCGCCTCGTTACCGACCCGATCGGTTTCCGTGACGGACAGTTTGTTAATGGAATCCGGGTACAGCGATTCGGACGGCGTCAGTGTCCATTTGCCGTTAACATCCACTGTCGTGGTACCCAGTACTTTGGTGACGCCATTTTTATCCGTGGTGTACACGGTAATGATGTCACCCATTTCAGCGCCAGAACCACTGATAACCGGACGGGCATCATCCAGCACCCCGCCGCTCAGTACCGGCCCCTGTACCGCGCCATACTGGTCGGTCACAGCATCGATGGACACCCTGCCCGCATCCGGTGAGGTGTAGTCGGTATTAACAACGAAGTCCGAAGACTTGTCGCTGACGTTACCGGCTTCATCCTTCGCCGTGACGTAGAAGGTGTTCTTGCCTTCAGGCAGTTTGCTACCCGGCTTGAAGTTCCACGCCCCGCTGCTGCTGACCGTTGCAGAGCCAATCAGCGTACCGTCTGCGGTGTAAATGTTAACGACGCTGTTCGCTTCGGCTGTACCATGCAGAATCGGTTGCGGATCGTCAGTGGCACCGCCGTTGAGCAGGTCATTCTTAACCGCACCCACCTGATCTTCGGCGTAGTCAATCGTCGGACGGTTTGGTGCCGCCGTATCCACGCTGAAGGTAAAGGCGCTGGACGTATCTTCCTGCCCCGACAGGTCTCTGGCCGTCGCCGTGATGCTGTGCGCGCCTTCACCCAGGTTAGCGACCGGTGTGAAGCTCCAGGTACCGTCAGCTTCGGCGGTAGTGGAGCCCAGCACGGTGCTGCCATCCTTGATGGTGATAATACTGCCTGCCTTCGCCTTACCGGTGATTTCCGGACGTGCATCGTCAGTCACCGTATTTGCTGGCACATTGCCGGTCACCGTACCCACATCATCAATCACATTCGTGATGGTGACCGTTACGGTCGTGGTATCCAGGGTGACCGTAATACCGGTATTTACCGGGCCCAGGTTGCCTGCGGTATCTTCAGCACGCGCCGTAAAGGTATGCTGACCATCCGCCAGTGACGTGGTGGTGTATTCCCAGTTACCGGAAGCATTGGCTGTGGTTGAGCCATTCTCCACGCCGTCGACGTAGATACGAACAATGCTGCCTGGATCGGCGATACCGCTGATCTTCGGTGTGGCATCATTCGTTGTCGCGCCGTCAGTCAGGTTACCGATCTGCGGTGCCTGATCGTCGGTGACCACAAAGCCAGACACCGCACCCGGTGCGCTGGTATCCACCGTGACCGGGAAGCCGCCGGTTTGTGGGCTCACCTGACCGATGCTGTTAACGGCTTCCGCAACAAATTTGTGCGCACCGTCTGCCAGTACCGGCGTCGTGTAGGTCCAGTCCCCGTTCGCATCTGCCGTGGTGGTACCCAGCAGCGTGGTACCATTGACCCCACCGTAGATGTTGACTGTCACGCCCGCTTCGGCGGTACCCGTCAGCGTCAGGGTGTTGTCGTTGGTGACGGCATTGCTCTGCAGTGCCCCCGTATGCGGAGCCACATCATCAGAGACGCTGGTCAGGGTCGGCGGCAGCGGTTGTCCGCCAGCGTCGATCTGAATCACGTACTCTGGCGATGCAGACGTTTCGTTGCCCGCCTTATCGGTTTCTTTCGCCGTCAGTCGGTAGGTGCCGTCAGCCAGCGCCGTGTTGACCTGCAGTGACCAGGTGCCATCGCTCTGTACGATTGCGGTTCCGATAACGGTGTTGCCGTTGTAAACCGTGATCGTATCGCCGGCCTCTGCCCCCGTGCCCTTAATCAGCGGCGTGTTGTCATCCGTCACATTTCCGGATGCAATATTGCCAGTGACCGTACCTGCATCGTCGTACACGGTAGTGATGCTGACTTTGCTGCTGTCCGGCGGTGTGAAGTCCAGAACCAGTTCGAAGTTATCCGATGGTACGCCAGTGTTGCCGGCCTTATCGGTTGCGGTCACATAGAACTGATGGCTGCCTTCACTCAGGCTGGCGGTCGGCGAGTAGCTCCAGGTACCGTCAGCACGTGCCGTGACGGAGCCCAGCAGTCCGCTCTGATCATAGATCTTCACGATGCTGCCCGCTTCCGCCTTACCGTTGAGCGTTGGCGTCGGGTCATCCGTCAGGCCATGGTTCGCCAGCGGCGTCTGAACCGCACCCACATCATCGGTTGCACTGTCGATGCTTGGTTTCATCGGTGCATCAATGTCGATGGTGATGGTCCAGCTACCACTGTCAGAGTCGTTACCTGCCGGATCTTTCGCCGTCGCGGTAAAGGTGTGGTTGCCTTTACCCAGATCAACCGCCGGGGTGAAGGTCCAGTTACCGTCAGAGCCCGCCGTGGTGGAGCCCAGCACCGTGCCACCATCTTTAATGGTGACAATACTGCCCGCCTTCGCCGTACCGGTGATTTCCGGACGAGTGTCGTCCGTCACCCCGTTTTGCGCGATAACGCCAGTCTCAGTGCCTGCATCATCTTTCACGGCAGTAATGGCAACCTGACCCGGGTCAACATCAACCACAAAAGAGGTATGCGCCCCTTCCGGCCCGGTGTTTCCTGCCGGATCAGTGACCGTGGTGGTAATGTCATGCGACCCGTTTGCCATTGGCGTAGACGGTGTGAAGCTCCAGTTACCATTGTTATCTGCAACAGCAGAGCCAATCACGGAACCATTGTCGATGATGTTCACCGTACTGCCCGCTTCAGCCTTGCCGCTGATGAGCGGAGTGTTGTCATCGGTCGTTGCACCGTTGCTGACCGGGCCCTGATAGCTGCCGACATTATCGGAGACCTGCAGATCCGAGGCCGCAGACGGCGCGCTGGTATCCACAACGATATTGAAACCGCCTGTCGCCGGGCTCACACGACCCACGCCATCAGTGACCGTGGCAGTGAAGTTATGATTACCATTGGCCAGCGCCGTCCCCGGCGTGAAGCTCCAGCTGCCACTGCTGTCGACCGTGGTGGTGCCAATCAACGTACCGTTGTCGTAAACGCTAATGGTGCCGTTGGCAACACCCGTACCGCTCAGCGTCGGCGTGCTGTCGTTAGTCACTTCACCTTTCTGCAGGAAGTCCACTCCCGGTGCCAGATCGTCATACACTTTATCCAGCGTCGGCGCCTGTGGGCCTTCAGTCGACACCTTGATGGTGTAGTCGTTTGACGGACCCGCTTCGTTGCCGACTATATCGGTTTCTTTCGCGGTCAGGACATAAGTCCCGTTCGGTAACGGTGATGACGGTACCAGTTCCCATGTACCATCAGACTTGACGGTCGTGGAGCCAATCACCTTATCGCCGTTATAAACGGTGATGATATCGCCCGTTTCTGCACCGGTACCCTTGATCAACGGACGGGTATCGTCAGTTTCTCCGTTATCCGCGACAGACCCCTGGTAGCCGCCAACATCATCCACCACATCGGTGATAGCGAGTTTGCTGCTGTCCGGCGCAGAGAAGTCCAGAACCAGTTCGAAGTTGTCCGATGGAGTACCGGTATTGCCAGCCTTGTCGGTCGCAGTCACATAGAACTGATGGCTGCCTTCGCTCAGGTTCGCCGTCGGCGAGTAGCTCCAGGTGCCGTCATCGCGCGCGGTGACGGAGCCCAGCAGACCGCTCTGATCGTAGATCTTCACGATGCTGCCCGCTTCGGCTTTACCGTTGAGCGTTGGCGTCGGGTCATCCGTCAGGCCATGGTTTGCCAGCGGTGTCTGGACCGCACCCACATCATCCGTTGCGCTGTCGATGCTTGGTTTCAGCGGCGCATCAGTATCAATGGTGATGGTCCAGCTGCTGCTGGTGGTGACGTTACCTGCCGGATCTTTCGCCGAGGCGGTAAAGGTATGGTTGCCCTTACCGAGATCGCCAGACGGGGTGAAGGTCCAGTTACCGTCAGAGCCCGCGGTGGTGGAACCCAGCACGTTGCTGCCATCGGTGATGGTGACAATACTGCCCGCCTTCGCCGTACCGGTGATTTCCGGACGGGTGTCGTCCGTCACCCCGTTCTGGGCGATGTTGGTGGTCACGCTACCCACATCATCCTTCACGGCGGTGATTTCAGCCTGGCCCGGCGTCACGTCAACGATGATGTTCACGTGCGCCCCTTCCGGCCCGGTGTTACCCGCAGTGTCGGTCACTGTGGTGGTCAGGTCGTGCGGACCGTTAGCCAGCGGTGCACCCGGTGTGAAGCTCCAGTTACCATTGTTATCAGCAACAGCAGAGCCAATCACGGTACCGTTATCGATGATGCTCACCGTGCTGCCTGCTTCGGCTTTGCCGCTCAGGGTCGGGGTGTTGTCATCGGTGGTGTCACCGTTAGTGATCGGGCCCTGGAAGGCGCCGACGTTATCGGAGACCAGCAGATCGGACGCCGCAGACGGTGCACCGGTATCGATGGTGATGTCGTAGCCACCGGTCGCCGGGCTGACGCGTCCCACACTGTCAGTAACCGTGGCAGTGAAGTTATGACGACCATCGCTCAGCGCCGTTCCCGGTGTGAAGGTCCAGCTGCCATTGGTATCAACGGTAGCCGTGCCAATCAGGGTACCGTTGTCGTACACACTGATGGTGCCGCCAATCAGACCAGAACCGTTCAGGGTCGGTGTGCTGTCGTTGGTCACTTCGCCTTTCTGCAGATAATCCACACCCGGTGCCAGATCGTCGTACACGGTATCCAGCGTCGGTGCCTGCGGCGGCGTGGTGGAGACGTTAATGATGTACTCAGCGGATGGGCCGGCTTCGTTGCCAACCTTGTCGGTCTCCTTCGCGGTCAGCGTATAACGGCCATTTGGCAACGGTGAGGACGGCTCCAGTTCCCAGGTACCGTCGGACTTGACGGTCGTGGAACCAATCACCTTATCGCCGTTGTAAACGGTGATGATATCGCCTTCTTCCGCACCGGTACCTTTGATCAACGGACGGTTATCATCCGTCATCCCTTCATGGGAGACAGTGCCGGTTACGAGACCATAATCGTCCACCACATCAGTGATAGCGAGTTTACTGCTGTCCGGCGCAGAGAAGTCCAGCGTCAGCTCAAAGTCATCCGACGGTACGCCAGTGTTGCCGGCCTTGTCGGTTGCGGTGACGTAGAACTGATGTACTCCTTCGTCCAGGTTCGCTGTCGGCGAGTAGCTCCAGGTGCCGTCATCGCGCGCGGTGACGGAGCCCAGCAGACCGTTCTGATCGTAGATCTTCACGATGCTGCCCGCTTCCGCCTTGCCGCTCAACGTCGGCGTCGGATCATCGGTCAGGCCATGGTTCGCCAGCGGCGTCTGGACTGCACCCACATCATCCGTTGCACGGTCAATCGTCGGTTTCGACGGCGCATCGGTGTCGATGGTGATGGTCCAGCTGCTGCTGTTTGAACCATTCCCTGCCGGATCGACTGCCGTCGCGGTGAAGGTATGGTTGCCCTTACCGAGATCGCCAGATGGGGTGAAGGTCCAGTTACCGTCAGAGCCCGCGGTGGTGGAGCCCAGCACGTTGTTGCCATCCTTAATGGTGACAATGCTGCCCGCCTTCGCCGTACCGGTGATTTCAGGACGGGTGTCGTCCGTCACCCCGTTCTGAGTGATGTTGGTGGTCACGCTACCCACATCGTCCTTCAGCGCGGTGATTTCGACCTGCCCTGGCACCACATCAACAATAAAGGAGATATGTGCCCCTTCTGGTCCGGTATTGCCTGCCGTATCTGTCACCTTAGTGGTCACGTCGTGCGGCCCATTGGCCAACGGCGTGGACGGTGTGAAGCTCCAGTTACCGTTGGTGTCCGCGGTCACTGTACCAATCACCGTGCCGTTATCGATGATGCTCACCGTACTGCCCGCATCCGCCTTGCCGCTGATAACCGGTACGTTGTCATCGGTAGTGTCATTGTTATTAATGACGCCTGTCACAGTACCGACATCATCGGTGATCACCAGATCGGAGGCAGCAGATGGCGCTGCGGTATCAACAACAATGTTGAAGCCGCCGGTCGCCGGGCTGACACGTCCCACACCATCAGTGACCGTAGCAGTGAAGTTATGGTTACCGTCCGCCAGCGCCGTCCCCGGCGTGAAGTTCCAGCTACCATTACTGTCAACTGTGGTGGTACCCAGCAGCGTACCATTGTCGTAAACGCTGATGGTGCCGCCAATCAGCCCCTTACCGCTCAGGGTCGGCGTATTGTCGTTGGTTACATCGCCTTTCTGCAGGAAGTCCACACCCGGTGCCTGGTCGTCGTAGACGTTATCCAGTGTCGGAGCCTGTGGTGCAACGGTAGATACCGTAAAGACATATTCGTTCGATGGACCCGCTTCGTTACCAACGCTATCGGTTTCCTTCGCGGTCAGAACATAGGTGCCGTTTGGCAGCGGTGAAGACGGTTCCAGCTCCCAGGTCCCGTCGGACTTGACGGTCGTGGAACCGATAACCTTATCGCCGTTGTAAACGGTGATAATATCGCCTTCTTCCGCACCGGTACCTTTGATCAACGGACGGTTATCATCCGTTTCACCGTTTTGCGCGACCGAACCGGTCTGCGTCGGCTTATCATCAACCACATCCGTGATGGAGATTTTGCTGCTGTCCGGCGCTGTGAAGTCCATTAACAGTTCAAAGTCATCCGACGGATCGCTGGTGTTGCCAGCCTTGTCCGTTGCGGTGACATGGAACTGATGGCTACCTTCATCCAGTTTGGTGGTTGGCGTATAGCTCCAGGTGCCGTCAGCGCGTGCAGTCACGGAGCCCAGCAGACCGTTCTGATCGTAGATCTTCACAATGCTGCCCGCTTCGGCTTTACCGTTGAGCGTAGGCGTCGGGTCATCCGTCAGCCCATGGTTCGCCAGCGTGCCCTGGGTGCTACCCACATCATCATTTGCCGCATCAATGGTCGGTTTCACCGGGGCATTGATGTCAATGGTGATGGTCCAGCTGCCGCTGACAGAATCATTACCTGCCGGATCTTTCGCCGTGGCGGTGAAGCTATGGTTGCCTTGAGCAAGATCGGTCGTCGGCGTGAAGCTCCAGCTGCCGTCCGAACCCGCAGTGGTGGAACCCAATACCGTGCTACCATCGGTGATGGTAACAATACTGCCCGCCTTCGCCGTACCGGTGATTTCCGGACGGGTGTCGTCCGTCACCCCGTTCTGGGCGATATTGGTGGTTACACTGCCCACATCATCTTTCACAGCAATAATGGCGGCCTGCCCAGGGATCACGTCAACAATGATGTTCACGTGGGTGCCTTCAGGTCCGGTGTTACCCGACGGATCAGTCACTGTTGTGGTCAGGTCGTGCGGACCATTGGCCAGCGGTGTATCTGGTGTGAAGCTCCAGTTACCGTTGTTATCAGCAACAGCAGAGCCAATCACAATACCGTTATCAATGATGTTCACCGTGCTGCCTGCTTCGGCTTTGCCGCTCAGGGTCGGGGTGTTGTCATCGGTGGTGTCGCCGTTATTGATCGGGCCCTGCACGGTACCAACGTTGTCAGAAACAAGCAGATCGGACGCCGCAGACGGTGCGGAGGTATCCACAACAATATCGTGGCCACCGGTCGCCGGGCTGACACGTCCAATAGTGTCGGTCACAGTGACGGTAAAGTTATGGCGACCATCGCTCAGCGCGGAATCTGGCGTAAAGCTCCAGCTGCCATTGCTGCCCACCGTCGCGGTACCAATCAGCGTGCCATTGTCGTACACGCTGATGGTGCCGCCAATCAGTCCGCTGCCGCTCAGTGTCGGGCGACTGTCGTTAGTCACTTCCCCTTTCTGCACATAGTCAATACCCGGTGCTACGTCATCGTAGACACTGTCCAGCGACGGAACCGGCGGTGCCTGTGTCGACAGGGTGAAGACAAACTCGTTTGACGGATCGGAGATATTGCCGACATTGTCGGTCTCCTCCGCTGTCAACGTGTACTTACCATCCGGCAGCGGCGTGGTCGGTTCCAGTTCCCAGGTACCGTCGGACTTGACAGTGGTAGAACCGATAACCGAATCACCGTTATAGACGGTAATGATATTGCCCGCTTCCGCACCAGTACCGGAAATGAGCGGACGGTTATCATCGGTAACACCTTCATGAGCTACAGGCCCGGTACTCTGAGGTTTATCGTCATAAACACCGGTAATCGTCACCAGATTGCTGTCAGGTGCCGTGTAGTCGGTGGACAGTACAAACTCGTCGGAGGCCGGGCCGGTGTTACCGGCTTTGTCAGTGGCCGTGACCGTGAGACGGTGCTCGCCTTCCGGCAGCGGTGTGGTCGGGGTGAATGTCCAGGCGCCATTGCTGTCCGCCACGGCAGAGCCAATCAGCTCGCCGTTGTCGTAGATATTCACCCGGCTGCCTGCCTCCGCGGTACCTTTCAGCGTCGGGTTGGCGTCATCGGTGACGCTGCCGCTGGCCAGATCGCCGCGCACGTTGCCCACGTCATCACTGGCCACGGNNCACGGTGCTGCCGTCCATCACGGTCACGATACTGCCCGGCTTGCCGCTGCCGCTCAGTTCCGGACGCGCGTCGTCAGTGACGCTGCCGACAGTCAGGTTGCCGGTCACCGGGCCCTGATCATCTTTCACCGCACCGATAGTGACCATGTTCGGATCGGTGTCAACGGTGAAGCTGACGCCCGGTGACGGTTCACTGCTGTTACCCGCCGGGTCAGTGACGGTGGTGGTGACCTCATGCTCCCCTTTCGCCAGCGGCGTTTCCGGGATCGCCCACGTCGTCATTTGCCGCGCCGACGGACGGTTTGCCCGGCGCACCGGTGTCCACGGTCAGATCGAACGCCGGTGAGGTCACGTCGTTACCCGCCGGATCCACAGACGTTGCGGTCAGGCTGTGGTCGCCGTCAGACAGGTCAGCTGACGGCGTGAAGCTCCAGCTGCCGTCCGGCTGTACGGTGGTGCTGCCCAGGACTGTGGTGCCGTCCATCACGGTCACGATACTGCCCGGCTTGCCGCTGCCGCTCAGTTCCGGACGCGCGTCGTCGGTGACGCTGCCGTCAGTCAGGTTGCCGGTCACCGGGCCCTGGTCATCTTTGACGGTACCGATGGTCACCATGTTCGGATCCGGATCAACGGTGAAGCTGATGCCCGGCGACGGTTCGCTGGTGTTGCCCGCCGGGTCAGTGACGGTGGTGGTGATTTCGTGATCGCCCTTGTCCAGCGGCACTTCCGGGGTGTATTCCCATTTGCCGTCGTCGCCGGCGACCACGGAGCCGATCACTTCACCGTTGTCGATGATGTTAATGGTGTCGCCCGGCTCAGCGGTGCCGCTGAAGGTCGGGGACGGATCGTCGGTGGTCTCACCGTCCGCCACCGGACCGGTCACGTCGCCCACGTCGTCAGTGACGCCCGCGCTGTCCGCAGACGGTGCCGCGGTGTCAATCACTACCGGGAAGCTGCCGCTCTCCGCTGTCGTTAGTCACCTCGCCTTTCTGCAATGGGCCTACATACGGTTCACTGTCGTCGTTTACGTTGATGATCGACGGCTCAGCACCTGTCGGGATCAGCAGCGTGATGTCCCAGGATGGGGCTTCACCGGTAATGCAGTTACCGGCCGGATCCTGAGTTTCCAGGGTCAGGCTGTTCAGCCCTTCCAGCAATGGTGCTTCCGGGGTCAGGTTCCATGTGCCATCCGCATCAACCACCGCCGAACCGATCAGGTGTTTACCTGCCGCGTCGGTGGTGTAGACGAACACCATATTGCCGGCGGTGCCGATACCGCTAATGGCAGGCTGGCTGTCGTCAGTGATGTCACCGCTGGC
The DNA here is from genome assembly GCF_001188485.1 of Trabulsiella odontotermitis. Lineage (GTDB taxonomy): Bacteria > Pseudomonadota > Gammaproteobacteria > Enterobacterales > Enterobacteriaceae > Trabulsiella > Trabulsiella odontotermitis_A. The sequence continues at coordinate 111,215 of NZ_JNGH01000088.1, forward strand.
CACATTACCCTGATAATCGCCAACGTTATCGGCAACGCCGGTAATTCTCAGTACATCTTCACCAGCATCTGGAGGGGTTGTATCAACGGCAAAATCCAGCGAGTCAGACGGCTCGCTGGTATTTCCTGTCGGATCGGTTTGCGTCACAGTGATGCTGTGACCGCCATCGGTTAGTGGCTCGGCCGGCGTGAACGACCACTTACCATCATCGCCAATCACGATGATGCCCAGGACTTTATCGCCGTCATAAAGAGTGACCGTATCACCAGGTTCACCACCACCACTAAAGGTTGGTCTGGAATCATTAGTGACGCCGCCGTCCTGAATCATGCCAGTGAAAGAATCGCTATCATCCAGCGCGTTCACAACGTCTGGCTTAACCGGCGGCATGGTATCTACCACAATATGAATCGGGTTTGAAGGCTCGCTGATATTGCCCGCTTTGTCCGTCTGTGTGACGGTGAAATCATGATTGCCATTGGCCAGATCCTGGGTCGGTTTGAAATACCAGCGACCATCAGCATTCACTTCGGTCTGACCGATAGCTTTACCGTTGTCGTAAATGGTGATAGTGGCACCCGCTTCACCGGTACCACTCATTTCGGGACGGGTATCATCAGTCCAGCCGTTATCGTGAATTTCTCCAACGACATTACCCACCTTATCAATGACGTGTTGAATGGCGGGCGCGTCCGGCGCAAGGGTATCAACGGTGATAACAATCGGATCGGAAGGCTTACTTTCATTACCAGAGGGATCTTTTTCCGTGACAGTGAGTTCGTGTTCCCCCTCATCCAGAGGTTTCTCCGGTGTGAAGCTCCACTTACCATCATCACCCACTTTTACCGAGCCGATTTCTTTGCCCTTGTCATAAATATGGATGGTATCGCCCGGCTCACCGCGGCCACTCAGGGTGGGTGTGGTGTCGTCCGTGTGGTCGCCACTTTTCAACGGACCGACAATAGCGCCTTCATTATCGACGGTTTCGCCAATGGCAGGGGTTGCCGGGGCATTATGATCAGCAATATCGTCACTGCCTTCATTCATGGCAACTGCGGCACCGACACCGATTGCGCTGGCTGCCGCGAGGAAACCTAACAGACCGAACAGAGAATCGTCGTTATCAACGGTTGCCATGAAAATACCACTGCCTGGTCCCATAGGCTCACCGCCCAGGGCAACCGGTGACATATTACCGTCAGCAACTAAGTAACCCGTATCGTAGCTCTCACCGGACAGAGGAGCATAGGCATAAAGTTGACCATCTTCCGCCATCCCTAACAGCGCGGGCTTGTTGGGATCGCCATCAAAATAATCATCAATGATAATACTCGGTAGAGTATCGCCCTCCTGAATAATATGCAGGGCCTTTCCGACTCGCTTTATTGTAATATTTTCTGGTGCGAAGTCATCATTGACATTTTTTAACAGATACTTATTACCCGGGATAAGTTTAACATTGACTGCCTTGCCAGCATCAGCGGTGAGCAAGCGTGTTTTTCCTTCTCCGCTGTTAATAGCCAGAATAATTTTATTTTCCATCATATATGACTCCAGATGTCATGCTATGAAACGTTCCACTCGAACAGGAAGTATGACCTTCCTTCTTTAAGCTGTTAAAAATGAGATATAAAAATTAATATTCAATGAGTTAATAAAGCACGCATCAGGACCACTTTACATAATTGCATGCCATATAAAGCATTAGCGCTTATAGCAAAGAAACAGTCAAATAAACACCATCCCAATAAAAAATAAGCATTATAGAGAAAAAAATAATCAACCCCGCAATAGAAAATACGAACATCACCAGGGTTGAAAATTTATTTTGAAAATTATCCCTTCCAAATCAACATGAATAAATATAGGTATATGCGGATGTATAAATTATCAAGTATCGGATATTTATTTTTATAAAAAGAAAACTCTCTTTATTGCCATGGTCGATTACATCGTATTCATGCATTACAATAAAAATACCCGAGTAGACAACAGGGATATTGCTCCCCAGCGACAGCGGGCATCGTTAACTTAAGCTAGAACAGCGTATTGCTATGCTTACTTGTTGCTACCGTTCTTGTCTTTCATGACTGCGGTGCCGATGGTAACCATCGATCATGCTGCGAAAAATTTGTGCTGGCGTATCTCCCTGGGTACAGAGATAGATGTGAACACAGATAAACATCAGCCATGCGATGCCCAGCGCAAAATGCAGCATCAGCATCAGTGGCCCGCCAAAACCCGCAACTGGCCAGAGACACAGCAGGCCAGCAATGATTAATAACGGCACCAGCAAATACATAATCGCCAGATACCCGAGCTGCTGCAGGGGGTTGAATTTTTGCGTTTCAGTGGCCTCAAACGGGTGCGGTTCCCCTTTCATAATGCCGTACAGATAATAACGAACCTGCAGAAGACAGCGAGAAATTATTCCGGCCAGACGTACCCGGTAATGTTGTCCGTTGCGGCTGAACAGATTAATCAGGACAAAGATGAGCGAGAAAGCCACTAACACAAACCCGCATATTCGGTGCATCTCCACCATAAACGGCACCGACCCGACGGTAAAATGTCCCGCAAGGCCAGTCAGCAACAGCAGAATAAACAGCAAGGCATTTCCCCAGTGCCAGCAGCGAACGTAAAGAGGATAAAGATACTCGCGCACTTCAATTCCACCTTCCGCAGCTTTCGGCGCCAGGAAGCGATCTTCCAGGGTCGTTCATTGTGAACGTGCCTGAACTGACCACGGTTGCAGGGCAGGTGAATTACCGGGTGCAAATTTACCCGGCAGCCATTTTTATCTTTACTGGTGTCGTCTATTACCTGCTCTGCTGCTCTCTGGAGCAGTTTGCCAGGCGCTGGCGTTTCAAACGGCCAGCGCCGTTACCTGAATAACGTTGGGTCAGGAGAGTATAAATCGGGGGAGAAAACCAGTAATTACGTGGGCTTCAGATACAAAAATGGACGTCGGTTGACGTCCATTCTTTAAATATTGGTACCGAGGATGGGACTCGAACCCACAAGCCCGTTAGGGCACTACCACCTCAAGGTAGCGTGTCTACCAATTCCACCACCTCGGTACGACTTATAACTTAGTGCGGGATATCGCTGCTCGGCTGAGCCGGCGCTGCTGGCTGAGTCTGCTCAGTTTTCGCTGGCGCACTCAGAGATTCCCACTCGCTTCCTTTACTGGTTTTGTTGGTGTTCAGGTTACCCAGAACCAGGCTGATGATAAAGAACAGCGTCGCCAGCAAAGCGGTCATACGGGTCATGAAGTTACCAGAACCGCTAGAACCAAATAACGTGGCGGAAGCACCTGCTCCAAAGGAGGCTCCCATATCAGCGCCTTTACCTTGCTGCAGCATGATCAGACCAATCAGGCCAATCGCCACAATAAGGAAAACAACTAAAAGAGCTTCGTACATAATCAACCTGTTCCTTGCGGGATGACCGCATGCCAATTGCTTCACCAATAAAGCGGGACGTTTGAGGTTTCCCACTGAAGCGGGTGTGAATACTAACCAAAGCGAATAACCTTCGCAAGGGCAAATTTATCGCATTGTACCAACTGCGGAAAAAAACAGCAAAAAGTGGCGTATCACTGGAAAAAAGGCGACTTGCGCCGCCTTTTTAAACACTTAGAAAGCCGTGTTATACCGCTTTTACCGCATCAGCGATGCGATGGGCGAAAGCAGTGACCTGGGCGTCATCTTCGCCTTCCACCATCACGCGAATCAACGGTTCAGTACCGGATTTACGCAGCAGCACGCGACCGCGTCCCGCCAGCGCCGTTTCGACTTCCGCCGTCACGCTTTTTACGGTTTCGTTCTCCAGCGGATTCGCTGAATTGGCGCTGTAACGCACGTTGACCAGCACCTGTGGGAACATCTTCATACCGCTGCACAGATCGTACAGGCTCATGTGGTTGCGTACCATCGCCGCAACGACCTGCAGGCCCGCAACGATACCGTCGCCGGTAGTGGTTTTGTCCAGCAGGATCACGTGGCCGGAGTTTTCCGCACCGATGCGCCAGCCTTTCTCCTGCAGCAGTTCCAGCACATAGCGGTCACCCACTTTTGCACGCGCAAACGGGATGCCCAGCTGTTTCAGCGCCAGCTCCAGCCCCATATTGCTCATCAGTGTGCCCACGGCGCCGCCGCGTAGCTGGCCCTGACGCAGACCTTCACGGGCGATGATGTAGAGGATCTGATCGCCATCCACTTTGTTGCCCTGGTGGTCAACCATGATGACGCGGTCACCGTCGCCGTCAAACGCAACGCCAAGATCCGCTTTCTCAGCCAGAACGCGGGCCTGAAGCGCCCGTACATCCGTTGCGCCCACGCCTTCGTTGATGTTGACGCCATCCGGCTCGCAGCCCATGGTGATGACTTTCGCACCCAGTTCACGGAACACGCTCGGGGCGATGTGATAGGTCGCGCCGTTCGCACAGTCAACCACCACTTTCAGCTCGTTCAGGCTCAATTCATTCGGAAAGGTCGCTTTACAGAACTCAATGTAACGGCCAGCAGCATCCACGATGCGGCTCGCCTTGCCGAGTTCAGCAGAGTCCACGCAGCTGATCTCTTTTTCCAGTTCTGCTTCAATTGCCGCTTCAACCTCGTCCGGCAATTTGGTACCGTCGATGGAGAAGAATTTGATCCCGTTGTCATAATACGGGTTGTGGGATGCGGAAATCACGATGCCTGCTTCAGCACGGAAGGTACGCGTCAGGTAGGCCACCGCCGGGGTTGGCATTGGCCCGGTGAATGATGCAGACAGCCCCGCAGCCGCCAGCCCTGCTTCCAGCGCTGACTCCAGCATATAGCCTGAAATACGCGTGTCTTTACCGATAATCACCTTGCGCGATCCATGACGCGCCAGCACCTTACCCGCCGCCCAGCCGAGTTTCAGAACGAAATCAGGGGTAATCGGCGCATCGCCCACGCGACCACGGATACCATCGGTGCCAAAATATTTACGGTTACTCATAGCGTTTATCTTCCCTTGCTGACAGCGTCGCTTCGACGACGCGCATCGCTTCTACTGTTTCTTTTACATCATGGACGCGAATGATTTGTGCGCCCTGCATCGCCGCGATCACCGCACAGGCAAGGCTTCCACTCAAACGCTCAGACGGCCCCACGTTCAACAACTGGCCCACCATCGACTTACGCGACATGCCCACTAACAACGGCAGGCCAAAGTGATGAAATTCGGACAGTCGTGCGAGCAAGGCATAATTATGGGTGAGATTTTTACCGAAACCGAATCCCGGGTCGAGCAACAATTTCTCTTTTGCGATGCCTGCCCGCTCACAGCGTGCGATCTGCTCAATAAAGAAACGATTTACATCGGCGAACACATCGTCGTAGTGCGGCGCTTCCTGCATGGTTTTCGGCTGACCCTGCATATGCATCAGGCAGACCGGCAGGCCCGTTTCTGCTGCTGCTTCCAGCGCGCCGGGTTCGGTCAGCGAGCGGATATCATTAATGATGTGAGCGCCCACTCTCGCCGATTCACGGATCACTTCAGGTTTTGAGGTATCAACGGAAATCCAGACTTCAAAACGCTGCGCAATGGCTTCGACAACCGGGATCACGCGTTCCAGCTCTTCTTCGACGCTAACGTCCGCAGCACCGGGGCGCGTGGATTCACCCCCCACGTCAATGATTGTCGCACCCGCGTTAATCATCAGATTGGCATGTTTGACTGCTTCCACCAGCGTATTGTGCGTACCGCCATCGGAGAAGGAATCAGGCGTAACGTTAAGGATCCCCATGACATGAGGAAAATTGAGGTCAAGTTCTGCGCCCTGTGCAGTCAGCTTCATGGTCTATTCCCTGGTATTTTTATGGTTATTTGAATAAGAAAAACCCCGGGGCAAGCCCCAGGGTTTCAGACAGAGACAGCGTCATCAACAGCGGATGACTTATTTATCACCTAACTGTTCTGACATGGTATTGCCCGGGTTCGGCGTACGCGGTTCATCGACCGGACGCGGCGCACGCGGGGTGCCATTGTTGTCAGAATTGTTCGGCGTATTCGGATCTTCCCAGCCTGCCGGTGCGCGGACTTCGCGACGGGCCATCAGGTCGTCGATCTGCGGCGCATCGATGGTCTCATATTTCATGAGCGCCTCTTTCATGGCATGCAGGATGTCCATGTTATCGTTCAGGATCTGACGAGCACGATTGTAGTTACGTTCAATCAGCGCTTTCACTTCCTGGTCGATGATACGCGCGGTCTCATCAGACATATGCTTCGCTTTCGCCACTGAGCGGCCAAGGAACACTTCGCCCTCTTCCTCTGCGTACAGCAGCGGACCGAGTTTGTCGGAGAAGCCCCACTGGGTCACCATGTTACGCGCCAGGTTGGTTGCGACTTTAATGTCGTTCGACGCCCCGGTAGACACATGTTCCACACCGTAGATAATCTCTTCCGCCAGACGACCGCCGTACAGCGTGGAGATCTGACTTTCCAGCTTCTGACGGCTGGCGCTGATGGCATCACCTTCCGGCAGGAAGAACGTCACACCGAGCGCACGTCCACGCGGGATAATCGTCACTTTGTGTACCGGATCGTGTTCCGGCACCAGGCGACCGATAATCGCGTGACCCGCTTCGTGGTACGCGGTTGATTCTTTCTGCGCTTCCGTCATCACCATGGAGCGACGTTCCGCACCCATCATGATTTTGTCTTTCGCTTTCTCGAATTCCACCATCGAGACGACGCGTTTGTTACCGCGAGCGGCAAAAAGCGCGGCTTCGTTCACGAGGTTCGCGAGGTCTGCACCCGAGAAGCCTGGGGTACCGCGGGCAATGATAGCCGCATCGATATCCGGCGACAGCGGGACGCGACGCATATGCACTTTCAGGATCTGCTCACGACCGCGAACATCCGGCAGGCCAACCACGACCTGGCGATCGAAACGGCCAGGACGCAGCAGCGCCGGGTCGAGAACGTCCGGACGGTTAGTTGCCGCGATAACGATAATACCTTCGTTACCTTCGAAGCCGTCCATCTCAACCAGCATCTGGTTCAGGGTCTGCTCACGCTCATCGTGACCGCCGCCAAGTCCAGCGCCACGCTGACGACCCACGGCATCGATTTCATCGATGAAGATAATGCAAGGTGCCGCCTTCTTGGCCTGTTCGAACATGTCACGCACACGAGATGCACCGACACCCACGAACATTTCAACGAAGTCAGAACCGGAAATCGTAAAGAACGGCACTTTCGCTTCACCGGCGATCGCTTTCGCCAGCAGCGTTTTACCGGTACCCGGAGGGCCGACCATCAGGACGCCTTTCGGGATTTTACCGCCCAGTTTCTGGAAGCGGCTTGGCTCGCGCAGGTATTCGACCAGCTCAGCCACCTCTTCTTTTGCTTCGTCACAACCGGCGACGTCAGCGAAGGTGGTTTTGATCTGATCTTCCGTCAGCATACGGGCTTTGCTTTTACCGAACGACATAGCCCCTTTGCCGCCACCGCCCTGCATCTGGCGCATGAAGAAGATCCAGACACCAATCAACAGCAGCATCGGGAACCAGGAGATGAAGATAGAAGCCAGCAGGCTCGGCTCTTCCGGCGGTTCACCAACCACTTTGACGTTTTTGGTCAGCAGGTTATCAAGCAGCTTAGGATCGTTAACCGGAATGTAAGTCGTGTAACGGTTACTATCTTTCTTGGTAACGTTGATCTCACGTCCGTTGATACGCGCTTCGCGAACCTGGTCATTATTGACCTCTTGCAGGAAGGTAGAATACTCCACCTTACGGCCATTCGACTCGCTGGGCCCAAAGCTCTGGAACACTGACATCAGCACAACAGCAATGACCAGCCAGAGTATTAGGTTTTTCGCCATGTCACTCAAGGGATTAACCTCTTATTACAACTGTGTTAAAAACAGCGTCAGGATACTCTATATCCAGCGTCTTTCAAAATTTCGCCTGAAATTCACCGTCTATTATTTTCGCCCGGTCGCTACAATGTACACTTCACGCGAACGTGCGCGTGAAGAGTCCGGCTTACGAACTTTGACCTTCGTAAACAGGGAGCGAATTTCCCGTAGGTACTCTTCGAAACCTTCGCCCTGGAACACTTTGACTACAAAACTACCGCCTGGCGCCAGGACATCCCGACACATTTCAAGCGCCAGCTCCACCAGATACATGGCCCGCGGAATATCCACCGCCGGGGTTCCACACATGTTCGGTGCCATATCGGACATGACAACCTGTACTTTACTGTCACCTACACGCTCAAGTAACGCTTTGAGGACTAATTCATCACGAAAATCGCCCTGAAGGAAGTCCACGCCGACGATTGGATCCATAGGCAAAAGATCGCAGGCGATGATTCGGCCGGTGCCGCCGATTTGCGTCACCGCATATTGCGACCAACCGCCGGGTGCAGCGCCGAGATCGACAATCGTCATTCCCGGCTTAAAGAGCTTGTCACTTTGCTGTATTTCATCAAGTTTAAACCAGGCACGGGAACGCAACCCCTTTTTCTGTGCCTGCTGAACGTATTTATCGCTAAAGTGTTCCTGGAGCCAGCGGCTTGAGCTGGCAGAACGCTTTTTACCTGTCATTTAACTTTCCATCCGGTTTCATCGTATACACCGACGTAAATTTCGACGCGGCAATTTGGCGATATTAGGGAGATGGCGGTAGAATGTACCGTTTTCAATCCCAACGTAAGTAAAAATATACGATGAATCTGAGTACTAAACAAAAACAGCACCTCAAGGGTCTGGCACATCCGCTCAAGCCAGTAGTTATGCTTGGCAATAATGGTTTGACCGAAGGGGTACTGGCCGAGATTGAACAAGCGTTGGATCACCACGAGCTGATCAAAATTAAGATCGCCTCTGAAGACAGAGAGACCAAGAGCCTGATCGTGGAAGCTATCGTCCGTGAAACCGGCGCCTGCAATGTACAGGTCATCGGTAAAACACTGGTTCTGTACCGTCCAACCAAAGAGCGCAAAATCTCGTTGCCACGCTAAGAATATCCTAAAGTTGCACACAACGTTGTGTAAAACGAGGGGTTCCGCGAGCAGACGAGCAAAATGCCATGCTCTTTACGTTGTTAAAAGGCCGCTATGCGGCCTTTTTCTTATCTTTACAATTTATCAACACGCAACAGGCTGCGATCAAATCAAAGGTATTCAACCTTAATGATTTCATATTCGACTTCGCCGCCTGGCGTACGGATGACCACAACGTCATCCTGCTCTTTGCCAATCAGGCCGCGCGCGATAGGCGAATTCACAGAAATCAGATTTTGCTTAAAATCGGCTTCGTCATCACCCACGATACGGTAGGTCTGCTCTTCGTCGTTATCGAGGTTCAGCACGCTGACGGTCGCGCCAAAAATCACCCGGCCATTTTTCGGCATTTTGGTGATGTCGATAACCTGCGCGTTAGACAGCTTCGCTTCGATGTCTTTGATTCGACCTTCACAAAACCCCTGCTGTTCGCGGGCGGCGTGGTATTCCGCATTTTCTTTCAGATCGCCATGCTCACGGGCTTCGGCGATGGCCGCAATGATTTCAGGGCGGCGAACGGATTTCAGATACTCCAGTTCTTCGCGGAGTTTTTCGGCACCACGTAAGGTCATCGGAATAGCTTGCATTTGTTATACCTCTTCATCATTCCTTCGAGGAACGGATTGACGCCGTTCCGGAGCTTCTGACCCGCGAATGGCAGGACAAAAGCAAAAGAAAACTGACCCGGGGGAAAACCCCAGGTCAGCAGCAATTTTTTCATTTGATACGCATTTTAACCTGAAGTTCACTATGGGTCATCGTTTACTTTTCAGGGCAATGCGCCGTAGTATGGCGGCTGGTTTCCAGGTTGTTAGCGCGGGATTATGCGATTTTCCAGATTTATCATCGGATTGACCACCAGTATAGCGTTCGGTGTGCAGGCGGCGAATGTTGACGAATACGTTAACCAGCTTCCCGCAGGTGCCAATCTTGCGCTTATGGTTCAAAAAATCGGCGCACCATCGCCGGACATTGACTACCACGGCCAGCAAATGGCGTTACCGGCCAGTACACAGAAGGTGATTACCGCGCTGGCGGCGCTTCTCCAGCTTGGCCCGGACTTTCGTTTTACGACCACACTGGAAAGTAAGGGTAGCGTAGAAAGTGGCGTTCTGAAAGGTGACCTGATTGCCCGCTTCGGTGGCGATCCGACGCTAAAACGTCAGGATATTCGCAATATGGTGGCCGTTCTGAAGCGATCGGGCGTCGAAAAAATTGCAGGAAATCTCCTCGTCGATACCTCCATTTTCGCCAGCCATGACAAAGCCCCACCGCCCGCCGCCGCGATTGTCGATCGCAACTGTTTCTCGGTATCGCTCTACAGCGCGCAAAAACCTGGCGATCTGGCGTTTATCCGTGTGGCCTCTTACTACCCTGTCACCATGTTCAGCCAGGTACGCACGCTGGCGCGCGGCTCTGGCGATGCCCAGTACTGCGAGCTCGACGTTGTGCCGGGCGATTTAAACCGTTTCACCCTGACCGGCTGTCTGCCGCAACGCAGCGAGCCGTTGCCGCTGGCGTTCGCTATTCAGGATGGCGCGGCCTACGCCGGGGCGATCCTCAAAGATGAACTTAAGCAGGCGGGCATCAGCTACACCGGCACGCTGCTACGCCAGACGCTACCCGATGAGCCAGGCACGGTCATCGCCAGCAAGCAGTCGGCGCCGCTGCACGACCTGCTGAAAATCATGCTGAAAAAATCAGACAACATGATTGCCGATACCGTATTTCGCATGATTGGCCATGCGCGGTTTGGCGTGCCAGGTACCTGGCGTGCGGGTTCCGATGCGGTACGGCAGATCCTCCGTCAGCAGGCGGGTGTTGATTTAGGCAATACGATCATTGCCGACGGCTCCGGGTTATCACGACACAACCTGCTCGCGCCGGCGACAATGATGCAGGTGCTGCAGTACATCGCACAGCATGATAACCAACTGAATTTCATCACCATGCTGCCGCTTGCCGGTCACGATGGTTCGCTGCAATATCGTGCAGGCCTGCACGCGGCGGGGGTAGATGGAAAAGTCTCCGCGAAAACCGGGTCGTTGCAGGGGGTTTATAACCTCGCCGGTTTTATCACCACCGCCAGTGGTCAGCGCATGGCCTTTGTGCAGTACCTCTCCGGCTATGCGGTCGAGCCAGCTGATCAGCGTAACCGCCGAATTCCGCTGGTTCGCTTTGAAAGCCGACTGTATAAAGATATTTATCAGAACAACTAATGAAAAGGCTCCCGTCGGGAGCCTTTTTCACTTAGCGCTTGTAGATAAATTCGACGCCTTCTTCGTCGTCTTCATCCCAGTCGTCGTCCCAGTCTTCATCATCCTCGACGTCAGCCTCTTCAAGCTGTTCGCGATGATAGTCGTCCCACATAAACTCGACTTTTTCCGCGACTTTCTCTTCTTCGGTCTGAACAATCGGGTTTTCGATGATAAAGGTCATGACGTCCCAGCACAGATCTTTCACGCCCACCTGCGTTGCCGCAGAGATGAGATAGAACTTTTCTTCCCAGCCCAGCGCGTCGGCGATGGCTTTCGCCTTCTCTTCCGCAGCGGCTTTATCCATCAGGTCGATCTTATTAAAGACCAGCCAGCGTGGCTTGGAGGCCAGTTTTTCGCTGTATTTCTCCAGCTCGCCAATGATGATGCGGGCGTTTTCCACCGGGTCGGAACCGTCGATAGGTTCGATATCGATGAGATGCAGCAGCACGCGGCAACGCTCCAGGTGCTTCAGGAAGCGAATGCCGAGGCCTGCGCCTTCTGCGGCCCCTTCAATCAGCCCGGGAATGTCAGCCACCACAAAGCTCTTCTCGTTATCCATACGGACAACGCCGAGGCTCGGCACCAGCGTGGTAAACGGATAATCCGCCACTTTCGGCTTTGCCGCGGAAACGGCGCGGATAAAGGTGGATTTACCGGCGTTCGGCATCCCCAGCATCCCGACGTCTGCCAGCAGCATCAGCTCCAGTTGCAGATCGCGCTTATCGCCCGGTGTACCCATCGTTTTCTGACGCGGTGTACGGTTAACGGAGGATTTAAAACGGGTGTTGCCGAGGCCGTGCCAGCCGCCCTTCGCCACCATCAGGCGCTGACCGTGTTTGGTCATGTCGCCCATCACTTCACCGGTGCCCTGATCGATAACGCGCGTCCCGACCGGCACCTTCACGGTGACGTCCTGACCACGTTTACCGGTACAGTCGCGGCTCTGGCCGTTCTGCCCACGCTCGGCGCGGAAGGCTTTTTCGAAACGGTAGTCGATCAGCGTGTTGAGGTTTTCATCCGCCTCAAGCCAGACGTCACCGCCATCGCCGCCGTCACCACCGTCCGGGCCACCTTTCGGAATGTATTTTTCGCGGCGGAAGCTGACGCAACCATTACCGCCATCACCTGCGACCACAAGGATCGTTGCTTCATCAACAAACTTCATCTTACTCTCCGTAAATCATTCGCCTGAGCGCGGTAACGGTATTACCGCTTCACGCTTGCGCCAGCGTCCCCAAAGACGATGACCAATGGCGGAATACATCGCGCCCGCAACCACGACAAACGCACCGAGATAACCTAAAAGGTTTAACATCGGTCTGGCGAAGAAATCGGGCCAGGCCAGTGATAACAAATCTGAAAATAACAGTGTAAACAAAGGGGTAAGCGTGATTAACGCGCTCACCTGCGCCGCCTGCCAGCGTGCCATGGCTTCCGCCAGCGCACCGTAGCCCACCAGGGTATTCAGGCCGCAGAAAATCAGGCAGGCCAGTTGCCAGTGGCTCAACGCAAATACCTTTCCCGGCGCTGCCAGCGGCAGCAACGCTATTGTACATAAAGTGTACAGCAAAAAGAGGATCTGCTGTGACGCCAGACGGCGCAATAACACCTTTTGCGCGACGCCGTAGCTCACCCATACCGTGGCGGCAGCGACGCCGAAAATCACGCCCCAGGTGTAATCCGTCAGGCGGGTAAAAATTTCAATCAGGCTGGTGTTAAAGAACATCACCAGACCGCTAAGCAGCATCAGCGCGCCGACCACCTGGGTGCCACGCATCTTCTCCTTGAGGATGACAACGCTCGCCACCATCATGCCAACCGGCGACAGCTGACCAATCACCTGCGAGGCCGTCGGGCTAAGGTATTGCAGGGAAGAGCTGAACAGAATGAAGTTTCCGAACAAACCGCCCGTGGCAATGGCTAACAGCACCAGCCAGCGCGGTTTACGAAAAATGCGCAGCGGCGGAAGTTTTCCTTTGATAGCCAGAATGGCCCCAAGGCCAATGCTTGCCATCAGAAAGCGATAGAACACCACCGTGGGCGGCTCCATCACTTCAAGCACCTGTTTCATTGCAATTGGCAACGCGCCCCAGCATACGGCTGTGATGAGCGCCAAAAGAATACCAATGCCTGCCTGCTGCTTCATGCCCGCGGTTTCCTGCTGAAAATTTTCCGGGTTTCCAATGTAAAAAGCCCCGCAACACGTTGCGGGGCTTTAATCCGTTACCGGACCGAGAAAACCTTACTCAGCAACGATGCTGATGTATTTACGGTTGTTCGGGCCTTTAACTTCGAATTTCACTTTACCGTCTGCTTTAGCAAACAGAGTGTGGTCACGACCGCAACCTACGTTAGTGCCAGCGTGGAATTTGGTACCACGTTGACGAACGATGATGCTACCCGCCAGAACGGATTCGCCACCGAAACGCTTAACGCCCAGGCGTTTAGCTTCTGAATCGCGACCGTTACGAGTGGAGCCGCCAGCCTTTTTATGTGCCATTTAAATCTCTCCTCAGGTCTTAGGCGCTGATGCCAGTAATTTTCACGTCAGTGTACCACTGACGGTGGCCCTGCTGCTTACGGTAGTGTTTACGGCGACGAAACTTAACGATTTTAACTTTCTCGCCACGACCATGAGCAACAACTTCAGCTTTGATTACGCCGCCATCAACGAAAGGAACGCCGATTTTGACTTCTTCACCGTTTGCGATCATCAGAACTTCAGCGAATTCAACAGATTCGCCAGTTGCGATGTCCAGCTTTTCCAGGCGAACGGTCTGACCTTCGCTTACTCGGTGTTGTTTACCACCACTTTGGAAAACCGCGTACATATAAAACTCCGCTTCCGCGCACGTAATCGTGTGATTCAGAGTGCGCTATAAATATTCACAATAGGGCGCGAATATTACGCAAATCGAGCGCCTTTGACAAGTGTGATCGTCAATCCATGCAGAAAAAAAACACAACTGGCACGGCAACGTTTATCTGGCGCGTTTTTTCAGTACAATCATGTCTACAATTCTAAGGTAAACCCTACGCTTTCTCCTAAGAGTCAGCGGTAAACAGGACATTTAGCCCGGCTTTTGCGATGAATTTAGAAAAAATCAATGAGTTAACCGCGCAAGACATGGCGGGAGTCAATGCGACAATTCTCGAACAGCTCAATTCCGACGTGCAGTTGATCAATCAACTGGGGTACTACATCATCAGCGGCGGCGGTAAACGCATCCGTCCAATGATTGCGGTACTGGCTGCGCGCGCGGTGGGCTACGAGGGTAACGCTCACGTCACCATCGCTGCACTGATTGAGTTTATCCACACTGCCACCCTGCTTCATGACGATGTTGTGGATGAGTCCGACATGCGACGCGGTAAAGCCACCGCCAATGCGGCATTTGGTAACGCCGCCAGCGTGCTGGTCGGCGACTTCATCNACCCGCGCGTTTCAAATGATGACCAGCCTGGGTTCGCTCAAAGTGCTGGAAATCATGTCCGAGGCGGTGAACGTCATCGCGGAAGGCGAAGTATTGCAGTTGATGAACGTCAACGATCCTGACATCACCGAAGCGAACTACATGCGCGTCATCTATAGCAAAACCGCGCGCCTGTTCGAAGCGGCGGCGCAGTGCTCCGGTCTGCTGGCGGACTGCACGGCCGAACAGGAAAAAGGGTTGCAGGATTACGGTCGCTACCTCGGTACGGCCTTCCAGTTAATCGATGATCTGCTCGACTACAGCGCTGACGGCCAGACGCTGGGTAAAAACGTCGGTGATGACCTGAACGAAGGCAAGCCAACGCTGCCGCTGCTGCATGCGATGCGCCACGGTACCGCTGAACAGGCGGCGATGATCCGCGGTGCCATTGAGCAGGGTAACGGCCGGCACTTACTGGAACCCGTCCTGGAAACCATGGCTGCCTGCGGTTCCCTCGAATGGACGCGTACCCGCGCAGAAGAAGAAGCCGACAAAGCCATTGCCGCGCTGCAGGTTCTTCCTGATTCCCCCTGGCGCGAAGCGCTTATCGGCCTTGCCCACATCGCCGTTCAGCGCGATCGTTAATTGACACGTTCTCGTACAAAAGTGCGAGAACGCTCCAATAAAACCGACATTACTTTCTCGTAGTTCCCTGATCCCTTGATATTTTCCGAATCTTACATCATTTTACTTGAACTTTTTAGAACAAATCTTCTTCCGGCGTTATAGTAATCGGGTCGCAGTACCCGGCGACACTCTGATAACGTCAATAACAGGGAGAAAAAATGGATAAGTTTATTGACTGGCATCCGGCGGATATCATTTCTGGATTACGCAAAAAAGGAACGTCACTGGCGGCAGAGTCCCGCAAAAATGGACTCAGTTCGTCCACGCTCGCCAATGCTCTGACCCGACCATGGCCGAAAGGAGAAGTGATTATCGCGACAGCACTTGAGACCGATCCCTGGATTATCTGGCCTTCCCGGTATCACGATCCGATTACGCATGAATTTATCGACAGAACGCGCCTGATGCGGCAACGCAAGAAGTAACCTGTGGCAGCAACCCCCTTGCCAGTACGGCAGGGGGCTGCGTTTCAGAGAGGAGAGCTTATTCGCCCTTCACGCGCTCGATATTCGCACCCAGCGCGCGCAGTTTGTCTTCAATGCGCTCATAGCCGCGATCGATATGGTAAATACGATCGACAACGGTTGTGCCTTCCGCAATACATCCTGCCAGCACCAGACTGGCCGATGCGCGCAGATCGGTCGCCATCACCTGCGCACCGGACAGCGTTGCTACGCCGTGGCAAATCGCCGTATTGCTTTCGATTTCCGCATGTGCGCCCATACGAATCAGCTCAGGGATGTGCATGAAGCGGTTTTCGAAGATGGTTTCGGTGATCACACCGGTGCCTTCAGCCACCAGGTTCAGCAACGTGAACTGTGCCTGCATATCCGTCGGGAACCCCGGATGCGGCGCAGTACGTACGTTAACCGCTTTCGGGCGTTTGCCGTGCATATCGAGGCTGATCCAGTCTTCACCGGTTTCAATTTCCGCACCCGCTTCGCGCAGCTTCGCCAGCACCGCATCCAGCGTATCCGGCTGGGCGTTACGGCACATGATTTTGCCACCGGAGATAGCGGCTGCGACGAGGAACGTCCCGGTTTCAATACGATCCGGCAGCACGCGATAAACGCCGCCGCCGAGACGTGTAACGCCTTCGATGGTGATGCGATCAGTACCCTGGCCGCTGATTTTCGCGCCCAGCGTGTTGAGGAAGTTCGCGGTATCCACGATTTCCGGTTCACGGGCCGCGTTTTCGATGATGGTCGTCCCTTCTGCCAGCGTCGCCGCGCTCATGATGGTGACGGTCGCGCCAACGCTCACTTTATCCATGACGATATGCGCGCCTTTCAGGCGGCCATCCACAGACGCTTTGACGTAACCCTCTTCCAGCTTAATTTCGGCACCCAGCTGCTCGAGGCCGCTGATATGCAGATCCACCGGACGTGCGCCAATCGCGCAGCCGCCTGGCAGAGAAACCTGACCCTGACCGAAACGCGCCACCAGCGGACCCAGCGCCCAGATGGACGCACGCATGGTTTTGACCAGTTCATAGGGCGCGCAGTAAACGTCGACCGGACCCGCATCAATCCAGACGGAGCCGTTACGCTCCACTTTGGTGCCGAGCTGGCTCAGCAGCTTCATCGTGGTATCGATGTCTTTTAGCTTCGGTACGTTCTGGATTTCTATCGGCTCTTCCGCCAGCAACGCGGCGAAAAGGATAGGAAGCGCGGCGTTTTTTGCACCTGAGATGGTGACTTCGCCCTGGAGCCGCGTTGGCCCCTGCACACGAAATTTATCCATTAATTCTGGTCTCTGTTAAGAATTCACACTTGCCGGAACGCGGTCGCTCCGGCTCAAAAGCCGTTTAGTTTACGATCGCGTTCCCACTCTTGCGGCGTATACGCTTTGATCGACAGGGCATGGATGCGGTTATCCGCAATGTATTCCATCAGCGGGCCATAGATGGTTTGTTGTTTCTTGACCCGGTTCATGCCGTCAAATACCTCACCCACAGCAATAACCTGAAAGTGACTGCCATCGCCAGAGACGTGGACTTCCTTTAGCGAGAGTGCGTTCATCAGCACTGTCTGAATTTCATGATTTTCCATGGGTTCAAATTTCATCTGGTTGTGAAAACAGCTCATCATCTTAGAGGAAAGTGGCGCTGTCTTAAACAAGCAAAAAGCCCCATTCTGAAAAACAATGGGGCTTTGAATAATAACGTGCTGAAAGAATTACGGGATCATGTCGGCGGGCAGGTTATATAACTGCGCCAGCGTCTGCACATTTTCGCTTTTTCCGCTCAGGCTGACGTGTCTGCCCTGCGCGCGAATGTCAGCAATCAGGTGGATCAACAACGCCAGTCCGGCGGTATCCACGCGGGTCACGCCTGCGAGATCGATAACGTCCACCTCTTTGGTGGCGTCAGCGCGGGCATTCCACAGGGGAACCAGCCAGTCCTGATCCAGCTCGCCATACAGCGATAAACGGCCGTTTTCGCGATCCCAGCGCAGTTCGTTCGCCATTATTTTTTCTGTTCCAGAGTGATCGGCTGTTTCGCAATAGACTGCAGCTGCGCGGTCAGACCGTCGATGCCTTTAGTCCGCAGCAGGTCGCTCCACTCGTTCTGCTTGGTCGTGATCATGCTGACGCCTTCCGCGATCATGTCGTACGCCTGCCAGTTACCGCTCTGACTGTTTTTACGCCACTGGAAATCCAGACGTACTGGCGGGGGGGCGGNCGGCCGTTCGGATCGATAATGGTCACGCGGATGGGCACGATAGTGGTGTCGCCCAACGGTTGCTCAGGGGCAATCTGATAGGTCTGGCCGTGATACATCGCCAGCGCCTGACCGTACGCCTGTTTCAGGTATTCACGGAATGCGGCAAAGTACGCGTCGCGCTGTGCCGGCGTGGCCTCTTTATAATAACGCCCCAGCACCAGCGCACCGGCATATTTCACCTGCACATACGGCAGCAGCTCCTGATCGACCACCTGACGCAGGTAGTCCGGGTTAGAACGGATCTGCGGCTGCTCGTTTTTAAGGCGATCAAACGTCTTCTGCGCCGCCTCATTCATCATTTTGTAGGGGTTAGACTGATCGGCCGCGTTGGCCGCCATGAACGGCGCCATCACCAGCATGCCAACCATCAGTAAACGTTTAAACATGTCTTCATTCTCCTGAAATTATTTCGTCGTACCCGCTGCGGACGGTGCTGCGTCAGTATGTTCTTCACCGGTTCCTTGCGCATCGCCAGAATTCTTATTGTCATCGCCTTTACTGTTGTAGAGGAACTGACCGATTAAGTCTTCGAGCACCATGGCGGACTTCGTGTCCTGAATGGTGTCACCTTCTTTAAGGATAGACGTTCCCAGTTCCGGGTCTTCAAACCCGACGTTGAGCGCCAGGAACTGTTCGCCGAGCAGGCCCGACGTGCGGATCGCCAGCGAACTGGTATCCGGGATATGGTTGTAGCGCTCTTCGATATCCATCGCGACGCGCGGCAGATAGGTTTTGGGATCGAGGGTAATGTCCGCCACACGGCCAATCACCACGCCGCCAATGCGGACCGGCGATCGCGCCTTCAGCCCGCCGATGTTGTCGAACGTCGCATACAGGCGGTACGTCGGCTCAGTGCGCATCGACGTGACGTTTGCCGCTTTCAGGCAGATGAACAATGCCGCCAACAGCGCGACCAACAGAAACACACCCACCCAGATTTCACTTTTTTTCGTTTGCATGAACTCAATTCCCAAACATCAATGCTGTCAGCACAAAATCCAGTCCGAGGACCGCCAGCGACGAGTGCACCACCGTGCGCGTCGTTGCCCGGCTGATCCCGGCCGACGTGGGGATCGCATCGTAACCGTTGAATAACGCAATCCATGTCACCGTAATGGCGAATACCAGGCTTTTGATCAGGCAGTTCACCAGATCAAGGCGCCAGTCGACGGCGTTTTGCATCGCCGTCCAGAAAAAGCCGGCGTCGATGCCTTTCCAGCTCACACCGACCAGCGAACCGCCCCAGACGCCGACTGCCACGAAAATAATGGTCAGCAACGGCAATGAGATGATCCCGGCCCACAGGCGTGGAGAAATCACCCGACGCAGCGGATCAACCGCCATCATTTCCATGCTGGAAAGCTGTTCGGTGGCGCGCATCAGGCCGATTTCCGCAGTCAGTGCCGAGCCGGCACGACCGGCAAACAGTAGCGCGGCAACCACCGGCCCCAGTTCACGCAGCAGCGACAGCGCCACCAGCATACCGAGGCTGGTTTCCGCGCTGTAGGTGGTCAATACCAGATAACCCTGCAGCCCCAGCACCATCCCGATAAACACACCGGAGACGATAATGATTAGCATCGACAGCACGCCCACGTTATACAGCTGGCGAACCAGCAGCGGCGCATGCTTGCGAAACTCAGGCTTGCCGACGACGGCGTTGAATAACATTAACCCGGCGCGGCCAAAGGTGGCGGTGGTTTTAATCCCCCGTCGCCCGAGCGCAGCCAGTGCATTTAACAGCATGAGTCAGTTAACTCCCTGTGCCTGGTAAGAGATCCTGATGATAGTCGCCCGCAGGATAGCGGAACGGCACCGGGCCGTCGGCAATACCATCAAGGAACTGACGAACCCGGGGATCGCTATTTTCCTGCAGCGACTGCGCGCTCCCCTGGGCCACGATTTTTTTATCCGCCACGATGTAGGCGAAATCAGCGATGCTGAGCACTTCGGGGACATCGTGGGATACCACAATGCAGGTCACGCCGAGAATGCTGTTGAGTTCGGAAATCAGCTTCACTAGCACGCCCATGGTGATGGGGTCCTGACCGACAAACGGCTCGTCGAACATAATGAGGTCGGGTTCCAGCGCAATCGCCCGCGCCAGC
Source organism: Trabulsiella odontotermitis (assembly GCF_001188485.1). Taxonomy (GTDB): domain Bacteria; phylum Pseudomonadota; class Gammaproteobacteria; order Enterobacterales; family Enterobacteriaceae; genus Trabulsiella; species Trabulsiella odontotermitis_A. The sequence goes on from NZ_JNGH01000088.1 coordinate 131,457, forward strand.
GCCGCACGGCGTGCCATCCCGCCGGAGAGTTCTGACGGCATCAGTTTCGCCGCCCCGCGCAGGCCGACGGCTTCGAGTTTCATCATCACCGTGCTGTGCAGCAGCGCGTCGGGCAGATGCGTGTGCTCACGCAGCGGGTACGCCACGTTGTCGAAAACGTTCATGTCGGTAAACAGCGCGCCGGACTGAAACAGCATACTCATGCGCTTACGCACGGTATAAAGGCGGGAACGCGACATCTGCGGCACATTCTCGCCATCAAAGAGGATCTCACCCGAATCCGGCGGAATTTGCCCGCCGATCAAACGCAACAGCGTGGTCTTACCGATCCCTGACGGCCCCATGATCGCGGTGATCTTGCCGCGCGGTACCGACAGCGAAATATCATCGAAAATCACGCGGTTGCCGCGGGAAAAGCTGACGCCTCGTATGTCGACTAAGTTCGCCTCAGTCTGGCTCATAGGATCATCCTTTATAGACTTCATGAGACAAGCATGACGCGTTATCTCACCCGAAACCCAACATTTTTACAGAATCTTACCTGTCGGGGTTAGCGAAAGCTGGCATTTGTTTTACTTTTACGGCGCTTAAAGTCAAAATTAAGAATTCGTTACGTTCTCAGGAACAGCCCTGCGCCGCGGACCCCGATTATACACACAATCATTCATGCTGCATCGAGGCGGCCAGCCTGGGAATCCTCAGGAGCTTACATAAGTAAGTGACTGAGGTGAGCAGGCGCAGCCAACGAAGAGGCAGCGTGAAGGATGAAGTGTATATACCTGAAGAAAGGATTGTAGATGTTATTAGCGACGGCTCTGTTAATTATTGGTCTCTTACTTGTGGTCTACAGTGCCGATCGTCTGGTTTACGCCGCGTCGATATTATGCCGGACGCTGGGCATCCCGCCGATTATCATCGGCATGACCGTTGTTGGCATAGGGACATCTTTGCCTGAGATCATAGTGTCCGTCGCCGCCTCCATGCATGGCCAGATCGATCTGGCGATCGGCACTGCGATCGGCTCCAATATCGTCAACATCTTATTGATCCTCGGCCTCGCCGCATTACTCCATCCTTTTACTGTGCATTCTGATATCCTGCGCCGCGAAATGCCGCTAATGTTAATCGTGAGCCTGCTGGCGGGTTGCGTACTGTATAATGGCGAGCTTTCCCGCATCGACGGACTGTTTTTGCTCGCGCTGGCCGTGCTCTGGCTGCTGTATATCATTAAGCTTGCGCGCCTCGCCGAACGTCAGGGCAACGACAGTCTGACCCGGGAACAGGTAGAAGAGTTGCCGCGAGACGGCTCGCTGCCGGTGGCTTTTCTGTGGTTAGGGCTGGCGCTGATCATTATGCCCGTGGCAACTCGCATGGTGGTCGATAACGCCACGGTGCTGGCGAACTATTTCGCCATGAGCGAACTCACCATCGGGCTGACGGTGATTGCGATCGGCACCAGCCTGCCGGAACTGGCGACCACCATCGCGGGCGCACGGAAAGGTGAGGATGATATCGCCATCGGTAATATCATTGGGGCCAATATATTCAACATCGCCATTGTCCTGGGGCTGCCTGCGCTTATCGCGCCGGGCGCGTTTAACCCACAGGCGTTTACCCGGGATTATGGCGTCATGGTGCTGGTGAGCATCGTCTTCGCACTCCTCTGCTGGCGCCGTAAACGGCAAATCGGCAAGGGCGCAGGCCTGTTGCTGACCGGCGGTTTTATCGTATGGCTGGCGATGCTGTATTGGGTGGCACCGCTTTTAGTGGAATGAGTCGGGATATCAACATGTCGCAAATAGATTTGCAGCCGGGTTTTGACTTTCAGCAAGCAGGACGTGAAGTCCTGGCGATTGAACGTGAAGGTCTGGCACAGCTCGATCAGTACATCAATCAGGATTTCGCCCTCGCCTGCGAAAAAATCTTCTACTGCAGCGGCAAAGTCGTTGTGATGGGCATGGGCAAATCCGGGCATATCGGCCGCAAGATGGCGGCGACGTTTGCCAGCACCGGCACCTCGTCGTTCTTCGTGCATCCTGGCGAAGCGGCGCACGGCGATTTAGGCATGGTGACGCCGCAGGATATCGTTATTGCGCTGTCGAACTCCGGCGAATCAAACGAAATTCTGGCGCTGATCCCGGTTCTGAAACGCTTGCAGGTGCCGCTGATTTGTATCACCAGCCGCCCGGAAAGCAGCATGGCGCGCGCGGCAGATATCCACTTGTGCGTGAAAGTGCCGAAAGAGGCCTGCCCGTTAGGGCTCGCGCCAACCTCCAGCACGACGGCCGCGCTGGTGATGGGCGATGCGCTGGCCGTGGCGCTGCTGGAAGCGCGCGGGTTTACTGCTGAAGATTTCGCGTTGTCGCACCCTGGCGGCGCGCTTGGCCGCAAACTGCTGCTGCGCGTGAACGACATCATGCACACCGGCGATGAAATTCCGCACGTCACGAAAGAGGCGTCGCTGCGTGATGCGCTGCTGGAAATTACGCGTAAAAACCTTGGCATGACGGCGATTTGCGATGACCAAATGCAAATCCTTGGTATCTTTACCGATGGCGACCTGCGCCGGGTGTTTGATACTGGTGAGGACATGCGTCAGCTCAGCATTGCTGACGTGATGACGCCGGGCGGCATCCGCATTCGCCCCGGCACGCTGGCGGTGGATGCGCTGAACCTGATGCAGTCCCGCCACGTCACCTGCGTACTGGTTGCCGATGGCGACCATCTGTTGGGTGTGGTACATATGCATGATCTACTGCGCGCAGGCGTGGTGTAATGAAGGAAAGTAGAATGAGTAATGCTGGTGCAATGGTGTCGACCTGCTACGGCCCCGTGAGCGCAGAGGTTATCGCACGAGCGGAAAAAATCCGCCTGCTGATTCTGGATGTAGACGGTGTCCTGTCTGATGGCCTCATTTATATGGGCAACAACGGCGAAGAGCTGAAAGCGTTCAATGTGCGCGACGGCTACGGGATCCGTTGCGCGCTGACCTCTGATGTAGACGTCGCGATTATCACCGGTCGAAAGGCAAAACTGCTGGAAGATCGCTGCGCGACCCTCGGCATTACCCATCTTTACCAGGGGCAGTCGGATAAACTCGTGGCTTACCGGGAGCTGCTGGAAAAACTCGCGCTTTCCCCGGACGCCGTTGCCTACGTGGGCGACGATCTGATCGACTGGCCGGTCATGGCCGAAATTGGCCTGAGCATCGCGGTCGCTGACGCGCACCCCCTGCTGCTCCCGCGCGCAGATTACGTCACGCGAATTAATGGCGGACGCGGAGCGGTACGGGAAGTTTGCGATTTGATACTATTGGCGCAGGGCAAGCTTGAGGAAGCCAAAGGTCAATCGATATGAGTAAAACCAGACGTTGGGTTATCATTCTGCTGTCGCTTCTCGTGCTAATCCTGATTGGCGTGAATCTGGCGAGCAATGATGATTCTGAACAGACCGTGACCAATACCAGCGATCCGACGTACAAGAGCGAGCACACCGACACGGTGGTTTACAGCCCGGAAGGCGCGCTCAACTACCGCCTGATCGCCGAGCACGTCGAGTATTTTTCTGACCAGGCCATTTCGTGGTTTACCAACCCGGTGCTGACGACGTTCGATACTGATAAAGTGCCCACCTGGTCAATTAAGGCAGATAAAGCCAAACTCACTAACGATCGTATGCTGTATCTGTACGGCCACGTGGAAGTTAACGCGCTGACGGCAGATTCGCAATTGCGGAAAATTACAACGGATAACGCCCAGGTTAACCTGGTGACTCAGGACGTAACCTCTGATGACCTGGTGACGCTGTACGGGACGACATTTAATTCCAGCGGCCTGAAAATGCGCGGAAATCTACGCAGCAAAAACGCCGAGCTGATTGAAAAGGTTAGAACCTCATATGAAATTCAGAACAAACAAACTCAGCCTTAAGCTTGTCATTGCCAGCGCATTGCTGGCCGCCAGCCTGCCCGCGCTGGCGTTAACGGGTGATACCGATCAGCCGATTCATATTGAGTCCGACCAACAGTCGCTGGATATGCAAGGCAACGTCGTGACCTTTACCGGCAGCGTCGTGGTGACGCAGGGCAGCATCAAAATCAACGCCGATAAAGTGGTGGTGACGCGTCCTGGCGGTGAAAAAGGCAAAGAGGTGATCGACGGTTTTGGTAATCCGGCCACCTTCTACCAGATGCAGGACAGCGGCAAGCCGGTCAAAGGCCACGCGTCTAAAATGCATTATGAACTGCAGAATGATTTCGTGGTGCTGACCGGTAACGCCTACCTTGAGCAGCTCGACAGCAACATCAAAGGCGACAAGATCACCTATCTGGTCAAAGAGCAAAAAATGCAGGCCTTCAGTGAGAAAGGGAAGCGCGTAACGACCGTGCTGGTTCCGTCTCAGTTGCAGGACAAGAGCAACAACAATCAGGCCCCGGCGCAAAAGAAGAGTAACTAATTCGTTATGGCAACATTAACTGCAAAAAACCTCGCCAAAGCCTATAAGGGCCGCCGCGTGGTGGAAGATGTCAGTCTGACCGTCAACTCTGGCGAGATTGTCGGTCTGCTTGGTCCGAACGGTGCAGGTAAAACCACCACCTTTTACATGGTGGTCGGGATCGTGTCTCGCGACGCGGGCAACATCATCATTGATGACGAAGACATCAGTTTGCTGCCGCTGCATGCGCGCGCGCGCCGCGGCATCGGCTATTTGCCGCAGGAAGCGTCCATTTTCCGCCGACTGAGCGTGTTTGATAACCTGATGGCGGTGCTGCAAATCCGTGACGATCTGAGCAGCGAGCAGCGTGAAGATCGCGCGAACGAGTTGATGGAAGAGTTTCACATCGAACATCTGCGCGACAACCTCGGTCAGTCGCTCTCCGGCGGTGAACGCCGCCGCGTTGAGATTGCCCGCGCGCTGGCCGCCAATCCGAAATTTATTCTCCTTGATGAGCCGTTTGCGGGCGTCGATCCCATTTCTGTTATCGACATCAAACGCATTATTGAACATCTGCGCGACAGCGGCCTCGGCGTCCTCATTACCGACCATAACGTTCGCGAAACGCTGGCCGTGTGTGAACGCGCTTACATCGTGAGCCAGGGCCATTTAATCGCCCATGGCACGCCGCAGCAGATCCTCGAAGATGAGCATGTTAAGCGCGTCTATCTTGGGGAAGACTTCAGACTCTGATAGGGTAAGGGTAACTGGCATCATTCGGAGAGTAATGACCTAAATATGAAGCAAGGTTTGCAGTTAAGACTCAGCCAACAGCTTGCCATGACGCCGCAGCTGCAACAGGCCATCCGCTTGTTGCAGCTGTCGACGCTTGAGCTGCAGCAGGAACTTCAGCAGGCGCTGGAGAGTAATCCGCTGCTTGAGCAAACCGACCTTCATGAGGAAGTGGATACCGCCGACGAGCAGGACACCGAATCGCTGGATACCGTTGACGCGCTGGAGCAAAAAGAGATGCCGGACGAGCTGCCGCTTGACGCCAGCTGGGACGAAATCTACACCGCCGGCACGCCTTCCGGCACCAGCGCGGACTACATCGACGACGAGCTCCCCATCTACCAGGGTGAAACCACCCAGTCCCTGCAGGACTACCTGATGTGGCAGGTCGAACTGACTCCGTTTTCCGATACCGACCGGGCGATTGCCACCTCGATTGTCGATGCCGTGGATGAGACCGGCTATCTGACGGTGTCCGTCGAGGATATTCTCGACAGCATGGGTAACGACGACATTGGTCTTGATGAAGTGGAAGCGGTACTCAAACGCATCCAGCGTTTTGACCCGGTGGGTGTGGCGGCAAAAGATCTTCGCGACTGCCTGTTGATCCAGTTGTCGCAGTTCGCCAAAGAGACGCCGCGGCTTGAAGAAGCGCGTCTTATCATCAGCGATCATCTCGATCTGCTCGCCAACCACGATTTCCGCACCCTGATGCGCGTCACTCGCCTGAAAGAAGAGGTGCTGAAAGAAGCGGTCAATCTGATCCAGTCGCTGGATCCGCGCCCGGGGCAGTCGATCCAGACCGGTGAGCCGGAATATGTGATCCCGGACGTGCTGGTGCGCAAAATCAGCAACCGCTGGGTCGTCGAGCTCAATTCCGACAGCATTCCGCGCCTGCAAATCAATCAGCAATACGCCGCGATGTGCAACAACGTGCGCAGCGAAACCGACGGCCAGTTCATCCGCAGCAATCTGCAGGAAGCGAAGTGGCTGATCAAAAGCCTGGAAAGCCGCAACGATACGCTCCTGCGCGTGAGCCGCTGCATTGTCGAACAGCAGCAGGCGTTTTTTGAGCAGGGCGAAGAATATATGAAACCGATGGTGCTGGCGGATATCGCTCAGGCCGTCGAGATGCACGAGTCCACGATTTCACGCGTGACCACGCAAAAGTATCTGCACAGTCCGCGGGGAATTTTTGAGCTTAAGTATTTCTTCTCCAGCCACGTGAACACTGAAGGGGGCGGCGAAGCCTCATCGACGGCGATTCGCGCACTGGTGAAGAAGTTGATCGCCGCGGAAAATCCCGCGAAACCACTGAGCGACAGTAAGCTAACGTCCATACTGTCTGAACAGGGCATTATGGTCGCGCGCCGCACTGTCGCAAAGTACCGAGAGTCTCTGTCCATTCCGCCGTCAAACCAGCGTAAACAACTGGTGTGACATAACTGATAAGGAAGACACTATGCAGCTCAACATCACAGGACACAACGTCGAAATTACCGATGCTCTGCGCGACTTCGTTACCACGAAATTTGCCAAGCTGGAACAATATTTCGAAAGGATCAATCAGGTCTATATTGTGTTAAAAGTGGAGAAAGTGACGCATGTCACGGACGCCACTCTGCATGTTAACGGTGGCGAGATTCACGCCAGTGCGGAAGGTCAGGATATGTACGCAGCCATTGACGGATTGATCGACAAACTGGCGCGACAGCTGACTAAACATAAAGATAAACTGAAACAACACTAATTGTCCGGGCGTTCGCCTGATGTGGTTTACCGCATCAGGCGATGCTTAGGTGAATTTATGATGAACAACGATTCGGCTCTACCATTGAGCAATGTCCTTAACCAGGAATGCACCCGTAGCGGCGTCCACTGCCAGAGTAAAAAGCGTGCGCTGGAAATTATCAGCGAACTGGCCGCTAAACAGCTCAGTCTGCCGCCGCAGGTGGTGTTTGAAGCGATCCTCACCCGCGAAAAAATGGGCAGTACGGGGATCGGCAATGGCATCGCCATTCCGCACGGCAAACTGGAAGAGGATACGCTGCGCGCTGTTGGCGTTTTTGTGCAGCTCGAAACCCCGATCGCGTTTGACGCGATCGATAACCAGCCGGTGGATCTCCTTTTCGCCCTGCTGGTGCCTGCCGATCAGACCAAAACGCATCTGCACACGCTCTCGCTGGTCGCTAAGCGCCTGGCGGACAAAACCATCTGCCGCCGCTTGCGTGCCGCGCAAAGCGATGAAGAACTGTATCAAATCATCACCGAAACAGAAGGCAGTGATGATGCATAACAGGCAGATGTGTATTCCCTTTGTCGTACTGAGGAGAAACGGTACATGGTACTGATGATCGTCAGCGGCCGCTCAGGCTCGGGNNCGCCTGAAATTTTCGAACAGGCGATGAAAAATCTGCCAGACGCGTTTTCCCCTCAACTGCTGTTCCTTGATGCCGACCGCAACACGCTGATTCGCCGCTACAGCGACACCCGTCGGTTGCATCCGCTCTCCAGCAAAAACCTGTCGCTGGAAAGCGCCATCGACGAAGAAAGCGACCTGCTGGAGCCGCTGCGCTCACGGGCGGATCTGATCGTCGATACTTCCGAAATGTCCGTTCACGAACTGGCAGAAATGCTGCGTACCCGCCTGCTGGGTAAACGCGAACGCGAACTGACGATGGTGTTTGAATCCTTCGGCTTCAAGCACGGCATTCCTATTGATGCCGACTATGTGTTTGACGTTCGCTTCCTGCCTAACCCGCACTGGGATCCTAAACTGCGCCCGATGACCGGTCTGGACAAGCCGGTGGCCGCGTTCCTTGACCGGCACACAGAAGTTCACAATTTTATTTACCAGACCCGCAGCTATCTTGAGCTATGGTTACCGATGCTGGAGACCAACAATCGCAGCTACCTGACGGTGGCGATTGGGTGTACCGGCGGTAAACATCGTTCGGTGTATATTGCCGAACAGCTGGCTGACTATTTCCGCTCACGCGGTAAAAACGTTCAGTCTCGTCACAGGACGCTGGAAAAACGTAAAACATGACCGTAAAACAGAGTGTTGAGATCACCAATAAGCTGGGCATGCATGCCCGCCCGGCAATGAAACTCTTCGAACTGGTCCAGGGATTTGACGCAGAAGTTCTGTTAAGAAACGACGAAGGCATTGAAGCGGAAGCCAGCAGCGTGATCGCGCTGTTGATGCTGGATTCCGCAAAAGGTCGGCAGATCGAGATTGAAGTCAGCGGCCCGCAGGAAGCGGAAGCAATGGCGGCGGTCATCGCGCTGTTTAACGCCGGGTTTGACGAAGACTGACTCAGTCGAGTTCGTTCTTCCGCATAAAGCTTTCCCCACCTAACTGCCGCATCTGACGCAAGATCCACGCCTGGCGGCTGTGAACATACCCCGATGGCGCACTGGCTTTAAACCGCAACGGGTTTGGCAATACGGCGGCCAGCAACGCCGCTTCCGACATCGTCAACCGGCTGGCGGGCTTATGAAAATAGCGCTGCGCTGCCGCTTCCACGCCAAAAACCCCGTCGCCAAATTCGGCAACGTTCAGGTAAACGGTCAGGATCCGCCGCTTGGTCCAGACGGTTTCAATCCCCACCGTCAGCCCTGCTTCCAGCCCTTTGCGCAGCCAGCTACGACCGTCCCACAGAAACACATTTTTCGCCGTCTGCTGCGACAGCGTTGACGCTCCGCGGATCCGCGTTTCGTGGCGCTCATTGTGGCTCAGCGCTTTTTCGATCGCCGACATGTCAAAACCCCAGTGGTCAGGGAATTTCTGATCTTCGGCGGCAATCACCGCAAGCCCCATCCACGGTGAAATCTCATCCATGCTGACCCAGTCAGAATGGGCAACATAATCAAAATCACCGCGAAACCAGGCGCCGATCTGCCGCTCCACCATCACCGCAGAAAACGGCACTGGCATAACGCTGAAAAGCAGAATACCGCCACCCCACAGCACGGCGAACAATAACACCGCGCGCAGCAGCAGGCGTTTCATAACACTTAACGAGAAACGGCGTTTACTCATTCGGTCAGAACCAGCACGCGATCAACCAGCTTGTCGATCCCGGTGGCCGCTTCCGCGATGTTCTGCGCCAGCATATAAGCAGGCGTGGTCACCACTTTGTTGTCTTCATCCACCACAATATCGTCGACCGGGCACGGCACATGTTCAGCGCCCATCTCTTCCAGCACTTCGGCGGTGTCGATGTCAGTGCCAATAGTGATACGCAGCGGAAAATCGAAAATTTTCGGCAGCATTGCCGGAGCAATACACATAAAGCCGATCGGTTTACCTTCACGGTGCATCGCCAGGGTCAGCGCTTTTAGATCGGCATCTACCACACATTCGCTCCCCTGCGAGGCAAAATTACTCAGGTTTTTTGCTGCGCCAAAACCGCCAGGCACGATTAACGCGTCCAGATCGGCAGACCGTGCCGTCGCCAACGGCTTTACTTCACCGCGTGCGAGGCGTGCCGCTTCGATCAGCACATTACGCGTTTCTGACAGAGATTCACCGGATAAATGGTTAATCACGTCAGACTGGCTTTTGTCGGGGGCAAAACAGACCGCCAGGGCACCGCTACGGGCGATTGCCAGCAGGGTCAACACGGCTTCATGGATTTCAGAACCGTCATAAACGCCGCAGCCACTGAGCACCACACCGATTTTTTTCATATCACTGTTCCTATGTTGCATTTGGGCGAAGCTAATTAAAAATGCTGATTTACTCGCTATGCTTCACACATTTTACTGATTCACGTAACAAAATATTTAATATTTGCTATCTTAATGGGCGTGCAACCCGAATTCTCAGGTTGCGTCCGTGCTAAAACCTCTTAAAACGATTCCGGCGCAGCCACGTTTTCCCTGGTGTTGGCGCAGTATTCGCGCACCCCGGTTTATCCGGGGTCATTTTTTTCCAGCGTTTGCTGCTACCCAGGCCTTCAACGCGTCTACATCGTGCCGCCACTCGCTCTTCATCTCCTCGACCCATTCACCTACGTTATCCCACCATGCCGGAAGATCTGGCGACTGAATCTGCTGCCCTAACTGCTGAATGTGGCGTAATCCCACGGAACCGGCCGCGCCTTTGATTTTATGGCCTTCCTCGACAATCCCTTTCTGGTCACGGGCGGTCAGATTGGACTCCAGCACCGCCAGATACCCCGGCATCATCTTCTCGAACACCGCGAGACCGTCGGTGATCAACTTCGGCCCGACCAGCTCGATGTATTGCTCGAGCATCGGGATATCCAGTAACGTCTGTGATTTGCTCTGATCGGGTGTGGCCATGTCGTCGTCCTCGTCTGCGCAGGTATCCCAGTACTTCTTAATCATGGCGGTCAGCGCAGGAACGGAGAGCGGCTTGCTCAGCACGTCATCCATTCCTGCGTCCAGATACTCTTTTTTGTCCTTCAGCACGTTGGCGGTCAACGCCACCAGCGGCGGCAGATCGTCAGCGTGGTATTTCTCTTTCAGCTCGCGGGAGATATCCAGCCCGGTCATGTCCGGCAACTGAATATCCAGCAGCACAAGATCGTATTCGCCAGGCGTGAACATCTCCAGTGCCGCCTTGCCGGTCATCGCGACATCAACGCTGTTGCCCAGTTTTTCCAGCACCGAGCGCGCCACAATCACGTTCAGTTCGATATCTTCCACCAGCAGGACGTGCAGCGCCGGTAACGGCAGGTCGTCCTCGGCCAGCGTATCGTCAACCTCTTCCGCCAGCGCAGGCGCCTGCACCGTCAGGGTAAAGACGGAGCCATGGCCCGGCTGGCTGGACACGGTGATGTCGCCGCCCATGCTTTTCGCCAGACGCCGCGACACGGCAAGCCCGATGCCGGTGCCGGTCGCCGGTTTGCCGCCGTGGCTGTCTTTCACCTGATAGTACATGGCGAAAATTTTGTCCTGCTCATCCTGTGGAATACCGATGCCGGAGTCTTCCACGTCGAAATGCAGCATGTTGCCTTTTTCATAGCTGACACGAACGGTCACCTGCCCCTGTTGGGTAAACTTGACGGCGTTGCTGATCAGGTTCCACAGGATCTGCCGCAGACGAGTGNCCAGAGAGGTTTTCCAGATCGGCAAGGAAGCTGGTGAAATCGACCGGCTGGTTGTCGAGCTGAACCTTGCGGCGCTCCATCTTATCCATGTCGATGATGTCATTGAAAATGTTCCCCAGCGTCACGGCGGAAACGTGGATCGTTTTCAGGTATTTTTCCTGCTCCGTAGTGAGTTCGGTATCCAGCAGGATGCGGCTCAGTCCGACGATGCCGTTGAGGGGCGTACGCAGTTCATGGCTGATGGTGGAAATGAAGGTGGTTTTATCGCGGCTCGCGCGCTCCAGCGCGTCCTGATAGCGCTTGCGCTCGGTGATGTCTCGGCCAAAGCCCATCAGACCGTGGCGTTTCCCCACGCGGTCGTAATAAGGCACTTTACGGATTTCAAAACAGGCTTTGCGACCGTCCGGGTAATCCAGCCACTGTTCGTACGTCAGCGACACGTTATGGCGGAACACTTTCTCATCCGTCTCAATGACTTTTGCCGCCGCCTCTTCGCTGTAAACGTCGTGCGGCTTCAGATGAATCAGCTGCTTCTCGCTCTTGCCGGTCAGCAGTTCCATCGCCCGGTTACAGCCAGAAAACTCTTTATCTTCATTGCGATAGAAAACCAGGTCGGGGGAAGCATCAAGGAAAGAACGTAAGAATGAGGATTGTTGTTCGAGCTGGATTTGCGTCTCTTCACGCTCTTTCATCTCAATTTTCAGCCGTTCCAGCGTCGCCTGACGCTCAGCTTCCGCTTTTTCACGATCGCTGATTTCCTGATTCAGCTGCGCGATGTTGTCCTTGAGCTGAACGTTGAGTTTTAAGTCACGCTCGCGCATTTCTTCCAGCTTTTCAACCAGCCGCGACAGACGCTGGCGCGACTCTTCAAGCTGCTCCACCACCACCGACAGAAAATAGACCGCCCAGGGGGTGATCAACAGACCAAAGAAGATAGAGCGGATCACATCGATGCTTTCGACCTGGCCGTGCAGCACCATGGTCACCGCCATCTGCACCACAATGGCCAGCACCACCAGCGCCAGCGCCAGCAGCATCGAAAAGCGTACCAGACCCAGTTTCATCATCAGGTCGACGTAATACTGCGCCAGTAAACGGATTTGCTTCATAGAGAATTCCTTCGCGACATCACCGCTCAATAATACCCAATTCTGAGCGAGGCGTTGCAGTAAGTTGCAGCGATGTGACCTGGACGTTGCAGTTCAGCGCGGGGCCCAGCTACGTCCCAGCGCTGAGCCCTGCACGCCGTGCGCATTCAGGTATTTGTCGAGCTCCACCATGCCTGTCCAGCGGTTTTCACACCACAGCGGCGCCAGTAGCGTCGGACGGCGGGCGCTGGCGGAGATGCGGTGATAAACCACTTCCGGCGGCGTGTGGCGGATCATCTCGCCCGCGGTGACGGTGTAGTCGTCAAGTTCGATGCCGTTGAGTCGCCCGGCGGCCCAGGCTTTAGCCATCGTGCTGCCTTTGACGATGTGCAATGGATGCAGCTTGATACCGTCAACGCCGGTCTCCACGACCCGCGCCAGTGTCTGCAGGCACTCCACCTGCCCTTCGCCGGGCAGACCGACAATCAGATGAGAACAGACTTTCAGGCCGCGCTCACGCGCCAGTCGCGTCGTCCGCTGATAGCAGGCAAAGTCGTGGCCGCGATTAATTCGGTGCAGGGTTTTATCGTGCGCCGACTGTAAACCCAGTTCCAGCCACACCTCATAGCCCTGCGCGTTGTACTCCGTCAGCAGATCCAGCACCGCTTCCGGCACGCAGTCCGGGCGCGTGCCCACGCACAGCCCGACAATGCTTGCCTGCTCAACGGCCTGTTGATACATCGAACGTAGTACCTGAACTTCGGCAAAGGTGCTGGTATACGCCTGAAAATAGGCCAGATAGCGTTTCGCGCGATTCACCCGTTGCGCCTGATGCGCCAGTTGTTCCGCAATGGAGCGATGCTGCTGCGCTTCATCGGCAAAAGAAGCCACATTACAGAACGTGCAGCCGCCGCGTCCGATGGTACCGTCGCGATTCGGGCAGCTAAACCCGCCGTGCAGCGTCAGCTTATGCACCTTTTCGCCATAACGGCGCGTAAGATCCCCACCAAACATGTTGACTAATTTCTGTAACTGCATAATCTGATAGACCGGCCTGGAGAAAAGGGCCAAGCCTGCCACTTTTAGCCCATTTCGGCGATGACCTGGATCAATCGCCCGGACAGGCTTTTATCTATTGAATATTCAATCACTTTATTTGCAATTTAATTCACTCCCGCCGCGATTATTTTTCCTTATGACATCTCGTTTTTTTTCATTCTTCCTTTAATGAGCATAAAACAGAGCCATGAAGCAGAGTTACGTCAGTTTGCAGAATAAAAATCTACCTAAAATGTCGTACTCAGCACACTAAAGTGCTCATAGCGTACTGAGATAGTGAGTCAGATCACACTCGCCCGGCGGCTTTCACCGGGTTCACCCCATACGAAATCTGATTAATAATCTTAATTTTCAATAAATTATGTAGCGTATAGCACACTTTAGTATAAATAAGATTGCCATTTGACCTGTGTGCGGATTCCCGATAACGTGGAAATCCGCTGGAAGCTTTCTGGATGAGCGCTCTGCTCATCATATTTATGCAGTTATAAGATTCCCTCTAAAAGCAAGTCCTCAAACTTGTTTACCGTTGCGAAAAGGATAAAGAGGGCGAATGCGAGGCAGGCGTATGAAACGCACAGCCCCGTCGCCAGGCTCTTGCTGCGCCTGTGCGCAACGGTCAGGAGGGTGTCACGTAGAGCCTGGGGAGGTTCACTGATATGTTGTACGATAAATCCCTTGAGAGGGATAACTGTGGTTTCGGCCTGATCGCCCACATAGAAGGCGAACCTAGCCACAAAGTGGTGCGTACCGCCATCCATGCGCTGGCCCGCATGCAGCACCGTGGCGCGATCCTCGCCGACGGCAAAACCGGCGACGGCTGCGGCCTGCTGCTGCAAAAGCCGGATCGTTTCTTTCGCATCGTAGCGGAAGAGCGCGGCTGGCGTTTAGCCAAAAACTACGCCGTCGGGATGATCTTCCTGAATAAAGATCCCGACCTGGCCAGCGCCGCGCGCCGCGTTGTCGAAGAAGAGCTGCAGCGCGAAACCCTCTCCATTGTTGGCTGGCGCGATGTGCCGACCAACGACGGCGTGCTCGGTGAAATCGCCCTCTCCTCACTGCCGCGCATCGAACAAATCTTTGTTAACGCCCCGGCAGGCTGGCGTCCGCGCGATATGGAGCGCCGTCTGTTTATCGCCCGTCGCCGCATTGAAAAACGCCTGCTCGATGATAAAGACTTCTACGTCTGCAGCCTGTCGAATCTTGTGAACATCTATAAAGGTCTGTGTATGCCGGCGGATCTGCCGCGCTTTTACCTGGATCTCGCGGATCTGCGTCTGGAATCGTCCATTTGCCTGTTCCACCAGCGCTTTTCGACCAACACTGTGCCGCGCTGGCCGCTGGCACAGCCGTTCCGCTACCTCGCGCACAACGGCGAAATCAACACCATCACCGGCAACCGTCAATGGGCGCGTGCACGTACCTATAAATTCCAGACCCCGCTGATCCCTGACCTGCAGGACGCCGCGCCATTTGTTAATGAAACGGGCTCCGACTCCAGCTCGCTGGATAACATGCTGGAACTGCTGCTGGCGGGCGGGATGGACATCGTGCGCGCCATGCGTCTGCTGGTGCCGCCAGCCTGGCAAAATAACCCGGATATGGATCCGGAACTGCGCGCCTTCTTCGACTTTAACTCCATGCACATGGAGCCGTGGGACGGCCCGGCGGGCATCGTCATGTCCGACGGTCGTTTCGCCGCCTGTAACCTCGACCGTAACGGTCTGCGCCCGGCGCGCTACGTTATCACCAAAGACAAGCTCATCACCTGCGCGTCCGAAGTGGGCATCTGGGACTATCAGCCGGACGAAGTGGTAGAGAAAGGCCGCGTCGGCCCCGGCGAGCTGATGGTGATCGACACCCGCAGCGGCCACATTCTGCACTCCGCAGAAACCGATGATGATCTGAAAAGCCGCCACCCGTATAAAGAGTGGATGGAGAAAAACGTTCGCCGCCTGGTGCCGTTTGAAGATCTGCCGGACGAAGAGGTGGGCAGTCGCGAACTGGACGACGATACCCTCGCCAGCTTCCAGAAACAGTTTAACTACAGCGCCGAGGAGCTGGATTCGGTTATCCGCGTCCTGGGTGAGAACGGTCAGGAAGCGGTCGGCTCAATGGGTGACGACACCCCCTTCGCCGTACTTTCCAGCCAGCCGCGCATCATTTACGACTACTTCCGCCAGCAGTTTGCGCAGGTGACCAACCCGCCCATCGATCCACTGCGCGAAGCGCATGTCATGTCGCTGGCGACCAGCATCGGCCGTGAAATGAACGTCTTTTGCGAAGCCGAAGGCCAGGCGCACCGGCTGAGCTTCAAATCACCTATTCTGCTGTACTCCGACTTCAAACAGCTCACTACGATGAAGGAAGAGCACTACCGCGCCGACACGCTGGACATCACCTTCGACGTTAACGAAAGCACACTCGAAGCGACAGTGAAAGCGCTGTGCGATACCGCTGAGCAGATGGTGCGTAACGGCACCGTGCTGCTGGTGCTCTCGGATCGTAACATCGCCAAAAATCGCCTGCCGGTTCCGGCACCGATGGCGGTAGGCGCTATTCAGACACGTCTGGTCGACAAGAGCCTGCGCTGCGATGCCAATATCATCGTGGAAACCGCCAGCGTGCGCGATCCGCACCACTTTGCGGTACTGCTGGGCTTCGGCGCGACGGCAATCTACCCGTATCTGGCGTATGAAACGCTGGCGAAGCTGGTCGACAGCAAGGCGATTGAAAAAGATTACCGCACCGTGATGCTGAACTATCGTAACGGCATCAACAAAGGGCTGTACAAGATCATGTCCAAAATGGGCATTTCGACCATCGCCTCCTACCGCTGCTCGAAGCTGTTCGAAGCCGTTGGCCTGCACGCTGACGTCTCCGGTCTGTGCTTCCAGGGCGCAATCAGCCGTATCGGCGGCGCTAACTTTGATGACTTCCAGCAGGATCTGCTGAACCTGTCGAAGGTTGCCTGGCTGGCGCGCAAACCGCTGTCGCAGGGCGGCCTGCTGAAATACGTTCACGGTGGCGAGTATCACGCCTACAACCCGGACGTGGTGCGGACGCTGCAGCAGGCAGTACAGAGCGGTGAATACCGCGATTATCAGGAATACGCGAAGCTGGTGAACGAGCGTCCGGCGGCCACGCTGCGCGATCTGCTGGCGCTGAACCCGGGTGATAACGCGGTCAGCATCAACGACGTTGAACCGGCCACGGAGCTGTTTAAGCGCTTCGATACCGCAGCGATGTCCATCGGCGCACTGAGCCCGGAAGCCCACGAATCACTGGCGGAAGCCATGAACAGCATCGGCGGCTTCTCCAACTCCGGNAAAGTCTCGCGCATTAAACAGGTTGCTTCCGGCCGCTTCGGCGTGACCCCGGCGTACCTGGTTAACGCCGACGTCATTCAGATTAAAGTCGCGCAGGGCGCGAAACCGGGCGAAGGCGGTCAGTTGCCGGGGGATAAAGTCACCCCGTATATCGCCCGTCTGCGCTACTCCGTGCCTGGCGTGACGCTGATTTCACCGCCGCCGCATCACGATATCTATTCGATTGAGGATCTGGCGCAGTTGATTTTCGACCTCAAACAGGTCAACCCGAACGCGATGATCTCCGTGAAGCTGGTTTCCGAACCTGGCGTTGGGACGATTGCCACCGGCGTGGCGAAAGCCTACGCGGATCTCATCACCATCGCCGGTTNCTGTCATCGGTGAAATACGCCGGTTGCCCGTGGGAGCTTGGTCTGGTGGAAACCCAGCAGGCGCTGGTGGCCAACGGCCTGCGCCACAAAATTCGTTTGCAGGTGGATGGTGGTCTGAAAACCGGTCTCGACATCATCAAAGCGGCGATCCTCGGCGCGGAAAGCTTTGGTTTCGGCACCGGGCCGATGGTGGCGCTGGGCTGTAAATACCTGCGTATTTGCCACCTGAATAACTGCGCCACCGGCGTGGCGACCCAGGACGACAAGCTGCGTAAGAATCACTACCACGGTCTGCCATTCAAAGTGACCAACTACTTTGGCTTTATCGCGCAGGAAGTGCGCGAGCTGATGGCGCAGTTGGGCGTGACGCGTCTGGTGGATCTGATTGGCCGCACCGACCTGCTGAAAGAGCTGGACGGTTACACTGCCAAACAGCAGAAGCTGGATCTGGCGAAGCTGCTGGAAACCGNCGTTTGTCGATGACAAACAGAGCAAAACCTTCTGGTTTGATATCCGCAACACCGACCGCTCTATTGGCGCGTCGTTGTCGGGGTATATCGCCCGGACGCATGGCGATCAGGGGCTGTCTGCCGATCCGATTAAAGCGCACTTCAGCGGCACCGCGGGCCAGAGCTTTGGCGTGTGGAACGCGGGCGGCGTGGAACTTTACCTGACCGGCGATGCCAACGACTATGTCGGCAAAGGCATGGCGGGGGGGGGGGCNNTGAATACATGACCGGCGGCATTGTCTGCGTCCTCGGCAAAACCGGCGTTAACTTTGGCGCAGGCATGACCGGTGGTTTCGCCTACGTGCTGGATGAAAGCGGTGATTTCCGCAAACGCGTTAACCCGGAGCTGGTGGAAGTGCTGGCGGTCGATTCGCTGGCGATTCATGAAGAGCATCTGCGCGGGCTGATTACCGAGCATGTGCATCACACCGGCTCCTCACGCGGCGAAGAGATCCTCGCGAACTGGCCTGCGTTCTCTGCTAAATTCGCGCTGGTGAAACCGAAATCCAGCGATGTTAAAGCCCTGTTGGGTCACCGTAGTCGTAGCGCAGCTGAGCTGCGCGTGCAGGCGCAGTAAGGAGTCCAGATGAGCCAGAACGTATATCAATTTATCGACCTGCAGCGCGTTGACCCGCCGAAAAAAGCCCTCAAGATCCGCAAAATCGAGTTTGTGGAAATTTACGAGCCGTTTTCTGAAGGCCAGGCCAAAGCGCAGGCAGACCGCTGTCTGTCGTGCGGCAACCCGTACTGCGAGTGGAAATGCCCGGTACATAACTACATCCCTAACTGGCTGAAGCTGGCGAACGAGGGGCGTATTTTTGAAGCGGCAGAGCTGTCCCACCAGACCAACACGTTGCCGGAAGTCTGCGGCCGAGTCTGCCCACAGGATCGGTTATGCGAAGGTTCCTGCACGCTGAACGACGAGTTTGGCGCAGTGACCATCGGCAATATCGAGCGCTACATCAACGATAAAGCGTTCGAAATGGGCTGGCGGCCGGATCTCACCGGCGTGAAGCAAACCGACAAACGTGTCGCCATTATCGGCGCGGGTCCGGCTGGTCTGGCGTGCGCCGACGTGCTGACCCGCAACGGCGTGAAGGCGGTGGTGTTTGATCGTCACCCGGAAATCGGCGGTCTGCTGACCTTCGGTATTCCGGCCTTTAAGCTGGAAAAAGAGGTGATGACCCGCCGCCGTGAAATCTTCACCGGTATGGGTATCGAGTTCAAACTCAATATCGAAGTGGGTCGCGACGTGCAGCTTGACGATCTGCTGAAAGAGTACGACGCGGTGTTCCTGGGCGTCGGCACTTATCAGTCGATGCGCGGCGGGCTGGAAAACGAAGACGCCGACGGCGTGTTTGACGCGCTGCCGTTCCTCATCGCCAACACCAAACAGATTATGGGTTTCGGTGAAACAGCGGATGAGCCGTACGTCAGCATGGAAGGTCGCCACGTGGTGGTGCTCGGCGGTGGCGACACCGCGATGGACTGCGTGCGTACGTCCGTCCGTCAGGGCGCAACGCACGTCACCTGTGCCTATCGTCGTGACGAAGAAAACATGCCTGGCTCAAAACGCGAAGTGAAAAACGCGCGCGAAGAGGGCGTGGAGTTCCAGTTTAACGTCCAGCCGCTGGGCGTTGAGGTGAATGCGAACGGCAAAGTCTGCGGCGTGAAAATGGCGCGCACTGAAATGGGCGCACCGGATGCCAAAGGCCGCCGTCGTGCGGAAATCGTGGCGGGCTCCGAGCATGTGGTTCCGGCCGATGCGGTGGTGATGGCGTTTGGTTTCCGTCCGCACAGCATGTCGTGGCTGGAAAAACACAGTGTGGAACTGGACAGCCAGGGCCGTATTATCGCCCCGGAAGGCAGCGAAAACGCCTTCCAGACCAGCAACCCGAAAATCTTCGCCGGTGGCGACATCGTGCGCGGTTCCGACCTGGTGGTGACGGCGATCGCCGAAGGCCGCAAGGCCGCTGACGGGATCCTGAACTTCCTTGAGGTGTAATAAAAAACCCGGCGGGAGCACCGCCGGGCTTTTTCAGATGTCTGCTGCGCTGCGATGCAGCTTGATCACCACTTTNAACGTCTGTTCCCCTTCAATGGCGTCGCACAGCTGATAATCGCCCTCTTCGTTCCATACATCGCATTCACGCGCACTGCCGTTCAGGCCATAGTGGATCCGCTCTTCGCCTTCCAGCAGCACCTGAATATCAAGGTAGTCGCGGTGCAGCTCAGCGCGTTTCTCCTGCGGTAGCTGGGTGGCAAACTGCATCACGTTCATATACAGCGTATCGCCCTGCAACGGGTGCTGCCCGGCCTCTTTGTGCTCCGGCTTCGCGGCGAGCGCCTGCGTCAACGCATCGGCAATCGCCTGCGGTAGCCCCGCCGCCTGAGGCTGGGGGATNNCACCGACGATCATGACAACGCTCCTTCTGCCCATAATGCTGCCCCCAGCAGCCCCGCATCGTGGCGGAAACGGGCTTCGCGCAGTTCGGTCTGATACGCCTGCGGCTCTTCTGCGAGGAACGCTTTCACCTGCGCCAGATACCCTTCCGCCAGCCCGACGCTGCCGCCAACGACCACGCATTCGCAGTCAGTGACCGCTTTGACATCGGCAATCAACCGGGCCAGCGTCTGCGCCGAGTGCGTAATCAGCGCAACCGCCTNCACCATCACCGGCACTGGCGTCAGCAGCGCATGATATTCCGCCAGCGCGGCAGCCTGCGCGTCGTTCAGTGCCACACACGGCAGAGCGGTGATGCGTGATAGCGTGTCCACCAGTGGAAACCGCGCCAGGCCGCCGAGGTTCGCCGGGTTAATCGACGTCAGTATGCCGTCGTGAATGATCCCCGTTGAGGCCACCGCCACCCGCGTGGCGCCCGATACCAGCGGCTGTACCAGCTGCNCATTTCACGGCGTTCGGTAATCTGCAGGGCGTCATTCATCCGCCCCGCTGCCAGCTTCGTACCGCCAATATCTATCGCCAGCGTGGTCATGAGCGCATCCTTACGTCGCTTTTATGGCCCCCCAAAGGCACGGCGCCGCTGAAAGGTTTGCCATCGATGGCATCATGCGTGCGCAGCGCTTCCGGGCGGACCCAGCGTTGCACGCGTGACGGCATATCCAGACCAATCAGCAGGATCACCACAAACGTCAGGCCGAAGGAGAGCGATCCCAGCGCGGTGCCCAGATCCAGCTTCTGCGCGATCAGCGCGCCGATCACCGGTGCCAGTGCGCCCCCGAGCGCGCCGACGTTATAGGTGAAGCCCAGCCCGGCGGCACGTTGATCGGTATCGAAATAACCGCCAATCAGCTTCGGCAGGATCCCCGAGATCCCCTGTCCCAGCATTTGCTGGAAGAAGAGTAAAAAGCCCAGCACCCAGACGCTGGTGCCGCCGATGGCAAACACCGGGATAATCAGCACCTGTGAGGCCAGCAGGCTGTAGACGTAGGCTTTGCGGGTACCGAGCCAGTCACCAAGGAAACCGCCGACGCAGCAACCCACCGCCGCGCCAAAGCCGCTGAAGAACAGCACGCGAGCCACGGTGGAAGGATCGTACGCCAGTTCCGTTTTCAGATAGGTTGGCAGCAGTGCCTGGATCGGCCACGAGTAAAGGAAGGCAAACAGCACGACGACCATCAGCATCACACCCGTCGGCCAGCGCTTGCCGCTGCTCTGCACCATGAAGCTAATAAAGATCGCCGCACAGACCAGACCGAGGATCGCCACCATCACCGCCGTGCGCATATCGCCCGCGAAGCAGTACCACAGCGACGCAGCAGCGACAACGGTCATGATGATGTTGATCACGCGGTGGTCGCCGCGGTAGAGAATATCCACCATCGTGCGCACCGGCGCTTTACCTTCGTGTTTTTCTTTCCAGTCTTCCGCTTCCGGAATGTTTTTCCGCAGCCACAGCGCGAAGGCAATCGGCAGAATGCCAATGAAGAACAGCGCACGCCAGCCCCAGACCGGTACCACCAGACTGTAGACCTGGGCGGCCACCACGGCGCCGACCGAGAAGCCGGAAATCAAAAAGCCGCTGGCTTTGTTACGCAGATGCTTTGGCCAGCTTTCAATGACATAGGTGGCGCTGGAGCCGTACTCGCCCGCCATCCCCATGCCAATCACCAGACGAGCGATAAACATGGTGGTAAAACCGGGCGCCAGACCGCAGGCCAGCGTCCCGACGGAAAACAGGACGATACTACTGACCATCGCCAGACGACGGCCGTAGCGGTCGCCCATCGCGCCTAACATCAGCCCGCCAAACCAGCGGGAAATAAAGGCCGCAGAGATGAGGCTCGCCGCCTGCACTGTCGTCAGACCAAACTCACCCTGAATTTCGGTGAGCACCAGGGCAATCAGAACAAAATCGAAACCATCTAATAAATACCCCAACCAGGCGGCGGAAAATGCGCGCCACTGTTCTTTGTTGAGATGGCGGTACCACGGGATGCTTTGGGTTGACATACTCATATCACTCTCCCGACGCTCTTTGTTTCGTTGTTTTACCCGGCTGCCCTTCGCAGACCGGGCTGACTGAGCGTGTACAATGGGTAGGCCGGACTAACGTGTTGTCGCCCGGCAACACGTTAGCGCTTCTCAGCCTGCAGCTGGTTCGCCAACGCCTTCAGTTCCGGCAGATACTTTTCTTCCACCGGGGCAAACGGCTTACGACACAACGGAACAGAAACCACGTCCATGTAGTGCAGCACGGTTTTCAGCCCGCGGAAGACGCCGGTTTTGATCAGCAGATCGATAACCTTATTACATTCGCTTTGCAGCTGTTGAGCCGTGGTGATATCCCCCGCCTGCAACGCCTTCACGATATTAAGGTAGCGCCAGACCATGATGTTGTAGGTGCTGCCGATCCCACCGTCAGCACCGGCCATCAGGCCGGAGGCGAAGATTTCGTCATAACCGTTGTAGAGCACCAGATCCGGGTGTGCGCGACGGATCTGTTCCATCTGATAGAGATCGCCTGACGTCTGCTTCAGCGCGCCCACGCCCGGCAGCGTCACCAGGGTGTTGATCTGATCCAGGTTCAGCTTCACGCCACTCAACGCCGGAATGTTGTACACCACCATCGGCAACCCATCAGCGGAATCAATGACTGCCCGGTAGTGATCGCAGTGCTCTTCAAAATTGAACGGGTAATAAAACGGCGTGACCGCAGAAACCGCATCAAAGCCGTAACGGCTCGCCGCCGCGGCCAGTTGCTGCGTTTCCGCGGTGCTGACGCAGCCAACGTGCGCGATCAGCGTCACTTTGCCTTTTGCCTCTTCCGCTACGATTTCAAGCACTTCCTGGCGCTCTGCGAGGCTCTGCACAAACGCCTCACCCGTTGAACCGCCGACATATAACCCGTCAATACCCTGACTAATGTTGAAGCGCACCAGTCGCCGCAAACTCTCTTTATCGAGTCCCTGTTCTTTGTTGAAGGGGGTCAGTAAAGCGGGCATGACCCCACGTAAATTCACGCTCATAAATACCTCGTAGTGATGTTTTAACGCAAATATCGATATACCTTTATACCTGTTATACCAGAACAAATAAGCAGCAGTTAATGGCAGATCGTTAATCTGCGATCGGCTTCACTAAACAGAGATCGTTACGATCGTGAGGATTTGCGGGTTTTCTTTTCCTGGCCAAAGGCGTGCCAGGTGGCGGAAACGCTGTTGAGGTGAGTTTGCAGGGCACGATCCGCTTCGTCAGGATCGCGATGGCGGATCGCGTCGACGATCGCCACATGCTGCTGGTAACTGACGTAGTTATGCTGATGGAGTTCCTGATCCGGCACTTTTGGCCGCGCGGCGATCAGCCAGTCGAGCAGCGCGACGTGGATCGCCATGAAAATCGGGTTGCCCGGGATCTCAGCCAGTACGCGGTGGAAATCGACGTCGGAACGGATAAACAATACGTTGTCATCCAGCGACTGGTTGTTGAGCTCCAGCGCTTTCGTCAGCCGGTCGACCTGCTCCGGCGTGGCGTGTTCCGCCGCGTAACGCACGAGGCTGGATTCGAAAAACAGGCGCAGCTGTTCAAAATGGGCGATGCCGCCGGGATGGGAGAGGAAATCCTTCGCCATGCCGGACAGTTCGCTGATGATGGTATCCGCCGACGGGCGCGACACGCGGGCGCGTTCGCCGTTGCTGATTTGCACCAGCCCTTTGCGTTTAAGCGCCGCCAGCGCTTCTCTGACCGAGGGGCGGCCAACGTTGAAAAAGGTCATCAACTCACGTTCGGAGGGCAGCTGTTCCCCCTCCGCAAACTCACGGCGGCGAATCATCTGCTCCAGCTCTTCTTCCACCATTTCGGACAGTTTTTTACGCGCCAGCGGGCGGCGACGCAAACTGCGACCAATGGTGTCTGAAGCGTTTTCTTCTTGCGGATCAAATGCGTTCATAAATGCCATAGCGTTGATATGTGACAGCTTTCTTCATCTTATCACAGGAATTTACGGCTGGCGAAACGGGCTGCGGATAACAAAACAGGCCCACAAGGGCCTGTTGAAAGCTTACTTCACCACGCGCAGCGCCGGGCGGCCACCACGAGGAGGCGGGGTATCATCAGGATCGTCGTCATCCTCATGATCGGGTTTATCACCGTCGATCACTGACATCATCGTTTCGGTTTCCCCCGTCACGGTGGCGTCGTCATCGATCAGGCTGACGCCCTCTTCGTCATAAGCCGCTTCTGGCTCGAACATGGTGCCTGCGCCGTTTTCACGTGCGTAAATCGCCAGTACCGCCGCCAGCGGAACGGAAACCTGACGCGGTACGCCACCGAAGCGCGCATTGAAGCTCACTTCGTCATTGGCCAGCTCCAGGTTCCCCACAGCGCGAGGGGCGATGTTCAGCACAATTTGCCCGTCACGGGCATATTCCATCGGCACGCGAACGCCTGGCAGCGTAACATCCACCACCAGGTGCGGCGTTAACTGATTATCCAGCAACCACTCGTAGAAGGCCCTTAACAGATAGGGGCGGCGCGGAGACAGTTGAGATACATCCATGCAGTTAGCCTCGACCGAGGCGCATTTCACGCTCGGCTTCAGTTAAAGAAGCGAGGAAGGAGTCACGCTCGAAGACGCGTGTCATGTACCCTTTCAGCTCTTTCGAGCCTGCGCCAACCAGCTCAATGCCGAGTACCGGTAAACGCCACAGCAGCGGCGCCAGGTAGCAGTCGACCAGGCTGAACTCGTCGCTCAGGAAATACGGTTTCTGAGTAAATACCGGCGCAATCGCCTGTAACTCTTCACGCAGTTGTTTACGGGCAGCATCAGCCTGAGAAGCAGAACCGGTGGTGATGACGTTCATCAGCGAATACCAGTCTTTTTCGATACGATGCATATACAGGCGGCTTTCACCACGCGCCACCGGATAAACCGGCATTAAAGGCGGATGCGGGAAACGCTCATCCAGATATTCCATAATGATGCGGGATTCCCACAGGGTGAGCTCACGATCCACCAGCGTCGGGACGCTCTGGTTCGGGTTGAGGTCAATCAGATCCTGAGGTGGGTTGTCCTTCTCCACGTGCTCTATCTCAAAACTGACACCTTTTTCGGCCAGCACAATGCGGACCTGATGGCTATAGATGTCAGTAGGACCAGAAAACAGCGTCATTACCGAACGTTTGTTGGCAGCGACAGCCATGAAAACCTCCAGGTATATTCAGAATTTTTACTGCTGCCAGCCACTCAGTGGCCGGCCAGATATAAGGCCCCATTTGCACGAAGGACACCCTTTGCTCAACGTGAAAACAAAAAATGAACAATCCCCGGCATTTGGGCAGAAAATTGGATGATAGTTTACCAGATTTTGTTGGCTTTGGGGTGAGGCGATTCTGGAAATGCTGAAAAAGAGAGTAGAATCAGGGTTCAATTGCGGATACTGCGTATTTATTCCATAAAAAAAACCCGCCGGAGCGGGTTTTTTCGCCAATTGTTCTCCTGCAAATGCAGGACAACATTAACGTTTGGAGAACTGCGGACGACGGCGTGCTTTACGCAGACCGACTTTCTTACGTTCAACCTGACGAGCGTCACGAGTGACGAAGCCAGCTTTACGCAGTTCAGAACGCAGAGACTCGTCGTACTCCATCAGAGCGCGGGTGATACCGTGACGGATCGCACCAGCCTGACCAGAGATACCACCACCTTTAACGGTGATGTACAGATCCAGTTTCTCAACCATGTCGACCAGTTCCAGCGGCTGGCGAACTACCATGCGGGCAGTTTCGCGACCGAAGTACTGTTCCAGAGAACGCTGGTTGATAACGATTTTGCCGTTGCCCGGTTTGATGAACACACGAGCTGCGGAACTTTTGCGGCGACCAGTGCCGTAGTATTGATTTTCAGCCATTGCCTATAATCCCGATTAGATGTCAAGAACTTGCGGTTGCTGTGCCGCGTGGTTGTGCTCGTTGCCCGCGTAAACTTTCAGTTTACGGTACATAGCACGACCCAGCGGGCCTTTTGGCAGCATGCCTTTAACCGCGATTTCAATCACACGCTCAGGACGGCGAGCAATCATCTCTTCAAAGGTCGCTTCTTTGATACCACCGATGTGACCGGTGTGGTGGTAGTACATTTTGTCTTCGCGCTTGTTGCCGGTAACAGCCACTTTTTCTGCGTTCAGAACGATGATGTAATCACCAGTATCTACGTGCGGAGTGTATTCCGCTTTGTGCTTACCGCGCAGGCGACGAGCCAGTTCGGTAGCCAGACGGCCCAGAGTTTTACCGGTCGCGTCAACAACATACCAGTCGCGTTTTACGGTTTCTGGTTTAGCTGTAAAAGTTTTCATTAAAAGCTTACCCAAATAATTAGTTTCACGTTGGTGAACACACAAACGTCTAAAAATATGTGAGGTTCACACGACATTGTCCAGTAAACCTACCCCCTCGGATATGTTTAGCCGGCACACAAGGTTTCGGGAAAAAAACGCTTGTTGTAACGTGGGGTCGCAGGATTATAGAGAAGTCGGGGTCAAAGATCGACCCCTTTTTGTGATTCGCGCAGGGTTTTTAACCCGCTAAATGCTCGCGCTTCAGATATTCTTCGCTCTGCATTTCCTGTAGACGCGACAGGCAGCGCTGGAACTCGAATTTCAGCCGCTCGCCCTGGTAAATCTCATATAAAGGCACCGCCGCACTGACCACCAGCTTCACGTGCCGCTCGTAGAATTCATCGACCAGCGCGATAAAACGGCGTGCTTCGCTTTCCATCAACGGCGTCATCACCGGGACATCCAGCAGCAACACGGTATGGAACAGGCGCGACAGCGCGATGTAGTCATGCTGGCTGCGCGCATCGACGCACAACGTAGTGAAGGAGACCGCCAGCGTTTGATTCTCCACCCCCAGCGTTTGCAACGGACGGTGGTTGATTTCCAGCTCCGGGGCATGTTCACGCCGCGAACCCGCCAGCGCCAGCCAGAGTTTGTCCATCTGCTGCGTGGTCTCGTCGTTGAGCGGAGAAAGCCACAGGTGCGCCTGGGTCAGCGTTCGCAGGCGATAATCAACACCCGCATCGACGTTCATGACGTCGCAATGCGCCTTAATAGCGTCAATGGCGGGCAGGAAACGCGCGCGCTGGAGGCCGTTGCGGTACAGCTCATCCGGCGGGATATTCGAGGTAGTGACCAGCGTAATGCCGCGCTCAAACAGCGCTTTCATCAGCCCGCCCAGCAGCATGGCGTCGGTGATGTCGGAGACGAAAAACTCATCGAAACAGAGCACGTCCGTTTCGGCCTTAAACCGGTCGGCGATGATCTCCAGCGGATCGCTGTGGCCCTGCAGTTGCGTCAGCTCTTCGTGCACCCGCAGCATAAAACGATGAAAATGCAGACGCTGCTTTCGCGTACCCGGCAGGCTCTGGTAAAAGAGATCCATCAGCCAGGTTTTGCCGCGCCCAACGCCGCCCCACATATAAAGCCCACGCACCGGCGTTATCTCCACCGTCTCGCGTTTACCCAACAGCTTGCCGACTCTGGCCATCAGTCCACCGCCAGACGACGGCACAGCAGGTCGCTGCGTCAGTTCCTGCCAGATGTTTTCCAGACGATTCACAGCCTCTCGCTGCACATCATCCGGTTGATGACTGCCCTCACTGAGAGCCTGAAGGTAACGCGATGTTGGGGTGATGCTTTGCATGAGTTATTGTTATTCCTTGAAAAGCGCGATGCCGCAGTTCACGATTGACGTATAAAGTGGCCGTTCTACACTACGCGATGATACGCCAGGATTCCACTTCCTGGCGAATAGCGGTTATAGTGGCATTATCAGGCGCGTGCAAGGAATCGCCTCACGGCCAACACCCTACGGAACCACAAAACAACGGGAGAAGTTCATGACCTGGGAATATGCGCTAATTGGCTTAGTTGTCGGCATTATTATCGGTGCTGTCGCCATGCGTTTTGGTAACCGCAAATTACGCCAGCAGCAAGCCCTGCAGTACGAACTGGAAAAGAACAAAGCAGAGCTGGATGAGTATCGTGAAGAGTTAGTGAGCCACTTTGCCCGTAGCGCAGAACTGCTCGATAACATGGCGCACGATTACCGTCAGCTGTATCAGCACATGGCGAAAAGCTCCAGCAGCCTGCTGCCGGAAATGTCAGCGGAAGCCAACCCGTTCCGCAGCCGTCTGTCGGAATCTGAAGCCAGCAACGACCAGGCGCCGGTTCAGATCCCACGCGACTATTCCGAAGGCGCGTCCGGCCTGCTGCGCAGCGGTGTAAAACGCGACTGATCGCACAATCGCCATTATTTTTTACGGGCGCTGCCGCTGCGCCCGTCCCTTCTTTCTTACCCCAGCTATTATTTAATCATTGTCCGCATTGTTAGCCGATTGAAAATTCAATAACATCGGTCTGTTTCGGGATCTTTTTTTTACCCATCAGGTTACGAGAGCCAGCATCAATGAAGAAATCTACTTTGCTGTTGAGTGCGTTAGCGTTAAGCGTCGGGTTATCTCTCTCTGCGATCCAGCCCGCAGCGGCGTCACTCCCTACTGAAGTTCCGGGCCAGGGTGCGCTGCCCAGCCTCGCACCGATGCTGGAAAAAGTCCTGCCCGCCGTGGTCAGTGTTCAGGTGGAAGGTACGGCGGTACAGAGCCAGCAAGTGCCCGAAGAGCTGAAGAAATTCTTTGGCGAGCAGGGGCCGGACGAACAGGCACAACCGTTTGAAGGTCTCGGTTCCGGCGTCATCATCAATGCAGCGAAAGGTTACGTGTTGACCAACAACCACGTTGTCAGCCAGGCGCAGAAAATCAGCGTACAACTCAACGATGGTCGCGAGTTCGACGCCAAACTGATTGGTAGCGACGATCAGAGCGACATTGCGCTGCTGCAACTGCAAAATCCCGCCAACCTGACCCAAATCGCCATTGCCGACTCCGACAAGATACGCGTCGGAGATTTCGTGGTGGCTGTCGGTAACCCGTTCGGTCTCGGGCAAACCGCCACATCGGGGATTGTCTCCGCGCTGGGCCGCAGCGGTCTGAATCTTGAAGGGCTGGAGAACTTTATCCAGACCGACGCATCCATCAACCGCGGCAACTCAGGCGGCGCGTTGCTCAACCTGAACGGCGAACTGATCGGCATTAACACCGCGATCCTCGCCCCTGCGGGCGGCAGCGTCGGCATCGGTTTCGCCATCCCCAGCAATATGGCGCGCACGTTGTCCCAACAGTTGATTCAGTTCGGCGAAATCAAACGCGGTCTGCTCGGCATCAAGGGCACCGAAATGAGCGCCGATATTGCCAAAGCTTTTAAGCTCGACGTGCAGCGCGGGGCGTTCGTCAGTGAAGTGCTGCCGAATTCCGGTTCGGCGAAAGCGGGCATTAAATCCGGTGACGTGATCGTTAGCCTCAACGGTAAACCGCTCAGCAGCTTCGCGGAACTGCGTTCGCGCATCGCCACCACTGAGCCGGGCACGAAGGTGAAGCTCGGCCTGCTGCGTGACGGCAAGCCGCTGGACGTTGAAGTGACGCTGGATAAGAGCACCTCTTCCACCGCCAGCGCGGAACTCATCGCCCCGGCGTTACAGGGCGCCTCGCTCAGCGACGGGCAGCTGAAAGACGGCACCAAAGGGATCGCCATCGACAACATCGAAAAAGGCAGCGCCGCCGCGCAGGTTGGTCTGCATAAAGATGACGTCATCATCAGTATTAACCGCGAACGCGTGCGCTCTATCGCCGAAATGCGCAAAGTGCTGGAAGCGAAACCCTCCGTTATTGCGCTGAACGTCGTGCGAGGTAACGAAAGCATTTACCTGCTGCTGCGTTAAGCGACGCCGTCCGGGCATCACATGGCGTGTGATGTCCGGATAACTCGTGTTATGCTTCGGCTGTTTACTCACCAGTGATATCAGCATCATGCTTGTAAAGCTCATACGTTCGACCGCGATCGGTTTGATTGTTGGTGGCATTTTATTGGCCGCCATGCCCTCATTGCGCCAGATTGGAACCCAGACCGCAGCCAGTTTTGACAGCGCGGATGAATCGCCCACCAGTTACAACCAGGCGGTGCGACGCGCCGCGCCTGCCGTCGTTAACGTCTATAACCGTGGGCTCAACAGCACCAGCAATAATCAGCTGGAGATCCGCACCCTTGGATCCGGCGTCATCATGGATGAACGTGGCTATATCATCACCAACAAGCATGTGATTAACGATGCTGACCAGATTATCGTTGCTCTGCAGGATGGCCGCGTGTTTGAAGCGCTGCTGGTAGGTTCCGACACGCTGACCGACCTCGCAGTCCTCAAAATCAACGCCACTGGTGGCTTGCCGATTATCCCCATCAACCCGAAACGCATTCCGCACATTGGTGACGTGGTGCTGGCGATCGGCAACCCGTATAACCTCGGGCAGACCATCACCCAGGGAATTATCAGCGCCACCGGTCGTATCGGCCTGAACCCCACCGGGCGACAGAACTTCCTGCAAACCGACGCCTCCATCAACCACGGCAACTCCGGCGGCGCGCTGGTGAATTCATTGGGCGAGCTGATGGGCATCAACACCCTCTCTTTTGACAAGAGCAACGACGGCGAAACACCGGAAGGCATCGGATTCGCTATCCCCTTCCAGCTCGCCACCAAAATCATGGACAAGCTGATCCGCGATGGGCGCGTTATTCGCGGCTACATCGGCATTGGCGGTCGTGAAATTGCGCCGTTGCATGCGCAGGGCGGCGGTGGGATCGATCAGATCCAGGGGATTGTGGTTAACGAAGTGGCACCTGGCGGTCCGGCGGCGCTGGCGGGTATTCAGGTTAACGACGTTATCATGTCGGTGAACGGCAAACCGGCCATCTCTGCGCTGGAAACGATGGACCAGGTGGCGGAAATTCGCCCGGGTTCAGAAATCGACGTAGTCGTGATGCGTGATGATAAGAAAATCACGCTGTCGGTGACGGTGCAGGAATATCCCGCCACTAACTGATCGCCATAAAAAAACCGGAGCTCTCAGGCTCCGGTTTTTGCATCAGCGAAAACTTACTTGTTCACGAACTCTTCGCCGAGCGTGATATCTTTCTTCAGCGTTTCCAGCATTCCTTCCAGCGCCTGTTGCTCAAAAGCACTCAGTGTGCCGACCGGTTTACGCTCTTCGATACCGTTTTTACCCAGCAGCAGTGGCTGAGAGAAGAAACGGGCGTGCTGACCGTCGCCTTCAACGTAAGCGCATTCCACAACACCTTTTTCGCCCTGCAGCGCGCGCACCAGGGAGAGACCGAAGCGTGCTGCCGCCTGACCCATCGACAGGGTTGCGGAGCCGCCACCGGCTTTAGCTTCAACCACTTCGGTACCCGCATTCTGGATACGTTTGGTCAGATCGGCAATTTCCTGATCGGAGAAGCTCACGCCCGGGATCTGCGACAGCAGTGGCAGAATGGTCACGCCTGAGTGACCGCCGATAACCGGCACTTCAATCTCAGTCGGCTGTTTGCCTTTCAGTTCGGCAACAAAGGTGTTGGAACGAATGATGTCCAGCGTGGTCACGCCAAACAGTTTGTTCTTGTCATAAACGCCGGCTTTTTTCAGCACTTCGGCCGCGATGGCAACCGTGGTGTTAACCGGGTTAGTGATGATACCAATGCAGGCTTTCGGGCAGGTTTTCGCAATTTGCTGTACCAGATTTTTCACGATGCCCGCGTTGACGTTGAACAGATCGGAACGATCCATCCCCGGCTTACGCGCCACACCTGCGGAGATCAGTACCACGTCAGCACCATGCAGTGCGGGCGTTGCGTCTTCACCGGAGAAACCTTTAATTTTTACATCGGTAGGAATATGGCTAAGATCCACGGCCACGCCAGGGGTTACTGGCGCGATATCATACAGGGAGAGTTCTGAGCCTGAAGGCAGTTGGGTCTTAAGTAGTAGGGCAAGCGCCTGGCCAATACCGCCAGCTGCGCCAAGGACTGCGACTTTCATCCTAAACTCCTTATTATGGTTAATTTAATCTACCGTATCTCGCTGCGGCGACCTTAATTCACAAGGTCAATAATTACAATAAGATCGCTTTTAGAATGCGGGGTACATACCGATTCAACAATCTTTTAAGAATCACTCGCCGCCACTACCGGGAAACGGTTGACTGTTGGTTACAATACACCCTGCCAGACTAGCAAAACAACATCATTTTTATAACATTTGTTTTACTTTCCTCCATATTTTCGTCTCGTGACGCAGGCATGTTTCTTGATAACGTTTTTTGATAAAATCCCTCCCTTTCATAACATTATTTCAGCCTTCTCCATGGCAGAACGTTTGCATAAAAATTCATTCAAATGCATAATAATGTTGTTTTCTCCGCCATGATACGGGTGACATATGCGAAGCTCGGCAAAACAAGAAGAGTTAGTAAAAGCATTCAAAGCGCTACTCAAAGAAGAAAAATTCAGTTCTCAGGGTGAGATCGTCCAGGCATTACAGGAGGATGGATTCGATAATATCAATCAGTCCAAAGTCTCCCGTATGCTGACGAAGTTTGGTGCCGTGCGCACGCGCAACGCCAAAATGGAAATGGTCTACTGCCTGCCTGCCGAACTGGGTGTTCCTACCACCTCCAGCCCGCTGAAAAATCTGGTTCTGGATATCGATTACAACGATTCTGTGGTGGTTATCCACACGAGTCCAGGTGCGGCACAGTTGATCGCCCGCCTGCTGGACTCGCTGGGTAAAGCAGAAGGTATCCTCGGCAGCATCGCCGGTGACGACACCATCTTCACCACTCCGGCTCGCGGTTTTTCCGTGAAAGAGCTGTTTGAAGCCATTCTGGAGCTGTTCGAACAGGAACTCTGATCCGCAATACCCTCTGGCGTCTGTCAGAGGGTTACTCTGCCCCAAATTAACCAAACCGTAACAAACACCCCTTTTAATTTAACAAATAGTGCGATTCACCAGCGAAACACATTCATCTAGTGAATACTAACGCACAAAATGTCAAAGTCAGTTATCTCTATGATTTTCTTATCGTTCGTTAAGATAAACGTCCTTCATCCCTTATTTTTAATTCCTCTGTGTTATAAAAAATGATTTTCTTAGCGTGTAATCAGGCAGTAAACAATTAGCAGGGTATTAATTTTTTCCGTGACGAGTGTATACTTGATTTTGTGATGAGGGTCACGAAATGAGGGCCCCACGAAAAAATTCGACGAGGTAAAGATTATGAAAACCACTAGCACTGTAGCTGTTCTGAGTCTCCTGTCCGCGCTCTCTTTTGGCGCATTCGCTGCCGATTCCATCACCAGCGAGCAGGCACAAAATCGTCAGCCTATCGGTACCGTTTCCGTTGGCGCTATCGCCTCTTCTCCGATGGACATGAACGCCATGCTGAGCAAAAAAGCCGATGAGCAAGGCGCAACGTCCTACCGCGTGATTGAAGCCCACAATGGCGACCAGTGGCACGCCACTGCAGAACTGTACAAATAAGTTTTAACGATTCCCAACCCGATATTTATCAGCGGCAACCAGGCATAAAAAAAGCTGTTTAACCCTTCTCGCCGCTGATACGCCCTTTTTTATGGAGTAAATAGTTATGAAACGCGCAATGATCATCGCATCCCTTGGTTTAGCTTCTGTGCTCTCTTTTGGCGCCAGCGCCGCTGTCCATCAGGTCAGCGCCGATCAGGCGAAGAGCCTGCAACCGATGGGCACCATTTCAGTCGCTCAGATCGGTAGCGCACCGATGGATATGCGTGAAGAACTGGCCGCAAAAGCAGAAAAACAAGGCGCTTCCGCCTACCGCATCATTGAAGCCCGTTCCGGTGCCTCCTGGCACGCTACGGCTGAGCTGTACAAATAAACCCTCGTCGTCTTGTCCGACGACTTGCCCCCGCTCGCCGGGGGCTTTTTTATCGCTGAACGTTAAAGCGCAACTGCCCCTCCGACTCCTCTTCGGCTTCATCAAACAGCAGAATCAGGGCGCCAAACCGTCGGCGCTGAACGTCGCTGAGATGGGAGAACTCAATCTCCAGCGGCAGCGGCAAAACGCTTCCCGTCACCACATCCCACAGCGAATCCAGATCATTAACCTGTTCACGCGCCAGTGCGAATACGTGGCGGAATTGCCGGTAAAAATCATCCATGCTTTCGATTTCGTCAAAATCAAACGTATAGATTTTCATGCCCGCGCCCCATCCCGGTCGGGTGACAAACGCGCCACCCGTTTCCTTATCGACTTACAATCCCCCAAGATGCAGGGTTTTCACTTCCAGAAACTCCTCCAGCCCCAGCACGGAGCCTTCGCGACCCAGCCCGGACTCCTTCACACCGCCGAACGGCCCAAGCTCTGTCGACACGGAGCACTCGTTGATGCCGATCATGCCACTTTCCAGCGCCTGCGAGACGCGGAAGACACGCTGCAGGTTCTGCGTGTAGAAATAGGCCGCCAGACCAAACGGTGTGTTATTCGCGCGCTGAATGACTTCATCTTCGGTAGTGAAGCGGAAACAGGCCGCGACGGGGCCGAAGGTCTCCTCCTGCGCCAGTTTCATGTTGTCGCTGCATTCGCCCAGCACCGTCGGCTGCCAGAAATTACCGCCCAGCACATGCGGTTTGCCGCCAGCCAGCACGCGGGCACCTTTTTCTACCGCATCGGAGACGTGCTCCTGCACCTTTTCGACGGCCGATGGCTCAATCAGCGGACCCACCACCACGCCCTCTTCCACACCGTTACCCACTTTCAGCGCATTCACTGCATCGGCAAGCTGACGGGTAAACGCGTCATACACGTTTTCGTGGATATAGAAGCGGTTAACGCTCACGCATACCTGCCCGGCGTTACGGAATTTGTTGGCGATCGCCCCTTTCACCGCGGCGTCGATGTCAGCGTCCTCAAAGACGATATACGGCGCGTTGCCGCCCAGCTCCATCGACACTTTTTTCATGGTTTCTGCGGCATTGCGTACCAGCGTTTTGCCGACCGCTGTCGAACCGGTGAAGGAGATTTTGCGCACCTCATGGCTCGCCATGATGGCGTCGCTGATTTCCGGCGTATTGCCCGCCACGGCGTTCAGCACGCCATCGGGGACACCGGCCTTTTTCGCCAGTTGTAGCAGCGCGAAGGCACTCAGCGGGGTGTTATTCGCTGGTTTGATCACCCCCGTACAGCCTGCAGCCAGCGCCGGGCCGAGCTTACGCGTCAGCATTGCCATAGGGAAATTCCACGGCGTGATCGCCGCGACCACGCCGACGGGTTCGCGCGTTGCCAGAATGCGCGAGCCGGGCTTCACAGACGGAATGATTTCACCATTGGCGCGCTTTGCCTGCTCGGCAAACCACTGGATAAAGCTGGCGGCGTAATCCACTTCCCCTTCGGCTTCTTTAAGCGGTTTCCCCTGTTCAGCGGTCATCAGCCTGCCGAGCCAGGATTTGTTCTCGATGATCAGCTGATACCATTTATTCAGAATTTCCGAACGCTCTTTTGCGGTTTTCGCCCGCCAGCCTGGGAAGGCTTTACTGGCGGGCGCCATAGNTTTCTCCGGTCGCCGGATTCACCACGTCGAAGGTGGTGTCGAGATTTTTCCAGACGCCGTCAACGAAATAACCGGTCCGAAACAGCTCATGATCCTGGAGCGCCTGCATTGTCATTTGTCCTCCTGGTATGTTGTGTTCTGCCTGACAAATAAGTATAGCCACAAAAAAACCGACGCTTCTGGCGTCGGTTTTCAGTGGTTAGTTATCGGTCAGCGCATTCTGGTATTTGTTCAGCATAAAGCTGAAATCACGATCGGCGCCTTTCTCCTGCAGCGTATTCACGAACAGCAGACGCATGCGCTGAATGCGCTGGCGCATGTCCGTCAGTTCCTGTTCCCAGATGGCGCGCAGGGCGTCGTTGCTGAGAATGGTCGCTACCACAGAGGCCCC
>NZ_JNGH01000089.1 GCF_001188485.1 Trabulsiella odontotermitis
TTTTCGTTGAGGTTGATAAAGCCCCAGAAGGTAATGACTGGCTTGCCGTCGACCAGGTAAACGTGATTTTCACCGGGGAACTGCAGCGCTTTTTCCAGCAGGGCACCGAACAGTTGCTGTGCGGTTTTGCCGGATTGCAGGCTTTTGCGGCTCAGCGCTAATGCGCTGTCAAACGTGCTGTGCAGAAAACGCAGCGCCCGTTCGCGGGATCCTTCATCGGCGGCTTTCCAGGCAACCGCTTTACCTTCGATGGGGNAACCTGGGGGATCGCCAGGCAGTCTACCAGCGCGAGCTGTTTGCGCAGGCGCAGGGTTTCACGGATTTGCAACGCCGAGTCAAAGACCGCCTGACCGCCGCCGCCGACAGCCTGGAAATCATCAAGATCGCCGCTGCGTAATAGTGTTTTTGTCACGTTCTCATCCCATAGACTTCTTCACTCCATTACTCTACTGGAGTGGGCTGGGTTCTAAACGGCAAAAGACAGGCTAAAACCGACGAATTCTCGTGCTATTGAGCGGTAAATTTTTGCTTGACCTTTGAGAAACTACTTAACTCAAACAGCTGATGAAGAAAGCAACGAAAAACACCCGCTTAGCATAACCTGATGACGATTGATTATTTGTCAGTTATTACCGACTGTGCTGTTATTAAGATCCACATAATAAAAGCAGGGTTTACCACCATGTCTAAAGGGATCACACTCCTCGCGCTGGCATTGAGCGCACTACTCCCGGCAAGCGCCTTCGCGGCAGATAAAGACACCATCATCTACTGTTCTGAAGCGTCACCGGAATCCTTCAACCCGCAGATTGCCAGCTCCGGCCCGTCGTTTGTCGCCAGCTCGCAAACACAATATAACCGCCTGATAAATTTTGATCCGGTGAAAAACACCCCGGTGCCGTCGCTGGCCACCGAGTGGACCATCTCGCCGGACGGTAAAACCTACACCTTTACCTTGCGCCAGGGCGTAAAGTTCAACAGCAACAAATTCTTTAAACCGACGCGTGATTTTAATGCCGATGACGTTATTTTCTCGGTAATGCGTCAGAAAGACCCTAATCACCCGTACCACAAGGTCTCGCAGGGCAACTATGAATATTTCACTGACGTCGGGCTGGATAAACTGATTCAGGACGTGAGGAAGATCGACGATTATCACGTCCAGTTTGTGTTGAGTGAGCCAAATGCCGCGTTTCTTGCCGACTGGGGAATGGATTTCGCCTCTATCCTTTCTGCGGAATACGCCGATGCGATGATGAAAAAAGGCACGCCGGAAAACGTCGATAACTGGCCGATCGGCACCGGGCCGTACGTGCTGCAACAGTACAAAGTGGATTCGCTGATCCGCTACATCGCCAACCCGAATTACTGGGATGGCGCGGTACCGACAAAACACCTGATTTTCTCCATCACCCCGGATGTCCAGACTCGTCTGGCGAAACTGCAGACCAACGAATGCCAGATTATTCCTGCGCCGTCACCGGTACAGTTCGACGCCATCAAGAAAAACAAAGATCTGGCGCTGCATTCCGTGGATGCGCTGAACGTGGGCTATCTGGCATTTAATACCGAGAAAAAACCGTTTGATAATGTGCTGGTGCGCCAGGCGCTGAACTACGCGACGGACAAAAAAGCCATCGTCAACGCGGTGTTTATGGGCTCCGGTACGGTGGCGAAATCGCCGCTGCCGCCAAATATGCTCGGCTACAAAAAAGATCTGCAGGACTACGCTTACGATCCGCAAAAAGCGAAGGATCTGCTGAAGCAGGCGGGTCTGGAGAACGGTGCCGAAGTGACGCTGTGGTCGATGCCGGTTCAGCGCCCGTATAACCCGAACTCGCGCCGTATCGCAGAGATGATCCAGAACGACTGGGCGAAAGTGGGCGTTAAAGCGAAAATCGTGACCTATGAGTGGGGTGAATACCTCTCCGGAATGCGTAAAGGCGAACACGACACCGCGCTGTTTGGCTGGATGTCTGACAACGGCGACCCGGATAACTTCGCAGACGTATTGCTCGGTTGTGGCAGCGTCAAAACCGGTTCTAACGCTGCCCGCTGGTGCGACAAGGGGTACAATGACCTGGTGCAAAAAGCGAAGCTGACCAGCGACCCGGCCGCCCGTGCTGAACTGTACGGCCAGGCGCAGGATATTTACTATCAGCAGGCGCCGTGGATTGCGCTGGCGAACGGCAAAACCTTCTTCGCCACCCGCAGCAACGTCTCCGGCTTTAGCGTAAGTCTGATGGGCAGCGATTTCTCGAAAGCGAAGTTAAATTAAGCGATAAGGAGCGGTTATGTCGCATCTGGAGGAGGTCATCGCCCGCGTGGACGCGGCGGTGGAAGAGAGCGTAATCACGCATATGAATGAGTTGCTGATTGAACTGAGCGAAGACGCGGCGCTGAGCCGCGAAGGCCGTTACGAACAGCAGCAGCGCCTGCGTAATGCCATCGCGCATCACGGCCGCCAGCACAAGGAAGATATGGAAGCGCGCCGCGAACAGCTCACCAAAGGCGGCACGATCCTCTGACGTCAGAACTGGCGTCTGGCCACCAGCCAGGCGCCAGCCACCAGCATCACCGCGCCGCACACCGGCCCGACAAGCGCCCGCCAGGGAATGCCCTGACTGCGCATCACGTCCATCACCAGCCCGCCGATTAACTGGCTCGCCACTAACACCGCAATAGTCGTTGCCGCGCCGACATACTGATAACCGCTGATACTGGCGAAGACGAAGAACGAACCGAGCAGGCCGGGGATCAGCGTCCACCATTTCACGCTGGCCGCCAGCTCATGAAACCCGCCCGCGCCGTGTTTAATCCACAGGATGCTGACAAACAGCACGATCCCCACCAGCGAGTTCAGCAGCATGGCGATCAGGATGGTGGACGCGTTCTGGGTGATGCGCACCATCAGGGTGTTCTGTATCACCAGACCAAACCCGGCGGCGATAAGAAAGGCGAGGGTCAGCGACTGGTTCATGGCAGCGCGTCCGGCTCGGTGCGGTCGTCTAACTGCAATTGCATGAAGGTAAGATCCAGCCAGCGGCCAAATTTGGTGCCGACCTGCGGCATTTCGCCGGTGGTGATGAAACCGAGGGAAGCGTGCAACTGGAGAGAGGCGAGGTTTTGCGATTCGATACCGGCGACCATCACGTGTTTGCCGATGTTTCTGGCTTCGTCAATCAGTTGCGTTAGCAATAAACGGCCAAGTCCTTTGCCCTGGTATGCCGGGTGTACGTACACCGAATGCTCGACGGTATGACGAAAGCCATCAAAGGCGCGCCAGTCGCCGAAAGAGGCGTACCCGGTCACCGTGCCGTTTTCTTCGCTCACCAGGACCGGATACCCCAATACCTGCCTCGCTTCAAACCAGGCGATCCGGTTGTCGGTATCGACGGTGGAATCATTCCAGATGGCGGCGGTGTGCAGCACGGCGTGATTGTAGATTTCTGCAATCGCTGCACAGTCTTCTTTACAGGCATAGCGAATCGTCATAGCAAACCTCATGGCATGTATACTATAGTAGTACGATGTTATTACTATAATGTATTCCACGATGACACCCGAAGACAATCTAAATCAGCGCATCAGCGCGCGCCTGCGAATCGAACGCGAATCCCGCGGCTGGTCACTCAGCGAACTGGCGGAACGGGCCGGGGTCTCCCGCGCGATGGTGCATAAAATTGAACGCGGCGAGAGCAGCCCGACGGCCACTATGCTCGGGCGACTGTCCGGGGCGTTTGGGCTCAGCATGTCGACGTTGATTGCCCGCGCANNCGGGAGTGATATTCCGATGCCGGCGTCGTCGTATGCGCTGGCGCGCCAGCTTATCTGGTTGCAGCAGGGGGAACTGGTGTTTATCGAGGGCGATACGCGCCATGAAATGCAAGCAGGGGATTGCCTCGAGCTCGGACCGCCGAATGACTGTCGTTTTGTCAACGAATCTGAACAGCCCTGTATTTATCTTGTGGTGAGATTAAATCAGGCGGTTTCATAAACCATAGTTATCAATTAGACATTATTTCGCCAGTGCTGCGCTGCGCGAAATATTTTCATGGCAATTTTTACTTTTAGCGTCTTTAATTATTGCAGCGTAGATTTACGCGCGCAGTAAGGTATGGCCTTCATTAGCAAACTAATAACTCTAAAAAATGACAGTTGACTTTTTATTTCACATCCCAACACCGGCTAACGATACAGGATATATTCTCTGTGTCCTGTAAAATAGTTTCTGCTAAACGGCTGCAACGATAACGACGAGTCTTAGCCACAGGAAGTAGATATGCTGGATTTTGAAAAAGCACAGCGCATGAGTCTGACCACTCAGGTCGAAATGAATTTAAAAAGCGCGCTGATAATTGGCGCGTTAAAGCCCGGCGCACGGTTAATCACCAAAGACATTGCCGAGCAGTTAGGCACCAGTATTACCCCCGTGCGCGAAGCACTGCTGCGGCTGGTCTCCTCGGGCGCACTTCAGGCGACGCCTGCCCAGGCGTTTCTGGTGCCGGTGGTGTCGCAGGAGCGCTATACGGAGATCAACGCCATCCGAAAGCGGTTAGAGGGGATGGCGGCAGCAACGGCGCTGACGCACATGACGTCCGAAAAGCTGGCCGAACTGCAGCGTCTGGCGGACGATTTCCAGCACAGCGTTCAGCAAGGGGATGTCGAGCAGATGCTGCAGGCCAATTATCTGTTTCGTTTCCGTCTCTACCGCTACGCGGAAATGCCGACGCTGACCGCGCTTATTGAGCAACTGTGGGTTCAAATTGGCCCCTGCTTTAATTTCCTCCATCCGCAATCATTCGATATTTTCCCCGGCACGTTTTTTTACAAGGATTTACTGACCTCGCTGGAAATGAAAGAAGAGGCGACGGCGTGCCTCGCCATGGAAACCATTATCGATCACGATACGTTTATTTTACAGCGCCAGTACGTTTATTAATCGATATTGAACTTCCCCGGAACAACGTCTTATTATTTGCCCGGGGAAAGTGTTATGCGATGTTATTCGAATTGATATGCCAGTGATAATCCCACACCGAAATTACGTCCCGGTGAGGGTTCATAGTAGCGTCCGTTTGACTCGTTAACGATCACCGATCCGACATATTGACGATCGAACAGATTATCCACGCGACCGAACACATCCATTTTCCATTTGCCCAGATCAAATTTATAGCCGGTATTGAGGCCCACCACCGTCCAGGACGGCGCTTTGGCGGTGTTGTCGTCATTGGCCATGATGTCGCCCATATAACGAATATCCGCGCCCGCGTACCAGCCTGCTTCAGGTACATAGCCCAGTGACGCAAACCCCATATTGCGAGCGATGCCCGGAATGCGGTTGCCGTTGCAGCTTCCGTCACCGCAGACGTCGGTGCGGTAGGTGGCGTCAAGCCAGGTCCAGGCAGCGGTCATGCGCCAGTTTTCCCCGAACTGCTGATCCAGCGACAACTCCGCGCCCTGACGGCGGGTTTTCCCGGCGTTTTTGTAGCTGGCGCGCCCACCGTCGCTGTTATCCACCACGATTTCGTTATCGGTGTCGGTCTGGAACAGCGCCGCCGTCAGCAGACCGTTACCGATGCGGGTTTTGCTGCCCACTTCCACGGTGGTGTTGGTGGACGGTTTCAGATCCAGATTTAACCCGTCACCCGTTTTGTAGGAGATTTCGTTAATGGTCGGCGTTTCAAACCCGCGACCGGCAGAGGCGTAGAGGTTCCAGGCGTCGGTGACCGCGTATTTCAGTGAGCCCGCCGGGAGCCATTTGTGATAGCTCGATTCGCCGCTGGCATCGGCATTACCCGGCCTGACGTAATGATCGTTGG
The DNA here is from genome assembly GCF_001188485.1 of Trabulsiella odontotermitis. Lineage (GTDB taxonomy): Bacteria > Pseudomonadota > Gammaproteobacteria > Enterobacterales > Enterobacteriaceae > Trabulsiella > Trabulsiella odontotermitis_A. The sequence goes on from NZ_JNGH01000089.1 coordinate 5,826, forward strand.
AGTCAAACCAGACCGAACTGTAGCGCACGCCGGCATCCNAGGTTGCGCTCGTCGCGTCGTAACGCGCCTTTTTCGCCGAACTGTGGCGAGCCATCAGCCATCACGAAATTCTCAAAGCCTTTGCGCTTTTCACTCATGTTTTCGTAATCAAGCCCGGTGGTGAAGGTGACCGGCACCCCGAGTTCACCCTGATGCGTCCAGCGGGTGTCGATACCCTGATAATGTCGTTCAAGATCGATAACGCCACCTGCGTGGGAAGGGCGCAACTGCGGCCCCATTGGGATGGATTGGTACTGTGTCGTCTGCCGTTCCCCGGCGTACATCATCACGCTGAGGGCATCCTGCTCGCTTAGCTGGCGTTCATAGCGCAGGCCCGCCTGAGTCTGTTTGATGTCTTTACGCGTATTGTACTGATCGCCGCGCGGCGACTGGCGCGGGTTCGACTGCCATTCGTTGTAAGTCAGACCGCCGGGATCGTTGGCTTTTACGTCGACGCTGTTAAACAGCAGCGTCAGTTTGCTGTCTTCATTCAGCCGCACGCCCAGTTTGGCGTTGGCAAGATTTTTGCGCGCGCCGCTGTGATCGCGATAACCGTGGGTGGCAAAACGGCTGGTGGAAACCGCGTAATCGACGTCGCCGGACTGCGTGCCGTCGCCCACCGCGCCGGTGGCTTTCAGCCCGTAGCGCCACGAGCCGTAGCTGCCGTAATAGCTGCTGGCTTCNCACGCCGCCTGAAGAGTTGCCGTACAGCGCCGAGAAGGGGCCGCGCAGCACATCGATATGGTCGATGCTGTTGATATCGATATTCGACGTCTGCCCCTGGCCGTCAGGCATGGTCGCCGGAATGCCGTCCACGTACATCCGCACGCCGCGCACGCCGTAGGTGGAGCGCGAACCAAACCCGCGGATCGAGAGTTGCAGATCCTGTGCGTAGTTTTGCCGGTTTTGTACCTGTAATCCCGGCACGCCGCTGAGGGATTCGGATAAATTCACGCGCGGGGCCGCATGGCGTATATCGTCGCCATTCACCACGCTGACCGCAGCGGGGGTATCCAGTTCAGAGACTGCCTGTGGTGTGGCGGGCAACANATGAGGGGAAGGAGAAGAGCCGGAAGCGCAACCCTGCGAACAGTACACATTTTCATGACACTCACTTGTGCGGAGAAATCCAAACGTATTAACCCGGTAATGGTAATGAATTTGTTAATGTCATGAAAAGTTTAACGGCACATTCGGTTAATTCCAGGATTAAAAATTCTCCCTCGCTGCAACACGCGGAATTATTTCTCTACATTTATGTCATTAATGATTACTATTCGCATTTGAAAATAACGCAATGCCATGACGTTGCGAGCCGGAAGCCATGTGGAGCAGCACATCATTTTGTTGATCAAAGGGAGTCGTCATGTCTTTACGTTTTCTGTCCACACCCCGCCTGCGTTGTTCGCTGTTCGTCAGTTCATTGCTGCTTGCCGGTAGCTTCAGCGCGCACGCCGCTGAAGAGATGCTGCGCAAAGCGGTAGGGAAAGGGGCTTACGAAATGGCTTACAGCCAGCAGGAAAACGCGCTGTGGGTCGCCACCGCGCAAAGCCGCAAAACCGATAAAGGGGGCGTGATCTATCGCCTTGATCCGCAGAGCCTGGACGTGACGCAGGTAATCCATAACGACGTGAAACCGTTCGGTGCGGCCTTCAATTCACAAACCCGGACGCTGTGGTTTGGCAACACCATCAACGGCGCCGTTACGGCAGTGGACGCGAAAAGCGGTGAGGTGAAAGGGCGCGTGGTGCTCGATAACCGCCAGCGCAGCGAAACGGTAAAACCGCTGCAACCGCGTGAACTGGTGGTGAATGAAAAAACCAATACCGTTTACGTCGCCGGTGTGGGGAAAGAGAGCGTAGTGTGGGCGATTGACGGCACGACGCTGACGCTGAAATCGACCATTACCGGCACCGGCGCGTTCGGCACCGGACTGGCGCTGGATGCCGACGCGCAGCGTCTGTACGTCACCAATGCCGATGGCGAGTTGATTACCCTCGATACGGCCAGCAATACGATCCTGTCACGCAAGAAACTCCTCGACGATGGTAAAGAACATTTCTACCTTAATCTGAGCCTCGACACCGCCGGACACCGCGCGTTCATCACCGATTCTAAACAGCCGGAGGTACTGGTTGTTGATACCCGCAACGGCAACGTGCTGGAAAAAATCGCCGCCCCGGAATCGCTGGCGGTGCTGTTTAACCCGGCGCGGAACGAAGCGTACGTCACCCATCGCCAGGCCGGAAAAGTCAGCGTGATCGACACAAAAAGCTATAAGGTAATAAAAACCATCGACACGCCGACGCACCCCAACAGCCTGGCGCTCTCCGCCGACGGCAAAACGCTGTTTGTAACGGTGAAACAGGCGTCTTCACGCCAGAAAGAGGCGACGCAACCTGATGATGTAATAAGGATTGCGCTGTAAGGCAAGGCAGGCAGAAGCGGGCATCCGAACCTATACTCAGTTTTTTGTCTGAGGAGGTCGCTGATGATTACCGTTTATGGCGCACCGGGCTGGGGTTCTGCAATCAGTGAAGTGATGCTGACGCTGGCTAAAATCCCGTACAAATTCGTCGATGTCTCAGGATTTGACCAGCCCGGTCCGCAGCAGGATGCGCTTTCAGCGCTGAACCCGCTGTGTCAGGTTCCGACGCTGAAAATGACCGATGGCAGCGTGATGACCGAAACCGCGGCCATCGCGTTGATGATCCTGGATGAATGCCCGACGCTGGCACCGCCGCCCGATACGCCGCAGCGTCGTCAGTTCCAGCGCCTGCTGATCTGGCTGGTGGCTAACGTTTACCCGACGTTTACCTACGCCGATTACCCCGAACGCTGGACCGAAACCGGCGCCAGCGAGCTGGTCGAAAGCTGCCGTAACTACCGCAAAACCCTTTACCGCTGGCTGGAAAGCCAGCTTGTTGCCACGCCGTACGCGCTCGGTGAGCGGCTGACGTTGATTGATGTCTACATCGCCATCATGCGCAGCTGGGGGCCGCGCCACGACTGGTTTAAGGCCAACACGCCAAAGTTTTATGCCATTGCCGACACGGTGTACCAGCTTCCTGAGCTGCAGGACGTGCTGCGGCGCAATGACATTATTACCGGCACGAACGGGTAAAGCGCTGATTAAAGGTGTGTTAGTGTTAAATGCACATCATCATAAGGAGCCCTGCCATGCCACACATTGATATCAAATGCTTTCCCCGCGATCTGACTGACGAACAGAAAACCGCGCTGGCCGCCGACATCACTGACGTCATCGTTCGTCATCTCAACAGCAAAGACCGTTCGGTCAGTATCGCGCTGAATCAGGTGCAGGAAGCCGACTGGAAACAGGTGTGGGACAGCGAAATCGCGCCGCAGCTGGAGACGCTGATCAAGAAGCCCGGCTATAACATGTAGCAGCCCGGCACGGCCTGCGGGTCGTGCCCGTTTTTCCCTCATCTTTGGCCCAAAACGATCGCTTTTGGGGATGCAGATATCTGCCGCGCCGCATTAGTTACAGGAATAATGACCGCATCCATCACACAAGGAACGCCACGATGAAGATGCTGTTATGCAATACATTATTTTTCGCCGCGATGCTTTCTGCACCCGCGCTGGCCACTACTGAGGAGTTGTCACCAGTGAATACCAACACCATCCGCACAATGAGTGGCGCGACCGCCACTACCTCGCTCTCCGCACCCACTACCGGGCTGCTGGTGATTGATATCCAGAATGAATATTTCCCCGGCGGCAAAATGGTGATCCCGGACGGCGTGAAAGCGCTCAACAACAGTAAAAAGCTGGTAGAGTTCGCCCATCAGAAGGGCATTCCGGTGTGGTTTGTGCGCCACGTCGGTGCGAAAAACGGCCCGATATTTGCCGAAGGCTCGGTCTTTGCTGAGTTTCATAAAGATCTCCAGCCGTCGAAAGAGGATCGTATAATCACTAAAGCGACGCCCAGCGCCTTTGTCGGCACCGATCTTGAGCAGCAACTCAAGGCGAAAGGGACTAAGCAACTGATTGTGACCGGTCTGATGACCCATATGTGCGTCTCCACAACGTCGCGCGATGCCGTGCCAAAGGGCTTCAGCGTCATCATTCCTGAGGATGCGACCGCCACGCGCAGTATTGATGATTCGCGCGGCGGGGTGATTGATCATCAGCTGCTGCAGCGCGCGGCAATAGCCGGTGTCGCGGATGTGTTCGCGGAAATTCGCACCACGCAAGAGGTGCTGGATCTGCCGGTGACGCTGTAACGTTATCTGAAGGGAGTGATGATGACCCGCATTGGTATTGTTGTGTTTGATGGCATTATTCCGTTTCATCTGTCCGTGCCATGTGCTGTCTTTGAACTGGTGGTCGCACCGGACGGGACGCCGCTCTGCGAGGTGACCATTTGCGCCACCACGCCAGGGCAGATGAAAACCAATGCGGGGTTTTCGATTGTCGTCGATAAGGGGCTGGATGCGCTGAGCGGAATGGATATCGTGGTGGTGCCGAGCTGGAACCCGGCGGTGACGCATCCCGACGAGCGGCTGCTGGCGGCGCTGCGAACGGCGCATCAG
>NZ_JNGH01000009.1 GCF_001188485.1 Trabulsiella odontotermitis
TGGGCGCTGTATAACTGGTTTAATAACAAGGTAACGGGTCAGGCCAGACCGACCGAAGAGTATGATTCAAGCGGTCTCACCGCCTCTGTTGAAGCGGGTTACACATTCAACGTCGGTGAAAGTGAAAACTTCAACTACTGGATCCAGCCGAAAGCACAGCTGGTGTGGATGGACGTACAGGCTGACGATCACCGTGAGAAAAACGGTACTCGCATCAAGGACGAAACCGACGGTAATTTGCTGACGCGTCTGGGTGTAAGAGCACAGATGAACAGCAAGCAGCCGGAAGGTGTGGAAAATGCGCGCGGCTTCCAGCCGTTCATCGAAGCGAACTGGATCCATAACACGCAGGATCAGAGCGTACGGATGGATGACGTGAGTGTCGATATGCGCGGTGCGAAGAACATCGGTGAACTGAAAATCGGTGTGGAAGGGCAGATTACACCGCGTCTGACGATGTGGGGTAACGTGGCTCAGCAGGTTGGTGAGAAGAGCTACAGCAATACTCAGGGTATGCTGGGTGTGAAATACAGCTTCTGATAACCGCTTAACCGCGAAAAGAAAAACCCCAGACAGGTCACTGTCTGGGGTTTTTTTATGTCTGAGAGTCGTTAATTACTCTTCTTTCGCGCCACGGTTAGCACGGCGACGATCGTTTTCCGTCAGATGACGTTTACGGATACGGATAGAGGTCGGGGTGACTTCTACCAGTTCGTCATCATCAATGAACTCCAGCGCCTGCTCGAGCGTCATTTTGATTGGCGGCACCAGCACTGTGGCTTCGTCAGTCCCTGACGCACGCATGTTGGTCAGTTTCTTACCGGTCAGGCAGTTCACAGTCAGGTCGTTAGAACGGCTGTGAATACCGATGATCTGGCCTTCGTACACTTCTGCACCGTGACCCAGGAACAGCTTACCGCGATCCTGCAGACCGAACAGCGCAAACGCAACCGCTTTACCCTGACCGTTGGAGATCAGTACGCCGTTCTGGCGCTGGCCCACATCGCCCGCACGAATATCATCGTAGTGGCTGAAGGTGGAGTACAGCAGACCGGTACCGGAGGTCATGGTCATGAACTCAGAACGGAAGCCGATCAGGCCACGGCTTGGGATCACGTAGTCGAGACGTACGCGGCCTTTGCCATCCGGATTCATGTTTTTCAGGTCGCCTTTACGCTCACCGAGCGCCTGCATCACAGAACCCTGATGCTGCTCTTCAACGTCCAGGGTGACGTTTTCGAACGGTTCCTGACGACGGCCATCGATTTCGCGGAAGATAACTTTCGGACGGGATACCGCCAGTTCGAAACCTTCACGACGCATGTTTTCAATCAGAACGGACAGGTGCAGTTCACCACGGCCGGAAACGCGGAACGCATCAGCGTCTTCGGTTTCTTCAACACGCAGCGCAACGTTGTGCACCAGCTCTTTGTTCAGACGGTCCAGAATCTGACGGGACGTGACGTATTTACCTTCTTTACCGCAGAACGGCGAGGTGTTTACGCAGAAGAACATAGAAACGGTCGGTTCATCAACGGACAGCGCCGGCAGTGCTTCAACCGCCTGCGTGTCGCAGATGGTGTCGGAGATGTTCAGTTCACCAAGGCCGGTGATCGCAATGATATCGCCTGCTTCCGCCACGTCGGTTTCGATACGTTCCAGACCCAGGTGGCCCAGCACTTTACCGACTTTACCGTTACGGGTTTTGCCTTCGCTATCAATGATAGTGACCTGCTGGTTCGGCTTCACTTTACCGCGCTTAATACGCCCAATGCCGATAACACCCACATAGTTGTTGTAATCAAGCTGGGAGATTTGCATCTGGAACGGACCATCAAGGTCAACGTTCGGTGACGGTACGTGATCAACAATCGCCTGATACAGCGGGGTCATGTCTTCCGCCATGTCTTCGTGATCCAGACCGGCGACACCGTTCAGCGCAGACGCGTAAACGATAGGGAAATCCAGCTGCTCGTCAGTCGCGTCGAGGTTTACGAACAGGTCGAATACCTGATCCACAACCCAGTCAGGACGCGCGCCAGGACGGTCAACTTTGTTGATAACGACGATCGGTTTCAGGCCATGGGCAAAGGCTTTTTTGGTCACGAAGCGCGTTTGCGGCATCGGGCCGTCAAAAGCGTCAACCACCAGCAGCACAGAGTCAACCATGGACATAACACGCTCAACTTCACCTCCGAAGTCGGCGTGCCCGGGGGTATCAACGATGTTGATACGGTAATCATTCCATTTGATTGCGGTGTTTTTCGCGAGGATGGTAATCCCACGCTCTTTCTCCAAATCGTTGGAGTCCATCACACGCTCTTGTGTCTCAGCACGTTCGTCGAACGTACCGGATTGCTGCAGCAGCTTGTCAACCAGGGTCGTTTTACCATGGTCAACGTGCGCAATGATGGCGATGTTACGCAGATTTTCGATCACAACTTTGCCTCAGGCATTAGAAATAGCGCGTTATTGTACACGTATTAATCGAAGGACTAAACAGGATCACAAACATCCTCCGCAAACAAGTATTGCAGAGTTGCTTTGTGATCGCTTTCACGGAGTAGAAAAAGGGCTTTAAAACGTAAATTGCACCAATATGGTGCTTAATGTTCACATTGAAGCACTATACTGGTGCAAACCAACTGTCATGGTGCAACCCTTTTGCACTGTGGTGCGCATGATACAGCCTTTTGGGGGGTATTTAAAAGTTGGCACAGATTTCGCTTTGATAATTTTACGGCAACAACGCCATTTAGACGCAGTGTTATGTAGTTCGTTACTACGACGACAATGACCAATCCGGGAGAGTTTAAGTATGTCCGCTGAACATGTATTGACGATGCTGAACGAGCATGAAGTGAAGTTTGTCGATCTGCGCTTCACCGATACCAAAGGTAAAGAACAGCACGTCACCATTCCTGCTCATCAGGTAAATGCTGAATTCTTCGAAGAAGGCAAAATGTTTGACGGCTCCTCGATTGGCGGCTGGAAAGGCATTAACGAATCCGACATGGTGCTGATGCCTGACCACACCACGGCGGTCATTGACCCGTTCTACGAAGAACCGACGCTGATCATCCGTTGCGATATCCTCGAGCCAGGCACGCTGCAGGGTTACGATCGCGACCCGCGTTCCATTGCCAAGCGCGCTGAAGAGTACTTGCGTTCTACCGGCATCGCGGACACCGTACTGTTCGGGCCAGAACCGGAATTCTTCCTGTTCGACGACGTTCGTTTCGGCAGCTCTATCTCCGGTTCTCATGTGTCTATCGATGATATCGAAGGCGCCTGGAACTCTTCCACCAAATATGAAGGTGGTAACAAAGGTCACCGTCCGGCCGTGAAAGGCGGTTACTTCCCGGTTCCGCCAGTCGATTCTGCGCAGGACATCCGTTCCACCATGTGTATGGTGATGGAAGAGATGGGCCTGGTGGTTGAAGCGCATCACCACGAAGTGGCGACCGCGGGTCAGAACGAAGTGGCAACCCGCTTCAACACCATGACCAAAAAAGCGGACGAAATTCAGATCTACAAATACGTTGTGCACAACGTCGCACACCGTTTCGGCAAAACCGCGACCTTTATGCCAAAACCAATGTTTGGCGATAACGGCTCCGGTATGCACTGCCACATGTCCCTGTCGAAGAACGGCACCAACCTGTTCTCTGGCGACAAATACGCTGGCCTGTCTGAAACCGCGCTGTACTACATCGGCGGCGTAATCAAACATGCGAAAGCCATCAACGCCCTGTCTAACCCGACCACCAACTCTTATAAGCGTCTGGTCCCGGGTTATGAAGCTCCGGTTATGCTGGCCTACTCTGCTCGTAACCGTTCTGCATCCATCCGTATTCCGGTGGTGGCCAGCCCGAAAGCGCGTCGTATTGAAGTGCGTTTCCCGGACCCGGCGGCTAACCCGTACCTGTGCTTCGCTGCACTGCTGATGGCCGGCCTTGACGGTATCAAGAACAAAATCCATCCGGGCGAAGCCATGGATAAAAACCTGTATGACCTGCCGCCGGAAGAGGCGAAAGAGATCCCACAGGTTGCTGGCTCTCTGGAAGAAGCGCTGAACGAACTGAATGCAGACCGTGAGTTCCTGACAGCGGGCGGCGTATTCACCGACGAAGCTATCGATGCCTACATCGCGCTGCGTATTGAAGAAAACGACCGCGTTCGCATGACGCCGCACCCGGTTGAGTTTGAACTGTATTACAGCGTTTAAGTATCTTAAAAATCCGATGTCTTTTGCGTTGTGACGCGAAAGACACAGAGGATTTTAGTTGCCGTGGAAACTTTTAGCCCATCTCCGGATGGGCTTTTTTCACCACCAACGAGCTGATATCACGCGCTTTTTATCCATTAAACGCTATACTGCACTAAAATGGTGCAAACTCCTGGAGGACTGCTGAATGGCAACAGGCATGCTGCCCGATGCTGGGCAGATCCTTAATTCGTTAATCAACAGCATATTGCTGGTGGATGACGATCTGGCGATTCACTACGCCAACCCGGCGGCGCAGCAGCTGCTGGCCCAAAGCTCACGCAAGCTCTTTGGCACACCGTTGCCGGAACTGCTGACCTGGTTCTCACTGAATATCCATCTGATGCAGGAAAGTCTACAGGCGGGTCAGGGGTTTACGGATAACGAAGTCACGCTGGTGATCGACGGTCGCTCGCATGTGCTCTCTTTAACCGCTCAGCGTTTGCCTGATGGCTACATCCTGCTGGAAATGTCGCCGATGGATAATCAGCGTCGCCTGAGCCAGGAGCAGCTTCAGCATGCGCAGCAGGTGGCCGCGCGCGATCTGGTTCGTGGTCTGGCGCACGAAATCAAAAATCCGTTAGGTGGCTTACGCGGCGCAGCGCAGTTGCTCAGTAAAGCCCTGCCCGATCCGTCGCTGACGGAATATACGCAGGTCATTATCGAGCAGGCGGACCGGTTACGTAATCTGGTGGATCGCCTGCTGGGGCCGCAACAGCCCGGTATGCACGTGACGGACAGCATTCATAAAGTGGCGGAACGGGTGGTAAATCTGGTGTCGATGGAACTGCCGGATAACGTCCAGCTGGTGCGCGATTACGATCCGAGCCTGCCGGAATTTCCCCACGATCCCGATCAGATTGAGCAGGTATTGCTGAATATTGTCCGCAATGCGCTGCAGGCGCTGGGACCGACCGGGGGCGAAATTATTCTGCGTTCCCGCACGGCGTTCCAGTTCACCCTTCACGGTGAACGCTACCGGCTGGCGGCGCGCATTGATGTGGAAGATAACGGCCCCGGTATTCCCTCGTATCTGCAGGATACGCTGTTTTATCCGATGGTTAGCGGTCGCGAAGGTGGAACGGGCCTGGGATTGTCTATCGCCCGTAACTTAATTGATCAACACTCCGGCAAAATTGAATTTACCAGTTGGCCGGGCCATACCGAGTTTTCGGTTTACCTGCCAATTCGGAAATAGAGGGGTTAGTTTATGCAACGAGGGATTGCCTGGATCGTTGACGACGATAGCTCTATCCGCTGGGTGCTGGAACGCGCGCTCACGGGTGCAGGTTTGACGTGTACCTCCTTTGAAAGCGGCAATGAGGTGCTTAACGCGCTGACGACGAAAACCCCGGATGTGCTCTTGTCGGATATCCGCATGCCGGGAATGGACGGACTCGCGCTACTCAAGCAGATCAAACAGCGCCACCCGATGCTGCCGGTCATCATAATGACCGCCCATTCCGATCTGGATGCCGCCGTGAGCGCTTACCAGCAAGGGGCGTTCGATTACTTACCCAAACCGTTTGATATTGATGAAGCCGTTGCGCTGGTTGAACGTGCCATCAGCCACTATCAGGAACAGCAGCAGCCGCGCAATGTGCAGGTCAACGGCCCGACCACCGATATCATCGGTGAAGCGCCTGCCATGCAGGACGTGTTCCGCATTATTGGTCGCCTGTCGCGCTCGTCTATCAGCGTGCTGATTAATGGGGAGTCCGGCACCGGTAAAGAGCTGGTGGCTCATGCCCTGCACCGCCATAGCCCACGCTCCAAATCGCCTTTTATTGCGTTGAACATGGCGGCCATCCCGAAAGATCTCATTGAGTCCGAGCTGTTTGGTCATGAGAAAGGGGCTTTTACCGGCGCCAATACCGTGCGCCAGGGCCGTTTCGAGCAGGCCGACGGCGGCACGCTGTTCCTTGATGAAATCGGCGATATGCCGCTGGATGTGCAGACGCGCCTGCTGCGTGTGCTGGCCGACGGGCAGTTTTACCGCGTCGGCGGTTATGCGCCGGTGAAAGTGGACGTTCGTATTATTGCCGCCACGCATCAGAACCTGGAGCTGCGCGTTCAGGAAGGCAAATTCCGTGAAGATCTGTTCCACCGTCTGAACGTTATTCGGGTACATTTGCCGCCGCTGCGCGAACGCCGGGAAGACATTCCGCGCCTGGCGCGCCACTTCCTGCAGATCGCCGCACGTGAACTGGGCGTTGAAGCCAAACAGTTACACCCGGAAACCGAAGCCGCGCTGACGCGTCTCGCCTGGCCAGGCAACGTTCGCCAGTTAGAGAATACCTGCCGCTGGCTGACGGTCATGGCCGCCGGTCAGGAAGTTCTGATTCAGGATCTGCCTGGCGAGCTGTTCGAAACCACCGTGCCGGACAGCCCGACGCATGCGTTAACCGACAGCTGGGCCACACTGCTGGCACAGTGGGCTGACCGGGCGCTGCGTTCCGGTCATCAAAACCTGCTGTCTGAAGCGCAACCCGAAATGGAACGCACGCTGTTAACCACGGCGCTGCGCCACACGCAGGGGCATAAACAGGAGGCTGCCCGCCTGTTAGGCTGGGGGCGCAATACCCTGACACGCAAACTCAAAGAGCTGGGAATGGAATGATTGGCCAGCACAATGTAAAGATCCGCGGCCTGGCGCAAAGTGCGGTTATTTTGCGCTTTACTGTTCCGATGAGTTGGGTATGATCTTGCGCGGCAACGCAGGGGGTAATCATGCTTGAATCATTGATCAATCTGGTGTCGAGCGGCGCAGTCGACAGCCATACGCCACAAACGGCGGTGGCCGCGGTGCTCTGTGCGGCACTGGTCGGGCTGTTTAGCTAGTTTGAGGCCCGTTCCCGGGCCTCAAAAGCTTATATAACGCGCGAGAACTGCTGCAGGCGCGCTTTCTGACGCAAATACGCGTCAAAGCACATGCAGATATTGCGAATGAGCAGGCGCCCTTTTGGCGTCACCTGAATGCCATGCGTATCGACATCCACCAGCCCGTCTTTCGCCAGCGGTGCAAGCAGTTTCAAATCTTCCGCAAAGTAATCCTCGAAATCCAGATCCCACTGCTGCTCAACGGCAGAAAAATCGAGCCGGAAATTACAGATCAGCGCCTTGATCACGTCGCGACGAATGCAGTCATCTTCCGTTAACGCAATCCCACGCCACAGTGCATGACCGATTTCATCCACCCGCTGGTAATAGTGCTTCAGCTCTTTCTGATTCTGCGCATAGCAGTCGCCAATCATGCTGATGGCGGACACGCCCATGCCCAGCAGATCGGTATCGCCCTGCGTAGTATAGCCCTGGAAATTACGGTGCAGAACGCCATTGCGCTGCGCCACCGCCAGTTCATCATCCGGGCGAGCAAAGTGATCCATGCCAATAAACTGATAGCCCGCGTGGGTCAGCGAGGCGATGGTTTCCTGCAGAATATCCAGTTTTTGCTGTGCAGAGGGGAGATCGGCATCTTTGATTTTACGCTGCGCGGCGAACAGCGTCGGCAGATGCGCATAGTTAAAGACGCTCAGACGATCGGGATTCAGTTCCGCCACGCGATTCAGCGTGAAGGCAAAGCTTTCCGGCGTCTGCCTCGGTAAACCATAAATCAGGTCAATGTTCGTAGAGGTGAAGCCAATCTCGCGTGCATGGTTCAGCAGCGCAAAGATAAAATCCTCATCCTGCTCGCGGTTGACCAGACGCTGGACTTCTTTATTAAAATCCTGCACGCCCATGCTCAGGCGGTTGAAGCCCTCTGCACGAAGGTGATCGAGCACATCCAGTTCAATCTCACGCGGATCCACTTCGATAGAAATTTCGGCGTCAGTATTAAACTGGAAATGGGTACGCAACAGCCCCATCAGGCGGCTGATTTGCGCCTTGTTGAGATAAGTCGGCGTGCCGCCGCCCCAGTGAAGCTGGCTGACGTGGCGCCCGGCAAACAGCGGCGCGCGATGGCGGATTTCCTGCTCCAGCGCATCGAGGTATTGATCGGCCTTATGCTGCTGGCGGGTCACTATCTTGTTACAGCCGCAGAAATAGCAGAGCTTGTGGCAGAACGGGATATGAACGTACAACGAAAGCGGGCGGTCAGGGTATTTCGTGACCGCCTGTAAAAAGTCGTCCGCACCGAAGTTTTCATTAAACTCCAGCGCGGTCGGGTACGACGTATAGCGCGGCCCGGAATAGTTGTATTTCTGGATCAGGGCCAGATCCCAGTCGATTTGCTGCTCAGACATGCTCACTCCTTCCGATGGTGTCGCTGGCGGGTACGACGCACCGCTCTGCCCGAATGACGGTTCAGAAGCCGATTGCGCAGCCAGTTTTGCTGCTGCGACAACCTTCGTAGTTTAACGAATAACCACGCCAGATAACATATAACCGGAAGGGTTATAAGCAGGACAGTCAGACCGACCGGATGCAAATGTTAGTTTCCGCCTTTCAACAAACGCATCATATCTTCTTTGCCGTCGTCTTCGTCCTCATCCTCGTCGTCATCGTAGGACAGACCCAGTTGCTGCATCAGTTCATCAATACGATCCAGTTTGGCATCCACCCAGGACTGCTCTTCAGCATTCAGGGTTTCGCCCTCTTCCAGACGTTCCAGCAGCGCGTCCAGGCGCTCATCAGTTTCCAGCATATCCAGCTCAGCCTGCGGTGAAAGCATAGGTTTCTCGCTCTGTGGTTTGTGCTGCTTCTTGGTCACTGGCGCGTCGGTTACGCCCAGCGCGATAGGTTTTTTGCTGCCAATTCGTGGATCTTTTTGCTGCTGTTGATTTTTCGATGATGACGCATCAGCCCCGCCACTCGCACGGCTGCCCGGGGCGTGGCCGCGGTGTTTTTTCTCGCGTTTACGATCGCGGGCTTCCTGATTCATTTCTTCACGCGTTTTACGACGGTTTTTAGCCGGAGCTTTCGCGCGCGGTGCGGATGTCGGTTTTTTCATGATTGTGGGTCTTAAGCGGTTTTCTTCAGTATAGAATTGAGGCGGAATCTAGCAGAATCCGCACAAAGAAAAAAGGCGACAGAGTAATCTGCCGCCTTTTTCTTGACTCACAACCCATATGGGTTTCACATTCCGTGTCTGCTAACGACGCACCCTGTCTTTCCCTTAGCGTGAACGTTCCTTGTTTTTGTTCCTTTTCCTTACACTAACGTCTCCGGACGCTTGTCTTCCTGACAATCCTTTCGTCTTCGCCTCCTGGCGCTCCTGACCCTCGTCCTGAGTCTGTAATCCCACGGCTTCCTCTCCGTTGACAGCTACTTTACCGTGTTCCGGGAAACTAACAAGTCAAAAAATAGCCAAATCCGTTTTTTCGGATTTTCTCTCACCTTTAACCCATTGATTTAAATAGGTACTACGTTTTAAGCCCCTAAGGGTTTTCTTAGATTTCTGTCAGCAACACGGGCAATAATCTCACAGCGGCATGGGCGGTTTCCGCCACCTTGATCACGGGAAAAACAGCGTTTTCCCCAGGTTCAGGTATAATCCCCGCCATAACATGAATTAACGGAGNTTTGTTACCAGCGCGCCAGATATTCGCCACTTACCGGAAGATACCGGGATCGAAGTGGCGTTTGCAGGCCGCTCCAACGCGGGTAAATCCAGTGCCCTGAATACACTGACCAATCAGAAAAACCTGGCGCGTACTTCAAAAACGCCTGGCCGTACGCAGCTGATCAACCTGTTTGAAACGGCGGAAGGCAAACGTCTGGTTGACCTGCCGGGCTACGGTTACGCCCAGGTGCCGGAAGAGATGAAGCGGAAATGGCAGCGCGCGCTGGGTGAATACCTGGAAAAACGCCTGTGCCTGAAAGGTCTGGTCGTGTTGATGGACATCCGCCATCCGCTAAAAGATCTCGATCAGCAGATGATTGAGTGGGCGGTGGACAGCAACATTCCGGTGCTGGTTCTGCTGACGAAATCTGACAAACTGGCCAGCGGCGCGCTGAAAAAGCAGCTCAATCTGGTTCGCGAAGCAGTGATTGCCTTTAACGGCGACGTGCAGGTGGAAGCGTTCTCTTCCCTGAAAAAGCAGGGCGTGGATAAGCTACGGCAGAAACTGGATAGCTGGTTTAGCGACATCCCACCCGAAGTGGCGGCTGAAGCGGCCGAAGAGTAAAACGAAGCGCGGCATTGCCCGCGCTTTTTCTTTGGCACAATAAAAAACGCCCCAGTCACTTGTGACTGGGGCGGCTAAATATTCAGCCAAATCCGATTACGTGAAGTAAAAGGTCTGAAAGATAGAACATCTTACCTCTGTACCCTACGCGAGTAACTCTACTCTTTTTTGTGCGCGTAACAAAGCACTTTTTGTAGTTTTTTTTCACTGTTTACATAGCAAATTCTAATAACCATCACAAAACGCGATAAGTTATGTTGCTAAGTTACAAAAAATCGCGCACATGGCCGACTATTTAGTGAGCCTGATCCCAGTTTTCGCCACTACCGACTTCCACCAGCAGCGGAACATCCAGCGTGGTGCTGTTCTCCATCAGCTCGTGGATTTTCTTCGAGACCGATTCCAGCTCATCTTTGTGCACTTCGAACACCAGTTCATCGTGTACCTGCATGATCATGCGCACGCGCGGCTGTTCTTTTTGCAACCAGGCATCCACCGCGATCATCGCACGTTTGATGATATCCGCCGCGGTTCCCTGCATCGGGGCGTTGATCGCAGCACGTTCTGCACCGGCACGACGCGCCGCATTGCTGGATTTGATGTCCGGCAGATAGAGGCGGCGGCCTTCCAGGGTTTCAACGTAACCTTTCTCTTTCGCCTGTGCACGAGTGCGCTCCATATATTCGAGCACGCCCGGATAACGTTCGAAGTAGAGATCCATATACTTCTGCGACTCTTTGCGCGGGATATTCAGCTGGCGGGACAAACCAAACGCGCTCATGCCGTAGATCAAACCAAAGTTGATCGCTTTCGCGCTGCGACGCTGTTCGTTAGTCACACTCTCCAGCGGCAGACCGAACACTTCCGCCGCTGTTGCGCGGTGAATGTCTTTGCCCTCAGCAAACGCCTTCAGCAGCCCTTTGTCGCGCGACAGGTGCGCCATAATGCGCAGCTCAATCTGCGAATAGTCGGCGGAGACAATCAGGTAATCGTCCGGGGCAATAAAGGCCTGACGGATCCGGCGCCCTTCGTCATTGCGCACCGGGATGTTTTGCAGGTTCGGATCGGTAGAGGATAAACGCCCGGTGGCCGTCACCGCCTGATGATAGGAGGTATGCACGCGGCTGGTTTTCGGGCTGATCATCAGCGGCAGTTTGTCGGTGTAGGTGGATTTCAGCTTCGCCAGGCCGCGATATTCCAGAATCACTTTTGGCAGCGGGTAATCCAGCGCCAGCTCTTCCAGCACCTCTTCCGACGTCGACGGCGCGCCGCCAGGCGTTTTCTTCAGCGGCTTAATGCCCTGTTTCTCAAACAGGATCGTTTGCAGCTGTTTGGTGGAAGAGAGGTTAAACGGTTCGCCAGCGATGTCGTGCGCTTTTTGCTCCAGCTCCACCAGCCGTTTGGCGATCTCTTCGGAATGCTTATGCAGCACCACAGGATCGATTTTAACCCCGTTGCGTTCCACGCGAGACAGCACCGGCACCAGCGGCATTTCAATGTGCTGGAAAACGTTCAGCGGGCCTTTGTCCTGTTGTAGCTTTGGCCACATTTTCAGGTGCAGTTGCAGAGTGACGTCCGCGTCTTCTGCGGCGTAGCGCCCCGCTTCTTCCAGCGCGATCTGGTTGAAGGTGAGCTGATTTTTGCCCTTACCGGCAATCTCTTCAAAGGTGATGGTTTTGTGTTTCAGCCAGCGATCGGAGAGGCTATCCATGTCATGGCGACCCGCAACGCTGTCCAGCGTGTAGGATTCCAGCATAGTGTCAAACGCAATGCCGCGCAGCTCGATACCGTAGTTTTGCAGGATCCCGCGGTCGTACTTCAGGTTCTGGCCGACTTTCAGGCTCTTTTCATCTTCCAGCAGCGGTTTTAGTAATTCCAGTACCCGCTCGCGTGGGATCTGCGCTGGCGCGTCGAGATAATCATGGGCAACCGGCACATACGCGGCAACGCCAGGTTCAATGGCAAAAGAAAGCCCGACCATGTTAGCGCTGACATTGTCCAGGCTGTCGGTCTCGGTATCGAAAGCAAACAGCGGCGCTTTTTTCAGCTTTTCAATCCAGCTGTTGAGCGTTTCTTCGTCGAGAATAGTGACGTAATTTTCGGCGGACAGCGCGGAAACCGGCGCCTCCGGTTCTGCCTCGATAACCAGCGTTTCCTGCGGCTTATTCGCCGGTTTTGCGCCTTTGGCCTGCAGCCACTTGCCCGCTTCGACGTCTGCCGTCCAGCGCTTGAATTCATATTTTCTGAACAGGCTCAGCAGCTCATCGGCAATCGGCTGCTGCACTTCCAGTTGTTCACAGGTCAGCTCCAGCTCAACGTCCGTTTTGATGGTCGCCAGTTGATAAGAGAGACGCGCCATCTCTTCATTCTGTTGCAGCTTCGCCGCCATGGTTTTCGCACCGCGGAAGGTCAGCCCGGCGATTTTTTCCGGCTCCGCAAACAGCGTATCCATACCGCCTAAACCCTGCAGCAGCGCCTGCGCGGTTTTCTCGCCAACGCCCGGCACGCCAGGAATGTTATCCGAGGAATCACCCATCAGCGCGAGGAAATCGATAATCAGCTCCGGCGGTACGCCGTACTTCGTGACCACCTCTTCAGGGCCGAGAATGGTATTGGTCATGGTGTTGATAAGCGTAATGCCCGGCGTCACCAGCTGCGCCATGTCTTTATCGCCGGTGCTGATTAACACCGGGCGGCCCGCTTTTTCCGCTTCACGCGCCAGGGTGCCGATAACGTCATCCGCTTCAACGCCGGAGACCGCCATCAACGGTAACCCCATCGCTTTTACCATCGCATGAAGTGGTTCGATCTGCGCACGCAGATCGTCCGGCATTGGCGGTCGATGCGATTTGTAATGTTCAAACAGTTCGTCACGGAAGGTTTTGCCCTTCGCATCAAAAACAACCGCGGCATGGGTAGGTTGATACTGCATGATCAGGCTGCGCAACATGTTCAGCACACCATACATTGCCCCGGTGGGTTCGCCTGCACTGTTCGTCAGCGGAGGAAACGCATGATACGCCCGGTAGAGGTAAGAAGAGCCATCAACAAGGATGAGTGGGTTTTCAGGGATCTGAACCATAATTTCCGTGCCTGTTTTTCAGAATAGGGTTAAAGGATGCCACAGACAGGCAGAAAACATGAATATTTCGCGGTATTTGTTGAGAAGTTTTGCAGATCCAGAAGATCGCTCGCAAAACAGCCCTGTGGATAAGTTTGTGTATAGAATTATGATGACTAATAAAACCATAGTCACAACGTCACGAAAAATTAAATTAACTCAAATATTTCAATAAATTATAATATGATCGAGCCGCTATAAAACAAAACGATGACAATTTGTTCCATGTGGATATAAGTAATATTTATTTTTCTCTCCCGCGAAGCCCCATCCTTGTGTGCATTTTCTGATAAAATCTGCCCCTTGTGCCGGCACTCAGTGCACGTAGTGTGGCTAACTATCTGAAATAATGAACTATGTCGAGATTACTCGCTCTTGTAACGCTCCTGTTTAGCGTTATTCTTACTATTCTGGTCACAGTGCTGTGCTCCGTGCCGATCATCCTTGCCGGGATGATTAAACTGCTTTTACCCATTCCGGCCGTCTGGCGTTCAATCTCTGCCTTTTGCAATTTCATGATGTACTGCTGGTGTGAAGGTCTGGCGATGCTATTGCATCTCAATCCGTGGCTGAAATGGGATATCGAAGGGCTGGAAGGGCTGAATAAAAAAAACTGGTATCTGCTGATTTGTAACCACCATAGCTGGGCCGATATCGTGGTGCTGTGCGTGCTGTTCCGCAAACATATTCCGATGAATAAGTACTTCCTGAAACAACAGCTGGCATGGGTGCCTTTTATTGGACTGGCGTGCTGGGCGCTGGATATGCCCTTTATGCGTCGTTATTCCAGAAGCTATTTGATTCGTCACCCGGAACGTCGCGGAAAAGATGTCGAAACCACGCGCCGTTCTTGCGAGAAATTCCGCGCGCATCCTACAACGATTGTGAATTTTGTCGAAGGCTCCCGCTTTACGGAAGAGAAAAAACGTCAGACACGCTCACCGTATAAGCATCTGTTACCGCCGAAAGCGGCCGGCATCGCCATGGCGCTGAACGTGCTGGGCTCGCAGTTTGATAAGCTATTAAACGTCACGCTGTGCTATCCGGAAAATGATAAAACGCCTTTCTTCGATATGATTTCCGGCCGGTTAACGCGGATTGTCGTGCGCATTACTATGGAGCCGGTTGTGGATGATTTACACGGTGACTATGTTAACGACAAAAACTTTAAGCGCCGTTTCCAGCTGTGGCTGAATACCCTGTGGAATGAAAAAGATATTCAGATAGAAGCGATTAAATCGACATACAAAAACGCCGGTCAATGACCGGCGCTTTTTTTATTTCTTCTCGACCAGTTGTTTCACTGCGTCGGCATACTGCTGAACGAAAATATCCATGCTGCTGGTATCCATGCCCTGCGGATTCAGCTGATATTTGCCGTTAACGAACATCGCGGGTACACCCTGCAACTGGAGATCGGCCGCTGCTTTTTCCTGCTGAGCCACCAGAGATTTCACCACAAAGCTGTTCCATGCCGCGTCATATTCTTCACCTTTCACGCCTGCATCAACGAAGACTTTACGAATATCCGCGACGCTTTGTACGGTCTGGGTTTTCTGGACAGCTTCAAACATCGGCGCCGTGATTTTATCTTCAACGCCCAGCGCCAGCGCCACCGCCCATGCCTGGGTCAGATCTTTACCCAGCGGTCCGAGGAATTCGACGTGATATTTAGTCATTTTGGTGCCTTCCGGCAGCTTTTTCTTCACGGTATCAGAAACGTGCAGCACTTCCTCAAACTGGTAGCAGTGCGGGCAGTAGAAAGAGAAGAACTCCAGCACCTGAGGCTCTCCTGCAACCGGCTTATCGAGGGTAATGTATTGCTTACCGTCGGTGATCTGCGCTGCGGATGCGCTAAATGCCAGAATCATACCAGCCAGCGCCAGCCAAATTTTTTTCATGATGTCACTCTCTCCTGAAATATCAAATTAATACATTGGCGTTAATTGAAGCGGGGGTTCCTGCAGAACCTTCACCTGCTCAAGAAAAGTTGCGGTCTGCTTTCGCCAGTAATCTTCTCCTGTTAACCACGGAAAGTTTCTGGGGAAGGCAGGATCGTCCCAGCGCCTGATCAACCATGCCAGATAGTAGACCATACGCATGGCACGTAAAGGTTCGATGAGGGCAATTTCATCAGTATTGAAGGCGTTAAATTCTTCATACGCTTCAATAATCATTTCCAGCTGCATGCGCTGTTCAGCTCTGTCGCCGTTCAGTAGCATCCATAAATCCTGGATTGCCGGACCGTTGCGGGCATCGTCAAGATCAACAAATAACGGACCGTCGCGCCAGAGAATATTTCCCGCATGGCAATCGCCATGTAAACGCAGGGTAGTAAACCGACCATGCCACTGCGCCATGACGGCATCAATGAGCGAATCCGTTGCGGCGAGAAAAGCGGCTTTTAAACTACGGGGAATAAGGGTCACCGTTTCGAAAATCTGCCGAGGCTCAATCAGATATTCCTTCAGGCCTATATCCGGGCGAGCCGTGAAGCGTTTTTTACTGCCAGTCTGATGTATCCGCGCAAGATAACGCCCCACCCATTCCATCTGGTCGAGATTATCCGATTCAAACTGACGCCCGCCGAGGCTGGGAAATACAGCGTAATAAAAACCCTGATGCGTCAGCAGGCTCTGATTATTAAAGAGAAGCGGTGCGGCAACGGGTATTTCATCCTGCTGCAGTTCCAGCGCGAACTGGTGTTCTTCAAGAATTTGTTCTGCGGACCAGCGCTCAGGACGATAAAACTTCACCACGTAGCGGTGACGATCTTCATCCTGAAATTGATAGACACGGTTCTCATAACTGTTTAACGGCGTGAGACCGGAATCCACCCGAATCCCCTGTTCAAACAGCGCATCCATGATGGTATCCGGGTGGAGTGTCTGGAATGTGAAAGCCTTGTCGTTCATCCTGATTCCGAAAACGATACGAATAATTCAGGATATCATTTCATAGCAATTTCGGTGGCTCTGCTTACAAGGTTTTACTCTTTAATAACCCCGCGGGCGCGTAGCAGCGCCGTCTTGAAATCTTCTTCGTAATCTTTTTGAATTCCGGGGATTACGGCATCTTTGCTGGAGTCGCGCATTTTCAGGTGATAGATCAGAATGTCATCGGATAAATCAGCCAGTTCACCGTCATAACCTGACTCCTTCGCCAGTTTCTGCAAAAATTGCATCAGATTCAGCTCGGGCTCTTTTTGCCAGGCTGGCTGGAGGAGTTCAATAACTTCGTTCAGACGTTTACATTTCATGGTCGTGCTCCTTACTCTTGAGAAAGACACGGTAACAGGGTCAATCCCACAATAAAAGAGGCGATATTAGTGAATACATCAGGACCGGTGACCGGGGTGGTGCTGGCAGGCGGAAAAGCGTCGCGCATGGGCGGCCAGGATAAAGGTTTGCTGCTGCTGAACGGCAAACCGCTCTGGAAGCATGTTGCGGACACGCTGGCACCGCAGGTGGCCTCAGTGGTTATTAGCGCTAACCGTAATCTGGAAACCTATCAGGAAACTGGATTGCCAGTAATCCGGGACAGCCTGGCGAATTATCCCGGACCGTTAGCCGGAATGCTCTCGGTGATGCAGCAATGCCACGACAGTGAATGGTTCCTGTTTTGCCCTTGCGATACCCCTTATATCCCGCAGACATTGTTCGTGGATTTACAGGATAAGCGCCGCGATGCGCCTGTGGTGTGGGTTCATGATGGCGAGCGCGATCATCCGACTATCGCGTTAATGCACCGCCGTGTTATTCCAGCTTTAGAAGCCTATCTGACGCGAGGCGATCGTAGGGTGATGGTCTTTATGCGCGAAACCGGCGGGCACAGCGTGGATTTTAGCCAGTTCAAAGCGACGTTTGCGAATGTGAACACACCAGAAGATCTCGCCCGCTGGCAGGAGAGTACATGATCCCATTACTTGCGATTGCGGCCTGGAGCGGAACGGGGAAAACCACGCTGCTTAGAAAGCTCATTCCTGCGCTATGTGCAGCTGGTATACGCCCCGGGCTGATAAAACATACTCATCACGATATGGATGTCGATAAGCCAGGCAAAGACAGTTATGAATTGCGTAAAGCCGGTGCCACACAAACGATCGTGGCCAGTTCGCAACGCTGGGCGCTGATGACTGAAACGCCGGACGAGCCAGAGCTGGATCTTGCTTATCTTGTCAGCAGAATGGAGGCTTCAACGCTGGATCTGGTGCTCGTCGAGGGGTTCAAGCATGAGCCAGTGGCTAAAATTGCGCTTTTCAGGGAAGGTTGCGGCCACGATGCGGAAGAATTAATGCTGGATGAGCATGTGATTGCCGTGGCCAGCGATGTCCCGCTATCGCTCCAGGTTCCGGTTCTGGATTTGAATAATATTAATGAGATCGTTGTGTTTATTCTGAAATGGTTGGAACCACAACGGTAAGGGCTGTTGCCCTTTTTCTGACGGACAAAAACGCAAAAAGGCCATCCTTCCGGATGGCCTCTTCACGTAATTAATGCCTGGCAGTGTCCTAC